>NZ_BDAY01000016.1 GCF_001612685.1 Nocardia altamirensis NBRC 108246
GCCCTCCAAGGCGACCCCGACGGGTAACGCCAACGGGCGCGACCGAACTGGGCAGACCACCAGGACTGCCCAGCAATCGGGCCTGCCTCAGTCCCGCGTGAATAGCGTGGCAGTTCTAGCCTTCTATCCTGAAAGGCCCCCACCGCGAGGAGCTTGCCGCCCGGTCACTCGCAGTTGCTGTTCCGATCTCCCGGCCAGGCCCAACTGGTGCCAAATGTGGCTACACCCATCGACGCAGTACCGTGCACGCCTGCGCTCGTCCGCCACACCAAGCAACGCGACCAACAAACGGAACGCTTTGACCCGCTCGTTGTGGGGCAGCTCGAGGATCTTTTGCAGCTGCACGTTCAACTGCCCGCGTGTGATGAGCACCGCCGGCGTGTGAGTCGGTCGTATGCCGGATCGTCGGATGCTCTCCACCCCATCATCAACAGTTGCGCGCGCCTGACGGCAATACTCAGCCAGGTAGCGCAGAACATCGAATTGTTCATCGTCATCAAGACTTTCGAACCACCCCACACCCTCCGACATGGGCCGCAGCTCCTGCGCAAGCTCGTTCAGGATGGTGTCGCGCGCGTTCATCGTCCACTGACGACCACCCGAGCCGCCACCTTCCGCGGATTCGCCCCCCCACGACTGCCTCCTTTGCTCGAATGGAATCGTTCAGCATCCCATGTGAGCGCAGCTGAGCATCGCGAAATATGTTCTGGTGCAACATCTTGATGGTGCGACTCTCGACCGCAGGCAGAACTACCGATATTCCGGGTTCTCGAAGTCGAACCGACATCCCGCGTCCCATTCCGACCGCTGATTTCCGTGCGCGGGGATCCCGTTGGCGTCCTTGAGCATTCGGGCGAGGTGCAGAAGGTTCCAGGTCATGAACGTGGTGTTGCGGTTGGTGAAGTCGTTGTCGGGCCCACCGGAACCGGGATCCAGGTAGGACGGCCCCGGCCCTGCCTCACCGATCCACCCCGCGTCCGCCTGCGGCGGAATGGTGTAGCCGAGATGCTGCAGGCTGTAGAGGATGTTCATGGCGCAGTGCTTGACACCGTCTTCGTTGCCGGTGATGAGACAACCACCGACGCGGCCGTAGTAGGCGTACTGCCCGCGCTCGTTGAGGATGGATGAGTTCGCGTAGAGCCGTTCGATGACCTGTTTGGTGACAGAACTGTTGTCGCCCAACCAGATCGGTCCCGCGATGACAAGGATGTCGGCATCCATGACTTGGCGCTGCAGTGCGGGCCATTCGTCCGTTGGCCAGCCGTGTTCGGTCATATCGGGCCAGACGCCGAAGGCGATGTCGTGGTCGACCGCGCGGACCTGGGAGACGGTGACGCCGTTCTTCTCCATGATCCGGGCGCTGATGTCGACGAGGCCCTGGGTGTTGCTCACCTCCGGCGAGCGCTTGAGCGTGCAGTTGATGAACACTGCGCGCAGATCGTCATAGGTGGTCATCGTGTGCTCCTCGGTGTGGCGGTGTCGGGCGAGGTCCTGGTGCGGCGGAATCTGGTTGCGGCGGCGAGGGCGACCAGCACCCAGATCAGTGTGATCGCGGTGGTGAGGCCGAGTGGATAATTTCGGTCGAGCACGGTCGGGTTGTCCGGCATGGCGTGGCCGCGGCCGAGTACCGGGGCGGCGATCAGCACGAGCGCGACGGTGCAGACGGCGCCACAGGCGGCAAGTCCCCACCATGGTCCGGGCAGGATGCGTCGTGCGGTGACGCCGACGAGGGCGGACAGCGGCGCGAAGACCGCGTCGTGCAGCAGGATCGCACCGCCGAACCAGAGCGCGATGGAGATCAGGTCGGCTCGTGGGAAGTCGAGCAGCAGGCCGATCCCGTACCAGCCGAGCCAGATTCCGACGAGTACCAGCAGGATTCGGATCGCGATCACGGCAGCACCTCGATCGTCGACAGCCATTTGGTTTGCAGCACGCCGGGTCGGCTCGGCGCGATCAGCCGGCAGGGGTAGCCGTGGTCGATGTCGAGCGTTTCGCCGTTCAACGACAGTGCGACGAGTGTCTCCGCGTCGACCGCGTGCCGTTGCGGGAGAACGGAGCTGCGGTAGATCCCGCTGGTCTCGAGCGAACGGAACAGCACGTCACCGCCGGGGTATGCGCCGACCGCGGCAAGCAGATCGCGCAGCCGCACGCCGGTCCATTCGGCGGAGGCGCTCCATCCTTCGACGCAGGCGATGGGGAGTCGTGCGTGTGTCTGGGGCATGGCAAGCAATTCGTCCCTGGTGAACTGACGTCTGCGGTCGCCGACCACGACGGTGAGGCGATAGGCGAGATCACGAGCGCGATCGACTACACCCGCGGCCGTGGCTGACCGATTGACCGGAAGCCCCTGCGGCCCTTCGCCACTCCGCGGCGCCAGGACAGCAGCCCACCGCAGGAACGGCACTGTCTGCCCAGCGACCACCAGCGAGGCGGCACCGGCCGACACCCAGGCCGCGGTGAGCACAGCCCGCCGCGAAACATGCCTTCTACCACCCGCATCGGCGGATTCCGCGAGCTCGAGAGGCCGACTCAATGCGTCCCTGATCACCGGCAACTTCACCGCCAGGTGCACCGCCAACGCACCCACTGCCACAAAGGCCATCGCGTAATGCGCGGTGGGGAAGAAGAACTTCCACGGGTAGTACTGCGCGATATTCAGCAGCCCGGTGACCAACTCGAACAGGATCGCCCCGACGAGCAGCGCGATCGAACCACGCTCCAGCGCACGCAACGGCGAGCCGATCAACGGCCGCTGGAACAACTTCGGGTACACCGCCCACAGCTTCACCAGCAAGAGCGGGATCGCCGCGACACCGGAGATCACATGCGCGCCCTGGGTCACCCGGTACAGCCACACCGGATGCGCGGGCCACCAGAACCAGCTGGGCGGGTGCTGAATCCAGTGGCTGAGCAGTCCGGTGCAGAAGCAGATCAGGATCGCAACGCCGAGCACGATCCCCACCCGGCTGGCCACCTCGGGTCCGCGCGCAGTCGATACGTGCCCGAGCTTCGCCGTATCGGTCTCGCGCACGCTCATCACGCCACCGCCCGGACGGCGCGGTCGTCTCGCCGCAACCACGCGATGTACCGGCCTGCGACTTCAGCGGTGGTGAGCACCTGGAACCCGGTCGCGGCGGCCAGTCGGTCCGCGTGTTCGATCCCGACGCTTGCCCACGGAAACCACGATCCGATGCGGGACGGCGACTCCAGCCGGAGCTGCCTGGTGACCGAACCGGTACCGGGACGGTCGAATTCGACGATCGCGATCCCGTCCGAGGCGAGCAGGTCGCCGGTGCGCGCGAGGATGCGTTCCGGATCACCGCCGATGCCGATGTTGCCGTCGGCCAGCAGCGCATACGACCATCGACCCGCGCCGGGCAAGGGCCCGAACAGGTCTCGGTGCAAGGCGGGAGCACCGCGAAACCTGCTGATGGCGACCGCCATCGGTGATACGTCCACGCCGAGGGCAGGCACGCCACGCTGCAGCAGCGCCGCGGTCAACCGTCCCGGCCCACAACCCAGATCCACAGTCGGTCCGTCACAGCAGCAGATCAGTGCGGTATCGGCACGGTGGTCGGCACCGCCTGCCACGCCGAGCCAGCGGTCGGTCGGTAGTGGCTGCCGCGTGCCGTTGCTCGTGCGTACCCAGCAGCGCTCGCCCGCCAGGGTGCGTTCGAAAACGTCGAAGCCTTTGCCGCTCATCGCAATACCAATCCGGGTCGGGCCAGTTCGTGCATGATCGCCGCGAAACGTCCGTCGGATTCCGCGGCAACACGTTGCGCGTCGGCGTAGGTGTCCACATCGCTGAATCGGGGCAACGAGCGCACCCGACAACCGCAGTGTTGCAACGCCTCTCGTGTCAGCTCACCGGTCCGGTCGGTCGACATCGGCACGGAGGCAAGGACTCTGGCCGGTTGCGGCGTCGGCAGGCCGAGCGCCCACCAGCCGCCGTCATCGGCTGGACCGAGCAGCGCGGCATCGTCTGCGGCGAGTTCGGCAGCGGCGGCGCTCAATACGTCGGGGCCGAGCTGCGGTGTGTCCATCCCGATCTGGAGCACCGGCGCACCGAGGCGTCCGGCGTCGGCATGCGCGTTGGCCAGGCGCGCGCCGAAGTCGATCCCACGCTGTGGAATCACCTCGAAATGGCGGAGCGCCCTGGCGATTTCGCTGCTGGATTCGGCGGCCGCCAGGTCGCCGGTGAACGCGACCACCCGATGGGCGACATCGCTGCGCAGCACCGAATCGAGCGTATCCAGCAGCGACGCCGCCGCGACCTGCGCCGCTTCCCGAGATGTCAGCGGCGGGGTCAGCCGAGTCTTGGCGAATCCGGCGATCGGCGCCTTCGCGATCACCAACAGTGTTGTCGCACAACCACTCATCGCAGCACCGCCAGGAAGTCTTTGGTGGCACGGAGCGTGCCGAGCCACGAGCCGGATACCTTCGACACCCCACCGGCGCGCGGTCGATACGCGATATCCCGCTCCACCACCTGCCAGCCCGCCCTCGCCGCCCCGACGAGCAGCTCGAGCGGATAGCCGGAACGCAGATGCAGCGGCCCGAGCGACTGGATCCGTGCCCGCCTGCCGACTCGCATCGCGGCGATATCGTGCACCGGCAGTCCGTATTTCCGCCGCAGCCTGCGGGCGACGAGAAGGTTGCCGAGCCGCGCATGCCACGGCCAGACGCCTGCCGTGGTCGGCCGCCGCCGCCCGACCGCGAGATCGGCTCCGCCACGGACCAATTCGACGAGCTCGGGCAGTTCGGCCGGATCCATCGATCCGTCACCGTCGAGCACCGCGATCAATTCGGTGCGGGCCGCGTCGATGCCTGCCTGCACGGCGGCGCCGTATCCCGGTCGGTCCTCGCGCACCACGATCGCACCGCGGCCGCGGGCGACAGCGGCGGTTCCGTCGGTGGAACCGTTGTCGACGACCAAGGCGTGGTAGCCGGCCGGGATGGCCGCGAGGACATTCGGCAACGCGTCAGCTTCGTCTCGGCACGGAATAACCACGGTCACTCCGTCCGGATCAACCTGGGTTCGAGTCACGATCCAGACGGTAGGCTGTCGGGCCCGCAGAACGGCCGAAAAACCTGTGACGAAACAGTGACATCGTTCAGAAAAGCATCGGGAACTGGGGTAACAGCCCGCTGCCCGCCCTAGGGTGATAGCTGTGCATGACGTCTCCGAGGCCGCGACCTCGCCGCGGATCCGCCGCGGCGACATCATCGGCGCGGGCATCGCGGCCGCGCTGGTGCTGACGGCCTTCGTGGTACCGCGAATTGCCAGCGAACACTGGCGCAGCAAGCTGTACGCGGGTGCCGCGCCGATCTTCGGGGTGTGGCTGCCGCACATCGGTTGGGGCACCGTCCCCGCGATCGTCATCGCGATTCTCGTCGTCGCACAAGGCCCGCCGCTCGCGCGGCGGATGTCGTGGCGGCCGCTGCTGGCGACCGCGTGGGGCACGGCCATCGCCTGGGCGTTCACGCTCGCCATGGTCGACGGCTGGGCGCGCGGGTTCACCGACCGGCTCACCGACTCCAACGAGTACCTGCACGAGGTCGGCGGCGTCACCGACATCGCCGCGATGATGCGCGAATTCTCTTCGCGCATCCTTGATTTCGAGCCGGACTCGTGGACAACGCACGTGTCAGGGCATCCACCGGGTGCGTTGCTGTTCTTCGTGCTGCTGGACCGGATCGGCCTCGGCGGCGGGGCGTGGGCCGGGTTGGCCTGCATGCTGATCGGCACCAGCGCAGTCGCCGCGGTGGCAGTGACGCTGCGGGCACTCGGCGCCGAAGAGCGGGCGCGGGCCGCGTTGCCATTTCTCACGCTGGCACCGGCCGCGATCTGGATCGCGGTATCGGCGGACGCGATGTTCGCCGGTGTCACCGCGTGGGCGATCGCGTTGCTCGCGATCGCTGCCCGGCCTGCAGGCAATCACCTTGCCGCGATCGTTTCGGGGGTGCTGTTCGGGTTCGGCATGTATCTCAGCTACGGGTTGGCGTTGCTGGCGATTCCTGCGGTGGCGGTACTGATCGCGGGCCGCACCGTCCGGCCGCTGCTGCCGATGATTGCGGGCGGGCTCGCGGTCGCCGCCGCCTTCACCGTGTCCGGATTCTGGTGGCTCGACGGGTATCACCTGGTGGTGCAGCGCTACTACCAGGGCATTGCCAGCGATCGACCCTACGCATACTGGTGGTGGGGCAATCTGGCCGCGACGGTCTGCGTGGTCGGGCTCGCGACCGCGGCGGCGTTGTCGCGCGCACTGCCCCTGCGGCTCTTGCGAGCCCTCGATCCGACCGCCTTGTTGGTCGCGGCCGGGATACTTGCCGTGCTTGCCGCGGACATCAGCGGCCTGAGCAAGGCCGAAACCGAACGGATCTGGTTACCTTTCGACATATGGATACTCGCCGCGACCGCGTTCCTGCCCAGGTCCACCGTCCGGGTGTGGCTTGCGGTGCAAGCGATCGGCACCCTGGTGCTCGTCCATCTGATCCTGACGAATTGGTGACGCTATGAGTTGCGAATCGAGGTGCGCGGATGACCGTTCTCATCGCCGATGACGATCCTGTCGTCCGAGAAGTGGTGCGCCGCTATCTCGAGCGAGACGGCATGACCGTGCGGGAAACCGACGACGGCCCAAGCACAGTTGCGGCGCTCGCCGATCTCGGAGACGAGATCGAGCTGGCCGTGCTCGACGTGATGATGCCCGCTCCGGACGGCATCGAGATCTGCCGGGCGATCCGCTCAGGGCCACGGCCGGAACTACCGGTCATCCTGCTCACCGCGCTCGGCGACGAGGACGATCGGGTCCTCGGATTGGAGGCGGGCGCTGACGATTACGTCACCAAGCCGTTCAGCCCACGAGAACTCGCGCTGCGTGTCGCGTCGGTGCTGCGGCGTACCAAAACGGTGCGGGACAGCGACGAAGCGGTGTTGCGCGACGGCGGCATCGAGGCGCGGCCCGCGTTCCGGCTGGCACTGGTCGACGGCACACCGGTCGACCTCACCCCGCGCGAATTCGATCTGCTGGTCTTCCTACTGCAACACCCGCAACAGGTGTTCAGCAGGGAGCAGTTGCTCGCCCAGGTGTGGGGCTGGGATTTCGGTGACCTGTCCACGGTGACCGTGCACATCAAGCGATTACGCGCCAAGCTCGGCGAGCGGCACCGCATCGAAACGGTGTGGGGGCGCGGCTACGCGTGGGCGCGCACCGGGAACGGAGCCACCGATGCCTGAGGACACCACCCAGCTCATCGCCTACTCGCTCGCCTGCTCGGTGCCGGTGGTGCTGATCGGCGCGGTGATCCTGCGCGCCACCAGCAATCGGTCGCTCACCACGAGTATGGCTGTGCTGGTACTGATTCCGACGCTGTCGACGCTGGCGGGGATCATCGGTGTCAGCGGGCTGATGTTCACCCACGAACTGCAACGCAACGCCGTCGTGCTCGCTGTCGTCGCGGCCGTCACGGTTCCCGCGGCGATCCTGCTCGGGCGGGAGCAGGCGCGAAAAACTGTCTGGGAAAAGCAGATCCGCGAGCAGGAGCGAGCCGCGGAGCAGTCGCGGCGCGAGCTTGTCGCCTGGGTCAGCCACGATCTGCGCACTCCGCTCGCTGGGATCCGCGCGATGGCCGAAGCGCTGTCAGACGGGGTTGTCAGTGGCGCCGAGGACGTCGCACGGTATGCCGAGCAGATCGGCTGCGAGACCAACCGGCTGTCCCGGATGGTCGATGACCTGTTCGAGATGTCGAAAATCAATGCGGGTGCGCTGCGGCTCGACCTCGAACCGGTCGACCTTCGTGAGCTCATCGATGAAGTGCTTGCCGCCAACCGGCCCACTGCGGAACGCGCGAAGGTCGCTCTGCGTGCCGAGCAACCCGACGCCCGAATCGTTGTTGCCGCAAGCGATCAGGCGCTCAGCCGAGTGCTCACCAATTTGGTGTCCAACGCCATCGCGCACACTCCGCCAGGTGGTGAGGTTGCGATCTCCGCAGGTGCGGACGATGGGGAAGCGTGGGCTCGGGTGGACGACACCGGTCCCGGTATCTCCGAAGAGGATTTGCCGCGCATCTTCGAAGTTGCCTATCGCGGCACCGCGGCGCGGTCTCCGGTGGCCGCCGACGGCGTACCTACCGGCAGTGGCATGGGTTTGGCGATTGCCGCCGGGTTGGTGGCGGCGCACCATGGCGACATAACCGTCCAGAACCGGGACTCGGGTGCCCGGTTCGAAGTCCGGCTTCCGTTGTCGGACAACTGAATCTGCCGGTCCCGCACGGCTGTTCACCTGCGGGCGTGGCGGACTGTGACGGCTATGCGGCGCAATCTGCTGAGCAGCTGACTGTCGGTGTTGGTTGACAGCGTCACACCGGCAGTCGCGGCGATGCGATTGGCTACGGCAGCCACTGCGGTCGTGTCGGTCCAGATATGTTCGGCGAATTCAGGTTTGCTCAACTGCTCGAGACAATAGTCGAGTTTGTCTACAGCGAACTGTTCTCTGCGGAGCAAGATATCGCCCTGCCCGACAGCGCGTAAGAAGGGCGCGATCCCGAGCCCGCGGTCACGCAACCGATTCAACACGGTGTCCCGCTCGGCCAGCAATGCGAAATGCCGCACATCATGACCGGACTCGCGCAACCGCCCCACCGTCTCGGCGAAGTAGCGAGGATCGGCCACCGTCATCGGTGCGATCACCACACCGTCGTGCTGGTGTAGCACGTGGTCGAGGACCTCGAACACGCCTTGTCGCCAGCTGGGGTAGTCCTGGAAGTCGGCGCGAAGCGCCGCGGGCATCATCCGGTGCAGTCCGAACCCCACCTGCTCTGGGTCGCAGACAACACTGCCGGGTAGCCGTCGGTGGAGCTCGAACGCGGTCTGGGTCTTACCCCCGCCGAAGGGGCCGTTGATCCACAGCAACATGGCCACAACGCTATCGACGCAGGCGCCATCCGGCTGTGCGGGCTTCGACAACCGGACCGATGAGTTTCGCCGAGTCGCGTCGTCTGCATGGAGAGAATGTTCTTCCGCGCCTGCGGGAGGGCCGAGATCACCAGGAGTGCGGATCGTGTCCGAAGAAACCGTGAGAGTCGCCTTGTCCGTCGCCGTGCCAGCCGCCAGGGTGTTCGCGGTGCTGGCCGATCCGACAACCCATTCCGCCATCGACGGGACCGGATGGGTGCAGGACGCTGTCGACCAGGCGCCGTTGACCGAGGTGGGGCAGATCTTCCGGATCGACATGTATCACCCGAACCATCCCGACGGTCACTACCGGATGGCCAACAAGGTGCTGGTGCTCGATGCGCCGCGCGCCATCGGTTGGCTGCCAGGACAGGAGAAGGGTGACGACGCTCACCTCGAATTCGGTGGCTGGACTTGGCATTACGACTTGGTGCCGGTTGGTCCGTCGGAGACCGAGGTGACGCTCACCTACGACTGGTCGGCGGTGCCGCAGTACATCCGGGAGTACATCCAGTTCCCGCCGTTCGGCCCCGAGCATCTCACCAACTCGCTGCAGCATCTGGCCGAGCTGGCCGCATCGACGTCACAAGTCTGACGTCGGGGAAGCAATATCGACGGCTGCGCTCCGCCGGATACGTACCATTCGACGGTGAGTGATCAACTTCTGGCGCAAGCGCATCGGTTCCTGGATTGGGCACGGGACCGAGGCGCTCGCCTGGACGGTACCGACGACAGCGTCTTCTTTCTCCAAGGAGTCATCGAATCGATGGCCGAGGACGACGGCGAGGAACCTGCCTTTCGCGGGATCAAGCTGCTGGCGTATGCCGTCTACCTCGCCGAGCTGTTGGCCGATACCTGCACGGGCGTTCGCTGCGTCATTGAGGCCGAAGGGATGCGTCTCGACGCCGTCAACGCGGTACAAGCCGGTGGCGCAACCCAGTTCACGTTGAACTGGCTCCGTAACTGCCTGGACGACTGTGACGCCGACAACCTGGCCTTCAAATACGCGGGCGCGCTGCAAGATTTCGGCGAACACGACCGAGCCCAAGCCCTCTATGCACTGCTAGTCGACGACTGACCCGACTGGGCCGCTGTTCGTATGATCTGCGGCGTGACTAGTGCTGAAGAGTTGATGGTGTCGTTCTGGGGTGGCTCCGACTACGGCGTCTTGGCTCCGCTCACGGACACGGCGGTTCAGGATGCGGAGGCGCAGTTGGGTGTTCGGCTGCCCGCCTCGTTGGTCCGGTTGCTCCGGATCCAGAACGGAGGCACGGTCGCGGACCGGTGGAATCACCGCCGGCGAGGGCGTTTGGTGAACCGAACCGGCAGCCTCCGGCCGCTCCACCAATCCGCCAGTGCCGGTGCCGGTTCGACGATCAGCTGCACCGCCACCGCGGAAAGTAGGATGATCACGTGACTATCGCTCGGTTGAGTTTGATCACGATGAACTGTGCGGATCAGGAGGAATTGGCGGCGTTCTGGGCCGCAATACTTGGGGGTGAGATCGTCTATCGCGCGGAGAACATCGCGGTAGTGCACACCGAACGGGGCACGTTGAGTGCCGCACGGGTGGCGGACTACCAGCCGCCGACCTGGCCGGGTGGCGCTACACCGCATCATATTCACTTCGAGCTCGTCGTCGAGGATCTGGACGTCGCGCAGGCGGAGGCGGTGCGGTTGGGCGCCAAGGTGGCCGAGCCGCAGCCGCAGCCGGATCGATGGCGGGTGCTGCTGGATCCGGCGGGGCATCCGTTCTGCCTGACGATGCATCTTCCGTTGCTGCCCTTGGGAACTCGCGCGGAAGATACCCAGCAAGCGAAGGACACCTAGAAAAGCACGAGGGCCGGTGACACTGTCACCGGCCCTCGTTCGGGTTCATCACCCGCGGAACGGATACCGCTGGTCGAGATCGAGATTCAACTCGACGACATTGACCCGGGGCTCACCGAGGAACCCCAGCGTCCGACCGTCGGTGTGCGCAGCCACCAGCTGACGGACCTGATCCTCGGAGATGTTGCGCGCCTTGGCGATTCGCGCGACCTGGAGGTCGGCATACCTGGGTGAGATGTGCGGATCCAACCCACTACCACTGGCAGTGACTGCATCCGAAGGCACCGGAGTGTCGACCGACGCATCGCCGAAGATCGGCACGATCCGCCCCATCGAGTAGTCCTCGCCGGGAGTAGCGCACTGCACCTGAACACCCTTGTAGTGACCGAGGAACGGCACCGCCGGGCACGCTTGGTTGACGCTCACGACCTGCGTCGGATGCGAAACCTGACCGTCGGCGTCGCGCGGCCCGATCACCGAGAGCACCGCCCCAACACCGTCTTCGGTGCAGAACGGGCGCGCGCCGTCGACCCCCTCACGGTCGCCGACCTCTTTGCTCCGCGAGCACACGGTGGACAGCAGACTGAGCTTCACGTTCGCCGGATCAGCGTCCAACGTGTCCACAATGCTTTCGGGACCGAGGTTGGACGCCGCCGTAGCGGTCGGGTCATAGCCCGCGGACCCCGCGGCCGACGGACGGCTCTGGAAGTACTGCACCAACGCCTTGCCGTCGGCACTGGTGAACGACTGCCCGATCAGCCTGGAGCCGACAACGGTGTCACCGACTTTGACCAGCGACCCGTCCGCTTTGTCGTGCAGGCCGGGGATCTGTGCCACCGCGAAAACAGCGAGGGGATAAAGGATTCCGGTGATCGCGCTGAGCACGAGCAGCGCGCGCAACGCCGCGAGGTGCTGCCGGATCCACGAGGAGATACGCATATCAGGACATCCCGGGGAGGAGTTGGACGACGAGGTCGATGAGCTTGATGCCGATGAACGGCGCGATGATGCCGCCGAGGCCGTAGATCGTCAGGTTGCGGCTCAACAACTTCGACGCGTTGCTCGGCGTGTAGTTCACGCCGCGCAGCGACAGCGGGATCAGCGCGACGATGATGATCGCGTTGAAGATGACCGCGGACAGGATCGCCGACTGTGGGCTGGCCAGCCGCATGATGTTGAGCGTGTCGAGGCCGGGGAACAGCGAGATGAACAGCGCGGGCAGGATCGCGAAGTACTTGGCGATGTCGTTGGCGATGGAGAAGGTGGTCAGCGCTCCTCGGGTGATGAGCAGCTGTTTGCCGATCTCGACGATCTCGATGAGCTTGGTCGGATCCGAATCGAGATCGACCATGTTGCCTGCTTCTTTGGCCGCCGAGGTGCCGGTGTTCATGGCGACTCCGACGTCGGCCTGGGCGAGCGCAGGCGCGTCGTTGGTGCCGTCACCGGTCATCGCGACCAGCCTGCCGCCGTCCTGTTCCTTCTTGATGAGCGCCAGTTTGTCTTCCGGCGTCGCCTCGGCGAGGAAGTCGTCGACTCCTGCCTCGTCGGCAATCGCCTTGGCGGTCAACGGATTGTCGCCGGTGATCATGACGGTGCGGATGCCCATCCTGCGCATCTCGTCGAAGCGTTCCCGCATGCCTTGCTTGACGACGTCCTTGAGGTGGATGACACCGAGCAGCCGCGCGGTGCCGTCCTTGAACTCGCCGACGACCAGCGGGGTGCCGCCGGAGGCGGAGACGCCGTCCACGGTGACGCCGACCTCGTTGGGCACCACGCCGCCTTGGGCACGCACCCACTCGATGACCGCACTGGCCGCGCCCTTGCGCAGCTGGTGCCCGTCGGACAGATCGACACCCGACATCCGGGTCTGCGCGGTGAATTCCACCCAGGTTGCGCCTTTCAGCTCGCCGGGGGTGCGTTCCCGCTTGTTGTATGCCTGCTTGGCGTAGACGACGATGGAGCGGCCTTCGGGCGTCTCGTCGGCGAGGCTGGACAGCTGCGCGGCATCCGCCAGCTCGTCGGCCGAAATGCCGGGCATCGGCACGAAATCCGAGGCCTGCCGGTTGCCGAGGGTGATGGTGCCGGTCTTGTCGAGCAGCAGTGTGTTCACGTCGCCCGCTGCCTCGACCGCGCGCCCGGACATGGCGAGCACGTTGCGCTGGACGAGCCGGTCCATGCCCGCGATGCCGATGGCGGACAGCAGTGCGCCGATGGTCGTCGGGATCAGGCACACCAGCAGCGAGACCATCACGATCCCGGTGATGCCGTTGACGTCCAACGCCGAAGTGTCCGGCACGCCAGGGTTGTTCGCCTTCGAGAAGATCGCCAGCGGCTGCAGGGTGACGACCGCGAACACGAAGATGATGGTGAGCGAGGCGAGCAGGATGTTCAGCGCGATCTCGTTGGGCGTCTTCTGCCTGCTCGCGCCCTCGACCAAGGCGATCATCTTGTCGATGAAGCTCTTGCCCGGCTCCTGGGTGATCCGGACGACGATCCGGTCCGACAGCACGGTGGTGCCGCCGGTCACCGCCGAGCGATCACCGCCGGATTCCCGGATCACCGGCGCGGATTCGCCGGTGATGGCCGACTCGTCCACGGAGGCAATGCCTTCCACGACATCGCCGTCGCCGGGAACGACCTGCCCTGCCTCGACCACGACGTGGTCGCCGCGCTGCAGCTCGGGGGCGGCGACACCTTCCTCGATGATCCGAGCGCCGGGTGACCAGTTCACGAGCCGCCGGGCAACGGTGTCGGTCTTGGCTTTTCGCAGCGTGTCGGCCTGCGCCTTGCCGCGGCCCTCGGCGACGGCTTCGGCGAGGTTGGCGAAGATCACGGTGAGCCATAGCCAGACGACGATGGCCCATGCGAAGAACGTGGGGTCGGCGATCGCGAGGATCGTGGACCAGACGGCGCCGATCTCGACGATGAACATCACCGGGTTGCGCCACATGGTGCGCGGATCGAGCTTGCGCACGGCGTCCGGCAGGGACGTCAGCAGCATCTTGGGATCGAGCGCGCCGCGCGGAACCCGGCTGGAGTGCTGTGCCAGCTGCTTCTTCGACTCGTTGAATTCGTCGGGAACGGTGGTGACTTCAGCGGTAGGAGTGGTCATTTCAGTGGATTCCTTCAGCGAGCGGCCCGAGTGCGAGTGCGGGCAGGAAGGTGAGCGCGACCAGGATCACCGTGACACCGACGACCATGCCGACGAACTGCGGCCGGTGCGTCGGCAGCGTGCCGATCGACTCGGGGGTGGTGCCCTGCTTGGCCAGCGATCCGGCCAGCGCGAGCACGAAGATGATCGGCAGGAACCGGCCGAAGACCATGGCGAGGCCGAGCGCGGTGTTGTACCACTCGGTGTTGCCGGACAGGCCTGCGAACGCGGAGCCGTTGTTGTTGGCCGCAGAGGTGAAGGCGTACAGCACTTCCGAGAGACCGTGCGGCCCGGTGTTCAGCATGCTCGCGCGTTGCCCTGGCATGGCCATCGCAATCGCGGTGCCCACCAACACGATCAGCGGGCTGACCAGGAAATAGGATGCGGCGAGCTTGATTTCGCGCGGCGTGATCTTCTTGCCGAGGTATTCCGGTGTGCGCCCGACCATCAGGCCTGCCACGAACACGGTGATCACCGCGAGGATGAGCATGCCGTACAGCCCGGAGCCGGTGCCGCCGGGCGCCACCTCGCCGAGCTGCATGTTGAACATCGTCATCATGCCGCCGAGGCTGGTGTAGGAGTCGTGGAACGAGTCGACCGCACCGGTCGAGGTGAGCGTGGTCGCGGACGCGAAGGTCGCGGAATCTGCCACGCCGAAACGAGTTTCGACACCTTCGAGGGATGCGCCGATCGCGGTCGGCACCGTGCCGTGGTGCGCGAGCTGGAAGACGTTCTGCAGCACCGTGCTGACCAGCGCGATGGTGCCCATGACCGCGACGATCGCGTAGCCCTGCTTCTTGCTGCCAACCATGCGCCCGAAGGTGCGCGGCAGCGAGAAGCTGATCACCAGGATCAGGAAGATCTCGATCCAGTTGGTCCAGGTGGTCGGGTTCTCGAACGGGTGCGACGAGTTGGCGTTGTAGAAGCCACCGCCGTTGGTGCCGAGTTCCTTGATGACCTCTTGGCTGGCCACCGGACCGCCGGTGATGGTCTGCTCGGTGCCGTTCAGCGTCTGCGCGACCTGGTCGTGCAGGTGGAAATTCTGGATGACGCCGCCCGCGACCAGCACGATCGCGAAGACGAACGCGATCGGCAGCAGGATCCGGATGGTACCCCTCACCAGGTCCACCCAGAAGTTGCCGAGATCGCCGGTGTGCCTGCGGGCGAAGCCGCGCACCAGCGCCACCGCCACCGCCATGCCGACGGCCGCGGACACGAAGTTCTGCACTGCGAGCCCGGCCATCTGCACCAGGTGGCCCTGGGTCGACTCACCGGAGTAGTTCTGCCAGTTCGTGTTCGTCACGAAGCTGACCGCGGTGTTCCAGGCCAGCGCCGGGGTCATCTCGGTCGCCGGGTCGTTCAGGTGCAGCGGCAGCTTGCCCTGCAGCAATTGGAAGAAGAAGAGGAACAGAATGCTGACGCCGGAGAAGGCGAGCACACTGCGGGCGTACACGCCCCAGGTCTGCTCGACCTCCGGTTGTACGCCGATGGCCTTGTAGATCACGCGCTCGGCTCGCGAGTGTTTGGTCGCGCTGTAGACCCGGAACATGTAGTCGCCGAGCGGCACATGGACGAGGGCGAGCGCGATGATCAGGGACGCGATGAAGACGATCCCCGCAGTTGTCGTGTTCACCTAGAACCTCTCGGGAAAAAGCAGCGCCGCGACCATGAAGACCGCGACGGCGATGGCAAGCACCAGACCGATCAGGTTCGCGATCACAGTTTTTCCACCCCCCGCTGGATCAGGCCGAGCAGCGCGAAGATCGCCACGGTGAGCACCGTGAAAATCACGACAGACATGAATCAACAACCTCCATCAGCACTCCATTCGCGGAGCGCACCAGGGTGAGTTAATCGTCCGATTTGGGCCGTGCCGGGGTCCCTTACGACTCCTTTGCGCGTCCGACCATTGCCTTTGCGCTTCGTTTACACCCCGGCCTCGGGTAGCTGAAAGGATGCCGTCAAAGAGTGCGGGTAGACCGTCAACACACCGTAAAGATCCGTCTGATCTTCATATATGGGGGTAGTAGTTGAGGGCCGGCCAGGCGGACGACTCCAGCGCAACCGGTTGTTCTGGCGTGTATGGAGAGAGGAACGCAATGTCGGCTGTCACCGTCGCACTTCTCGTGGGTTTCGTGTGCTGTGCGCTGATCCTGCGGGCGTTGAGCGAGCATCGTCGTGCCCAGGACGGTTCGAGCGTGGTCATGGAAGTGGACCAGGCTCCCGAGTGGCGCGCCCCCGAAGCGGGGCGCCTGGATGCCTGAGGTTCGGGCGCAGGCCGCAGGCACGGCCTGGTGCGGAGGGCATGAGGCGGCGCCGACCGGGCGGGTGAGCGCGGCGTACCTGGCTCTCGGGTCACGACGCGCAATGATGGACGCGTGAAGCGCGGTCAACTACGCATATACCTCGGCGCCGCGCCGGGAGTCGGCAAGACCTTCGCCATGCTCGGCGAGGCACACCGGCGCCTGGAGCGCGGCCGTGATGTGGTGGCTGCGGTAGTGGAAACGCACGGTAGGGAAAAGACGGCGGCGCTGCTGGAGGGGATCGAGCGGATCCCGCCGAAGCAGGTCGAGTATCGCGGCACCATGATGCCGGAACTCGACCTGGAGGCGGTGCTGCGGCGGGCACCCGCGGTGGCCTTGGTCGATGAACTGGCGCACACCAACATTCCCGGTAGCAAGCACGAAAAGCGTTGGCAGGACGTCGAAGAGCTGCTCGACGCGGGCATCGATGTGGTCTCGACGGTGAACGTGCAGCACCTGGAGAGCCTCAACGATGTGGTCGAGCAGATCACTGGCATCCAGCAGAAGGAGACCGTTCCGGACGCGGTGGTGCGCGGCGCCGATCAGGTCGAGCTCGTCGATATCACCCCGGAAGCATTGCGCCGCAGGCTGTCCCACGGCAACGTGTACGCGGCCGACAAGGTCGACGCCGCGCTGCGCAACTACTTCCGTCCCGGAAACCTCACCGCATTGCGGGAATTGGCGTTGCTGTGGCTGGCCGATCAGGTCGACGCGGCGCTGGCGAAGTACCGGGCCGACCATCGGATCACCGAGCTGTGGGAAGCCCGCGAGCGCGTGGTGGTCGCGGTGACCGGTGGCCCGGAATCGGAGACCGTTGTCCGCCGCGCCAGCCGCATCGCGACCAAGGCGAGCGCCGAACTCGTTCTCGTGCATGTTGTTCGGGGTGATGGGCTGGCGGGTGTCTCCACCGAACGGCTTAACCGGCTGCGTGAACTCGCCGGCAGCCTCGATGCCTCGCTGCACACGATCACCGGCGACAACGTGCCCACCGCGCTGCTGGAATTCGCGCGTGAGGTGAACGCCACTCAGCTGGTGCTCGGCACCTCCCGGCGGTCGCGCTGGGCGCGCATGTTCGACGAGGGCATCGGCGCGACGGTGGTGCAGCAGTCGGGGAAGATCGACGTGCACATGGTCACGCACGAGGAAGCCCATCGTGGTGCGCGGCGGTCGCTGATGCCGCGGCAGCCGATCCGTGCTTGGCTCGCAGCGGTATTGGTGCCGATGGCGGTGTGCGGGATCAGTGCGGCGTTCCTGGACGGTTACCTGCAACTCGGTGGCCTGAGCGCGGTGTTCTTCATCGGCGTCGTCGCGGTCGCGTTGCTTGGTGGTGTTGTCCCGGCGGCCTTTTCGGCGCTGCTGTCGGGTCTGCTGCTGAACTGGTTCTTCGCCGACCCGCGCTACAGCCTCACCATCGCCGAGCCGGACAGCTTCGTCACGGTGGTGGTGCTGCTGTTCGTCGCGCTCGCGGTGGCGGCACTGGTGGATGTGGCCGCGAAGCAAACCCGCCAGGCCCGGCGGGCCTCCCAGCAGGCCGAGCTGTTGACCATGTTCGCAGGCGCGGTGCTGCACGGCGCGGATCTACCGAATCTGCTGGAACAGGTCCGCGAGACCTACGGATTGCGCGCGGTCAGCATGCTCTGCGGCAACGAGGTGATCGCCGCGGTCGGCATCGATCCGCCGCAACGCGGAGCGGACGCCGAAACCGCGATCGAGGCGGGCGACGCGTCGAGCTGGCTGTTGCTGGCCGGACGGCCGTTGGACGCGGGCGACCGGCCGGTGCTCAACGCGGTCGCCAACCAGGCCGCCGGACTCGTGCGGCAATCCCGGCTCGCCGAGGAGGCCAGCGCCGCGGCCGCACTGCTGGAGGCGGACCGGCTGCGCCGCGCACTGCTGTCCGCGGTGAGCCACGACCTGCGCACCCCGCTGGCCGGAGCCAAGGCCGCGGTGTCCAGCCTGCGCAGCGACGAGATCGAGTTCTCCGCCGAGGACACCGCCGAATTGCTGGAGACCATCGAGGAATCGGTGGATCAGCTGACCGCGCTGGTCGGGAACCTGCTCGACTCCTCCCGCCTTGCCGTCGGCGTGGTGAAACCGCAGCTGCGGCGGGTGTACATGGACGAAGTGGTGCACCGGGCGCTGGTCAGCGTCGGCATGGGCGCGCGTGGCCTGCGGCGTGCCGCGATGGACCGGGTGAAGGTCGAGGTCGGCGACGTCTCGGTGCGGGCGGACAGTGGGCTGCTGGAACGGGTGGTCGCCAACCTGATCGACAACGCATTGCGGCATGCCACCCGCGACACGCCGGTGCGGGTCACCGCCGAACGCGAAGGTGACCGCGTATCAATCGCAGTGGTGGATATCGGCCCCGGTGTGCCGCCGGGGTCGGAGGAGCAACTGTTCGAGCCGTTCCAGCGGCTCGGCGACCGCGACAACACCACCGGCGTCGGGCTCGGCCTGTCGGTGGTGCGCGGATTCGTCGAGGCAATGGGCGGCACCGTGCACGCCGAACCGACTCCAGGCGGAGGATTGACGATGATCGTGGACCTGCCTGCCGACGAAACCGAAGCGAGCAGCTGATGATGAGTACATCGACAGCGGGAGCACCGCAGCCCCGGACCACACAGGAAGCCGTGATGACCGACAAGAAGCAGGATGCCCCGGCGATCAAAGTGCTGGTGGTCGACGACGAACCACAGATCGTGCGTGCGTTGCGGATCAACCTGTCGGTCCGCGGCTACGAGGTGATCACCGCGGGCACCGGCGGCGCCGCGCTGCGTGCCGCCGCCGACAAGCACCCCGACGTGGTGATCCTCGACCTCGGCCTCCCTGATATCGACGGGATCGAAGTGCTGGCCGGCCTGCGCGGCTGGACCTCGGCGCCGGTGATCGTGCTGTCGGCGCGCACGGATTCGGCGGACAAGGTCGAGGCGCTCGACGCGGGCGCCGACGACTACGTCACCAAGCCGTTCGGGATGGACGAACTGCTTGCGCGGCTGCGCGCCGCGGTCCGGCGCGGCGCCTCCGACGCCGACGCGTCCGACCCGGTGGTGGTGACCTCGTCGTTCACCGTCGACCTCGCCGCCAAGAAGGTGACCAAGAACGACGAGACGGTGCATCTCACCCCCACCGAGTGGGGCATGCTCGAGATGCTGGTGCGCAACCGCGGCAAACTGGTCGGGCGCAAGGAGCTGCTGCGCGAGGTGTGGGGGCCGTCGTACGCGACCGAAACCCATTACCTGCGTGTGTATCTGGCTCAGCTGCGGCGGAAGTTGGAGGACGATCCTTCGCATCCCAAGCATCTGCTGACCGAGGCGGGCATGGGGTACCGGTTCCAGGAGTAGCGGCGGACCGCGGTTGGACGTGCGTCCATTAGTGGTAAGGATCGCGTCCCGGCGCGGAATGTGCGGAGGTCTTCGTCACGTTGGCAGGCGTGAGTTCAACGCGACGATAATGGCAGGATTTACGCATGGCTGAACAGACCTCTTCCGCAACACCCCAACCGACCGAGCTCTGGGTCGAGCGCACCGGGACGCGGGCTTACACAGGCCGCAGCTCCCGCGGCGCCGAGGTGCTGATCGCCTCTCAAGGAGTACCCGGCGCTTTCACCCCGGGCGAACTGTTGAAGATTGCGCTGGCTGGCTGCTCCGGATTGAGCGCCGACTTCTCGCTGGCGCGCAAGCTCGGCGACTCCTTCGACGCGACCATCCGGGTCTCCGGCGACGCGGACCGGGAGAACGAGGTGTACCCGCAACTCGACGAGAAGTTCGAGCTCGACCTCAGCGAACTGGACGAAGAGGCGCGGGAGCGGTTGCTCGTCACCGTGCAGCGCGCCATCGACAAGGCGTGCACCGTCGGCCGGACGCTGCAGGCGGGCACGAAGGTGACGTTGTCGTTCGACGTGGAGGCGTGAGTCGCGCGACGCGCCGGAGTCGACCGACGGTGGACCGCCCGCATGTCACAGTGTCCTGATGGGTGAATCGACCGATGTGGTCCGTTTGAGTGCGTGGGTGCACGGCCGCGTTCAGGGTGTGGGATTTCGCTGGTGGACGCGGTCGCGTGCGTTGGAGCTCGCGCTGACCGGGCACGCGACCAACGCGCGCGACGGCAGGGTGCACGTTGTCGCGGAAGGGCCGACGGCCGATTGCGCACGGTTGCTCGAATTGCTGCGTTCCGGTGATACTCCTGGTCGGGTGACCCTTGTTGTGGAAAGCTGGGAGCCCGCGCGCGGCGAAATGACCGGATTCGAGGAGCGGTAATGGTGGGTCGGGATACGGCGAGGACTCAACATTGAGCACGAACAATCCTGGTGACGAGCATTCCGGCACCGAACCGAGGCCCGAGTCGATGCCGCCCGCGTCGGCGGGCGGCCCCGAAAACACGCCAGGCACACCGACTCCCGGCACTCCGCCGTTTCCCACCGAGCCCGCGCCCCGCCAGGGCAGCATGCAGCGCCAGGAAGCAGGCATCACTCAGCCGCGCCCTCCGACGGTCGCCGAGTCGCGTGCCAGGGACAAAGCGCGCAAACGGGCGGCAGAAGCCCAGCGTGCCGCCGTCGCGGCAGGCGAGGCCAAGAAGCGCACCCGCAAGCGAGTGATGATCGGCGGTGTCGCGATCGTCGGCGTCGCCGGGCTGGTCGGCGGCGGTTATCTCGCCTATCGTGCGCTCACCGCGCCGGATCAGGTCACCGCGTCCTGCGTGAAGGTCGAGAACGGCCAGGAGATCGTGGTCGACGACAATAATTGCGGCACTGGGCGTCCCGGTTTCGTCGACGACAGCAGCTACGGTCACGGCAGCCCAGGACTGATCTTCCTCGGCGGCGGGCCGCAGTACCGCTACTACTACGGCGGCACCCCGACCATCGGCAAGCCGCCGACCGGTGGCACCACGGTGAAGCCCAAGAGCACCGACATCAAAACCAAGAGCGGCACCACCGTGCAGCGCGGCGGACTCGGCAGCAAGAGCACCGGGAGCGGGTCCTAATGCGGCGGGTGCGCAGCACGCCGCGACCGGACTGGCAGGCCATCACCGAGGGCCAAGGCCTGGTCTACGGTTCGCCTGGTCGCGACGCCAGCGGACAGCCGAGGCCGTACTGGGACGAGTCGGTGCACTACGAGTTCGAGATGTCGGAGATCCTCGCGCTGGAAGCCGATGTCGAGCTGCTGCATTCGATGTGCCTGAACGCGGTCGAGCAGATCGTGCTCACCGAACGGTTCAAGGATTTCGGCCTGCCCGAATGGACCTGGGCGCCGATCACCGAATCCTGGCGGCGCAGCGACCCGCACGTGTACGGGCGATTCGACCTGCGCTACGACGCACGCAGGCCCGCGAAACTGCTGGAGTACAACGCCGATACGCCGACATCGCTGCTCGAGGCCGCGATTGTGCAGTGGCACTGGCTGACCGCGCAGTTCCCCGGCGGCGATCAGTGGAACTCGTTGCACGAGAAGCTGGTCGAGCGCTGGACCGAGCTGCGCGACACGCTGCCGACCGCGCAGCTGCACTTCACCTGGTCCGGCGCCGACGCCACCGGTGAAGACAACGTCACCACCGCCTACATGCAGGAGACCGCCGCCGAGGCCGGGTTCGACACCATCGCGCTGCCGATCGAAGAAGTCGGATTCGACACGGAGCTGGAGCGATTCGTCGATCTGGCGGAGGCGCCGATCGAAGCGATCTTCAAGCTCTACCCGTGGGAGTGGGCACTCGACGACGACTTCGGCAAGCGGGTCATCGAAAGCCTGCCGCAGACCATGTGGATCGAACCGCTCTGGAAGACGCTGCTCAGCAACAAGGCGATCCTCGCGGTGCTGTGGGAGATGTATCCGGGGCATCCGAACCTGTTGCCCGCCTACCTCGATCAACCCAACGAGCTCACCGAGTACATCCGCAAACCCAAGCTCGGTCGCGAAGGCGCCAACATGACCATCGTCGGCGCAGGCCTGGAGACCGCCACCGGCGGTGTCTACGGCGAAGAGGGTTACGTCTACCAATTGCTGGACCCGCTACCGGAATTCGACGATATGCGCCCCGTGCTCGGGGCATGGATCGTCGGCGACACCGCGGCGGGCCTCGGCATCAGAGAGACCGCCGGACTCATCACCGACGACGGCTCCGCCTTCGTCCCGCACCGCATCGTCACCCCGTAACCCCAAGCCACCCAATCCCTTTCGGAAGGATCGCGATGACCACTTATGCCCTCGAATCGGGGTACTGGAGCTCGCTCGGCGAGGGCGTTGGAGCGATCATCCTCTACGCCCTCATCGGTCTGGTGCTGATGCTCGTCGGCTTCTACGCCATCGACCTGACCACGCCAGGCAAGCTGCGCGCGATGGTGATCGCGGGCAATCCCAACGCCATCATCGTCACCGCTGCGGGCATGATCAGCATGGCCTTCATCGTGGTGCTCGCCATCTTCGCGGTCGGTAGCGGCGGCAAGCTCTCCGAGGGTCTCATTGCCGCCCTGGTCTACGGCCTGGTCGGCATCATCGCCCAGGTCGTCTCGGTCCGCGTGATCGAAAAGGCCCTCGGCATCGACATCGGTGCCGCCTTGCACTCCGACACCTACACCACCGAGGTCCTGGTGGTGGCCGCCGCCCACTTCGCCCTCGGCCTCGTCGTCGCCTTCGCCATTCTCTGACCGACGAGTGGCACACCACCGAGAGGGTCTCTCGGTGAACGGCGCAGCCATGTGCCACTCGTCGATGAGCTAGTGGGTGTGGGTGTGTGATTTGGGGTGGAGGAGTGCGGTGGTTGTGGCTGTGGCGGCGAGTGCGGCGCTGATCCATAGTGCGGCCGTTGGGGTTCCGGTCGCGGTGATGGTGAGACCGGCCAGTGCCGGGCCCGCGGCGGCGCCGAGGTTGAGGGCTGCGGTGGCGAAGGCACCGCTGAGGCGCGGTGCGGTCGGGGTTGCGGCGCGGACTGCCAGGCCGATCAGGGTGGAGCCGACGGCGAAGGACAGCGTGCCGCCGAGTGTTGTCAGTACCAACAGGCCGGGCAGTGAGCCTGCGAGCAAGGCTGTCGTGCTCCAGCTGGCGAGCAGGGTTATCGTGCCGACCTGGACTATCCGTTGTGCGTGCCGGTCGGCGTAACGACCGCTGAGTGTGACACCGGCGAACGAGCCGATGCCGAACAGCGCCAACACAACTGGCACCCACGCCGGGCTCGCTCCGGCGCCGGTGGTCAGGGCGCCGAGGTAGGTGAAGGCGGCGAAGGTTGCGGCGTTCACCAGTGCTCCCAGGATCAGTATCGCGCGCACGCGCGGGTTGCCGAGCGTGCGCCATTCCTGTCGTATCGAGCCGTCGGACTCGTCGACCTGGTCGACCGGAGTTCGTACGAGCGGCCAGGTTGCCGCCAGCGCCGGTGCGCTGACGAGGGCGATCGCCCAGAATGCGGCCTGCCAACCTAGAGCTTGACCGAGGAAGGCACCGGCGGGGACGCCGACGATGCAGGCCAGTGTGATGCCGGACAGGATGACCGAGGTCGCGCGGCCGACCCGGTGCGGGCCGACAAGTGCGGGTAGCGCGGCCAACGCGACGGCAAGGAATCCCGCGTTGGCGACCGCCGCGACCACCCTTGTCAGCAGTAGCACGGTGAATGTTGTAGTGAGCGCGCCGATTACGTGCGCGGCGAGGAACAGCGACAGAAAACCGGTCAGCGCGTGGCGCACCGGCCACCGGCCCGCCGCCATCGCCATCAGCGGGGCTCCGACGATCATGCCTACGGCGAACAGCGAGGTAAGTAACCCCGCTGCGCCGAGCGAAACACCCGTGGCCGCGGCGACGGGTTCGAGCAATCCAGACAACATGAATTCCGAGGTGCCCTGGGCGAATACGGCGACACCCAGGACGAAAACGACAATTGGCACAGTAAGGCTCCAGGACTCTGGTTTCGACACCGAGCCGCCGGTCCCTGGGAGGTAGTCACAAAGGACAGGCAGCACAACAGATCTCGCCCCACATGGGGCGGGCACGGTCGAATGACCAGGGGCCGTACATCAATTCGCGCACGGCGAAGAACATGAAGGCAGCGCTGTTCCACTGCGCACCGCACACGCCACCTGGTCACTCGGACAGGTGGCTAGCGTCTGGATGCCTCCGGCGAATTCACGATCGCCACTGTAGCAACGGCACCGCCCTACCCCGCAACGGAAATTCGCAGCGACTTCGGTGGGCGTGCTGAAGCTCGTCGCCGACTTCAGCGACGAGCAACGGCGCGTTGGGTGATTGCCGGATCGCGCTCAGTGGCCGCGGGCGATCCAATCGGCGAGGGCCGGTTTTTCGGTGGCGATGGTGGTGGTGTCGCCGTGGCCGGTGTGGACCGTGGTCTCCTCCGGCAGGGTGAGTAGCCGTTCTCGGATCGAGGCGATGATGGTGTCGAAGTCGGAGTAGGAACGGCCGGTGGCGCCGGGGCCTCCTGCGAAGAGCGTGTCGCCGGTGAACAGGGCTGCGGCTTCGGGCAGGTGGAGGGAGACCGAGCCGGGGGAGTGGCCTGGAGTGTGCAGGATGTCGATATCGGTGCCCGCCACGGTGATTCGATCGATGCCTGCCAGCGATCGATAGGGCGTGTCCGGGTGAGTCATCCGCCAGAGCGGGTCGTCGCCGGGGTGCAGCAGGATCGGGGCGTCGAGCCGCTTGCTCAATTCCGGTGCGACGGTGACATGGTCGTTGTGGCCGTGGGTGCAGAGGATGGCGGTGACCGTCCTGGTGCCGACGGCGGCGGCGATCGCGTCCGCGTCGTGGGCGGCGTCGATGACGAGGACCTGGTGGTCGTCGCCGATCAACCAGACGTTGTTGTCGACGTCCCAGGTGCCGCCGTCGAGGGAGAAGGTGCCGGAGGTGACGACGCGGTCGATGCGCTCGCTCACCAGACCACCACCGAGCGGAGCACGTCGCCCGCGTGCATGGCGGCGAACGAGTCTTCCACCTGATCGAGGGAAATCCGTTCGGTGACAAAGCGTTCCAGCGGCAGCCTGCCCTGCAGGTGCAGGTTGATCATGGTGGGGAAGTCGCGTTCGGGCAGACAGTCGCCGTACCAGGAGGACTTGAGCGCACCGCCGCGGGAGAACAAGTCGATCAGCGGCATCTCGATGGTCATGTCCGGCGTCGGCACGCCGACGAGGACGACGGTGCCTGCCAGGTCGCGGCCGTAGAACGCCTGCTTCCAGGTTTCCGGGCGGCCGACCGCCTCGATCACGACGTCGGCGCCGAAGCCGTCGGTGAACTCCTGGATCTTCTCGACCACGTCCTCGGTGCTCGCATCGATGGTGTGCGTGGCGCCGAAATCGGTGGCCCAGTCGAGTTTCCTGGCGTCTCGGTCGACCGCGATGATGGTTTTCGCGCCGGCGAGCACGGCGCCTGCGATGGCGGCGTCGCCGACGCCGCCGCAGCCGAGGACGGCGACGGTGTCGCCGCGGGAGACGTTGCCGGTGTTGAGTGCGGCGCCGAGGCCTGCCATCACACCGCAGCCGAGCAGCCCGGCCACCGCGGGGTCGGCGGCGGGATCGACCTTGGTGCACTGGCCTTCGTGCACGAGCGTCTTGTCGACGAAGGCGCCGATGCCGAGCGCCGGGCTCAGCTCGGTGCCGTCGGTGAGGGTCATCTTCTTGCTCGCGTTGTTGCTGGCGAAGCAGTACCAGGGGCGGCCGCGCTTGCAGGCCCGGCATTCACCGCAGACAGCACGCCAGTTCAGGATCACGAAGTCGCCCGCCTCGACGTGCGTGACGGCCGCGCCGACGGTTTCCACGATGCCTGCGGCCTCGTGGCCGAGCAGGAACGGGAACTCGTCGTTGATGCCGCCTTCGCGGTAGTGCAGGTCGGTGTGGCAGACGCCGCAGGCTTGAATCCGGACGACCACGTCGTGCGGGCCCGGGTCGGGGATCACCACGTCGACGATCTCGACCGGCGCGCCTTTGCTGCGGGCGATGACGCCGCGCACGGTTTCCGACACCTGTGCCTCCTAAGCGATTTCGTCGACGCGGACCCTGACGCCCGCGAGCTGAGCACCTGTCTATCCTGCCGCGCTCGCCATTCGGGCACCACCGTCGGGGCCTGATGGCACCGCCCGAAGGGTTGACATTCCACTGTGGAGTGTTCATGATAGACACATATTCCACTGTGGAGGGTGGAATCTCGCAAAGGACTTGATATGGACATCTCGACCGGGACCCGCGCCTCGAACGCCGAACGCGACAAGGTGGTGCGACTGCTCGCCAGGCACCTGGAGGACGGGCGCATCGACCTCGCCGAATACGACGAGCGCACGGCGCAGGTGTACAAGACCACCACCAAGGACGATCTGCAGCTGGTCCTGACGGACCTGCCCAAGCTGTCGAAAGAACCTGCCGGACAGCAGGCTTCGGCCACCCGCATCCCGATCTGGCAGAAGATCGAAGGCACCAGCTGGCTCGGCGTCAGCCTGCTCGTGCTGGCGATCTGGGGTGCGATCTCGCTCAGCGTCGGCGAATTCACCTACCCGTGGCCGATCTGGGTGATCGGACCGTGGGGCGCTGTGCTCGTGTTCCGGATGCTGACCGGCTGGGAATCCGGCCGCTGCGCAAGCCCGTTGCGCTGAGCGTGCTTGGCTGACCTGCGATGTCCTGGCCTGGACTGCTACGGCCAGGGTGGGGCCGCGCGGTGCGATGGTGCGGGTCGCCCGGAATCCGCAGCGCTCGGCGGGGGACTCGATCGATGGCGGCGGGCGGGCGGTGGGTCGTCGTACTCGGATTGTCTGGTCGGCCACGGTGCGGCGTATTCGTCTGGCTGCCACGAGGATTCACCACGATGTACGGGTGGTGCCGGAAGCCGGTTCGGCGTGGGTTGCTCGTAGCGTGACTGTCGGGGGCGCTGCTGCGGCGAAAGGTGTTCGTATCCTGCCGCTTCCGCCTCCTCGTGGCGTGACCAGCGAGGCTTCGGGTAGTGCGAGTGGTCATCCGGGTCGGCATCGGAGGGGGCCGGGCCGTCGTAGCGTGACCTGCCGCGCTCCGGCTCTGCGTACCGGGGTCGCTGTGCTTGCTCAGGTCTGGAGCGTGGGCGCTCGGCAGGGTCTTGCCTTGCTATCCATCGAGGTTCAGGCTGCGCATACTGCGGGTGCTCGGGCGCTGGATCCTCGGCCACCGCGCGTCTGCGGGGCACCGGCGCGGCATCCTCGTGTCCAGAACGGTTGGGCCATGGGTCGTTTCGGTGTGTCGGCCGAGGAATCGAGTCGGCGCGGCTCGGTGTTTTTCGCGGCAGGCCGGGACGCAGTAGCGGCAGTTCGCGCGTGTCCTGGGTGGCGCTGACACCCTTCTCCCGATAGGTCGCCGGAATCCCGTGCGCGCGCAGCCAGGCGCCCGGGTCATGCCTACCGTGCCGATCCAGCTGGGGGACAACCTCTTCGAGCAACACCAGCAGGTCGCCGTCGTCGTCGCCGAGGGCGGTACGGATCGCAGGGAACGCATCGGGGTGGAAGATCCACATCCATTCATACGGGCGATAGGTGCCGCCCAAGTCGTGCCCGTGAAAGATGAGATCGCCGGAGCGGGTGATCTTGGCGCGCACCGACCAGCCCTCGGATTCGACAAGGAACTCCCCGGTTTCGGTGCGCTCGGCACGGATGTCCTCGTGCTCCGGTGCGGATTTGCGGCGCTGCCAGAGGCTTTCGCGCCCGCTGTCCTTGGACTTGCGGTGACCACCACGGGTTTGCGCGGCAGCCGTACGTGATTCGGTGAGCCCTTCGTGCCGTGTCTCCCGATGCGTCGTACTGAGGCCGACGCGATCCTTGCGGGACGAGTGCCGATCCACGGGCGGCTCGTCGTGCACATCCGCACGCGCCCGGCGAACTTCAGGACGGCGACCGCGGCCCGCCGGATGGTTCATCCTGGCGGCCAGCCGATCGTCGTGCCGATCGTCCTCCTCCTCGACCTCGTCGAGATCCTCGTCGTCGCGGAAGTCGCGCAGCTTGATCTCGAACCAGGCCGCGCCGAGCCCGGCGACCAACAACCCGCCCGCCAGCGCAACTTCCACCCACTTGTCGGCGAGCACCGAACTCTTGCTCGTCTCACACGCATACAGAAACAGCAGGCAACCGAGCACGAACGCCGCGATGCGGGCAAGCCGGAACGCCGTGCTTGTCCCGGCTGCGGCTGGCATCTGTGTGGTCGCTCCAAACATTGACGCTGGCGGATCAGACTGGATCGTATGCGGCGGCGTCGCCCCGCGGCAGGGCGTGCGGCGAGTTGGTCCGGCTGTTGGCGTAAAGGTTGCGCTGAGGTTGATGAAGATGCCCGAGTTCTTCACCTGGACCGCCTCGCGACGGGCGGTCACGCTACCGGCCCGCAGGGCCGCTGGCGCGTCGTCACACCACCAGATCCGGGAAGGTGGACACTGGGCAGGACACGTCCGGCAAACTCCGGGCACATCGAAATACGCGATATCGGGGGATAACTCGATAACCTACGGGTATCGCCGAACCGCTCCTCGGCCGCGTTGGCTGTCCCGCGTCCGGGGTATTCGGCATCAGACGGATACCATGACTGGTCGCCGCGTCTGCTGACCAGGCAGAACATGGCGGCCCGCGCGATGGGCTCGTCGCAGTAGTGCACGTGACAACCACAGGGGCCGGTAGGGCATCCTGGCGAAGGCCGCGAATTGGGCACCACGGACTGAGCGTTCGGCCCGGAGGCGGCGGCTTGCGTCACCACGGAGGGACGGCGAAGGCCGCGAATTGGACACGGAAAGGTCGTCGACTTGCATCTCAAGAGCCTGACGTTGAAGGGCTTCAAGTCCTTCGCGTCCGCGACGACACTGCGGTTGGAGCCGGGCATCACCTGCGTGGTCGGTCCGAACGGATCCGGCAAATCCAACGTGGTCGACGCTCTCACCTGGGTGATGGGCGAGCAAGGCGCGAAGGCGCTGCGCGGCGGCAAGATGCAGGACGTGATCTTCGCGGGCACCGCGGGCCGCGCTCCGCTCGGGCGCGCCGAGGTCACCCTCACCATCGACAACTCCGACGGCGCGCTGCCGATCGACTACGCCGAGGTGTCCATCACCCGCCGGATGTTCCGCGACGGTGCAGGCGAATACGAGATCAACGGCAGCTCGTGCCGCCTGATGGACGTGCAGGAGTTGCTCAGCGACTCCGGCATCGGTCGAGAAATGCACGTCATCGTCGGGCAGGGCCAGCTCTCGGCCATTCTGGAATCGCGCCCGGAGGATCGGCGCGCGTTCATCGAAGAGGCCGCAGGCGTGCTCAAGCATCGCAAGCGCAAGGAGAAGGCGGTCCGCAAGCTGGACGCCATGCAGGCCAACCTGGCTCGCCTCACCGACCTCACCACCGAGCTACGCCGCCAGCTCAAACCGCTCGGCAGGCAGGCCGAGGTGGCCCGCCGCGCCCAGACCGTGCAGGCCGACTTGCGCGACGCGCGGCTGCGCCTGGCCGCCGACGACCTGGTGACCCGGCGCGGGGAGTTGGAGAGCCAGCAGAGCAAGGAAGCCTACGCGCGCGAACAGCACATCACCGTGCAGAGCGAGCTCGACGCCGCCAATGCCGCACTGGCACAGCAGGAATTCCAGCTGTCCCGGCTGACGCCGAGCGCCGATGCCGCCGCGCAGATCTGGTTCCAGCTCTCCGCGCTGGCCGAGCGGGTGAACGCGACCATCAGGATCGCGCAGGACCGTGCCCGCCATTTCGACACCGACACTCCGGTCAGCAGCGGGCGTGACCCCGAACAGCTGGAGGCCGAGGCCGAGCGGGTGGAGGCCGAAGAGGCCGAGCTGCGCGAGGCGGTCGAGATCGCGACCGAAACACTCGAGGCGGCACGGGACGCGCTGGCCGAACGCGAATATTCCGCCAAAGCTGCCGAGCAGGCGCACCTCGCCGCCGTGCGGGCGATCGCCGATCGTCGCGAGGGCGTCGCCCGGCTCGCAGGCAAGGTCGACACGCTGCGCAGCAAGGCCCAGTCGGTCGACACCGAGATCGCCAGGCTGACCACGGCGATCACCGACGCCAGGCAGCGCGGCGATGCCGCGCAGGCCGAATTCGACACGGTGCAGGCCGAACTCACCGAGCTGGATGCCGGCGAGGCGGGCCTCGACGCACAGCACGAGCACGCAACGCAGGCCCTGGCACTGGCCGATCAACGCGTGACCGAACTGCGTGAACAGGATCGCGAGGCGAGCAAGCGGGTCGCGTCGCTGACCGCGCGCATCGAAGCGCTCGGCATGAACCTGGCTCGCCGCGACGGTGCGGCGTGGCTGGTCGAGCATCGGTCGCAGGGTCTGCTCGGGCCGCTGTCCGGACTGCTGCGGGTGCACGGCGGCTTCGAGGCCGCGGTCGCCACCGCGCTCGGTCCGCTCGCGGACGCGGTGGCCGCCGACACCGGTGAGTCGGCGCACGCCGCGGTGCGCGCGTTGAAAGACGCCGACGGTGGCCGGGTCGCGCTGGTCTTCGGTGCCGCCGAGCACGGCCGCCCACAGCTCGGTCCGCTGCCGGGTGCCGCCCGCTGGTTGTCCGATGTGGTGGAGTGCCCCGACACCGTGCGCGCCGCGATGATGGCGTTGACCGCGGGTATCGCGGTCGCCGACGACCTGGCCACCGCCCGCCAGGTGGTGGCGGCGCGGCCCGATGTGCGGGTGGTGACCCGCGACGGCGACCTCACCGGAACCGGTTGGCTGCTCGGCGGATCCGATCGCGCCCCGAGCCAGCTGGAGATCCAGGCCGATATCGACACGGCCAAGGCCGATCTCGTTGCGGCGCAGCGCAGGGCCGAGGAGCTCGAGGCCGCGCTGTCCGGCGCGCTCGATGAACAGACGGACCGCAAGGACGCCGTCGACCAGGCGCTGCTCGCGCTGCACGAATCCGACCAGTCGCTGGTCGCCATCTACGACCGGCTCGGCAGGCTCGGCCACGCGGCCCGCACCGCACAGGCCGACAACGAGCGGCTGCATGCCCAGCGCGCCGAGATCGAGGACAGCCGGGAGGAATCGCTGGCCGAGCTCGCCGAACTCGAAGACCGGCTGCGCAATTCCGAGATGGAACAGAGCGACATCGACGCCGACGGCACCTCGGCGGGCACCGAGACCGCGGGCCGCGAACGCGAAGAGGCCGCGGCCGCGCTGGCCGAGGCGCGGTCGATGGAGGTGGAGGCGCGCCTGTCGGTGCGCACCGCCGAGGAACGCGCGGAATCGGTGCGCGGCAAGGCGGATTCGTTGCGCAGGGCAGCGCGGGCCGAACGCGAGACCCGCGCGCGGGCCGAACGCGCCCAGGCGTCCCGTAAGAAGGCGGCGGAAGTGGCTGCGGCGGTTGCCGAATCCGGCGCCAGGGTCGCCGCGGAACTGGAAAAGGTGGTGGCCGAGGCGGGTACGCGGCGCGACGACCTGGTCCGCCGCCGCGGTGAGGTCGCCGGTCAGGTCGAGCAGATCAAGGAGCGGGTGCGCGCGCTGTCGGCCCAGCTGGCCCAGCTCACCGACGCGGTGCACCGCGACGAGGTGGCCAAAGCCCAAGCAGCACTGCGCATCGAGCAGCTCGAGACGACCATCTCCGAGCAGTTCGGCATCGCCCTCAACGACCTGATCGCCGAATACGGCCCCGACGTGCCGCTGCCGCCGTCGGACCTGGAGTGGCAGGAGTACGAGCAGGCCAAGGAGCGCGGTGAACAGGTCACCGCGCCCGCGCCGATGCCGTTCAACCGGACCGCCCAGGAACGCCGCGCCAAACGCGCCGAGAAGGACCTCGCCACCCTCGGCAAGGTCAATCCCCTTGCGCTGGAAGAGTTCGCGGCGCTCGAGGAGCGCTACAACTTCCTGTCCACGCAGCTCGAAGACGTCAAGAGCGCGCGCAAGGACCTGCTCGAGGTGGTCGCCGAGGTGGACGCCAGGATCCTGCAGGTGTTCACCGAGGCGTGGGAGGACGTCGAGCGCGAATTCGTCGGTGTGTTCGCGAAACTGTTCCCCGGTGGCGAGGGCAGGCTGCTGCTCACCGACCCGTCGGACATGCTCACCACCGGCATCGAGGTGGAGGCACGGCCGCCGGGCAAGAAGGTCAAGCGACTGTCGCTGCTCTCCGGCGGCGAGAAGTCGTTGACCGCGGTGGCGTTGCTGGTGGCCATCTTCCGCGCCCGCCCGTCCCCGTTCTACGTGATGGACGAGGTCGAGGCGGCGCTCGACGACACCAACCTGCGCCGCCTGATCGGGCTGTTCGAGCAGTTGCGCGAGAAGAGCCAGCTGATCGTCATCACCCACCAGAAGCCGACCATGGAGATCGCCGACGCGCTCTACGGCGTCAGCATGCGCGGCGACGGCATCACCCAGGTCATCTCGCAGCGCCTGCGCGGCGAGAACCTGACCCCGGTGGGCGCCGCCAGCTAGCGCGCGCCGACTCGGTCGCTGTCCAGGAGGGATTTGATCTGGGCGGCACCGGTTTCGGCGAGCCAGGTGTCGAAAGTGCGCAGGCCAGGATGGATTTCGCGGAGGGCGGCGATATCGGCGCGCCAGCCGCCGGAGTCGCGCATCAGCCGCCAGGTGTGGGCGATCATGTCCCCGAGTGCGGCGGCGTCGGATTCGTCGAGTTCCTGGTAACGGACCTGGTGGCCGGTGGTCTCGGTGATCGCCGTTGCGGCCGCGGGTGGGGTGAGGGAGTCGCCCGCGAGTTCGAGTGTGCGGCTGTGGAATCGGTCCGGGTCGGCGAACGCCAGCGCCGCGATGTCGGCGATGTCGGCGAGGGCGATGACCTTCATCGGGCGGTCGGCGGGGAACAGGTGGCGGTGGACGCCGTCGACGATGCCGTCGATCGGCATGCCGCGCAGCAGGTAGTTCTCCATGAAGCGAACCGGGCGCAGCAGGGTGTAGTGGGCGCCGCTGGCCGCGACGGCTTCTTCGATGCGCTCCTTTCCGTTTGCGCCCCATGAGGTGTCGTCGCTCATCGAGCCGATGCCGGTGAAGACGATCTGCTCGATGCCCGCGCGGCGGGCGGCGGTGACGAGGGCGACGCCGCGGGTGGCTTCCAGGTCGGCGTCCCAGCCTTGCGCGCCGTAGGTGGCGGGTGGCACCGCGAAAAGTGCGGTGGCTCCGGCGAGTGCGACGCGGAGGCTGTCGGGCGTGTCGAAGTCGCCGACGGCGAGCTCCGCGCCCGCGGCGGCCAATGCCTGGGCCGCAGGCGCATTCGGGTCGCGGACCAGTACCCGGACGGCCGCGCCGTCGGCAAGCAGCTTGCGGGCGGTCGCGCCGCCCTGCTTGCCGGTTGCGCCGGTGACCAGGACGAGGTGGTGCTGAGGGGACATGCGTGCCTTCTCTGTCGATAGAATCGGGTCGGCTGACCCGTATTCGGACGTTACGGGTGCGCTGGCCCGTTTGGCCAGGTCGTGCAAGAGAGGGCCGTAACGAAATGACCGACATCATCGACGAGGCGCCTGCGGTGCGCGCCGACGCCAGGCGCAACCGCGCGCTGGTTCTTGCCGCCGCGCAGCGGGCACTGGCCGAGCAGGGCCCCTCGGTGTCGCTGGCCGAGGTGGCCCGCAGGGCCGGGGTCGGCGCGGGCACGGTCTACCGGCATTTCCCGACGAAAGTCGATCTGCTGGAAGCGGTTATGCAGCAGCGGGTCGATCGGCTCGCCGCGCTGGCCGCCGACCGGCTCGGGTCACCGGATCCGGGCGCGGCCTTCTTCGCGTTCTGCCACCAAGTGGTCACGTCGACGCCGGGTAACCAGGCGCTGTGCGATCTGGTGCAATCCGATGACGGCTGGCCGCGGGCGCTGCTGATGAGTGCGGGGGAGCGGTTCCACCGAGCCTTGGCGGCATTGCTGGCGGCCGCGCAACGCGAAGGCGCGGTGCGGGCCGACATCGAGGTCTCGGACGTGCTGGCGATCTTCACCGGATGTGTTGCCATCCAGCGAGTTCAGCCGACCGACGGCGGCCTCGCCCGTGCTGCCGCGATGGTCCTGGACGCCATGCGCGCCGTGCCGGGTGTCACGAATTCAGCGGCAGACGCCGATCTACGTAACGAAATGGCGAGACGTAACGAAACCGAGGACTCTGCACACCGCTGCCCCGTGTGTGGCACGGGAGTACGGCATACCGGAACCGGCCGTCGTCCTCGGTATTGCTCGGCCGCCTGCCGTCAAAAGGCACATCGGCAAAGGGTCGCTGCCACGCGCCGGTGAGCGTGTGATGCCCGAGTTGCCCTGAATGGGAGAGAGATCACACGGCGCAAAAGCGACAGAGGTCGCCTGCGACCGTCGCTGCCGGGCGACGGACGGCAGAAAACCGGCAGCCGGAGGGTGGCCCGGGCTGCCTGGCACGGTCTGGGACTTACAACAGGTCGCTGACGTCGTCGGGGACATCGACCGCGTACTTGCGCAAGATGTCCATGGAGATCACTTCCAGGGCGTTTTCGTGGGTCGCGGCCAGCACGACGGGTGCGGCGACACCGTCCTCGTGCGCATGTAGCCAGCGCACGGCAACGACGCACCACCGGTCGCCCGGTTGTAAGCCGGGGAAGTTGTTTTCCGGCCGCGGCGTACTGAGATCGTTGCCGATAGACGCCTGGTGCTCCAGGAATTCGGCCGTGACGACGGTGCACACGGTGTGGCTGCCGAGATCCTCCGGCCCGGTGCTGCAGCAGCCGTCCCGGTAGAAGCCGGTGAGAGGATCGGCGCCGCACTCTTCCAGCGGCCCCCCAAGCACGTTTCGATCGGTCACGTCGCCGATCCTATTGGCACGTCGCGAGAAGTTCCGCAGGACAAGAAATCTCAGGGGTTGTGTCTTCCGGCCGGAGCGGCGTGGTAAAGCGGGCTGCGGCGTTCTGCAAGGATGGGCGCGTGAGTCCCGAAGCTTGGATCCTGATCGCCGCGGTTGCCGCTCTGCTCCTCGTCGTGCTTGTCGTCGGTTTTGTCCGGTACAAGCGCTCCCGGGTGTCGCTGACGCCGCCGTCTGCCGAGAAGGAGCTGACGGATCGGTCCGGCGGCTACGCGGCGTCGGGTGGGTTCAGTTTCAGTCGCGGTGGCACCGCGACCGCCGAACCCGAGCCGCAGGTGATCGAGCGGACCGACACGGACGGTCAGCCGCACGTCGGCGACGACGCGGCGATTCCGCGCGATGCGCCGAAGCGGGGGATCACGAATGTCCCGCTGCCCGAGGCTGATGTCGCCGAGGCGCCGGAGACGGCGACGACCGCACCGGAGAGTGTGGCGACCGCCTCGGCGGACACGACGACAGCTCCGGAGGCCACAGAAACAACTCCGTCTGAAGCGGATGCCGCTCCGAGCGGACTTGATTCGACTCCGAGTGGAACAGAAGCCGCTGAGCCGCAGACGGCAGCGGCCGAGTCGGCTGCGGACACCGCCGAGGCAAGCACCGCTCCAGCCGCCGCACCCGACACCGCCGCGGGCGCCGAAGCTCCCGCCCCGCTCGAAGAGATCGAACCCACCGCAGGCCGCCTGATCAAACTGCGCGGCCGCCTGGCCCGTTCGCAGAACGCGGTGGGCAAGAGCCTGCTCGGCCTGCTGGGCGGCGGTGACCTCGACGACGAATCGTGGGAGGAGGTCGAGGACACCCTGGTGCTCGCCGATCTCGGCACCGCGAGCACCGCCGCCGTGGTGGCGCGGCTGCGCGAGGAGATGGCGTCGCGCAGCGCGCGCACCACCGACGCGGCCCGCGAGGTCCTGCGCGATGTGCTGATCGAGGCGCTGCGCCCTGAGCTCGACCGTTCGATCCGGGCGTTGCCGCACGCGGATCACCCGTCGATCCTGCTTGTCGTCGGCGTCAACGGCACTGGAAAGACCACGACCACCGGCAAGCTCGCGCGCGTGCTCGTCGCGGACGGGCGGCGCGTGCTGCTCGGTGCGGCAGACACCTTCCGTGCCGCCGCTGCCGATCAATTGCAGACCTGGGGTGAGCGGGTCGGCGCCGAGACCGTGCGTGGCAAGGAGGCGGCCGATCCGGCCGCGGTCGCCTTCGACGCGGTGAGCGCCGGCATCGAGCGCGGCGTCGACGTGGTTCTCATCGATACCGCTGGCCGCCTGCACACCAAGACCGGCCTGATGGACGAACTCGGCAAGGTCAAGCGCGTGATAGAGAAGAAGGCCGCGGTCGACGAGGTGCTGCTCGTCCTCGACGCGACCGTCGGCCAGAACGGCCTGATGCAGGCGCGCGTGTTCGCCGACGTGGTCGACATCAGCGGCGTGGTGCTCACCAAGCTCGATGGAACGGCCAAGGGCGGCATCGTCTTCCAGGTGCAGCACGAGCTCGGTGTGCCGGTGAAGCTGGTCGGCCTCGGCGAGGGCGCCGACGATCTGGCTCCGTTCGAGCCGGGCGCTTTCGTGGACGCGCTGCTCGGCTGAGGCGCCGGCATGCTCGCCGCATCTCGGGGCGGCGCGCGGTATTCGGTGTGCTTGTGCGGTGCAGCGCACCGCACACCGAATGTTTGCTGCTGATACCCGCCGGTAACCATGTTTCCGTTTTGTCCGGAGCGTGCCCCGAAGTTGCGCGCAAACTCACGGTGTAAATCGCGAAACGTAAAGGCAACACAACTGCCGCATCCGTTCACGTCGGGGAAACACGACTGCTCTTCGGATGAAACACCGAGTGAGCACCCTTCTGGTCAGGTCCAGTTGCCGGAGTCGGCAGGGCCCGAGATGAGGAGGACATTAAGGTGGCATTTCCCCTTACCGGTGCACCGGATACCGGTGACACCGCATGGATGCTGGCGAGCTCAGCCCTGGTGTTGTTGATGACGCCTGGTCTGGCATTTTTCTACGGCGGCATGGTCCGGTCGAAGAATGTGCTGAACATGATCATGATGAGCATCAGCGCCATGGGCCTCGTCGGAGTGCTGTGGTCGCTGTACGGATTCTCGATGGCGTTCGGTGACAACAAGTTCGGCGTGCTCGGCGATCCATCGCAGTTCTTCGGCCTGAAAGGCATCCTCGGCGGCAACGCCATTGCCGAGGTCAAGGACGCCAGCGGCGCCGTCACCTCCGCGGCCACCGGCATTCCGCTGCTCGGCACGATTCCGATGAGCGTGTTCGTCGCCTTCCAATTGATGTTCGCCATCATCACGGTTGCCCTCATCTCGGGTGCGGTCGCCGACCGCCTGAAGTTCGGTGCCTGGCTGCTTTTCGCGGGTATCTGGGTCACGGTCGTCTACTTCCCGGTTGCGCACTGGGTCTTCGACTTCGACGCCAAGGACGCCGACGGCAACGTCATCCACGAGGGCGGCTGGATCGCCAACAAGCTGCTCGCGGTCGACTTCGCAGGCGGCACCGCGGTGCACATCAACGCCGGTGCTGCCGCGCTGGCCCTCGTGCTGGTGCTCGGCAAGCGCAAGGGCTGGCCGACCACCGCGTTCCGCCCGCACAACCTTCCCTTCGTCATGCTCGGCGCCGGCCTGCTGTGGTTCGGCTGGTTCGGCTTCAACGCGGGTTCGGCGCTGACCTCCGGCGGCCTCGCTGGCACCACCTTCGTCACCACCGCCGTGGCGACCGCCGCGGGCATGCTTGCCTGGCTGCTGGTGGAGAAGCTGCGTGACGGTCATCCGACCTCGCTCGGCGCGGCCTCGGGCATCGTGGCCGGTCTGGTCGCCATCACCCCGTCCTGCTCCTCGGTGAACGTGATCGGCGCGCTCGCCGTCGGCACGGTCGCAGGCGCGCTGTGCGCCCTCGCGGTCGGGCTGAAGTTCAAGTTCGGCTTCGACGACTCGCTCGACGTGGTCGGCGTGCATCTGGTCGGCGGCATCGTCGGCACCCTGATGGTCGGTTTGGTCGCCGCGCCCGAGATGGGCGCCGCGAAGACCGGCCTGTTCTACGGCGGCGGCATCGATCAGCTGTGGCGTCAGGCGGTTGGTGCCGGTGCGGTACTTGCCTTCTCCTTCATCGCCAGCCTGATCATTGCCTATATCGTGAAGTTCACCATTGGGCTGCGCGCAAGCGAGGAAGGCGAGTCCGCTGGCTTGGACGAGTCCGAGCACGCGGAAACCGCCTACGATTTCGCCGCTGTGGGTAGCACGGCACGTTCGGCCGTCAAGGAGGCATGACGAACATGAAACTGATCACCGCAATCGTCAAACCGTTCACACTCGAGGACGTCAAGACCGGGCTCGAGCAGGCAGGCGTGCTCGGCATGACCGTCAGCGAGGTGCAGGGTTACGGCCGCCAGAAGGGTCACACCGAGGTCTACCGCGGTGCCGAATACTCCGTGGATTTCGTGCCCAAGGTCCGGGTCGAGGTGGTCGTGGACGACGCGTCCGTCGACAAGGTCGTCGAGGTGATCGTCGAAGCCTCGCGGACCGGCAAGATCGGTGACGGCAAGGTCTGGGTAACGCCGGTCGAGGCGATCATCCGGGTAAGGACCGGCGAACGCGGTTCTGACGCGCTGTAACCGAAAATCGTTGTTAGCGTGGCGGCCTCGCCTCCCACCGGAGCTCCGGTCGGGGCGGGGCCGCACTGCATGAATGGGCGGTGGGTTGTGGGCAGTGAGCACGACGGTGGTCGGACCGGCACCGGAGACACCAACGGCGGCAAGGTATCCAACGGAGCGGCCGATCTGGTCCGCGCTCGCGCCCAACTGCTCGACGGTGGGGTGCCGCGCAATCCACGACTCGACGCCGAATCGTTGCGACAGGCCCTGGTCGACCTGTACGAGCTGTGGATCACCGGCAAAGCCGTCGAGCTCGGCATCACCAGGGAGAGCGGCCTCGCCGTTGTCGCCGTCGGTGGTCTCGGTCGCAAGGAAATGCTGCCGTACTCCGATCTCGATCTGGTGCTGCTGCACGACGACGTCGATCCCGCCAGGGTGGCCGAGGTCGCCGACCAGCTCTGGTATCCGTTGTGGGACGCCCACATCAAGCTCGATCACAGCGTGCGGACCGTCCCGCAGGCGCTGCGGGTCGCGTCCGACGATCTGATCGCGGCGCTCGGGATGCTAGAGGCCAGGCACATCGCGGGTGATCAGGACCTGAGCAATCTGCTGATCGGCGGTGTGCGCCGGGAATGGCGGACCGGGATCCGTTCCCGGTTCGACGAACTCATCGCCCAGGCCGAGGCCAGGTGGCAGCGCAGTGGCGAGATCGCGCATCGGGCCGAGCCCGATCTCAAGAACGGGCGCGGCGGACTGCGTGACATCCAACTCCTCGATGCGCTGGCCATCGCCCAGTTGACCGACGCCATGCCCGGCCTCGGTCCCGAGGTGCCCGGTGGCGGCTTGAAACAGGCGCATCGACGGTTGCTGGACGTTCGCACCGAACTGCACCGAGTCGCGGGAAGGGCCCGTGACCAGCTGCGGGCGCAGGATGCCGACGAGATCGGGGCGGCGCTGCGGATCGGCGACCGCTTCGATCTTGCGCGCACCCTGAGTGATTCGGCGCGGACGGTGAGCTACTCGGTGGATGTCGGGTTGCGCACCGCGGCCAACGCCTTGCCGCGTCGCGGCCTGGCGCGCCTACGCCGCATGCCGGTGCGGCGACCACTCGATGAGGGGGTGGTCGAGCATGCGGGTGAGGTGGTGCTGGCCAGGGACGCGCGGCCGCAGCGCGATCCCGGGCTGATCTTGCGGGTGGCTGCCGCGTCGGCGCAGACCGGGCTGCCGATGTCGGCGACCACCCTCAATCGACTGTCCGAGGACGCCCCCGAGCTGCGCGAGCCGTGGCCCAAGGACGCCCTCAACGACCTGCTGGTGTTGCTCGGCGCAGGCCGCGGCGCCATCGACGCGATCGAGGCGCTCGATCGAACGGGCTTGTGGGGCAGGCTGCTTCCGGAATGGGGCGCCGTGCGTGACCTGCCGCCGCGCGACGCGCTGCACACCTGGACGGTCGATCGCCATCTGATGGAGACGGTCTCCTACGCGAGCGCGATGAGCACCCGCGTGGCCAGGCCGGATCTGCTTGCGCTCGGCGCGCTGCTGCACGACATCGGCAAGGGCCGGGTGGGCGACCACAGCATTGTCGGGGCGGAACTGGCCAACCACATCGGCCGCAGGCTCGGCCTGTGGCCCTCGGATGTGCGGACGCTCAGCGCGATGGTGCGCCACCACCTGTTGCTTCCGGATACCGCGACCCGGCGCGACCTGGCCGACCCGGACACGGTGCAATTCGTGGTCGACGCGCTCGGCGGTGATCCGGAACTGCTGGAGTTGTTGCACACCCTGGCCGAAGCGGATTCGCTGGCCACCGGGCCCGGCGTGTGGGGTGATTGGAAGGCCTCGCTCATCGGCGATCTGGTCCGCCGTTGCCGACTGGTGATGGCGGGCGGCGAGCTGCCGACGCCGGAACCCATCGCGCCGGAGCTGATCGCGAAGGCGAAAGCGGGCGGCGTGCACGTCGAATTGAAACCGGGGGAGAGCAAGCACACCTACGCGGTCACCGTCATCGCCCCGGACAAGGCCGGGTTGTTGTCCGACGCCGCCGGGGTGCTCGCGCTGCATTCGCTGCGGGTGCTTTCGGCCTCGCTCGGTGGCGAAGGTGATTCCGCCATCGACGCTTTCGTGGTTTCGCCCAAGTTCGGTGACCCGCCGGATGCGGGACTGTTGCGCCAGGAACTCATCCGCGCCATGGCCGGTGACATGGACGTGCCCGCGCTCCTGGTCAAACGGGAGCGCGAGGCGGGCGGTATCGGGCCGAGCCAATTCGCGCAGGCCCAGCCGCGCGTGCTCTGGTCCGGCACCTCGGTGCCGGGTCAGGTGCTGCTGGAATTGCGTGCCGAGGATCGCATCGGCGTGCTGAGCAGGTTGGCCGCCGCGCTGGAGGAGTGCGGCGCCGACGTGCGCTGGGCCAAGGTGGTGACCATGGGTTCCGCGGTGGTCGACACCTTCTGCGTCGACCTCGGCGCCGACGACGGCCCCGAGCGCAGAGCGGCCATCGAAAAGGCGATCTTGGCGGTCGTGCCGCGGCCTGCGCCGAAGAAGCCGGAGGATGGTATGCCCGGTCCCGAGGTCATCGGAACCTGACGGCACGGGAAGTAACCAATCTGTTGCACATGATTTGCTGGAACCCTTCTGTTGTGAACCTTTCGCGCCCTAGGATCAGTAGCGTCTGGCTATCGCTAGCATGAGGGGAGCACGTCGGTGGCAATTGAAGTTGTTGCGGCGTCGATGATGACGAGCGACGAAACCACGCATATGGCGCGGTGCGTCGGCGGAGATCGCTGGGTTGTTTCCTGGCTACCCGGTCGTACCTTGACCGCGCAGCAGGCCGTGACCGCGATGACCATCGCCTCTACGGTGGCCAATTCCCGGATCCCGACGACAACGGAGTGGGCGATTCTCGATGACCTCGCGTTGGAACTGGGATTGACCGCCCGCGAGGCGGTCTACATGGTGGCCAAGGAAAACCACGACTACCGCAGGACAGCCAAACCGCGTCGCCGTTCACTCGACTGAAAAGACACACTTCGACCTCGAAGGACGAACCGCCTGCAGAGTAGTGGGGGCGATCCCATTACCCTGGGAGGCAATTGACGTCCCCCGAGATCAGGAGCGCGATCGGTGTTCGAATCCCTGTCCGACCGGCTTACCGGTGCCCTCAAGGATCTGCGTGGTAAGGGGCGTCTGTCACCGGCCGACATCGACGCCACCTGTCGTGAGATCCGGTTAGCCCTGCTCGAGGCCGACGTTGCGCTGCCGGTGGTGCGCGGTTTCATCACGCGAATCAAGGAGCGCGCCAAGGGCGCCGAGGTGTCCGCGGCCCTTAATCCTGCGCAGCAGGTCGTCAAGATCGTCAACGAGGAGCTCGTCGGGATTCTCGGCGGCGAGACGCGCAGGCTGACCTTGGCGAAGAACCCGCCGACCGTGGTGATGCTGGCCGGTCTGCAGGGTGCCGGTAAGACGACGCTCGCGGGCAAGCTCGCGAAATGGCTGAAGGGACAAGGACATCAGCCGTTGCTGGTGGCCTGCGACCTGCAGCGGCCCGGCGCGGTCACCCAGCTGCAGGTGGTCGGTGAGCGCGCGGAAGTGCCTGTGTTCGCGCCGCACCCTGGCACCTCCATCGGCGGCGGCGACAACGCGCTCGGGGTGAGCGCGGCCGATCCGGTCGAGGTCGCGCGCTCGGGTATCGCCGAGGCCAAGGCCAAGCAGTACGACGTGGTCATCGTCGACACCGCCGGTCGTCTCGGCATCGACGAGGAACTGATGCGGCAGGCCGCTGGCATCCGCGACGCCGTGCAGCCGGACGAGACGCTGTTCGTGCTCGACGCCATGATCGGTCAGGACGCGGTCACCACGGCCGAGGCGTTCCGCGACGGCGTCGGGTTCACCGGTGTCGTGCTCACCAAGCTCGACGGCGACGCCCGCGGTGGCGCTGCGCTGTCGGTGCGCGAGGTGACCGGCGCCCCGATCATGTTCGCCTCCACCGGTGAGAAGCTCGAGGACTTCGACGTCTTCCACCCGGACCGGATGGCAAGCCGCATCCTCGGCATGGGCGACGTGCTCAGCCTGATCGAGCAGGCCGAGCAGATCTACGACGCGGAGCAGGCCGAGGAGGCCGCCCGCAAGATCGGCAGCGGCGAGCTGACGCTGGAGGACTTCCTCGAGCAGATGCTTGCCATCCGCAAGATGGGCCCGATCGGCAACCTGCTCGGCATGCTGCCCGGCGCAGGCCAGATGAAGGACGCGCTCGCCGCGGTCGACGACAAGCAGCTCGACCGGGTGCAGGCGATCATTCGCGGCATGACCCCGGCCGAACGGGACAACCCGAAGATCATCAACGCCTCTCGGCGGTTGCGCATCGCCAACGGCTCCGGCGTGCAGGTTTCCGATGTCAATCAGCTCGTCGATCGCTTCTTCGAAGCCAAGAAGATGATGGCGATGATGGGCCGTCAGATGGGCATGCCCGGCGCTCGACGCGGGAACAACAAAAAAGGCAAGAAGGGGAAGAAGGGCGGGCGCGGTCCCACTCCGCCGAAGGTGCGTGGTGGCTTCCCGGGGATGCCCGCCGGCATGCCAGGTATGCCCGCAGGGATGCCTGACCTGTCGAACATGCCGCCCGGCCTCGACCAACTCCCGCCCGGGTTGGAAGGTTTCGACCTGAGCAAGCTGAAATTCCCGAAGAACTAACCGTTTTCGCCGCCCTGGCTTGTCCGGCACGGGGCGGCGCCGGGGATCAGTCCGGCAGTAGTCCGTGCTCCATCGCGAACACCGCGGCGCCCGCGCGGGTGCGGCGGCCGGTTTTGTCGTAGATGTGCGCGAGATGGTGGCCGACGGTGCGTTCGGAGACCACCAGCTGTGCGGCGATCTTCCGGTTCGACAGTCCGCGGGCGGCCAGCCTGAGCACATCGAGCTCGCGCTCGGTGAGCCCGCAGGGCAGGTCGGTCCGCGGCTTGCGCAGTCCGGCCGCTTCCACGACGGCGACGCACGCCTCTCGATCGAGGCTGCCCGCCGCGGCGGCGGCAAGCAGTTCGCGGGCGGCGTCGTCGGGCGCGTAGGCGGGGCGGTGCGGGCGCGGCTCGGTGAGTGCGGCGAAGACATCGGCGGCGGCGAGAATCCGGGCGGGACGCGCCAAGTCACGGCCACGGACGCCGCGGTGATAGCCGGTGCCGTCCAGCCGTTCGTGATGGCCTGCGGCGAGATCGGCGAGATCGGCGAGCCCGGGACAGCGGCGCAGCACCCGCTCGGTCCAATACGTGTGCAGCCGAACCCGTTCCCAATCGCCGGGACCGAGCGGGCCAGGCCGGTCCCAGATCGCGCTCGACACCCCCGCCCGCCCGATGTCGTGCAGCAGCGCCGCGGCCCGCAGCGTTTCCCGGTCGTCCGGGGTCATCCCGGACAGCTCACCCGCCGCCCCCGCGAGATCGGCGACGTGGCCCGAATGCCCGAGCAGCCACCGGCCTTTCAGGTCGACCACGATCGCCAGCGCCAGACACAGGTGCAGTCGCTCACGCGGCCGGATATGCAGCGGCACACCGGGTTCCCCGCGGACAACGGCGGTCAGCACGTCCGGCACATCGAGGCAGTCCCACATCGCGTCCGCGTCCGCGCTGAACAGGGCAACCAGATCGGGATCGAGATGCCCGCCTGCCCGCCGTCGCAGCTCGGCCGTCGCGTCCTGCCGGTTCCGGCCTGCCGCGGCGAGGACCGCCTGTTCGGCGAGGTGCACGATCCGCCCGGTCAGCGAGATCTCCTCGCCCCGAAGCTGTTCCGGTGCGCCGAGCCCGTCCCAGCGTTCCTTGACCTCGGTGAGCGCGAGCACCGCGGCCTCGGGTAGTCCGAGACGGGAACCGAGGGCCCGGCTCACCTCGCACACGGACCGGACCGCCGCGGCCGCCTGCTGCGGTGGCGCGCCGACGTAGCGGTCACGCAACTGCGTCTGCCGGTCGGGCGCCCAGGAGCCGAAGCTGGCCAGCTGCGCGGCGAAGACGGGTGCGTCACCGGGGTCGAGCACGTGGTAAGCGCGTTGGAAGGCAACGTCATCGGCGAATGCGGCCGCGTTCTCCGAGGCGCGGCTGGTGCAGCCGACGGCGCCGAGCAGCGCCGCGTGGAAGACGACCCGGCGGTCCGCCTCCGCCAGGCCGATGCGTTCGGCGAGTGCGGTGGCCACCAGGCAGGTCGCCAAGCCCTTCTCGAACGGAACGCCGGTCGCCAGGTCGGTCGTCAGCGACAGTGCCGCGAGCACCTCGGTGACTCGGATGGCGGCGGGCGGGAACGTCACTCTCCCACGTTAGTTCGCCGGGGGCGGCGCGTCCCGCGGAATCAGGGATAGGTCGATCGACCGATGTGGGCGAGCTGCCCGCGCGGCCACCATGAGCTGCACCATCATTCGCACGTCCCGAAGGAAACCTCATGTCATGTTCACCTCGGCGAGGTGCTCGCCGCCGCGCCGCCGGTGCCATCGCCGTCGTCGGAATCACGGTTCTCGGCGGCACGGTCTGCGGCCTGACGCTGCCTGCCGCAGACGCGTCGAGCCATCGTGAAGCCCCACTGATCGCCGGAGATCCGGCGGCCGACAACACCGACGTCTACGCGTTCGTGAGTCCGGACAAGCCCGACACCGTGACGATCGTCGCCAACTGGTTCGGGTTGCAGGAACCCAACGGCGGCCCGAACTTCTACCCGTGGGCCACCGAGACCAACCACGACATCAACATCGACAGCGATGGCGACGCGAAACCGAATGTCAGCTATCGCGTCACGGTCACGACCGATGATCGCCGTGGGGCCAACACCTTTCTGTACAACAACGGACCGGTCACCAGCCTGACCGACGAAAACCTGCTGTACCGGCAGAATTACGTGCTGTCGGTCAGTCACGGCGCCAACGATTGGCGCCCGATCGCACACGGGGCGGTCGCGCCGTCCGATACCGGCCCGGCGTCCATCCCCGACTATGGCGTGTTGCGCAAGGAGGCGACGCACAGTCTCCCCAGCGGCGGCTCGGTGTATGTCGGCGCCGCCGAGGATCCGTTCTTCCTCGATCTGCGGGTGTTCGATCTGCTCTACGGCGGCAACCTGTCCGAGGTCGGCACCGACACACTCGCGGGCACGAACGTCAATACCGTTGTGCTGCAGGTGCCGATGCGTGATCTCGCGTTGAAGAACGACCCGGTGCGCAACCCGGTGATCGGGGTGTGGAGCGACACCGAGCGGCGCACTATGCAACTCACCCCTGGCGCCGCCACGCCGACCGGTGAGTACGTGCAGGTATCCCGGCTCGGCAATCCGCTCGTGAACGAGGTGGTGGTTCCGGCCGGGCTGAAGGACGCCTTCAACGCGCTGCAGCCGGTCGGCGACGCCGGCGTTCCGCAGGTGGTCGAGCGGGTCACCAAACCCGAACTGGCGCAATTGATCGAGGCGATCTACCAGGTTCCCGCGCCTGCTACGCCACGCAACGACCTGGTCGAGATCTTCCTCACCGGCATCGCGAAGCAGGCGCCGACGCTGGACCGCAGCGCACCGCCCATCCAGGCGGATCTGAATTCGCAGGTCCTCAACGCCGATGCCAATGCCAATGCGTTCCGGCCCTCGGAAATGCTGCGGTTGAACATGGCGGTGCCGGTGGCGGCCGCCCCGAATCGGCTCGGCGTGCTCGCTGGTGACCTGCAAGGGTTCCCGAATGGCAGGCGGCTGAGTGACGATGTGGTCGACATCGCTGTTCAGGCCGTGGAGGGTGCGGCGCAGACGGGCAAGCTGGTGCCCGCGCTCGCGGCAGGGGACAAGGTCGACGCCAACGATGCGGCGTTCTCCAACTCCTTCCCGTATGTCGCGTTGCCCGCGCGGAGCAAGACGACGCCCGCCGGGTCATCCTCGGGCGCAACGGCTCCCGCGGCGGCGGCGGTCACGCCGAGTGACGACGGGATGTCCTTGACGCCGATCGTCGCGGGCGGCGGTGCGGCCGCCGCGGTCCTCGCCGGCGGCGGGTGGCTGTGGTGGCGGCGCCGGGCCAACCGGATCGTGCTGCCCGAGCAGCGGCCGAACGCCTGACCCGGACACCGGGTGGCGGAACGTGAACACGTTGCGCCACCCGGTGTTTCGACTACCCATCGCTGTGCAGAAGTTCGACTACCCATCGCGAAGAAGCTCGAGATGACCGAAAAACGTTTCCGCGGGCCACGATACGTGCTCGCGACCATCCTGATCGGGGTCGGCGCCGTCGCGCTCGGCGTGACCGCGACGCTGTACGACCGGCCGTCGACCACTGCCGCTGCCGCGGCCACCGACCCGCTGTCCGCACACATCAGCCAGCTGACCCAACAGTTGGAGCGGGTACCAGGCAATGCGCGCGCCTGGGCCGACTTGGGCGGCTCGTACGTCGAATTGGCCCGCGTCACTGGCGATCCGGAGAATTACGGCAATGCGCAACGGGCGTTGGACCGTTCGCTGGTGCTGCAGCCGGAGGCCAACGCCGACGCGCTGATCGGGCTCGGCGCCCTCGCCAACGCCAGGCACGACTTCGGTCCCGCGCGCGGCTACGCCGAACAAGCCGTCGCGTTGCGGCCGACCAGTGCGGACGGCTACGGCGTCCTGATCGACGCGCTGACCCAGCTCGGCGACGCGGACGCGGCGACCGCGGCCGTGCAGCGGATGCTGGCGCTGCGACCCGGCGTCCCGTCGTTCACCCGCGCCGCCTACGACCTGGAACTGCACGGTCGCACCGCGGAGGCGAGGACCGCGTTGCAGATGGCGCTGGCGGCGGCGAACATCCCCGACCAGATCGCCTTCTGCCGGTACCACCTCGGCGAACTCGCCTTCACTACCGGCGACCTCGCGGAGGCCGAGAGCCAGTACCGTGCCGGGCTGCTGGCCAACCCGGGCAGCGTGGCTTTGCGTCAAGGTCAGGCCAAGATTTCCGCCGCACGCGGTGCTATCGGCGAGGCGATCACGCAGTACGCGGCGCTGACCGAGGATGCTCCGCTGCCGGAGTATCTGATCGAGTTCGGCGAGCTGCTCGAGGCCGCGGGCCGACCCGACGAGGCGGCCGCGAAATACCAGGAGGTCGCCACTCGGTTCGACAGGCTGGCAGCGGAGGGCACGACGGAGTACGCAGGCGCCGCCCTGTTCGCCGCGGACCATGGTGATCCCGCCGAGGCGGTTCGGCTGGCCGAGCTGGAATTCGGGCGCCGCCAGTTCGTCCTCACCGCGGACACCCTGGCGTGGTCGCTGCACAAGGCGGGTCGCGACGCCGACGCCCTCGTGCTTGCCGATCGCGCGGCAAGTCTCGGCTGGCGCAACGCCACCTTCGCCTATCACCGCGGCATGATCCTCGCCGCGCTCGGTCGCAACACGGAGGCCGCCGCGGCGCTCACCGAGGCCGTGCAGATCAACCCCCACTTCTCACCCCTGCATGCGCCGCGCGCCGAGGCCGCGCTCGATGCCCTCCTCGGAGCCGGATGAACTGCCCCGTCTGCGCGGGCACGGATAGCCGATCGGCTCAGCGGTGCAGTAGCCGCGCCGCGTCGAATTCGACTGGTGTCAGCCAGATCTGCGGGTTACCGCACCCGCAGCGGGTGTAGCGGACGACTCCTTCGGACGTCGCGTGGCCTGCCGCCGTCGCCGCGGGTGGTGTGATCGGACGGTCGCATCGATGGCAGTGCTCGGCGGGGGCTGAAGTGGTCATAGTCGAAGTCTCCACGGTTGGTTAGTGTGAATCCATCAAAAGATTCCGTATCAGATCGTGTTGAATTGCCACATGATTGATCCGCGGCTACAGACACTGCGCGTGCTTCGTGAGCTCGGGACGGTGACCGCGGCGGCGGAGGCGTTGCATCTCACACCGTCCACCGTCTCGCAGCAGTTGCGGCTGCTTGCGCGCGACCTCGATGTGCAGTTGCTGGAACAGATCGGCCGCCGGGTCCGCCTCACCTCGGCCGGACACACACTGGTGCGGCACGCGGATGTGCTTGCCGCACAGGCCGAGCGGGCCAAAGCCGAGCTGGCGCTGGAGCGGGACTCGGTGGCGGGGGTGCTGCGGATCAGCGCGATGCCGACCGCGTTGGTCGCGCTGGTCGCCCCGGCCGCGGCGCGGCTGCGGGACGCCCACCCCCGGTTGGCCGTGCAGATGAACGAGGACGAAAGCCGGCAGTGCTACGAGCTGCTCTTGCTCGGGGACACCGATCTGGGCGTGCTCATTCCGACGGCGGGAAGTCCGACAACGGACGATCCGCGCTTCGAGCAGTTTCCGCTGATCGACGAGCCGCAGGACCTGTTGGTCGCGGCCGATCACCCGCTGGCGGACCGGACGAGCGTGGCATTGACGGAGGCGGCCGAGGAGACCTGGATCGGCGCGCCGGAACGCGTCGCGCACAATCAGCTGCAGTTGAGCGCCTGCGCCGCAGCCGGATTCACGCCGCGCATCGTGCATCGCGGCATGGATTGGCTCGGCATCTCCGCCATGGTCACCCGCGGTTTCGGCGTCAGCCTGATTCCGCGCCTCGCCGACCTGCCCGGTGCGCACGACGTGGTGCGAGTGCCGCTGCACGGTGACACCCGCCCGACTCGCCGCCACGTCGCCTGCATTCGCCGGGGCAGCGGGGGACACCCTGCGATCGCCGCCGGGTTGGCGGCGGTGCGTGCGGTGTGCGAGGAACGAACGGACGTCGTGCTCGTCCGCCGAGCACCGCACACGCCGCGTACCTCGGCGGTTGGCGCGTGACTGTCAGGGGGCGTGGACAGTAGGTTGGAGGCAGCCGACTACTTCCAGGAGGTTGCTGTGCATCTGCGTGGTGTGGTTCTCCCCGATGCTGACGTGCGGGATCTGTGGGTGCGGGATGGGCTGGTGTCGTTCGAGCCGGTGCCGGGTGCCGAAACACTGTGTCGCACAGGCTGGATCGTGCCTGGGCTGGTCGACGCGCACTGTCACGTCGGGATCAGGTACGGCGGGGGCGACGAGGATCACGCCGGTGCGATCGCACAGGCCGAGACCGAGCGCGACGCGGGCGCGTTGCTGTTGCGCGACGCCGGTTCGCCCATCGACACCCGGTTCATCGACGACCACCACGACCTGCCGAAGATCATCCGGGCCGGCCGCCACATCGCCCGCCCCCGGCGCTACATCCGCGAGCTCGGCATCGAACTCGACGACGAACGCGACCTGCCGGAGATCGTCGCGGAGCAGGCGCGGTTCGGCGACGGCTGGGTGAAGATCGTCGGCGACTGGATCGACCGGTCCGTCGGCGATCTGCGTCCGCTCTGGAGCGACGCGATCCTCAAGGAAGCCATCGACGCCGCGCACGCCAACGGTGCCCGCGTCACCGCGCACGTGTTCGGCGAGGACGCATTGCCCGGCCTGATCGACGCGGGCATCGACTGCCTCGAACACGGCACGGGGCTCACCGACGAGACGATCGAGATGATGGTCGAGCACGGCACCGCGTTGGTGCCGACGCTGGTCAACATCGACACGTTTCCCGAAATCGCGGACAGCGCAGGCAAATTCCCCACTTACGCCGCGCACATGCGTGACCTGCATCGGCGCGTGAAGCAGACGGTCGCCAACGCGCACGAGGCGGGCGTGCCGATCTTTGCGGGCACCGACGCGGGCGGCTCGATCCGGCACGGCCGGATCGCCGAGGAGATCGCGGCGCTCGGCGCGGCCGGATTGTCCGCGCACGATGCGCTCGGGGCCGCCTCGTGGAACGCCCGTAGCTGGCTGGGGCGGCCGAGTATCGAAGCCGGTGCGCCTGCGGATTTCGTTGTCTATCAGGAAGATCCGCGCGTCAATCCGGAGATTCTCGCCACCCCGTACGCGGTGATCTTGCGGGGCCGCCTGTTTCAGCGTCACGGCCCCATCACCGGCCATCGGTAGTACGGGCCGTCGAGCCCGTCGCCGAATTATGTTCGCCAGTGCTGGATTTCGTGCGCCCACGCCTGCAGGCCTGCCGCGAAACCTGCGCGCTGCTCAGGAGTCAGGGTCGCCATCGCGGCCAGTAGCGGTTCCGCGCGGCGGGCGACGAAAGTCTCCATGTGTTCGCGCCACTTCGGTTGCAGCGCAACGAGGGTGCGGCGGCGGTTGGCGGGGTCGGGCTGCCTGCTCACCCAGCCCGCTCGGTCCAGGTCGCCGACCAGTTCGCTGACGGTCGACAGCGCCAGTCCCATCCGCGCGGCCAATTCGCTGACGCTCAACGACTCTTCGGGCACCAGCTGTACGCAGACCGCGCCGTGCCGCGAGGTCAGCCCGTGTCGGGTGAAGGAAGCGTCGTGCTCGGCGGGCATGTCGGCGCGCGCCTTGTCGAAGAAGTTCGCGATCAGCGGCATGAGGCCGATGACCTCGGTGATCTCGGCGCGACTCGGCAGGCGTGGCGCGCGGGGCTTGTCGGGCATGGAGTCATTCTATATATTCGGATTTACGAACTGTTCGTATATCCAAACATAGGGGGTTGTGGTGTCCAGCTACCACGACGCGGTCAACGACGCACTCGAACGCCTCGACGACCTCGGCTATGAACGCAATCTCGGCGGCGGCGACCTGGCCAATCACGGACCGATGGGCGCCGAGGCGCTGGCCGTGCTCGGGCACGGCGACGCGGTGCCGGGGTGGATCGAGATCTACCGCAACGCCGCACCGCACCACGAGCCGCCCGTGCCGCACCAGCGGCTCGACGGTGCGGACGAAACGGACTGGCGTGCCGCGCTCGGCGACATCAGCCGCGCAGGCGATTTCGAGGAACTCTTCGTGCGCGAGATCGCGGCGGACGGCTGGCAGGCGGTCCTGGTCCGCTGGTGGCCGCGGCTGCTGCCCGGCCCGATGACCGGCTTGACGCACGGACTGATCCGCACCGCGCATGCCGTGCGTGGTCTGGCCGCCGCCGCGCAACCCACGCCGATTCAGCTGCGCGAGCTCTCCCGGGGCCTCGGGTATTGGGCCGCCCGATTCGTGGACGCCACCTGGGCGGGCCGGTTGTCCGGGGAGTTGGCGGTGCCCGCGGCGCTGGCCGCGGTGCCCCGGCTGCCCGAACCGCCGAGCAGTCCGCGAGAAGGGCTGGCGCGCATGCGGAATCCGCAGTCGATGCCGGGCTACACCGCCGCGCTCACCGAGCTCGCCCTCGATCACGCCGACCGCCTGATCTCGGAGATGACCGCGAACTACGCGGGCGTGTGTATCGCGCACTCCGGCAACGGGTTCCCGATTCCGCTGTTGCACGGCGTGACCGCGCCTGCCGCGGCCCGGCTCGTCCTGCCGCAGTTGCCGCAACACCTGCACGAGCCGACCCTGGCTGCGCTGTGGCAGGCGCAGGTCACCCTGCTGATGATGATCACCACCGGCAGCGACGGCGAAGGCTGCGCACTGGCCCGCGCGCGGGAGGCCGAGCCGCCCGCCTGGGATGAATTGATCGGTCGCGCAGTCGAACACGGCGACGAGCACGTCATCAAGTTCACCGAGGCATGTCTGCGTGAGCACGCAATGCGTCCGGACCCGCGGTACGCCTGGGCAGTCGACATCGCCCAGCAGCAGATCGAGCGCCCTGACGCGGAGACCGGGTCGGCGGTGGCCGTCCGCTTCGGCCGCTGATGCGCGAGGGAACTGAGGCTGCTGGTTTGATGCATTACCGGGTATCGACGAAACGCTGATAAGGCCGATAGCGGTTCAGAGGTTGACTTGGAGTGCACTCCAAGTCATAGCGTTGACAGTATGAGCAACCAAGACACCGCCAGGGACGTTCGTCGACATGGCAGCATTCGCCTCGGTTATCAGATGCCCAACTTCACCTACGGACAGCCGGTCAGCGAGCTGTTCCCGACGGTGGTCACGCAGGCGAGAGAGGCCGAAGCGGCCGGGTTCGACACCGTGTTCGTGATGGACCACTTCTATCAACTGCCCGGCCTCGGCGCCCCCGAAGACCCGATGCTGGAGTCCTACACCGCACTGTCCGGGATCGCCGCGTCCACCGAACGAATCCAGTTGTCGGCGTTGGTCACCGGCAACACCTATCGCAATCCCGCGTTGCTCGCGAAGACCGTCACCACCCTCGACCTGGTCAGCGCCGGTCGCGCGATCCTCGGCATCGGCGCTGGCTGGTACGAGCTGGAACACAAGTCCTACGGCTTCGAATTCGGCACCTTCACCGAGCGCTTCGAACGCCTCGACGAGGCGCTGCAGATCATCCACCCGATGTTGCGCGGCGAGCACGCCACCTTCGACGGCAAGTGGTATCACACCGACAACGCGATGAACGAGCCGCGATTGCGCGACGACCTGCCGATCATGCTCGGCGGTGCGGGCGAGAAGAAGACCTTCGCGCTGGCCGCCAGGTACGCCGACCACCTCAACATCATCTGCAACGCCTCGGAGCTGCCGCGCAAGATCGCAGCGCTGCACGCGCGCTGCGCCGAGGTCGGCCGCGATCCGAAGACGCTGGAAACCAGCTACCTGTGCTTCCTGATGATCGACGAGGACGGCGATCGGGCGCGCAAGGCGCAGCAGGACTTCCTCGGCAACATCGGCATCGACCTGGCCGCGATGTCCGAGGAGGAACGCGCGCAGTCCCTCGCCGACCGTCAGTTCGTCGGCAACCCCGACGACGTCGTCGAGCAGCTGCAGACCAGGGTGCTCGACCAGGGCATCGACGGCGTCATCGTCAACATGGTCACCAACGGCCACGAGCCCGGCGCGGTCGAGCTCGCGGGACGGACCCTCGCGCCGCTGTTCGCCTGAGCAGCGCCGTCCTCGTCGGGCGCCGATGACGCAGGCACCGATGAGTTCTGTTGGCGTGGCCCGTCTTCAGTAGGAGACGCACGCCAACAGGAGGAGTACCGATGCGGGAGCTGATCGTCACCGAGAACATCACCGTGGACGGGGTGGTCGAGGCGGCCGAATGGTTCGACGTGGCCAACGCGGCAGGCGTGGACCAGTCCGATCTGATCGGGACGCTGCACGCCCACATGGCCGACTCCGACGCCGTGCTGTTCGGCCGGGTCTCCTTCGAGGAGATGCGGGGGTACTGGCCGAAGCAGACCGAGGACACCTCCGGTGTCACCGAGCATCTGAACAAGGCGACCAAGTACGTCGTGTCCAGCACGCTCCAGGATCCGGAGTGGGAGAACACGGTGGTGCTGCGCGGTCCGCTGGTCGAGGAGATCCGTGCGGTGAAGGACCAGCCGGGCAAGGACATCGTCTCGACCGGCAGCATTCAGCTGGTCCGGGCACTCATCGCCGCCGACCTGGTCGACGAGTACCGGCTGTTCGTCTACCCGGTCGTGCTCGGGACCGGTCGGCGGCTGTTCGAGAACGCGACCGAGGTGCCGGTGCTTCGGCTCGTCGAGACGCGGCCGTTCAACTCGGGCGTGGTGCTGCTGCGGTACCGGAAGGCGTGAGTTCGCGCTCAATCGAGCAGCCGGAAGAGCCCCCTGAACATCCCGCCGATGACGCGGAACACGCCGGAAAAGACGAACTCGGCGGCGGCCTCCTGGCCTACTTCACTAGCGACCTCGCGGGTGGTGCTGCGGCGCCTGTTGCGACGGAAGATTCCCATGCGTCGTTATAGCGACGTGGCGGCAGTTCGTAACAGCGCCGAGGCGATTTCTTTCGGTGCCGACCCATCTGGCACAATGAACCACCGTCCTTCCTGGACAAGTGTCAGCCCGTCTCCGGTTACGTACCGCGCGGCGGTCACACACTCCAAGCGCTAAACCGGGCTCGCAGACCGTGCGGGTCGCTGAATTGCGCCGTGACCACACCTATGAAAGAGGCAGAACAAGCATGGCTGTTCGTATCAAGCTCACCCGCATGGGCAAGATCCGCAACCCGCAGTACCGCATCGTCGTCGCCGACGCCCGCACCCGCCGTGACGGCCGGGCCATCGAGGCCATCGGCAAGTACCACCCGAAGGAAGAGCCGTCGCTCATCGAGATCGATTCCGAGCGCGCTCAGTACTGGCTCGGTGTCGGCGCGCAGCCGACCGAGCCCGTCCAGCGCCTGCTGGAGATCACCGGTGACTGGCAGAAGTTCAAGGGCCTGCCGGGCGCCGAGGGCACGCTGAAGGTCAAGGCCGCCAAGACGTCCAAGCTCGACCTCTTCAACGCCGCGCTTGCCGCCGCCGACAACGCGCCGACCACCGAGGCCGTCACCCCGAAGAAGAAGGCCGCCAAGAAGGACGAGGCCGCTGAGACCGCAACCGAGGCTGCTGAGTAATGAGCGCCGTCGTCGCCGATGCTGTCGAACATCTTGTTCGCGGCATCGTCGCCAATCCTGATGACGTCCGGGTCGAGCTGATCACCGGCCGCCGCGGACGCACCGTCGAGGTGCACGTGCACCCCGACGACCTGGGCAAAGTGATCGGTCGCGGCGGTCGTACCGCGACCGCGCTGCGCACCCTCGTCGCAGGCATCGGCGGCCGGGGTATCCGGGTCGACGTGGTCGACACCGACCAGTAGATGGAACTTGTCGTAGGACGGGTCGCCAAATCGCACGGTGTGCGCGGCGAGCTGGTCGTCGAGATTCGCACCGACGTGCCGGAGGCCCGGTTCGCGCCCGGCGCCACCCTGCGTGGTCGGCTGGCGCGATCCAAGGATGTCCGCGACTTCACGGTCAAGTCGGCCCGAGAGCACTCGGGCCGGCTTCTCGTGTTTCTCGACGGCATCGCCGACCGGGACGCCGCCGACGCGTTGCGCGGCACGTTGTTCGTGGTGGAGAGCGCGGAACTGCCGCCGTCCGACGACCCGGACGAGTACTACGACCACGAGCTCGAAGGGCTGACCGTTCAGCTCACCGACGGCACCGTGGTCGGCACCGTGCACGAGGTGCTGCATTCGGCTGCGGGAGAACTGCTTTCGGTGCGTGCCGTCGAGGACAAGCGGGAGATCCTGATCCCGTTCGTCACGGCGATCGTGCCCACCGTCTCGCTCGCGGACCGGCTTGTCGTCATCGATCCGCCCGAGGGCCTGCTCGATCCGGAATGAACACGAGGATCACATGAAACTCGATGTCGTCACGATCTTCCCGGAGTATCTCGAGCCGTTGCGCACGGCGTTGCTCGGCAAGGCGATCGACAAGGGCCTGATCTCGCTGGACGTGCACGATCTGCGGCAGTGGACCCATGACGTGCACAAGTCCGTCGACGATTCGCCGTACGGTGGCGGGCCAGGCATGGTCATGAAGCCGACGATCTGGGGTGACGCGCTCGACGCGGTCTGCCCCGACGACGCGCTGCTCGTCGTTCCGACGCCTGCCGGTGTGCCGTTCACGCAAGCCACCGCGCACCGCTGGGCTGCCGAGAGTCACCTCGTCTTCGCCTGCGGCCGTTACGAAGGCATCGATCAGCGGGTCTTCGACGACGCGGCCCGTCGGGTCCGGGTCGAAGAGGTCAGCATCGGCGATTACGTGCTGATCGGTGGCGAGGCCGCGGTCTTGGTGATGGCCGAGGCGGTGGTTCGGCTGCTGCCCGGCGTGCTCGGGAATCAGCAGTCCCATCAAGAGGATTCGTTCTCCGACGGTCTGCTCGAAGGTCCCAGCTATACCCGCCCTGTGGTCTGGCGTGAGCTGGAGGTCCCGCCGGTGTTGTTGTCCGGGGACCATGCGAAGGTTGCTGCCTGGCGGCACGAACAATCGCTCGCGCGTACTCGGGAACGGCGTCCGGATCTCCTGCCTGAGACTGAAAAACCTTGACTCTGCCTCGTGTTCACGGCTCGGTGGCCGAGTAGCTGGTCCTAGGGGAGTAGGCCGTGCTTGCGTGCGGCGCTGACGGCCTCGTGGCGGGTGTGCGCGTCGAGCTTGGTCATCGCGTTGCGGAGATAGCTCTTGACCGTCTCGTGCCCGAGTGAGAGGCGTTGCGCTGCTTCCTGATTGGTGCAGCCGAGGGCGATCTGCGCGAGGACGTCCAGTTCGCGGCGGGACAGGCGCGGTGCGCCGGGGACGGGCTCGCCGACCACGACGCGGGTGAGGCGCTCGCAGACGGTGTGCAGGCGGCTGCGGAGGATCTCGTCGTCGGCCGAGCGCGCCATGCCGCGCAATTCGGCATGGATGTCACGCAACTCCTCGGCGACGGCGGGCGCGGTATGCGCAGTGGGCGTGGTGATTTCGAGCAGCCGCAGCCTGCGGTCGACCTCGTCGCGGATGGTGATCTCGGTGGCGAGACGGCGGGCCGCCTGCACGACGAGGTCGGCGGTGCGGTCGCCGAGCGGACTGCCACCGCGAGTGGCGGCATAGAGCACCGCGCGGGAGCACTGGTCGACGAGCACCGGGACGGCGACGATCGAGCGGAGTCCCTCGCCGGACACCGGGCCGTCGTAGTGATGGGTGATCGCCGAGGTGTTCACGTAGTCGGTGACCGACGCGGGCCGCCCCGAATCCATCACCCGGCCGCCGAGTCCCGAGGCCCGCAGCACCGACAGTCCGCGCAGGCCATTGGTGCGGGTGCCGACGAATTCCGACAGCAGCAGCGCGTTCCCGTGCACCTCGCCGCCGAACGTCACCGGCACCCCGGCCATGCTTGCCACCCAGCGGATCTCGGCGCGTAACGCATCGCCGTCCCGTGGACGCAGCAATGCGGTGTCGGTCATCGAACTCAACCCTTTTCGGGGGTAGTGGCGAAATGGTGTGATCTACATCCTATGGGGTGAGCTGGATCACTATGAGGAGTGGCGAGATGGGCACCGACCTGAACCTGCGCGTGCGCGAACTGTTGGAGACGTATGACGGGCCTGCGGCGTCGGCCGCCGCCCTGCTGTGCGATCGGCATCCGGCCAACGGCATCGCGTTCACCATCGTCGAGAGCGACCTGTCCTCGACCGACCTCACCTACGGCGAACTGCGGGAACGGTCGGCTCGGTTCGCGGCGGCGCTGGTGGCGCTCGGAGTCGAGCCGGGGGATCGGGTCGCGACCCTGATGGCCAAGTCGGTGGATCTGGTGGTGGCGCTGCTCGGGATCTGGCGGTGTGGTGGCGTGCACGTGCCGCTGTTCACCGCGTTCGCCCCGCCTGCCATCGCGTTCCGGCTGCAGGCGAGCGGCACGACCGTGGTCATCGCCGATGCAGACCAGGCGCCCAAGCTGGCGCCGGGTGAGGACATGCCCACCGAGGCGCCGTGGCGGCTGATTGTCGCAGGCGACGCCGGGTCTGCAGAGACGCCGCACGAGGCGTTGCGGTTGGACGAGTTGATCGTCGCGCAGCCGACCGGGGCCGAAGCCGTCGCGGTGGGCGGCGACGGAATCATGGTGCAGCTGTTCACCAGTGGCACCACCGGTACGCCGAAGGGCGTGCCGATCCCGGTCCGCGCGCTCGCGGCTTTCGTTGCGTACCAGGAGTTCTCGCTGGACGTGCGCGCCGACGATGTGTACTGGAATGCTGCCGATCCCGGGTGGGCCTACGGCCTGTACTGGGCGATCCTGAGCCCGTTGGCCTCCGGCATCAGGAGCCTGCTGCTGCACGCCGGGTTCTCGCCACCGCTGACCTGGGCGGTGCTGGAGAACTTCGGTGTCACCAACTTCACCGCGGCGCCGACCGTCTACCGCGCGTTGCGCGCCGACACCGCCACTGTCCCACCGGGTTTGCGCCTGCGCCGGGCCTCGTCGGCCGGTGAACCGCTGACCCCGGACGTGGTGTCCTGGTCGGTGGACGCGCTCGGTGTCGCGGTGCGTGATCACTACGGGCAGACCGAGCACGGCATGCTCATCTGCAACCACTGGCACGACGCGCTGCGGGTGGACGCGCCCGCCGGTTCGATGGGCAAGGCGATGCCGGGCTGGACCTGTGCGGTGCTCGAGGACAACGCCGATGTCGAAGCGCCCGTTGGCCAACTGGGCCGGGTCGCGATCGACACCGCGCACAGTCCGCTGCTGTGGTTCCTCGGCTATCTCGACGCGCCGGAACGCACCGCGCAGCGCTACACGGCCGACGGCCGGTGGTATCTCACCGGTGATGCCGGATCGCGGGACGCGGACGGCTTCTTCCACTTCTCCGCCCGCGACGACGACGTGATCATCATGGCCGGCTACCGCATCGGCCCCTTCGAGGTGGAGAGCGTGCTGGTGCTGCACGAGCAGGTCGCCGAGGCGGCCGTCGTCGGCATGCCCGACGACCTGCGCGGCGAGGTGCTCGAGGCATTCGTGGTGTTGCGCAACGGGTCTGCGGCCAGCGATGAACTGGCGACCGAGCTGCAGCAACTGGTGAAGAAGAAGTTCGCCGCACACGCCTACCCGCGTACCGTGCACTTCGTGACGGAGCTGCCGAAAACGCCGAGCGGCAAGGTGCAGCGGTTCGTGTTGCGGCAGAAGGGAAACAAGTGATGTCCGCTCCCAGTTATGCCTCGGGCACCGCCGAAACTCCGCTGCTCGGCGACACCATCGGCGGCAATCTGGACCGTACGGTCGCCGCCTACCCGGACCGGGAAGCATTGGTGGACAAGCCGTCCGGCCGCCGCTGGACCTACCGAGAGCTCGGTGCGGCAGTCGACGCATTGGCCACCGGGCTGGCCGCGCGCGGCATCGGCAAGGGTGACCGGGTCGGTATCTGGGCGCCGAACTGTGCCGAATGGTTCCTCGTGCAGTACGCGACGGCGAAGATCGGCGCGATCCTGGTCAACATCAACCCGGCGTACCGCACCAGCGAGCTCGAGTACGTGCTGCGTCAGGCCGGCGTGCGGATGCTGGTGTCGGCGGCCGAGTTCAAGACGTCGGACTATGTCGCGATGATCGAGGAGGTCCGGCCCAACCTGGCGGACCTGGCGCAGGTGCTGGTGCTCGGCTCCCCGGAATGGGACGAGGTGGCGCGGACCGCGATCGATGCGGACCGGCTGGCCGGGGTCGCGGCGGAACTGTCCATCGACGACCCGATCAACATCCAGTACACCTCGGGCACAACGGGGTTCCCCAAGGGTGCCACGCTGAGTCACCACAACATCCTGAACAACGGCTTCTTCGTCGGTGAGCTGTGCGGCTACACCGAGCAGGACCGGATCTGCGTTCCGGTGCCGTTCTATCACTGCTTCGGCATGGTGATGGGCAACCTGGCGAGCACGAGTCACGGTGCGGCGGTGATCATTCCGGCGCCCGCGTTCGATCCGGCGGCGACGCTGGCCGCCGTCGAGTCGGAGCGCTGCACCTCGCTCTACGGCGTGCCGACCATGTTCATCGCGATGCTCACCGAATTGGATTCCGCGACACCGGATCTGTCGAGCCTGCGCACCGGCATCATGGCGGGTTCACCGTGCCCGGTCGAGGTGATGAAGCGGGTGATCGACCGGATGGGCATGCACGAGGTCTGCATCTGTTACGGCATGACCGAGACCTCGCCGGTGTCCACTCAGACGCGCCGCGACGACGGCATCGATCGGCGCACCGCGACCGTCGGCCGGGTCGGCCCGCACCTCGAGGTCAAGATCGTCGATCCGGCAACGGGTCTCACGGTGCCGCGCGGTGCGCCAGGCGAGCTGTGTACCCGCGGCTACTCGGTGATGCTCGGCTACTGGAACGACCAGGCGAAGACCAGCGAGGCCATCGACACCGCCCGCTGGATGCACACCGGCGACATCGGCGTGATGGACGACGACGGGTACCTGGCGATCACCGGCCGGATCAAGGACATGGTCATTCGCGGCGGTGAGAACGTCTACCCGCGCGAGATCGAAGAGTTCCTCTACACCCATCCCGACATCCTCGACGCTCAGGTGATCGGCGTGCCCGACTCGAAGTACGGCGAGGAGCTGATGGTCTGGGTCCGGATGCGTGAGGGCGCAACACCTTTGGATGCCGACGCGATCCGTGAGTTCTGTGCGGGGAAGCTGGCGCACTTCAAGATTCCGCGTTATGTGCATGTGGTGGAAGAGTTTCCGATGACGGTCACCGGAAAAATCCGCAAGGCCGAAATGCGTGAATTGTCGCGCGAACTTTTGGGATTGCCTGCCGACGACTGACATTGGACACTCGACCGGTCGAGTGATTTCGTAACCGACATTATCGCTTGTCGATGGAAATATGTTACATGCCGGGACTTTTCGTGGTCGGTGCCCCGATTATTACGGTCATGTCATCAGTGGATTGCGCACATAGGGTGGCACTTGATCATTCGATCTGGGGGTTGTTCAATGCGTCTCGAAAGGTCTTGCATGTTCATCGGTTCGATGTCACGTGTTATGTCTTGTGTTTTCGCCACTGCGGCACCGCTGCTGGTGCTGGCACCGGCGGCCGAGGCGAATCCCGGTAGTCCGTACAGCTGCTCGGAGTCGGTTCCGTCGAAAGATGGCTCCTCGGATGTGGAGTCGTGCATTTACGTCGAGAACGGGGTACCCCGGGCATTCGGCGGACTCGTCATCAAAGACGACTCGCTCACGCCCTACAACTGCACCATGGTCGTCAAAGTGATCGACTTCGACGCGTACAAGACCGGGGACAACGAAGAAGTCGCAGACAGCGGCAAACTGCCGTGCACGAACGGCAGGTATCCCTCGCCGCCGATGACCGTGGACAGCGCGAAGGCCAAGCCAGGGCACAGTTACGGCAGCTACACCGAAATCACCAGGTACAACGACGGGGTCGCGCGTATCTACAGTCCGCGCGTGGTCCTGTAGTACGCGAATCGGCACGCACGTGAAAACCACCGGACCGGGCCAGGCACGCTCGGCCTGGTCCGGTGCGTCTTGTCGGGTGACGAAGGTAGTGTCTCCGGACGTGACGACAGCGCCCGAGACCGCAAGTGCAGAGTCCGACCCCGTGCTTCCGCCCACGGCAGCGCCGCCCGCGACATCCGCAGGCGTCGCGCCTCAGGCCAGCGTGAACCGGCGCATCGCCGACGAGCTCGCGGTGCGCGAGACCCAGGTGCGTGCCGCCGTCGAGCTGCTCGACGCAGGCTCGACCGTGCCGTTCATCGCGCGATACCGCAAGGAGATCACCGGCGGTCTCGATGACGCGCAGCTGCGTCAACTGGACGAACGTCTGCACTATCTCCGCGAACTCGACGAGCGGCGCGGCGCCATCCTCGAATCCATCCGTGGCCAGGGCAAACTCGATGACGCACTGCACCAGCAGATCATGCTCGCCGAGACCAAGGCCAGGCTCGAGGACATCTACCTGCCGTACAAGCCGAAGCGGCGCACCAAGGCGCAGATCGCGCGCGAGGCAGGCCACGAGCCGGTCGCCGACGCACTGATCAACGAGCCGACCACCGATCCCGCGCAGTACACCGCCGAGCAGCTCGACGGCGCGCGGTCGATCCTGGTCGAGCGGTTCGCCGAGGACGCCGACCTGGTCGGCGAACTGCGTGAGCTGATGTGGAACCGCGGCCAGGTGAGCTCGACGGTGCGGCCAGGCAAGGAGGAGGCAGGCGCCAAGTTCGCCGACTACTTCGAGTTCAGCGAGCCGTTCACCAAGCTGCCCTCGCACCGGATCCTCGCGCTGCTGCGCGGCGAGAAGGAAGAGGTGCTCTCGATCCAGCTCGAGCCGGATACCGAAACTGACTCGTCTGGTCGCTCCGCAGGCTCCGCTCCTGGCGAGCCAGGCACTCGCACCATCTACGAGGGCCGGATCGCGGTGAAGTTCAACATCTCCGACAAGGGCCGCGCGGCCGACAGCTGGCTGCTGGACACCGTGCGCTGGGCTTGGCGGACGAAGCTGCAGGTGAGCCTCGGCATCGACACCAGGATGCGGCTGCGGCAGGCGGCCGAGAAAGACGCCGTCGACGTGTTCGCGGCCAACCTGCGCGACCTGCTGCTCGCCGCGCCCGCGGGCACCCGCACGACGATGGGTCTCGACCCCGGCTACCGGACCGGCGTGAAGGTCGCGGTCGTCGACGCCACCGGCAAGGCCGTCGCCACCGAGGTCATCTACCCGCACAAGCCGCAGGGACAGACCGAGAAGTCGATTGCCGTGCTCGGCGCGCTGGTCGCCCGGTTCGGTGTCGAGCTCATCGCGATCGGCAACGGCACCGCCTCGCGCGAGACCGATGCCCTTGCCACCGAGCTGATCTCGCGGATCCCGGAGAACAAGCCGACCAAGATCGTGGTGTCCGAGGCGGGCGCCTCGGTGTACTCGGCCTCGGCGTACGCCACCCAGGAACTGCCGGACATGGACGTTTCGCTGCGCGGCGCGGTCTCGATCGCGCGTCGCCTGCAGGACCCGCTGGCCGAGCTGGTGAAGATCGACCCGAAGTCGATCGGTGTCGGGCAGTACCAGCACGACGTCTCCGAGACGCTGCTCGCGCGTTCGCTCGGCGCGGTGGTCGAAGACGCGGTGAACGCGGTCGGCGTCGACGTCAACACGGCCTCGGTGCCGCTGCTGTCGCGCGTGTCCGGCATCGCCGGGTCGGTGGCCGAAAGCATTGTGGCGCACCGGGATCAGAACGGGCCGTTCCGCAGCCGGACGGCGCTGCTCGCCGTGCCGCGACTCGGTCCGAAGGCGTTCGAGCAGTGCGCGGGCTTCCTGCGGATCCGCGGCGGAGACGACCCGCTCGACACCTCGTCGGTGCACCCCGAGGCCTACCCGGTGGTGCGCCGGATCATGGAATCGACCGGACGCGACATCACCGAGGTCATCGGCAACACCACCGTGCTGCGCGCGCTGCGTGCCGACGACTTCACCGACGAACGCTTCGGTGTGCCGACGGTGACCGACATCATCACCGAACTCGAGAAGCCGGGCCGCGACCCGCGTCCGGAATTCAAGACCGCCGAATTCGCCGCCGGCGTGGAGAAGGTCGCCGACCTCACGCCGGGCATGGTGCTCGAAGGGGTCGTCACGAATGTCGCGGCCTTCGGCGCGTTCGTCGACATCGGCGTGCACCAGGACGGGTTGGTGCACGTGTCGGCCATGTCGCACAACTTCGTCAAGGACCCGCGCGAGGTCGTGAAGTCCGGCGACGTGGTGAAGGTGAAGGTGCTCGAGGTCGACGTCGCCCGCCAGCGTATCGGGCTGTCGCTGCGTCTCGACGACGAACCCGGTACCGCAGGGAAGGGCGACGGCGGTCGCAAGCAGGGCGGTGGTCAGGGCGAACGCGGTCGTGGCGGGCCGGACCGCGGCGGGCAACGGCAGAATGGACAGGGCAAGGGCCAGGGACAAGGCAAGCCACAGAGCCAGGGCCGCAACCAAGGCAACCAGCGCCGCAACGCGCCCGCGCCGACCGGTTCCATGGCGGACGCGTTGCGCCGCGCGGGTTTCGGGCAGTAGGACGGACGCACCGGACGGAGGATTCAGGTCGCCATGCGACGGTGGCTCAATGAGGATGTGATCGCGCAGGGCAGGCTTCCACTGCTGTGCTTCCTTCTGGGGTTCATCGTCGGCTTCCTGTTGATCCGGCTCAGCGTCCGGCTGATCCGGAAACAGGTGCGGTGGTGGCCGGGCAACCTGCGCTCCGGCGGGGTGCACATTCACCACATGGTGTTCGGGGTGATCCTGGTGCTGTCGTCCGGCCTCGGCATGGTCGCCCTGTATCAGAACGCCTCCGTCACGACGGCCAGCGTGCTCGCCGCCGCCTTCGGTGTCGGCGCCGCGCTGACCCTCGACGAATTCGCGCTGATCTTCTATCTGCGCGACGTGTACTGGGAGGAACAGGGACGCACCTCGGTGGACGCGGTGTTCGTCGCGCTCGCGGTGACCGGGCTGCTCTTGCTCGGGTTTCATCCGCTGTGGTTGTTGGATATCAACGACTTTCGCAGTGACCCGAGCCTCGAGGTGCGGATCTTGGTCGTCGTCTTCGCGGTGGTGAACCTGGCGCTCGCGGCGATTGTCATTGCCAAGGGCAAGATCTGGACCGGGCTGTTCGGCATGTTCTTCCTGCCGCTGCTCGTCGTCGGCGCGTTCCGTTTGAGCAGGCCAGGCGCGCCGTGGGCGCGCTGGCGCTACGCCGACCGTCGGCGGCTGATGTATCGCGCCATCGTGCGTGAGCGCCGGTATCGCAGGCCGGTGATCCGCGCCAAGATCTTCGTGCAGGATCTGGTGGCGGGTAAACCGGATGTCGAGCATGTCCGCACCGCCGCCGAGGCCGAGCTCACCCGCACGGTCGTGCCCGCGCCGCCCGCGCCGCACCGGCACCACCTGTCGCTGTTCGCGTCGGAACCCGGCCCGGAGCCGGTATCGCAGACGCCGGACCGCGGCGACGGTCTCTGAAACCTGCTCTGCGGACAGCGAATCGCGAGAAGGTCCGAGTCGGGGCGCACGGCCGATCATCAGGGTGCCGGAATTGAGTGTTACCTTCGTCCGCTCCCATCCGTCAAAGAGATACGACCGACGGAAGGGAACGAACCATGAACACCACAACCAAGGACCGTGCGGTACGACTGGGGTACCTGGCCGCCACCGGGCTCATTCTCACCGAAACGGTGGTCGGCTCCTACTGGGACCTCGCCCGAATTGCTTATGTCCGTGAGGTTTTCGATCACCTCGGGTATCCGATGTATTTCGCAACCATTATGGGCACCGCGAAGATTGCCGCCGTGGCCGCGGTCGTGTTGCCCGGTCCGCCGCGCCTCGAGGAATGGGCCTATGCCGGACTGACTTTCGTCTACGGCGGCGCGGCGGCCTCACACCTCGCGGTCGGCGACTCGCCCAAAGCGTGGATCGGTCCGATGATTGCCACCGGTCTCACCCTGGCGTCCTGGGGCCTCCGTCCACCCGCAGGCCGGCGCAATCCGCTTGCCGTGCTGCGTCGTCCGGCACACGCCTGACATCGGGCCGAGGAGGTATCGATGAGCAACGACGTACAAGGCACGGTCGCAACGGGATTCGACGAGGTGCACACCGAATTCAGTGCCGTGGTGGCCGAGGAGAACGGCGAATCCGGCGCGCAACTGGCGGCTTTCGTGGACGGCCGACTGGTTGTCGACCTCTGGGCCGGCGCGCAGGTGACCGGTGACACGCTGACCGGGCTGCTTTCCTCGACCAAAGGGGCGGCGACAGTGGTTGTCGCCCTGCTGGTTCAGGACGGAATGATCGACCTGGACCGCCCAGTCGCGGTGTACTGGCCGGAGTTCGCCGCCGCGGGAAAGGCCGCGATCACCCTTCGGCAGGTGCTCACGAACCAGTCCGGAGTCATCGGCGTCGACGGCGGATTCACCATCGCCGAACTCTGCGACGATCGGGTGATCGCCCAGCGGGTCGCCGGACAGCGCCCCTTCTTCCGGCCGGGAGCAGCCAAGGGCTACGGCGGTTTCGTGACTTTCGCCATCCTGGACGCGGTGATCCGTCGCGTCATGGACAGCTCGATCCAGGACCTGTTCGAGGAACGCATCGGCGACCCCTACGACATAGACGTCTTCCTCGGCCTGCCCGCAGCCGTGGACAAGCGCTATCTCCCCGTGCTTCCATGGCTCGCGACACCGGAGCAAGAGGCCGCCTTCGAGGCCAATTCGCCTGGCCCACACAGCATTGCGGCCATCTCCTACAACATCAACGCCCCCGATTTCACCCCCGGCGACGTGCTGGCCCTCTCCAACAACCCCGCACTGCGCGCCAATGGTCCGGCCTCGATGGGCGCCGTCGGCAGCGCTCGCGGCCTGGCAACCATGTACGCGGCCACCATCTCCACCGTCAACGGCAGGCCACCACTCCTGAAACCCGACACCCTCGCCGAGTTCACCACCATCCAATCGACGGCACCCGACCTCGTCCGCGGCGCAGGCGCCCCCTACCTCGTCGGCTTCGAAGCCAAGGGCCTCCAGTACCCGTTCCTCGCCGCCAACGCCTTCGGCCATTCCGGTGCAGGCGGCTCCGACGCCTTCGCCGACCCGCACAGCGCCCTCTCGTACGGCTACACTCGCCGTCGCGCCGCGTTCGGCTTCGATGCGCCCGAGAACGAGAGGCTTGCGGCGGCACTGTCCCGGGCGGCACAGCGAGCGATCCTCGCCTGATCCGGGGGGCCGATTTTTCTCGCGACCTGCCGATCTGGCACAATGCTCAGGTTGCCCTGGGTGAGTTGTGGACCAGGCGCATCCCCCTAAATCGGAGCATGAACCGGCCGAGCACGTGCGGTGCCGCCAGGGTCCTCTGTTCGCGCAACCCAGAAGGATGGACATGAACACCCTTGACTTCGTCGACGAGAAGTCGCTGCGCAGCGACGTCCCCGACTTCCGGCCGGGCGACACTCTCAATGTGCACGTGAAGGTCATCGAAGGCTCGAAGGAGCGCATCCAGGTCTTCAAGGGCGTCGTCATCCGACGCCAGGGCGGTGGCATCCGCGAGACCTTCACGGTCCGCAAGGTGTCGTTCGGTGTCGGCGTGGAGCGCACCTTCCCGGTGCACACCCCCAACATCGACCACATCGAGGTCGTCACCCGCGGTGACGTCCGCCGCGCCAAGCTCTACTACCTGCGCGATCTGCGCGGCAAGGCCGCCAAGATCAAGGAAAAGCGCTGAGCTCGTAGCGCTCCCGAAACATCCAGTAGCCCGGCACCGGACCGCAAATCCGGTGCCGGGCTACTGTTTTAGGCGTGGCAAAGCACAGGGGGAACCCGGCGGACAACGCGCCGAGGCGCCGAGGCAGGAAGCGGCGGCCGTTCTGGCAGGAACTGCCGATCCTGATCGTGATCGCGGCGGTGGTCGCCGCGTTGCTGGTGAACTTTGTCGGCAGGCCGTACGTGATTCCGTCGGAGTCGATGGAGCCGACGCTGCACGGGTGCGCCGACTGCGTCGGCGACCGCATCTATGTGCAGAAGCTGAGCTACTACTGGGGTGACCCGAAGCCGGGCGACGTGGTCGTCTTCGTCGGACCGCCCTCCTGGAACGACACCTTCCGTTCGACGCGCTCGCGCAACACGGCCGTGCGTGGGGTGCAGAACTTCTTCTCGTTCTTCGGCCTGGTGCCGCCGGACGAGAACGATCTGGTGAAGCGGGTGGTCGCGGTCGGCGGCCAAGTCGTGCAGTGCTGCGACGAGCAAGGCCGAGTCACCGTCGACGGCGAGCCGCTCTACGAGCCATACGTGCACACCGACTACCTGTGGGTGAGCGGCCAGCAGAACGAGACATACCCCAGGGGCCGGATCTTCGGTCCCGTGCACGTGCCGCAAGGGCACGTGTTCGTGATGGGGGACAACCGCCGCAACTCACGCGACTCGCGCGCCCATGTCGGTGACCCGCTGCAGGGCACGGTCCCGGTGGACAACATCCGAGGCAAGGCGGTGTTCAAGATCTGGCCACCGGGCCGGATCGGGCCGGTGCGGTCGGAGAACCCGCAGCCGTAGGAGCGCGAGGCTGGGAGTTGCTCGAGACTGGCCCCAGGGACGGCCCGGCCTAGGGCGTTAGTCACCCATGCGGGCTAATCTGTTCGGCGTGGCAGACGAGAGTGGGTCGGTGTCGGTGTCCGATTCGGACGACGAGGGGGTCGAGCGGCGTCGGGGCAAGCGACGGCGGGCGAAGAAGCAGCGGCCGTTCTGGCAGGAGCTGCCTATTCTTGTCGTCATTGCCGCGGTGATCGCGGCGCTGATGGTCACCTTCGTCGGGCGGCCGTACGTGATCCCGTCGCAGTCGATGGAGACCACCCTGCACGGGTGCGCCGGTTGCGTCGGCGACCGCATCTATGTGCAGAAGCTGAGCTACTACTGGGGCGATCCGAAGCCGGGCGACGTGGTCGTCTTCGTCGGCCCGCCGTCCTGGAACACCCACTACCAGTCGATCCGCTCGGACAACGCGGCCATCCGCGGCGTGCAGAACTTCTTCTCGTTCTTCGGTCTGGTGCCCCCGGACGAGAACGATCTGGTCAAGCGAGTGATCGCCGTCGGCGGTCAGACCGTGGAATGTTGCGACGCGCAGGGCCGAGTCCTGGTGGACGGCAAGCCATTGGACGAGTCGTACGCGCGCTACATCTTCCCCTATGTGCCCGGCCAGCCCTACGGTCCGGGCGGCGGCCGCGAATTCAAGCAGGTGAAGGTGCCGGAGGGGCATCTGTGGGTGATGGGCGACAACCGCAACGAGTCCGCCGATTCGCGCGCTCACATCACCGACGAGCTGCAGGGCACGGTGCCGGTGGACAACGTCCGCGGCAAGGCGGTGTTCAAGATCTGGCCGCCGAATCGGATCGGACCGGTGCGGTCACAGAACGCCCAACAGAACTGATCGTCAGCGGCCGCAGCATAATTGGACGGTGGGGCAGAGCCGAGTGGGACACAGCAATGGGTGGCCGCCGCGTGTGGTGATGCGCAAGGCCGGTGGTCTGCGCACGCTCGAAGCGGCGTTGATCCGCAGCGGACTCGGCCCGGTGGCCGGCGTCGACGAAGCGGGTCGTGGACCGTGCGCGGGGCCGCTGGTCGTCGCGGCGTGCCTGCTCGCGCCGAAGGCCTACGACAAGCTGGCCGGGCTCGACGATTCGAAGAAGCTCACCGAGCCGGTGCGCGAAGAACTGTTCCCGGTGATCCAGCGGCTGTCGCTGGCCTATCACGTGGTGGTCATCCCGTCCTGGGAGATCGATTCGATCGGTATCCACGTCGCCAATATCGAAGGCATGCGGCGGGCGGTGGCCGGGCTCGGTCATTCGCCGGGGTACGTGCTGACCGATGGATTCCGGGTGCCTGGCATCCCGGCGCCGTCGCTGCCGGTGATCGGCGGTGACGCGGCCGCGGCCTGCATCGCCGCCGCCAGCATCCTGGCGAAGGTCACCAGGGACCGGATGATGGTGGATCTGGACCGGCGCTATCCCGGCTACGGTTTTGCCACCCACAAGGGCTACAACACGCCCGATCATCTCGCGGCGCTGCAGCGCCTCGGCGCCAGCGACGAGCACCGGCGCTCGTGGCGCAATGTGCGCGAGGTGGCGGGCTTGCGGCCGGTCGCGGGCGTGGCCGAGCAGGCCGACGCCATGCTGGCCGGCGAGGTGGACGAGATGCTGCCCGCCGAGTTCACCGACCTGCGTCCGGACAGCCGAGTGGCTACCGGCGCTACCCATGCGCGATGATGTCAGCACACGACGCAGCGCGGCGAGAAGGAGGACGTCCCACCCGATGAGTGCCGAGGACCTCGAGAAGTACGAAACCGAGATGGAGCTCTCGCTGTATCGCGAGTACAAGGACATCGTCGGTCAGTTCTCGTACGTGGTGGAGACCGAGCGCCGCTTCTACCTGGCCAACTCCGTGGAATTGCGCCCGCAGAACGCCGACGGCGAGGTGTATTTCGAGGTTCGGATGAGCGATGCCTGGGTGTGGGACATGTACCGCCCGGCCCGCTTCGTCAAACACGTCCGGGTGATCACCTTCAAGGACGTCAACATCGAAGAGCTGGAGAAGCCGGACCTGCGGCTGCCCGAGTAGCACGGGGCACCGACGATTCGGTGCCCTTTCCGGCCCTGCGCACGGTGAGTTGTGCACAGGGTGCCCGTTATCAACAGCCCTGGTATTTGCCCAGGTCAGCGTCCGGATTGGCGGCGCGCTGCCGGGCACGCTGGCCGGGTGACAAGCAAACAGGCGCTCGGTGCGCACGGGGAAGAGTTGGCGGCACGATTCCTGCAGGCCGCGGGGATGGAGATCGTCAGTAGGAACTGGCGATGCAGATACGGTGAGCTCGACCTGATCGCCAGGGACGGCGACATCACCGCCTTCGTCGAGGTGAAGACCCGATCCGGGCTCGGCTACGGGATACCGGCCGAGTCGGTCACCTTCGCCAAATGCCAGCGCATCCGCAGGCTGGCCCTGCTGTGGCTGGCCGAGCAGGAAGGACCGTGGCGGCAGATCCGGTTCGATGTCGTCTCGGTGCTGCTGACCCGCGGCCACGAACCGGTGATCGACCACCTCCCGGCGGTGTTCTGATGGCGCTCGGCCGAGCCCACTCGGTTGCGGTCACCGGCGTCGATGGTCTGCTCGTCGAGATCGAAGCCGATATCGGGCAGGGGCTGCCGACCGTGCACCTGGTCGGGCTGCCGGACACCGCGTTGCAGGAGTCACGGGATCGAGTGCGCTCGGCCGTCGCGAACTCGGGGGAGAAGTGGCCCGACGGGCGGGTGATCCTTGCGCTCTCGCCGGCGATGCTGCCCAAGATCGGCAGTGTCTACGATCTCGCCCTCGCGATCGCGGTGCTCGACGCGGCGGGCACCATCCCCGCCGAACGGCTCGCGAAGACGGTGCTGCTCGGCGAGCTCGCCCTCGACGGCCGGGTGCGGCGGGTGCGCGGCATCCTGCCCGCGGTGATCGCGGCGCGCAATGCGGGCTGGGCCGCGGTCGTGGTGCCCGAGTCGGCGCTGGCCGAGGCCGGATTGGTCGACGGGATAACGGTTTTCGGGGCGGCGAGCCTGCGCACGGTGATCGCCTGGTTGCGTGGGGAAGGCGCGCTGCTCGAACCGAGCGGGCACGTGCCAGACCCGGTCCGTTCGGGTGGCGACCTGAGCGAGGTGGTCGGTCAGGACGAGGCACGGTGGGCGCTGGAGGTGGCGGCGGCCGGTGGTCACCATCTGCTGCTGACCGGTCCGCCCGGCATCGGGAAAACAATGCTGGCTCAACGTCTTCCAGGTCTGCTTCCGCCGTTGTCGGAGTCCGAGTCGCTCGAGGTCACCGCCATCCATTCGATGGCGGGGGTGCTGTCCGACGACCATCCGCTGATCGCGGTGCCGCCTTTCGTCGCACCGCACCATTCGACCTCGGTCACCGCGATGGTCGGCGGCGGTTCGGGAACCGCGCGGCCGGGCGCGGTGAGCAGGGCCCATCGCGGTGTGCTCTTCCTCGACGAATGCGCCGAGGTCGCGACTAAAGTGCTGGAGGCGATGCGGACTCCGTTGGAAGAGGGCGAAGTTCGCATCGCCCGCCGCGACGGTGTCGCGCGCTATCCGGCGCGCTTTCAGCTCGTGCTGGCCGCCAATCCGTGCCCGTGTGCGCCTGCACGCGACGTCGATTGCATCTGCGCGCCGCTCGCTCGTCGGCGGTATCTGGGGAAATTGTCCGGGCCGTTGATGGATCGGATCGACATCTGGGTGCAGATGCGCGGTCAGTCCGGCGCGGCGTTCAGTACCGACGCGGCCGAGAGCAGTGCGGTGGTGCGTGAGCGGGTCGCCATGGCCAGGCAGGCGGCCGTGCACCGTTGGCGGGACCATGGCTGGCTGACGAATTCCGAAGTGCCAGGCCATGTTCTGCGCCAGCGGTTCCGGCTGCCCGCCGAGGCGATCGCTCCGGTCGAGACGGCATTGCGGCTCGGTCGGATGTCCGCGCGTGGTGCCGACCGTGCCATCCGAGTGGCCTGGACTATCGGAGACTTGCGTGGCGCGGAACTTCCGTCGGTGCAGGATGTGCTGGCGGCGTTGAACTTCCGGCAGCGGAGCGCGCAGTGAGCGCGGGGTCGTCGGCTGGTCGACAACGGCACGGCGATGCGGACGCGCGGAGGTTGGCCTGGGTGTACCTGTCGCGCGTGATCTCCGGACCTTGCCCGGCGCTCTCGGCGTTGATCGACTCGGTGGGTGTGGAGGAGGCGGCGCGTGCCGTCCGCGACTGCGCACTGCCCGCGGTGCTCAGGGCGCCGACCGAGCAGCGGCGCGGAACGGACACGGCGGAACGGGATCTGGAACTGATGGCGCGGATCGGCGGGCGAGTCGTGACGCCCGACGATCCCGAGTGGCCCGCCTGGCGCCTGCTCGGCCTGACCCAACTGGAGGTCGGCCGCGACCGCGACGGTGCGGTGCCGCTGGTGCTGTGGGTGCGCGGCCAACGGTCGCTGCTCGAGTCGAGCGAGCGAGCGCTCGCCGTGGTCGGCTCGCGGTGCAGTAGCGGGTACGGCAATCACATCACCGGCGAGATCGCGGGCGACCTTGCGGCCCAGGGCTGGACGATCGTGTCCGGCGCGGCCTTCGGCATCGACGCGATGGCGCATCGTGCGGCGTTGGCTGTGGACGGCGCCACCATCGCGGTGCTGGCCTGCGGTGTCGACCGGCCGTATCCGGCGCAGCACGATCGGTTGCTGGCGGAGATCGCCGAAACGGGCTTGGTGGTCAGTGAATATCCGCCGGGGACCACCGCGCACAAACACCAGTTCCTCGCGCGCAATCGGCTCGTCGCAGCCTTGGCCGACGGAGTCCTCGTCATCGAAGCTGGTCTGCGTAGTGGTGCGCGCAACACGGTGAAATGGGCACGGCGCCTTGGTCGTCCGGCGCTGGCCGTCCCCGGTCCGGTCACCTCGGCCGCCTCGGTCGGCTGTCACCGGATGATCCGTGAGGGCGAAGCCGTCCTCGTCACCCGCGCCGAGGAGGTCATCGACGAAGCGGGCCCGCTGCGGCTGTCGCTGCCCGGCACCGCGGGTTCGGCCACGAGCCCGGCGGACACGCTCGACGGCGACGAGGCGTTGGTGTTCGCCGCTCTCCCCGCAATCGGTTCCCGGCTGCCACGCGAACTGTCCGACCAGACCGGACTGCCGCTGGCCGCGGTGCGTGCGGCCCTACCCGCCCTCGACCTCGCCGGACTTGTCGGCTCGGACGACAGCGGCTGGTTCCGCAAGGCGACCACGCACCGCACCCCGAAGGACACCTGACCCATGCCAACCATCCCCGAAAGAAAGTCACCACATGTATGGCACTGGTGTGAGCCGCCAGCGGTTGATCGGCGCGGTGGCTTGCCAAGAACGACAACGGTCGCGACGGTGGTGAGATGGACGAGCTACCCGAGGATCTGGAAGCACTGCTGACCGAGTACAGCAGGCATCTGCGGCTCGGGCGGAATCGATCGGCGCACACCGTGCGTGCCTATCTCGGGGATGCGCGCTCGCTGCTGGCGCATCTGTATGAGCGGTCCGCGGATTCGGCAGTGCGCGAACTGGATCTGCTGCTGTTGCGGTCCTGGCTCGCGCAGCAGGCGGCCATGGGGGTGGCCAGGACCACCATGGCGCGCCGCGCGTCGTCCGCGCGTACCTTCACCGCGTGGCTGACCAGCACCGGACGGCTGGCCGTCGACCCAGGCCTTCGGCTCGGCTCGCCGAAGGCGCACCGGGTGCTGCCCGCCGTGCTCGGCCAACCGCAAGCCATCGGTGTCATGGAAGCGGCCGAATCCGGTGCCGCGCAGCACGATCCGATGGCGCTGCGGGACCGGCTCATCGTGGAACTGTTGTACTCCACCGGCATTCGGGTCAGCGAGCTCTGCGGACTCGACATCGAGGACGTCGACCGGGAACGCCGAGTGGTCCGGGTGCTCGGCAAAGGCAACAAGGAACGCTCGGTGCCCTTCGGCGTCCCCGCCGACGAGGCGATCGGCTCGTGGCTCCAGCATGGTCGCGCCGCCTTCGCGACCGGGGAGTCCGGCCGCGCGCTCCTGCTCGGCCGTCGCGGCAAGCGGCTCGACCAGCGCCAAGCCAGAACCGTGGTGCACGAGGTGGTTTCGGCCATTCCCGGCGCGCCCGACATGGGCCCGCACGGCCTGCGTCACACCGCGGCCACCCATCTCCTCGAGGGCGGCGCCGACCTCCGCATCGTGCAAGAACTCCTCGGCCACGCGAGCATGGCCACCACCCAGCTCTACACCCATGTCTCGATCGAACGTCTCAAGAAGGTGCACGACCAAGCCCATCCCCGCGCCTGACGCACCGCAATCCGTCGACGGCACAGTGGATTCGGCCTGCGGCGGCCGCCCCTGTGGTGACAGGGACGGCCGGGCAGTCAGCCGACTTCCACCGTGTCGGCTTGCGGCTGTTCGGCAGGCTTGCGGGCACGGAGCAGGGTTGCGCCGAGCAGGGCGGCGGCGACGCTGAAGCCCGCACTGATCCAGGAGCCGGTGGACATGGCCGCGGTGAAGGCGGCCTTGGCAGGCTCGTCGAAGCCGAGTTGGAAGGCGGCGCCGATGGATTCGCGAGCCGCGGCCGGTGCGTCGGCCGGCATGTGTTCGGTGAACACGCCGGCCAGTACGCTGCCGAGGATCGCGATGCTGATCGCCATGCCGACCTGCTGGAGTGTGTCGTTCATGGCCGAGCCGACACCGGCGTGCTCGAGCGGGATGGCGCTCATGATGGCGGCGTAGGCGGCCGGGCCTGCCAGACCACCGCCGACACCCATGACCAGCATGCTGACCAGGACCCACAGGTACCCCTCGCCCATCGCGAGGATCACGAAGGCCAGGCCCATGACCAGCAGTCCGGACACGATCAGCGTCTTGTTGGTGAGCTTCTTGCCGAGCGTCGCGCCGAGCCCGTTGCACACGGCGGCCGCCACCGCATAGGGCAGCAACGCCAACCCGGCCTTCATCGGGCCGTATCCGAGCACGAACTGCAGGTACTGGGTGAGCATCAGCATCACCGCACCCATGCCGAACACCATGAGCAACAGGGTGAAGCAGGTTCCGCTGAAGTCGCGATTGCGGAACACCGCGAGCGGCAGCATCGGGTGCGCCGATCGGCTCTCCCACACCACGAACGCGACCGCGGCCAGCACGGCGAGCGCGATCATGCCGATGTTCCACTCCCGCTCGATGATCACGTAGACCGTCGAGACCAGCGCGACGATGGAGAGCAGCACACCGATCAGGTCGACCGGCCGCTGTTCACCGGTGGTTTCCGGCATCAGCACCAGCGCGGCGACGATGGCAAGGATGGCCACCGGAATGTTCAGCAGGAACACCGAACCCCACCAAAAGTGCTGCAGCAGAAAGCCACCGAGGGTCGGTCCGGCGACGATGCCGACCATCGACACGGTGCTCCAGCCCGCCATCGCCTTGCGGCGCTCGTCCTCGGCGAAGGTGGTCATCAGGATGGACAACGTCGACGGCATCACCAGCGAGCCGCCGACGCCCATCGCCACCCTGGCGGCGACGACCTGCCAGGGTTCGGTGGCGAGCACCGCGCCGAGCGAGGCCACCCCGAACGCGGCGAGACCGATGATCAGCATCCGTCGCCTGCCGAATCTGTCGGACAGGCTGCCCGCGGTGAGCAGGAGTCCGGCGAAGACCAGGATGTAGGCGTCCAGGATCCATTGGATATCCGACGGCGTTGCGCCTAGTTCCCGAATCAGTGACGGGATAGCGAGATTGAGCACAGTGCCGTCGATCATCAGCACCAGCAAGGACAGGCAAAGGACCCCCAGAATCCACCAGCGGCGAGGGTCTCGTACAACGTTCGATTCCACTCGCACAGCGTACGATAGTCTCGAACAGTGTGCGAGTGAATATAAGATTGGCCCGTGACCAAGCAGTTCTCTTCGGTATGGCTCCGCGAACCCCGTCAACCGAAGGCGTCGGGACTCCACCGTGATCAGATCGTCGAAGCCGCGGTGGCGCTCCTGGACGCCGAGGGGCTCGAGGCGTTGAGCATGCGCAAGATCGGCGCCAAGCTCGGCGCGGGTGCGACCAGCCTGTACTGGTACGTCGCGAACAAGGAAGAGCTGCTGGAGCTGGCGCTCGACGAGTTCTGGGGCATGGTGGAAACGCCGGAGTCCGACGACGCGCCGTGGCGTGAGGTGCTCACGACATTCGCCTACAACTTCCGTGCAACGATGCGGGCCCATCCGTGGTCGGCCGGCCTGGTCGGGCGGTTGCCGAGCATGGGTCCGAAGGCGTTGCGCGTCACCGACCGACTGCGTCGCGCCTATTACAGCGCTGGATTCCGTGGCATCGACATCTACATGGCCAGCGGCACCGTGCTCTGCTTCGTGCTCGGGCAGGTAACACCGGAGATCGCCTGGACCAAGGCGTACGGCGATGCCGAGTTCGATACCGAAGGCGCGCTGGAGATGATGGATCGGGTGGCCGAGGACTATCCCGAGATACGGGCTGACTACCGCGCGACGACGCCGACGGATGCGGCGACGGCTCGGGCGATGGCGTTCGACTTCGGGCTGCTGTGCGTTTTGGACGGCCTGGAGGCGCGGTTGCGTGGCGTGCCGGGGTCCTAACGTTCGAATCGGTACACGTTCATTTCTGAGTAATGGTCTGGAACACGCCTTTACGTTGGTAATCTGGCACACGTTCTAGTTCGCCGGATTGGTGAATCCGGCGATTCGGTGCACCGGTGGGAAGGCGTTCGGAGTGAGCACCCATACCGTCCTCGGTCAGGAAGTGCGCATGCCGGTGCAGATCCGGCTGGCCCACGCGTTCATGGCGACCTATCTGGTGCCCGCCGACGCCGCGCAACAGGTGATCGACTACTCCGGGCTGCGCGTGCTGCGGCTGCCCGGTGGTCGAGCGATGTGTTCGCTGGTGTTCGTCGAGTATGTGGACGGAGATCTGGGTCCCTACAACGAGTTCGGTGTTTCGTTCATGGTCCGGCACCACACTGCGGGTGGACTCGGTGATCTTCGCGCGTTGGCGACGAACCGGGCGGGGGTGCTCATTCATCGGCTGCCGGTCGACGGCGACTTCACCCTCGCGGCAGGCCGTGGCATCTGGGGATTCCCGAAGGAGCTCGCGGACTTCCACGTCCGCCACGACACGGGGACCCGGCACGGCGCCTTGCATCAGGACGGCAAGCTCGTCGTCGATCTGACTGTCCGCCACGGCATTCCTACGCCGCGCCGGCGCGCCGCTGCTTCGTCGTTCGACGCGTACGCCCACATCGACGGCGTCACCCGCTGCACGCCGTGGCGCATGACGCCGTCGGGCATGCGTGCCAGGCCGGGCGGCGCCACCCTCGCCCTCGGCGATCACCCCATCGCCGACGAACTGCGGTCGCTGCGGCTGCCCCATCGCGCGTTGATGACCTCAACCATCGCCCGATTGGCGATGACATTCGACGACGCCGCCGTGGTGTGAGCCCGGTGTGTCGCCGATCGAAATCCCGCCGACATCGCGACAAGGAAAAGGTCTTGACCAGCGGGAACGGTTTCTGCGCCACCGAATAACCGCATGATCACGGCGTCGCGCGGTTCGTGGACTGCCCCCGGGCGGCCGGTTAGGCTGACGTAGCGGATCATTTGCTCGCAGTACGAAACCGACCGGTGTGGGAGAGGTGCCCGTGACTTCCGACGACCAGCGCACAGTGCTGGAACCGGGTGCCGGCCCGGCGGAATCGCGCGGGATGTGGACGGCATGACCCTCCCGAGCCCCGACGCCGAGTCGGCGGACGGGGAAGCGGAGCTCGACTACCGATTCACCCTCGCGAACGAGCGAACGTTCTTGGCGTGGATGCGCACCGCGCTCGGCCTGCTCGCCGGCGGCGTCGCGGTGCATACCCTGGTGCAACCGTTCCGAATGGGCGGCGTGCGACGCGCTCTCGCGCTGAGCTGCCTGGTGTTGGCGGTGATCATCGCGATCGGTGCCTACGCGCATTGGCGGCGCGTCGGCACCGCGATGCGCGCAGGCCGCCCGCTGCCCGACACCGTGCTCGTGCCGATTCTCTCCGCGGGCATCGCCGTCGTTTCGGTGCTCGCGGGCGTTGCGGTGTTGCTGCGATGAGCTCGGGGACTGCGGGTGCGGCCGAGGTCGAGCCTGGGCTTGCCGCGGAGCGGACCGCGTTGGCGTGGCGGCGGCTGGCGGTGGCCGCGATGCTCACCGCCGCACTGTTTTTGCATCACGCCGTGACGAGCGGGTGGCGGCCAGCGTTGCTTGCGCCCATTGCGGCGGCGATCGCGATGGCCGCGCTGTCGGCCATGGCTTATCTGCGCAATCGCAGCCTGCACGAAGGGCATTACGCGCACGGCCGACGTGTGGTTGCCGCAACGACCGCGGTGGTGGTGGCGGTCACCGGTACGGCGGCAGTCATCGGAATCGTCGATCCATGGCCTTAGTTCGGACACCGGCCCGGCAGCCCGCCCCGACTCTTCAGGAGGATGACATGAGCGAACGCAGTGAGCGAATCATGTGCCGGCGCGCTGTGCGTATGACGAAGCCGAGCGCCAGCGAGGCGCAGTCATGAGCACAGCGACCGAGCCGAGTGACTTCATCGCCGCGGAGCAGCAGCGGGCGGCCGCCGCGCTGCCGTTCGCCGATACTGCCGATCTCGCGGATGCCGAGCGCGGGTTCATCGCCGCGCTGGAGCCGGGCGTGGTGACCGCCGCCGACGGAACCGTGGTGTGGGACAACGACTCCTACGACTTCCTGCGTGAATCCTGTCCCGCCTCGGTCAATCCGAGCCTGTGGCGGCAAGCCGGGCTGGTCATCAAGCAGGGCCTGTTCGAGGTGACCGAGGGGATCTATCAGATTCGCGGGCTCGACCTGTCCAACATGACACTCGTCGAGGGCAAAACCGGTGTGGTGGTGATTGATCCGCTGATCTCCGTGGAGACCGCGGCCGCCGGGCTTGCGCTGTATCGGGCGCATCGCGGCGATCGGCCGGTGACGGGGCTGGTCTACACCCATTCGCATGTAGACCATTTCGGTGGCGCGCTGGGTGTTACGACCGCCGACGATGTCGCGGCGGGCCGCTGTCCGGTGCTGGCTCCGGCCGGGTTCCTGGAACACGCGGTGGCCGAGAACGTGTACGCGGGCACCGCGATGGCGCGTCGGGCCGGATACATGTACGGCGCCGTGCTGCCGCGTGGGCCGCTCGGCGCGGTCGGTGCCGGGCTCGGCCAGACCACCTCGGTCGGCACGGTCACGCTGATTCCGCCGACCGTCGACATCACAGCCACCGGTCAGCAGGAGACGGTCGACGGAATCCGCATCGTCTTCCAGATCACTCCCGGCACCGAAGCGCCCGCCGAGATGAACTTCTACTTCCCGGACCACCGGGCCCTGTGCATGGCCGAAAACGCCACGCACACACTGCATAACCTGCTCACCCTGCGCGGTGCCCTGGTACGCGACCCGCATGTCTGGGCCAAGTATCTGACCGAGGCGGTCACGCTGTTCGCCCGCGAGTCCAATGTGGTGTTCGCCTCGCACCACTGGCCGACGTGGGGCACCGATCGCCTGGTGGAATTCCTTGCGCTGCAACGAGATCTATACGGATACCTGAACGACCAAACGCTGCGGCTGTTGAACCAGGGGTACGTCGGCGCGGAGATCGCCGAAATGCTCACGCTGCCACCGGCGGTCGAGGGCGTCTGGCACACGCGCGGGTACTACGGTTCGGTCAGCCACAACGTCAAAGCCATCTACCAGCGGTACATGGGCTGGTTCGACGGCAACCCGGCGCATCTGTGGGAACACCCGCCGGTGGAATCGGCGATCCGGCACGTGGAATTCATGGGTGGCGTCGATGAGGTGCTGCGCAAGGCGCAGGCCTCCTACGCCGCGGGCGACTATCGGTGGGTGGCCCAGGTGGTCAACTACGTGATCTTCGCCGACCCCAACAACGATGCCGCTAAAGCGTTGCAGGCCAGCACCTTCGAGCAACTCGGCTACGGCGCGGAGAACGCCACCTGGCGCAACTTCTACCTCAGTGGCGCCTACGAACTGCGCTACGGCTCCTTCGGCACACCGACCAAGGCCAACGCACCGACGATGCTCTCCGCGCTGACCGTCGATCAGATCTTCGACGCCATGGCGTTGCGCGTCGACGGGCCGAAGGCATGGAATCAGCGCGTCGTCGCGGACTGGCACATCACCGACGAGAACCGGGTGCACCGCCTCGAACTCCGCAACGGGCGGTTGACGCACTACCGGCAGCCGGAGGGGGTTCGGCTGCCTGAGGCCGACGCGGTGTTCACCCTGACGAAGGCGACGTTGACCCGAGTTCTGCTGGTAGGCGACGACTTCGGTGTCGCGGCGGCCGCGGGCGATATCCAGATCGAGGGCGATGTGACCAAACTTGCGGAGCTCGTCGGCGTCTTCGATGCGCCGGACCCCGACTTCGCCATCGTCACCCCGCGCGGCATGATCGGCTGAGCTGCCGGGAACGCCTTGGCCGCGAAACCGGCTCGACTCCGGCTGGCCTGCTGTTTACCGTGGTGATCATGTCAACCGAACCGTCGACCGATCGCCCCCCGGTGCGTGATCGCATGCGCGCCGCACTGTCTGTGGCGATGAAGGCCCGCGACCGTCAGGCGATCACTGCCCTGCGGGCGACCCTGGGCGCCGTCGACAATGCGGAAGCGGTCGATGTCGGCGAGCATCGGGCAGGCGGAATAGAAACCAGCGCTGTCGGCCTCGGCGTCACCGAAGTCGCGCGCCGCGAGCTCACCGAAGCCGACATCGAACAGATCGTGCGCGCCGAGATCGCCGAACGGCACACCGCCGCCGACGAATACGACCGCCTCGGTCGTCAGGAACACGCCGAGAATCTCCGCGTGCAAGCGCAGACGCTCAGCGACCTCTTGTAGTCGGGAGTCAGACCGACGTCGGCAAGGTCTTGATGTACCACACCCCGACCAGACGCTGGATGCCGCGGACCAGCGGACCGCCGAGGCGGGTGTACCAGGTGCCGGGGCGGGAGAACGCCACCACCAGGCCGTAGACGGCTTCGTCGGTCGGGTCGTACTCGACCGCGAACAGTTCTTCGCCGATCTCCGGGTGTCCCGGCAGCGTTCCGTACGCGAAGCCGCGCTCGTTCGGTGCGGCCAACACGTACACCACCCGGCACGGCGCGGTGATACTCAGCGGGCCGACGCCGATCCGCACCGTCAACCGGGTGCCCGGCTCGGCCTGCGGGGTGGACGCCTCGTGAAAGATGCCCGTGCCCTTCTGCATTCGGTAGGCGAGAATCTCCGCGGCCGCATGCTCGAACAGCGCACGACCGTGACCGATCCGCCGCCGCAACCGGAACGGGTGATATCCCTCGGGCAGTTCGCCGCTCGTGGCACCGACTTCGGAATAGGTGAACGGCGGCTCGCCGGCGAGGTGCTCCATGGTCTGATCTTCACCCGCGGCAGCGGCATTGGGAAGAAAACCGGGACGTCTCCTTCGACACGCCGTTCGTCGGCCGCCGCCACGCTGAGCAGGGCTGCCAGTCCATGAGCGGCGTCCGGTTGTCGCATTTCACTGTGGTGCTACCGGTTTCAGGCGTAGGGGCGTCACGTGGAGTAGTCGCAGCGGGTCGAGGTATTCGCGGCGGCGACCGTTGCCCTCGCTCCGCAAGCCCCAGTGCAGGCAGGTCTCGCATCCCTCGTGGCCCGCGACCAAGGTGCCGATTCGGGTGCCGCGCTGGACGCGGCTACCCACCGCAACCTCGGCAAGCACCGGCTCATACGTCGTCCGTAGTCCACCCGGATGATCGATCGACACCACCGGCTTGTCGGCCACCGTCCCCGCGAACACCACGATCCCTGCTCCGGCGGCGACTACCGGCTGTCCGGGTGTACCGGCCAGATCGACTCCGCGATGGCCGGGCAGCCAGTCCTGTGCGGGCTTGTCGAACCGGTGCACGACGGGCGGTCGAGGGTGCAGCGGCCAGCCGAACGGACCGCCGGGCGCGGCCGCTGCGCCCGGCGATGCGCCGGCAACCGGTGGCGCCAGCACTACGGCAAGAGCAAAGAAGAGCGGTATGACCAGTGTCGTCACCGATGAGATCGGATGGATAGGCATGCCGGAAAGCCTGATCCGGGCCCGACGATCCCGATACCCCCACCACCCCGAATGGGGACAACTATCCGAACTGTGGACATCTTCCGTTCCACTACCGTGACCAGCATCTGAACACCCGCTGACAGGGCGATTTAGAAGCTGGGGCACCTACCCCGTAGACTGATCGAGCGGTCTGTGCCTGCACGGACCGACTTCGCGCGCCATCCAGTACTTGTTCGTAACAGCGCTGTTCGAATCGAGCCCAGCATCGAGGGGTTCACGGCAGTGCTCAACGAAACAGGGAATCGTCGGCTGGTCCCCACCTGCCGTGGTCGGGGTCCGACGATTCGGCGGCGCCAGGGCAACGGATCACCGATTCGCTGCGTCAACCGGCAACGAAAGAGAGATACGGCACCATGGCTGTCGTAACAATGAAGCAGCTGCTCGACAGCGGCGCACACTTCGGACACCAGACTCGGCGCTGGAACCCGAAGATGAAGCGGTTCATCTTCACCGACCGCAACGGCATCTACATCATCGACCTGCAGCAGACGCTGACCTACATCGACAAGGCCTACGAGTTCGTCAAGGAGACTGTCGCCCACGGCGGCACCGTGCTCTTCGTCGGCACCAAGAAGCAGGCCCAGGAGTCGATCGCGGCCGAGGCCACTCGGGTCGGGATGCCCTACGTCAACCAGCGTTGGCTGGGTGGCATGCTCACCAACTTCTCCACCGTGCACAAGCGTCTGCAGCGCCTCAAGGAGCTCGAGGCGATGGAGCAGACCGGTGGTTTCGAGGGTCGCACCAAGAAGGAAATCCTCATGCTCACGCGTGAGATGAACAAGCTCGAGCGCACCCTCGGCGGTATCCGCGACATGGCCAAGGTGCCTTCGGCCATCTGGGTTGTCGACACCAACAAGGAGCACATCGCCGTCGGCGAGGCGCGCAAGCTGAACATCCCGGTCATCGCGATCCTGGACACCAACTGCGACCCCGACCTGGTCGACTACCCGATCCCGGGTAACGACGACGCGATCCGTTCCGCCGCACTGCTGACCAAGGTCGTCGCCTCCGCGGTGGCCGAGGGCGTGCAGGCGCGGGCCGGCTTGTCCTCGGGCGACGACAAGCCGGAGTCCGGCGCAGGCGAGCCGCTCGCCGAGTGGGAGCAGGAATTGCTCGCGTCGGCCGCACCGGCCGCCGAGGCGCCTGCCGAAGCTCCGGCCGAGGCTGCTGCTGCCGCCGCTCCTGTGGAGACCCCGGCCGAGGCCTGAGTCTCGTAACTCGCTGTTCCAGCGGTGATCACCAACGCGTGCGATGGTGATCACCGCTGCCCAGTACTCAAGAGAACTTCTCCGAAGGAGGCTCGCCACCGATGGCGAACTACACCGCTGCCGATGTGAAGCGGCTCCGGGAGCTCACCGGCTCCGGAATGATGGACTGTAAGAACGCGCTGGTCGAGACCGAAGGCGATTTCGACAAGGCCGTCGAGCTGCTGCGCATCAAGGGTGCCAAGGATGTCGGCAAGCGTGCCGAGCGCACCACCGCCGAAGGCCTGGTCATCGCCAAGGGCGGCGTCATGGTCGAGATCAACTCCGAGACCGACTTCGTCGCCAAGAACGCGGAGTTCCAGGAGCTTGCCGACAAGATCGTGACCGCTGCCGCGGCCTCGAAGCCTGCCGACCTGGATGCGCTGAAGGCCGTCGACCTCGGTGGCCAGACCGCCGACGAGGCCGTGCAGGCGCTCGCCGCCAAGATCGGCGAGAAGCTCGAGCTGCGTCGCGTGATCTCGCTCGACGGACCGGTCGCCACCTACCTGCACAAGCGTGCGTCGGACCTGCCGCCCGCCGTCGGCGTGCTCATCGAATACACCGGTGAGGGCGACGCGGCGGTCGAGGCCGCCCGTGCCGCCGCCATGCAGGTTGCCGCGCTCAAGGCGAAGTACGTGACCCGCGACGAGGTTCCGGCCGATGTCGTGGAGAACGAGCGCCGCATCGCCGAGCAGACCGCGCGCGAAGAGGGCAAGCCCGAAGCCGCGCTGCCGAAGATCACCGAGGGTCGCGTCAACGGCTTCTTCAAGGACGTCGTCCTGCTGGAGCAGGCGTCGGTCACGGACTCCAAGAAGACCGTGAAGGCGCTGCTCGACGAGGCCGGGGTCACCGTGACCCGCTTCGCGCGCTTCGAGGTCGGCTCCAACTGAGCTCGCCCCGTGCGGGTTTGAATGCCGCCACATAGCACAGTGAGCAGGCCCCCCGTCGAACCGATTCTCGGGTTGACGGGGGGTCTTCTTATGCCGCCGAACACACATGAGGCAGGATAGGGGCCGCTCCGTGTTGAGGAGCCTTTCCGAGCTGCCCAATTCTTTGACGCACTTGCCTGCCGAGAACACGTTGACCGCCGAAGGAGAAGAACACCCATGACGGACCCGGGGAACGACCGCCCAGGATATCGCCGGGTGCTTCTGAAATTGGGTGGCGAGATGTTCGGCGGCGGCCGCGTCGGACTCGACCCCGACGTGGTGGAGACGGTCGCCGAGCAGATCGCCGAGGTGGTCGCCACCGGCGTGCAGGTGGCCGTGGTGATCGGCGGCGGCAACTTCTTCCGCGGCGCCGAGCTGGAAGAGCGCGGGATGGAACGCGCCCGCTCCGACTACATGGGCATGCTCGGCACCGTGATGAACAGTCTTGCGCTGCAAGACTTTTTGCAGAAACAGGGCATCGAGACACGCGTGCAGACCGCGATTACGATGGGACAGGTGGCCGAGCCCTACCTGCCACTGCGCGCCAAGCGGCACCTGGAAAAGGGCCGCGTGGTGATTTTCGGCGCGGGCATGGGCATGCCGTACTTCTCCACCGACACCACTGCCGCCCAGCGTGCGCTGGAGATCGGCGCCGAAGTGGTGCTGATGGCCAAGGCCGTCGACGGGGTCTTCACCGCCGATCCGAAGGTGGACGAGGACGCGACCATGTACTCCGAGATCACCCACAAAGAGGTGATCGAACGAGGACTGAAGGTTGCCGACGCGACCGCCTTCAGCCTCTGTATGGACAACCAGATGCCGATGCTGGTGTTCAATTTGTTGACCAAGGGCAATATCGCCCGAGCGGTCGCCGGTGAGAAGATCGGCACATTGGTTCGGTCCTGACCCCGCGACCCGCGGATCATGACGATGACGACGCTGTGGAGGAAACGGTCGTGATTGAAGAAGCGCTCTTCGACGCCGAGGAGAAGATGGAAAAGGCTGTCACGGTGGCGAAGGACGATCTCGCGGGCATCCGCACCGGACGCGCCAACCCTGGCATGTTCTCCAGGATCGTCGTCGACTACTACGGGTCGCCGACCCCGATCACCCAGATGTCCAGCATCACGGTGCCGGAGCCGCGGATGGTCGTGATCAAGCCGTACGAGCAGGCGCAGCTCGGTCCGATCGAAACCGCCATCCGCAACTCGGATCTCGGCGTGAACCCCACCAACAACGGTGACATCATTCGCATTTCGGTGCCGCAGCTCACCGAGGAACGCCGCCGCGAACTGGTCAAGCAGGCCAAGGGCAAGGGGGAGGACGCGAAGGTGTCGATCCGCAATGTCCGCCGCAAGGCCATGGACGAACTGTCGCGCATCCAGAAGGATGGCGAGGCAGGTGAGGACGAGGTCGGGCGTGCCGAGAAGGACCTCGACAAGACCACCGCCAAATATGTCGGCCAGATCGACGAACTGGTCAAGCACAAAGAAGCCGAACTGCTCGAGGTCTGACGCCGACGGCGGCGTGAGTACTGGGGCCGGGAGGCGGGATGTCGTTGAGCGAACACAGCCGAAGGCCCGCGCGGGCGGGGGACGAACGGAACGACGAGTTGAGCGACGGGACAATCGTGGCCGAGAACGCCGCCGCGACCGGTGCGGCAGAGGAGCCGAGGCCGGTGAACGGCACAGCACACGCGAGGCAGCAGCCCGTGCCCGATGCGGACGCATCGGGTCACGAGCCGTTAGCCTCCGCTGTGGCGTCCGGTCAGCACGCCCCGGCCGCGAGTCGCGATGGTGCCGCGGGTGACGGTGCCGCCTGGGCGTTCGGTGGCTCCGGTGGCGAGGCTGTTCCGATGCCCGATGAGGATCCTGTCACCGGTCCTGAGGTGGTGACGGCCGCGCCCGCGTCCGGGTCGCGCGCGGGCCGGAACCTGCCCGCCGCGCTCGCCGTCGGATTCGGGCTCGGGTTGTCGCTCATCGCGATCCTGCTGTGGGCGCATCTGGTGTTCATCGGCGTCGTCGGCATCGCCGTCGGCGTGGCGACCTGGGAGGTGGCCAAGCGGCTTCGCGAAGCCGACGTGCTTGTGCCGCGGATCCCGCTCATCGCCGGTGGGCAAGCGGTGTTCTGGCTCGGCTGGCCGTACGGCGCGAGCGGCGTCGCCGGTGCCTTCGCAGCGACCGCGTTGACCTGCATGGTGTGGCGGCTGTTCGACCACGGCCTGCAAACCGCGCCACGAAACTTCCTGCGCGACACCGCCATCGCCATCTTCACCCTCGCGTGGATCCCGCTGCTCGCGTCGTTCGCGACGCTGCTGCTTCTGGAGGAGGACGGCAACCTGCGGGTGCTGACCTTCATGATCCTGGTGGTGTGCTCCGACGTCGGCGGCTACGTCGCCGGGGTGCTGTTCGGCAAGCATCCGATGGTGCCGTCGATCAGCCCGAAGAAATCCTGGGAAGGGTTCGCAGGCTCGCTGGTCTTCAGCGTCATCGGCGGCCTGCTCACCGTCACCCTGCTGCTCGACGCCAACTCGATGATCGGTGTCGTGCTCGGCGTCGGCCTCGTCCTCGTCGCAACCTGCGGCGACCTGATCGAATCCCAGATCAAACGCGAGCTCGGCATCAAGGACATGGGGACGCTACTCCCCGGCCACGGCGGCATCATGGACCGCCTCGACTCGATGCTCCCGTCAGCCTTCGTCTCCTGGTTGGTGCTATCAACCCTGCTCTGAGCGGGGACTATAAATTATTGCGCGGGCCACGGGGAAAATTTATACTCACACCATGTCCGAGCAACGGCTGTCGCGTGCCGAGGTAACTGTGCTGTCGTACTTGCTCGGCAATCCCGCGCCACAACGGCAGGTCACCATCGCGGACGCCACCGGTGTGACGCAGGCTCGGGTGTCGCAGATTCTCTCCGCCGCCGATAGGCGTGGCTGGACCGAACGGCGTACCGACGGGTGGTGTATTCGACAGTCGCGCGACGTGTTCGAACGCCTTGTCGCCGCCCGCCCGCCCAAGGCTGACGCCATCGATTCCTGGTACAGCTTGGACGAGATGCCGCGACAGATCGAGCTGGCGCTGGAACAGGCGTCGGCACAGCAAGTTTCAGCTCAGGTCTGCGGCGACTGGGCGGCGGACAGGGTCGCGCCGTGGCGTATCCCGGATATCGTGTTCCTGCATACCGACATGCGCCTGGACTTGGAGTCGGTGGGCTTCGTTCCGGTCGACACGGATCCCTCCGATGCGACCTTGGTCGTGACTGTCGGCCCGATCCCGCGGGGCTTGCACCTCGATCCTGCTGTCGCTGCGGCGATGGGCGGAGCGCAGGCGCTGGCGTGGCCGCTCGCACCTATCACCGAGGTCGCTCGACACCTGCTGGCCAGTGGCGGGCCAGACGCCGCCGATGCCATTGCCGAACTCGAGCAGCGATTCCTCTCGGCGCGTAGCGCGCTCGAGGGTGCCGCGTGATCGAGTTGCAGGTCGAGAGCGGATCGCGAGCCGAGGATGGCGCGTATCTTGCCTTGGCCGACACTGCGATTGCCGCGAATGGGTTGCCGTCGTGGGCGGTGGTCGGCGGGCACATGGTCAATCTTCATGCGCTGTGCAGCAAGGTGCCGATCCCGCTACGCGCGACCCGAGATGCCGACCTCGCCGTCGAGCTGGTCACCATCCGCGACGGGGTGCTGTTGGACCGTCTGCGCCGGATGGGCTACGACAATCCGCGATCCGGGAATCGGTTCGAGCGTTCGGTCAACGGCACCGCCGCGACGATCGACCTGCTCGCGCCATCGTTCACCAACCGGCACATCCCCGATCTCGATGCGGGACCGATAGCCGTCGACGGGATCCCGGCGTTACATGTCGCGCTGGCGGGGGAGCCGCTGTGGATTGCGCTCGAAGCCAGGCTGACCGACGGCACGTGTCTGGCCGGTTGCCTCGCGATTCCGGATGTCTCGACCGCGATCTGCATCAAGGTCTTCGCTTACGCACACCGGTATGCCCCGCGTGATGCCGAAGACATCGGGCGGTTGTTGGAATGCGGCTATGCGGCTCGGGCACAGTGGCCTGGCGGAACCACATTCACCGAGGCGCTCGGCTTGTTGCGAGAGCACTTCGATCAGCCGGGACATGCGCTGCGGAAGTGGACCGGAAATCCGGCTCGCGTCCGCGCTCTTGTTCGTGCGTTGTCCCGCTGACGCACTGATTCTTCGGGGCGCTACTTTTTGGCGGCGCGGCGGAGTTGCAGGATGCGGACGCCGCCGACCAAGGCCATGACGAGGGCGCCGCCGATGACTGACAGCAGCACTGCTACGCCGAGTGGCAGGGAGAAGTGCCAGAAGAACAGGCTGACGTAGACCTGGTCGAGGTTCTGCAGGATGAAGACCAGCAGGACTATGAGGATCAGAGCGCCCGCGATCAACCCCACCCAGGTGTTGCCCGTGCGCGACGACAGTGACTTTCGGGGCTTGGTCACCGTGGTCGGCGCGGTCGTGGCCGGTGGTGTCTGCGGCGGCGTCGTGCGTTCGTCCGGCAGGGCTACGCGGTCGTCCGGCAGGGCCGGGTCGCGATCCGGCAGGTGCTCAGCGTTGGTGGACATGAGTCGATCATTGCTGACCGCTATCACGGACACACGCATTTCCTTGCAACGAACCTGGCATGTCGGGCCTGCTTCACGCAGGCGAGTGTGCGGCGCATTCGCCCAGATGGGAGAATGAGAGCACTATGACCGTCTCCCTGCCCCTCGTTTTCGATGCCCCACGCCGTGGCATGCCGCCACGGCACCTCGCCGACCTCGACGCCGAGGGCAGGCGGGCGGCGGTCGAGGAGCTCGGTCTGCCGAAGTTCCGGGCCGACCAGATCGCCCGCCAGTACTACGGCAGGCTGCAGGCCGACCCGGAGCAGATGACGGACCTGCCTGCCCCGGTACGCGAAAAGATCGGCGAGGCGCTGTTCCCGCCGTTGATGTCGGTCGTCAAACACGTCGCCTGTGACGGCGGCGAGACGCGAAAGACGTTGTGGCGCGCGGGCGATGGGACGCTGCTGGAGAGCGTGCTCATGCGCTACCCGGACCGCGCGACGCTGTGCATCTCCAGCCAAGCGGGCTGCGGCATGGCCTGCCCGTTCTGTGCGACCGGCCAGGGCGGGTTGAACCGCAACCTGTCCACCGCCGAAATCGTCGATCAGGTGCGCGCGGCCGCTGCAGCCATGCGCGACGGTGAGGTCGCCGGCGGGCCGGGCCGGCTGTCCAACATCGTCTTCATGGGGATGGGCGAACCTCTCGCGAACTACAAGCGCGTGGTTGCCGCGGTTCGGCGGATTACGTCGCCGTCGCCGGACGGGTTCGGTATCTCGCAGCGCAACGTTGTTGTGTCGACTGTCGGCTTGGCTCCGGCGATCCGCAAGCTGGCCGACGAGGATCTGTCGGTCACCCTCGCTGTCTCCTTGCACACCCCCGACGACGAACTGCGCGACACCCTGGTCCCGGTGAACAACCGCTGGGCAGTCGCCGAGGTGTTGGATGCCGCCCGCTACTACGCCGACAAGTCCGGCCGCCGCGTCTCCATCGAGTACGCGTTGATCCGCGACATCAACGACCAGCCGTGGCGCGCGGACATGTTGGGCCAGAAGCTGCACAAGGCCTTGGGTTCGCGGGTGCATGTGAACGTGATCCCGTTGAACCCCACTCCGGGCAGCAAGTGGGATGCGTCGCCGAAACCTGTTGAGACCGAGTTCGTTCGGCGCGTGAACGCGCAGGGTGTGCCGTGCACTGTGCGTGATACGCGGGGTCAGGAGATCGCTGCGGCCTGTGGGCAGCTTGCCGCGGAAGGGTAGCGTTCCAGCGCCGTCGAATCGGTGATGCCGGGTTGGCGTATCGTATGCGCCCACTGTGTCGCGGTAAGCGGGTCCAGGAGAGGAGAGCGCAATGTCCGTCGGCCCGTACCGGTCCGAGCACGAGAAGTATCGCGCCTTGCAACGTGAGCATGATCAGCTATTGGCTGAGAACGATCGGTTGCGTGCCGAATTATCCAACACCGCAGATGATTTGGGGCACCTCGTAGATCCGCCCGAGGATATTGCCCGTCGGTGCGAGCTGGACGCGGCCGCTGATCCGCAAGAGCGCGCCCAGTTGCTGACCGAGGCAGCCGACCACTGGGTGATGGCTGGTGATGCGGCCAGGGCCGGACGGTTGTATCGGGAAGCGATCGCCGACGGAGGCGATGTCGCCGGGGATGCCCGTGTCTGGTACGCGTCCTTTCTGCTCGAACACGGTAAAGAGACCGTAGGACTGCGGCTGCTCGACACCGTTTTCGATGAGGGGGTACACGATTGGGCTGCCTATGAGGTGGTGGGAGAGCTCTTCGAACAGCGCGGCGAATCGGCGCAGGCATTGCGTTGGTTCGAGGCCGGTATAGCCCGGCTTCGCCTCTATGCGTCGGATACGGACCCGGTCACCCAGCTGGCTCTGGCTCGGCTCGGTGCAGGTCGGGGGAGAGTGCGGCGTCAGTTAGGAATGCCGGAAGATGTTGATACCCGGCATATTGCGGAACGTGCGTCAGCCATGTTCGAGCAGGCCGCGTTCGACCGGGAGCCGGCATGGCGAGATGACGTCGTATCGGTGCTGTATCTGCCGGAGGCTGAGTTCGTCCGCGCCGTCGAATTGTGGCCGGAGTTGGGGGAGCAATACGGTAGCCATCGTGAGCACCGAGAAGAGGTCGAGCACTGGCTGCGGGGATTGGCTGGCGAACACTCGGTGCGGATATCCGTTGCGACGACCGCAGGCCTGGCAGAGTACGCCAGTCTGATCGGCGAGGATCCCGTCCAAGCGTCTACCCGCGCCGCGTATGCCGCCGAGCTGAGCAGCATCGGAATGGATCGCCCATGGCCGCCAGGGCGGAACGAAACCTGTTGGTGTGGGTCCGGCCGGAAATACAAGAAGTGTTGTGGCGTTCCCGCATAACAGTTTTCGCCAGCTTGCGGTCGCGTGGTTCCATTGGACGCCCTAGGCCGAGACCAGCCGACTGCGTCACACGAGCTCGGGGAACCGATTCCTTCAGAGCAGGCCGAGTTTGAGCATGAGCGCCCGATCGAGGTCGGCGAGTTCGGTGCCGTCGAGGCTGCCTTTGAACGCGCCGAGCCGATCAGGGGACACCGTGTAGATCTGATCAACGAGAATGCGGGTAGAGGTGCCGTCGAACTCGATCTGGGGTCGGTAGACGGCGGCGCCCGCGCTGGTCGAGATCATCGCGACGATCACCGTGCTCGGTCGGAGAGCTGCTGGCTCTGCAAATCCACTTTGCCGGTCAGCTCTGTGACGCGCATGCCGCTGGCACAGGTTGGTGCAGCCGTGAGTTTGGCGGGCGGAGGGTAGCAGGTCGGGCTAGGACAGGAATGTTGCTGAGGTGACGACGACGTCGTTCGACGTGTAGTACCAGCCGTTCCAGGTGTCTGCTACGTCTACATGGATTCCGTGGCCGGTTGCTGGGCCTGCGGTGATCAACCACAGGCCGTTGCCGTAACCGGTTGCTGTGCTGATGCTCCCATCCGACCAGGCGAACTGGGCGGTGCTCATTGCGCCTGGAGCGCTCCACGGGATGCTGGCGATGAACGTTCCGGCGTCGATTCCTGGGAGCAGTGGGCTCGCGCACTGTCTCAGTGTGGCTTCGCGCCGGATGTTGGTTCCTACGCTTCCGGTGCCAGGAACGACTCGGCCGGTCATCACGCTGCCCTCGTGACAGGCTCCCAGGTCGGGGGTGGTTTGTGCGTGGCCTGAAGCCGCGCCGAGCATCGGGCCTGCGCACAGCGCCGCCGCCATCAGCATTCTTCGAACGGATACCACGTCACCTCCTGAGGCGAGACGGCAAGCCGATACGGACCGTGTGAGTGCCGAGGCTACCAATCGAGACCAGTGCGCGGTGGAGTTGTCACGTTGTTCGGCACCTGCGACGCTGGAAATTCGCCTGTCGTGGTGCTCGGCGGGCGCGAGTGGTCGCTTGGTTGGTGGACGGGGGTCGGTGAGCGTGGGATGCTTTCGCGATCCGATCGCGGGGGACGCGACGTGAGCCGAGGGGGAATCGACGTGGATGGGTTTGTTGCACCGTTGCCTGCGCCGGTGGCTGAGCCGCCGGTGGGGGAGTTTCGGCGATCTGCGGGTGTGGTGCGCGGAAGTGGGTCGTCGTGTCACCTTCGACCATCAGGGCATGGCGACCGGTCGCAGCGGCCGAGCATGCCTGATCAGTGTCGCTCCTTGTACGTGGGGCATGTCAGGTCGCGTTTTATCGACGAATCGGATAGTGAGGCAAGACAATTCGCGCAGCGGGCGGTGCGGGTCGTACTGGAGGTGCTTGATCGTCGTCGGCCGGTCGCGCACCTCGACAGCATCGCCAATACTTCGGTGGTGGCGGCGGTGCGCACGTTGGTCAGGGATGATCTCGTGCCTGGGCGCGCCTTGGGTGTGGCGGTATCGCCGCGAGTCGACGTCGTGATGGTCAGCGATGCCGCGGCGGAGCTGGTTGCTGCGTACGACCGTGGATCGCGGCATTTCGCACTGGCCGCACGTATTTCCCGCACTCGTCGTAAAGGCTGGCGTCTGACTGCCGTCCGAGTGCGGTGACCGAGCTTGCGGTGCGATCCAACGCTGGCTCGACGACGGGTTCACCCACCACCCTCGTGGAAATCCTCGACTGCATCTGCCGCAAGCCCTGAACCGGCAGCGTCGCTCTGAGTCCAGTCGACGCGCTTTGCCATGTCCAAGAGTTTCTGGCGACGGGTTGGGCTGGTCGCGCCGATCCAAGCGATCGAACCATAGACGTGGGCGCGAAAGTTGGGGTGGGCGTTGTGGTTTTGGGCCGCGGCGCCGGTGCGCAGGCAGTTGTGCAGGAGGGCGCGCACCGCGTCGTACTGTGCGCGGGCGACCGCGGGACGATCGTTGACGACCAAGCCGGCCAGGACTTGGCGTTGGTGCGGCCGCCGCACGGAGGTCTTGTCGCGGTGCACCTCGAAGCCTTCGTCTTCGATGATCCGGGTCAGCGCCCAGATCATGGCGTCGACATCGGTGTCGGCGGGATCGGACAGGGCGAGGTCGTCGGCGTATCGGGTGTAGGTGAGGCCATGTCTGCGTGCGTATCCGGACACTCGGCGATCGAGGTTGCGGGCGATCAGATTGGCCAGTCTCGGCGATGTCGGCGCGCCTTGCGCCAAGTGTGGGGTTCGCAGCAGGCTCGCCTGCTCGTGATCGAGGCCGGTCAGTGCGCGGATCGCCGTCGCGGTGGTGCACAGGTCGGCGAGCACAGTGGCGACGTTCTCGCGGTACCCGCAGGCGCGAAACACCCCGCGGACGCGGGCGACACCGATGCTGGGAAAGAAGTGCCGCAGATCCAACCGGACAACGACGGCCGCTCGCGCGTGCGGCGCGGCGAATGTTGCTGCGCTGGCACCCTTTTCGAATCCGTGACAAGCCGGATGCGCAGGTATCCCGGCTAGGATTCGCCGGGCGATTGTGCGCTGCATCTCTCTAAGACGCGGTTTCGGCGCCTCGACCAAGCGCACGCCGTCCTTTTTCGGTATCCGCCGATACCGGTAGTGCGCGAGCGGTTCTCGGGTGCGGCGCAGCCAGCCGCCGTGGTCGGCGAACCAATCCAGCTCGTCGGGCGTGAGATTCAGCATCCGCGCGACAGCGCTCGTGTCCGGGAGTTCCGGTGCGCCGAAACGCAATTCGTCCGGAACAGGCTCCAGTTGTGCGATCACGATTGGGAGAGCAGGCAATTCGGTGAGCAGTGCCCGCAAGGTGACCACACTGTCGATCGGTTCGGTCGGCATCAGCCCGATCACGCGCACCGCGAACACCTCGGCGCGTTCCCGATCGAGCACCGCGGCGAACGCTTCGGCGAGATCATCCCGATGCCACCGACCACCGCATCGCCCGAACTCGTCTGCCAGGCGGGCAGCGACGAGGGCGGGCAGCGCAGGTCTGTTCATCTCGGACACGGCGTGGTGGGGCGACCACAATCTCTCGTCCTCGGCGCCGGCCGGCACGCGGAGCGTGCGGAGCGGCTTCGGACGCTGAACCCAACTGCTGAAATGCCCCCAGGGGTTACCCCTGAGACGGGCCCGATCGACCCACTCTCGCCCCACCACCGCCGCATCCTGCCCATCATGCAGTCAGCTGGTCGAACCTGTCCACTGTTCCGTTGCGCCAGCACCGTGCGGCGCTCGGTCACCTCTGGATTGCGGCTGGCAATGCCACTCGTTATCGCTGCAATCGCAACGTTAGTAGCCGCTTCTCTATGTCGTTGCAGTGCAGGTCGAATCTATTCGTTGTGATCGCAACGCTAACCCTGCACTGTGCAGGCGTCAGCCGATTACTTGTGCAGCCGTATTCCACGTGTCGCGGACGATGCGGAGTGCTTCAGATAGTCGCGTTCGACTTGGGCATCCGCGACGCCGAACTGCGTTGCTGTGCTGGCGCGTTCGCCGGGGTTCATGGGCATGGTTGCCCCGCTATCGCGGCAGCTCGTCTGAGGGCTGCTCGTAGGCGTTGCTGGGCGGCGAGGTCTGCGAGTCGGTTGGGGTCGCAGCGGCGGTAGAGGGTGCGGATGGCTGCGGGCACCTCGGTTTCCGCGTCGCCGAGTCCGGGACGGTGTGCCAGGTCGAGCACGGTCTGCTCTGGCGTGGTGACGAGGGTGCGGCCGAGTTCGGTGCGCAGGAGTTCGGCGTCGAGGCGATCGGTGTCCCGAGCGACGAAGCGAACGAGAGCGTCACGGTCGGTGAGTTGCCTTGCCGCACGTTGTTTGGGAACCGCGACGATCGCGACCGCAAGTGCCCGCGGGATGGCACCGAGCAAACGGGCGGCGCTGACACCCATGAGGACGGCGTTGTCGGCGCCGAAGTCGGCGGTGGCGATGCCTGCGGCGACAGCCTCGAGTGGCGGGCCTATCATTGGATCGCTGTTCCAACTGTTCGATCGAGTGAGGGGATCCGATGCCAGGAGGTTCCCGGCGGGCGTATCGGACCGGGTTGTCGCGTGCCGCGATCGTTGAGGCGGCGCTGGCGCTGACCGCCGAGCGTGGGCTTGACCGGTGGAGCATGCGTGATCTCACGGCGCGGCTCGATACCTCGCTGTCGGTGATCTATCACCATGTCGGCGATCGGGACCGGGTGTGCGCGGCCGTGGTGGACCGGGTGTACGCCGATATGGATCTGACGCACGACGAAACCGATTGGCGGCAACTGCTTTACCGCGTGCTGTCGTCGATGATTGATCAGCTGGCGAACTACCCGGGCGTCGCGGCGTGGCTGCTGCGCAATGGTCCGCAGACCGAACAGCTGGTGCCGGTGCTCGAGACCGGCATTGCGCGGATGCTCGACGCGGGGTGGGGTGACGAAGCGGCCGCCGCCTATTCGGTGGCGTTCAATACGTCGCTCGGTCTGATCGCCCTCGGCGACGAGGAGGAGCGTGACGGCGTCGCGCCCGGGCTGGTCGGACTGCTCGGCATGCTCGAGTCGCACCCGGCGGCCGGTCGCGGCGCCGAGCAGATGCGGCGGATGGTCGTGCCGTTCACCGGTGATGCCGCCGAGCGTGCGGCAACCCGCCGCGAGTACTGCCGGTACGCGCTCGGCTTGGTTCTCGATGGACTCGAGGCGCGGCTGAAGCAGCTCCAGAGCGGAGAATCCTTGTCGCGGTGAGGCTTTGCCTTACCGATTCGGTGCTGCCGATTGGCTGTGCTGTCGGCCGACGCGGTTGTGTGAGCGCTGTCCGGTCACCCTCCGGCTACTGCGCGTCGGTCGGTGCCCCTTGCGATTGTCGGGCGTATGCGTTTACGCTCCAAATTAGAACAGTGATCTAATCTGACTCTGGGGATCGAATGAGCACAGCGGTGATTGACCCGGTGACAACCGAGGTTGCGCAGGTAGACGAGGGGCCGAGCGGCGTGCGCGTGGTGCTCACGCCGGTCCGCGTCCCGCTCGCGGTGGCGGCCGTGTTGCAGCTAGTCGGCGCGTTGGCCGGTCTCGCGCCGTACATCGCGGTGGTCGAGATCGCCCGCGAGTTTCTGAGTAGTGCCACGGCGGATCGCGGCGCGATATGGGCGTGGGTCGCGCTGGGCGCGGTCGGCTTCGCCGTTCGAACAGTCTGTGCGGCAAGCGCATACACGATCAGCCATATCGCGGATGCCGACGTCGGGCTGACTGTCCGACGTCGGATGACCGAGCACCTGGGCCGGGTGCCGCTCGGCTGGTTCACCGAGCGCAGCTCCGGACGGGTGAAGCGGGTGCTGACCGACGATGTCGCCTCGGTCCATCATGTGGTCGCGCACGCGATCAATGATCTGGTCGCCGCCGTCGTCACTCCCGGTGTCGCACTGGGCTATTTGTTCTGGCTGGACTGGCGGCTGGCATTGCTCTGCCTCGCCCCGCTGGTGGTGTGGGGCGGCTTGGTGGCGGTGATGTCGCGCGACGAGCAGGCCAGGATGGCGCGGTGGAGTGCGGAATTGGACAAGGTCAGCGCCGCGGTCGTCGAATTCGTGGACGGCATCGCGGTGGTGAAGGCCTTCGGCCAGGCGGGGCGCGCGCAGGACAGATATCGGCGCGCCAGCGATGATCTCGGGCGGTTCCTGAGCGAGTGGGTCGGCCCGATGCGTCGGTTGGATGCGCTTGCCTCCCTGATCATTTCGCCGCCGGTGCTGCTGCTCGTCGCGCTCGCGGGCGGGGTGTGGGTCGGTGTCGATCCCGTCGAACTCATCGCGTTCGTCATGCTCGCGGTGGGTCTCGGCGCGCCGGTGCTCGCGCTCGGCTTCGGTGCGCTGGCGTTGCGCGTGGCAACCGATGCCGCAGGCCGGGTGGCCGATCTGCTCGCGACACCGGAGCTGAGTCGGGTCGCCGAGCCACGGTTACCACGCGGCGGCCGTGTCGAATTCGATGCGGTGCGGTTCTCCTACGACGGACGGTCCTCCGCGCTCGACGGTATCGATCTCGTGCTGGAGCCCGGCACGGTGACGGCGCTCGTCGGTGCGTCCGGCTCGGGCAAGACGACGCTGGCGCGATTGCTGCCGCGCTTCTGGGACGTCGACGACGGTGCGGTGCGGATCGGTGGCGTCGATGTGCGGGAGATGCCGGAGCGTGAGCTCTACCGCCAGGTGGGGTTCGTCTTCCAGGAAACGATGTTGCTGCGCACCAGCATTCGCGACAACATCGCGCTCGGCCGTCCCGACGCGGATCACGCCGAGATCGAGGCCGCGGCGCGGGCGGCGCAGATCCACGATCGCATCACCGAGCTGGCGCGGGGCTATGACAGCGAGGCCGGCGTGGATGCGCACCTGTCCGGTGGTGAAGCGCAACGGATTTCGATCGCGCGAGCCATCCTCGCTGACACGCCGGTCCTGGTGCTCGACGAGGCGACCGCGTTCGCGGATCCGGAATCGGAAGCGGCGGTACAGGATGCGCTGTCGCGGCTGCTCGGTGCCGACGGCCCTGCGGCGGGCGTCGCATCCGATGGCGCAGGCATCGAGCGAACCCTACTTGTGATCGCGCACCGCCTGCACACGATCCGCGGCGCGGACCGCATCGTGGTGCTCGCGCACGGTCGGGTGGTCGAGACGGGCCGCCACGACGAACTGATCGCGGCCCGTGGTGCGTACGCGCGGATGTGGGCAGCCCAGTCGGCACACTCGGAGGAATTGGCATGATTCGCAAGCTGTTTCGCATCGTCGACCCCGCCGACCGGCCGCGGTTCCTGCGCTGGATCGGGTTGATCGTGCTCTTCTCGGTCCTCCAGGGCAGCTGCGTGCTGCTCGTGGTCCCCGTGCTCCGCCCACTGTTGGCGGGCGACCGGGCCGCCGCGATGCCGTGGCTCGCCGCGCTCGCCCTCGGCACGGCCGCGACCGGCGCGGTGTTCTATGTGCAGGCGGTGCAAGGTCAGGTGATCGCCGACGCGCTGCTGCTCGGCATGCATCACCGGGTCGGTGATCACCTGGCGCGGCTGCCGCTCGGCTGGTTCGGCGCCAACCGCATGGGCAGGCTGACGCACTCCATGTCGCAGGGGACGACGAACATCATCGCCGTGCCTGCCCATCTGATGCAGCCGGTGATCAGCGGTGCGCTGACACCGGCGGTAGTTGCCGTCGGCATGGTCGTTTTCGACCTGCGGTTGGGGGCGGCGCTGCTTGTCGCGGGCTTGCTGCTGCTTGTCACCCACAACTGGGCACAGTCCGCTATGGCACGCAGTTTCGGCGCCATCGATCACGCCTCGGTCGAAGCGGCGAGCCGAGTGGTGGAGTTCGCTCGAAATCAGCAGGTGCTCAGGGCATTCGGCCGTACGGGCGCGGACAACAAGCTGCTCGACGACGCCATCGTCGGACAGCGCCGCGCGTACGGCGAACTGAATCGCCGCGCGGTGTCCGCGCTGCTGGCGTTCTCTGTTGCCGTGCAGGCCGCGTTCGTCGCGCTGACCGCGGTGGGTGTGGTGCTGGCGCTGGGTGGTTCGCTGGATGCCGCCGAGCTGATCGCGTTGCTCGTGCTCGTCACCCGCTTCGTCGGTCCGCTGCTGGAGATCGTGGATCACGGTGCCGCACTGCGGATGGCGGCCGAGGACATCGATCGCATCGACGAGGTGCTCGCCGTCCGTCCGTTGCCGGAAGGCGCCGTGGAGCGGCCGAGCTCGCGTGGGTCGGTGCGCTTCGAGAACGTCAGCTTCGGATACGGCGACCGGACGGTGTTGCGCGACATCGGTTTCGAGGCACGCCCCGGCACGCTGACGGCGATCGTCGGACCCTCCGGGGCCGGGAAGACAACCATGCTGCGGCTGGTCGCGCGCTTCTGGGATGTCGACGCGGGCACCGTGTGGGTCGGCGGCACCGATGTGCGTGACCTGACCACGGAAGCGCTGATGAGCCAGCTGGCCATGGTGTTTCAAGACGTGTACCTGTTCGACGACACCATCGAGGCCAATATCCGTCTCGGCAGGCCGGACGCCACCGTCGACGAGATCCGCGCGGCGGCAAGGCTGGCGCGGGTCGACGAGATCATCGACCGTTTGCCCGACGGTTGGAACACGCGGGTTGGTGAGGGCGGCGTCAGCTTGTCCGGTGGTGAGCGCCAACGGGTTTCGATCGCACGAGCGTTGATCAAGCAGGCCCCGGTCGTGCTGCTCGACGAGGCGACGGCGGCACTCGACCCGGACAACGAGGCGGCGGTGGCCGCCGCGCTGCGCGCGCTGGCCGAGCAGTGCACTGTGCTTGTCGTCGCGCATCGGCTGCACACCGTCGCGTCGGCCGACCAGATCCTGGTGCTCGACGAGGGTGGGATCGTGCAGCGCGGCACGCATGCCGAGCTGATCGACCAACCCGGTCGCTACCGTGACTTCTGGCGGGAACGAGAGCGGGCGAAGGGCTGGCGGGTGACCGCCGGAATGCGTTAGCAGCCTAGGCGGGAAGCTTGTCGGCGGCCTCGTTGCGGAGGGCGTACTGGACGACGGGGTCGCCGCGCAGCTTCCAGCCCGCACCGGTGAAGTAGCTCGCCGCGGTCTTGTCGCCGTCCACCAGATAGCGCAGCCAGGCGAGCGTGATGCCAGCCATCGGGTTGTGGGCGACGTCATCCCACGGTGTGAAATGGCTTGCGCCCCTGACGCATGCGATGAAGGCGGGGGCGTTGCGATTCAGTTCGAATTCGGTCCACCTCGGGAGGAAGTCCGGGACGATGAAGTCGGCGGAACCGGTGAGGTAGAGCGTGGGCACGTTGACCAGGAAGCTGGTGGAGTACGGCGACGATTCGGTGGGAACCGCGCCGATGATCCGGTACTCCGGATCGATCTGCTGGTAGACGTTCGGCGGGATACTCGCGCCGTCGATCGCGGCACCGCCACCACCGGAATGACCGCCGATGACGGTGCGGCTCAGATCGAGCTTGTCGTGCAACACATTTCCCGGATCGTGGTTGGCCCGCGACAACGCCGTTGCGGCGGCGATCGGCATCTCGTAGAGCGAATTGACGAAGTCGTAGGGGATCGCAACCACGAAGCCGTGGCTCGCCCACAGGCGAGCGCTGGCGTCGTAGTTGCCCGGGTTGTTACTGAAGCCGGGGATCCAGACGACCGCGGGCACCTTGCTCATCGACGCGATGTCTTTGGGGTAGTAGAAGTTCACGCCGACCGGTGACTCCAGGCCCGCAGGAAACGCGCGGGTGCACGGCATCGCCGAATGGTTGCCGAACAGGGGAGTGAAGGCGTTGTAGACGGCATACAGCGAATCGCACGGGTAGGTCGCGGCGGTGCTCGCCGTCTCGTGCGGCCCGGTGGGCGCGTACTGGCTGACCGGGACCGTGCCGGGGTTGTATGGCTCGGCGGACGCGGAGATGCCTGTTCCGGCAAGCGTCGCTGCTGCGGCGAGCACCGCGACGATGCCACGTCTGACGCTGAATCGAAGCATGGTTCAACCTTCCCGGCAGGCGCTCTCGGTGATCGATGGTCGATCGATCGGACTGCACGCTACTAGGACGTATGTCCAGCTGCTACTACTGCGCTCGTCTCCTTAAGTCCGGTCAAGCCAGGCTTAACGCGCGCTGTCCTATTCCGTGCCGAGGAAGGGGTTTCGGACCGGACAATTCCCGCACACGCAGGGCTCGGATAAATGGGCTCCTTTGTTATTAATTTCCGCGGCAGCAATAATCCTCTCACCTCGCCGGAAAAGTCATTCGGGTCAACGGAAGTGGTAGTCCTTTGGGATGACGACGCCGCCGTTCCGGATCCGTACTGTGGCCGCCGGGAGCGACTCAGCGCTCCGGAATGAGAATGGACGGAAACAATGAAACTGCTCAAAGTTGCTGCTGCCGCTCTGTTTACCGCGCTGCTCATGGTCCTTGCAGTGCCAGGCACCGCAACGGCCGCCACCGATGTGGACGCGGTCGGCGGACGCGGGAAAATCGACGTGTCGGTGCAGTCGGACGAAAAGTTCTGGATCGGCCTCGTTTATCTCGATGGCAATGGCCAGAACTTTGTGCTCTCGCCGGGCGGCGAAGGTTCGGTCGGCCCTCGGGCGACAATCGAGGGGGTCGCGCCCGGCCGCCATCACCTCGTCGTCTATATCGCGATCAATGGGAATCCGGCCTACACGGCCCTCGATCGACAGATCGACGTGGCGCCGCAGGCAGGCTCGGGTTCCGGTAACTGAGCTAGCGGGCCTCGCCCGGCAAGTGCGGGGCGAGCAGGGCGTCGAGGTGGGCGGCGACGCGGTCGAGTGGGCTCACCGAGCGGGCGGCGATGGACATGACCACCGCGCCTTCGACGGCGGCGACCGTCACAGTGGCCAGCGTCTCGGCGGCGGCCCGGTCGACGCCCGCGTCCGAGAGTAGTTCTGCGATAAGGGTTTCCCACTCGGCGAAGGACTCCGCCGCGATGCCAGGCGCGGCGGGCACGTCCGCGCCTGCCAGTGCTGCGGCGACAATCGGGCAGCCCGCGGTGAAGTCGCTGGCGATGAGAGTTTTGCGCCACATGCGCACGAAGGCGGCGAGGCGGGCGCTCGGTCCGCCCGCCGGTGCGGTCGCGGCGATGATCGCGGTCATGGCCTGGCCTGCGACGCGGGTGGATTCCTCGATCAGTTGTTGTTTGCCGCGCGGGAAGTTCTGGTAGATCGAGCGGCGCGCGGTGTTGCTGTAGGTCACCAGTTCGGTGATGCCGGTGCCCGCGACGCCGCGGCGGCGCACCAGGTCGATGGTGCCCGCGATGAGCCGATCGCGTGGGGGAGTGCTGGATCTCATCTGCTCACAACTCCTTCACGGCCCGCGATAGAACGATCGTGCTATCGCGTCGATGTCTCGATGCTAGTCGCTGTTCGCCTCGTGGCGGCGGGACCCGGCCCTTGCGGTAGAACGATCGTGCTACTACGCTCGCCTTAACGTTACGGGCTGTCACCAGTACCTTGGCGCGCGCCCACCGATCCTGAACAAGCACCGAAGGATTCCCTGATGACCGCCACTGTGACGCTCTCCGACCGACTGCCCCTGCGGTGCGGCCTGGTGCTGCCCAACCGGATGATGAAATCCGCGCTCAGCGAAGGCCTCGCCGATGCCGGTCACGGCCCGGACGTGCGGCTCGAGCGGCTCTACACCCGGTGGGGCGCAGGCGGATACGGCCTGGTGGTCACCGGCAACGTGATGGTCGATCGGGACCACCTCGGCGAGCCGGGCAACGTGGTGATCGACGACGATCGCGACATGGATGCGGTGACCCGCTGGGCCAAGGCCACCAAGGACGGTGGGGTGCCGATCTGGATGCAGATCAATCATCCAGGCCGCCAAGCCAATCCGCTGGCGACCCGGCACCGGCCGGTGGCGCCGTCGGCGGTGGCCCCGAAGATTCCCGGCATGCCGACCCCGCGTGCGCTCACCGACGCCGAGATCGAAGCGATCATCGATCGGTTCGCCGCGACCGCGGGCGTCGCCGAAGCCGCCGGTTTCGACGGCGTGCAGATTCACGGCGCGCACGGCTATTTGGTGTCGCAGTTCCTCTCGCCGTCGGCGAATCAACGCACCGACCGGTGGGGTGGTGATCCGCAACGGCGCATGCGTTTCGTGCTCGAGATCGTGCGCCGCATTCGGGCAACGGTCGCACCGAGTTTCGCGCTCGGCATCAAACTCAACTCGGCCGATTTCCAGCGCGGCGGTTTCAGCGAGGACGAATCACGGAATGTGGTCGGGCAACTCGCCGACGAAGCCATCGACCTGATCGAAATCAGCGGCGGCAGTTATGAATCCCCGGCGATGATGGGGCGCGACGGCCGCTCGGCCAGTACTCGCGCGCGCGAGGCGTACTTTCTCGACTATGCGCAGACGGTGCGGGCGGTCGCCGGTGCGGTGCCGTTGGCGGTGACCGGCGGCTTCCGCACTGTCACCGCGATGGCCGATGCGGTCGGCTCCGGCGCCTGCGATCTGGTCGGCATCGGCAGGCCGACCTGCACCATTCCCGATGCCGCCGCATCGGTGCTCGGCACCGAGACCGATCGGCTTGCCGCGGTGTCCATCACCGCAGGCCTGCGTGGACCGCTGGCGAAGATGTCCTTCGCCCGGTCCTTCGACGGGGCGCTGGATCTGCAATGGCACACCGATCAGCTGCATCGGCTCGGGGCGGGCCTCGATCCCGATCCGCAGCGGCCGTGGTGGAAGACGATGGTGACGATGCTGCAGCGTAACGGGCTCGACGCGTTTCGGAGCAAACGGAGCTGACGTTAATCCGCTTTAAGTACAGCTGAAGTCGTTTGGCTGGAATGTCTTGGATGACCGGTTCTATTTACAAACAATATGACGGTTGTTTCGACAATCTTCCGAAAGAGTTGTAGTAACAACTGGCATCGCTTACCGTGTCGATGTCGCGGGGATGCCGGATTTTCGTCTGCGGACGTCGGCGTATCGCACAACAACTCCATACCGATCGAAGCTGCGGGGGCTACGAAGAATTACCGAGAGAACTGATGACCGTCTACGCCTTGAACACCGCGACCCTGCGCCCGCACGTCGTCTCCGCGGCACCCACCCAATGCCTCCTCGTCGAACGCGACACCGGACTGCTCGCCGTCGATGCCGGACTCAGCCGTGCACACCTGCGCGATCCGAGCGCCCTCAGCTTCGAGCAGTTCTTCATCCGCCGCCCGCACGATCCAAGCTTGGCTCTGGTCAACCAGATTCGTGCACTCGGCTACCGCCCCGAGGATCTCACCGACATCGTCCTGACTCACCTGCACAGCGAACATGCCAGCGGCATCATGGATTTCCCGCACGCCACGGTGCACGTCTCCCGCACCGAACACGACGTCGCGATGAACGGCTCGCTGCGCTCCCGCATGGCCTACCGGCCGACTATCTGGGCGCACCACCCGAATTGGCGTCTGCACGCCGGCACCGACATCTGGAAAGACATCCCCGGCGTCAGCGCCATCGACCACGACATCTACCTGGTCCCGCTCCCCGGCCACACGCTCGGCCATTGCGGTGTCGCCGTCCGAGTTTCGGATACCTGGATCCTGCACGCGGGCGACGCCACCTACCTCGACCCCGCCGACCAGTCCTCGTCCCTCGCCTTGCTCCTACGCCAATACCAATGGCTCTCAACAGCTTCCCGCGCCCAATCGCGCACCACCCACCAACTCCTGCGCGACCTCTCCACCAACCCGGACGTCCGCATCCTCTGCTCCCACCACCCAGCCCCAGACCTCTCGATAATCCACTGACCAAACCACGCGAGGCCCAGGCCACCAGAGGCCAGGTGCGGGACTAGCCGCGGTTTTTGGCGGGGCGGTTGGTGGCGGCGCGGCGTTCGGCTTCTTTGGTTTGGATGCGTTCGGTTTCCTTGCGGACCTCGGCGTAGTTGGCGCGTTCGCGGATGAGCCATTCCGGGGGGTCGGCGAGGAGGGCGGTGATTTCGTCGGCGGTGAGGGCGTCGGAGACTTCGGCGCGGGCCAGGCCGCTGTGGGAGACGCCGAGTTTGCGGGCGGTGACGTCGCGCGGGAACGGGCCGGTGCGGCGGAGTTCGGTCAGCCATTCCGGCGGGTCGGCGCGCAATGCCTCGAGGTCGGCGCGGGAAAGCGGGGAGTTCCGGAAGGTCTCGGGGGCAGCGGGAAGATAGATGCCGAGCTTGTTGGCTGCGGTCAACGGCTTCATCATCTGCGGGTTCTGGTCCGGGCTCACCGAGGTAGCTTATCGGACGCTGGCCGACCGATTTCGCCGCTGGCTGCGGGTCGCCGCCGATCGGGTGCCGATTAGTCTTTCTGGCATGAGCCGGTTGGAGTCCATCGACGTCGTGCGGCTGCGCTGGTTCGTCGCAGTGGCCGAGGAACTGCATTTCGCCAGGGCCGCGAAGGGTTTGAACATCGCCAGGCAGCGGTTGAGCCAGACGGTGATCGAATTGGAGAACGAACTCGGCACGAAGCTGTTCGTGCCCGGTGCGCAACCGACCCAGTTGACCGACGACGGCCGCGAATTGCTGGACGAGGCACGGGAACTCATCGCACGCGCGGCGGCGGTCGAGGCGCGGCCGGAGCCCTCGGCCGAGCCGGGACTGCGGGTGGGTTTCGTACCAGGCGTCACGGTGTCGAAGTGGACCAGGATCTGGGCTGAACGGTTCCCCGATATCCCGCTAGAGGTGGTCGGCGTGCCGATGGCGGAGCAGGAAACCGCGGTCCGCGCGGGCCTGGTCGATCTGTGCTTCGTCCGCCTGCCGGTCGATCGGGACGGCATGAGCGCGATCCCGCTCTATCGCGAACTGCCAGTCGTCGTGGTGCCCAAGGATCATCCGATTTCGGTGTTCGAGCAGGTGAGCATGGCGGACCTGGCCGAGGAACGGATGCAGGACGCCAGCGACATCGACACGGTCGCGGGTGCGATCGAATTGGTGGCCGCCGGGGTAGGGGTCGCGGTTGTCCCGCATTCGATCGCGCGCTTGCACGCCCGCCGCGACCTGGTCTACCGCACCGTCACCGACACGGCCGACACCGAGATCGCCTTGGCCTGGCTGGTGGCCAACACCACCGATCTGGTGGAGGAGTTCGTCGGCGTCGTCCGCGGTCGTTCCGCGCAAAGCTCCCGCTCGCCGCGCGCGAAAACCCCTCAGCCGCAACAGAAGACCCCGCCCAAGCGCACTCCTCGCCGCCCGGCTCCGGCCAAGAAGCCCGCGAAGCGTCGCGGGCGTTAGCCGACGAGCGGGACCCGATCGAGTCCCGCTCGGCGGCGGTCGGTCAGCTGCCGCAGACGGCGTTGAACGCGTCGGTGGCGGCGGTCATGTCGGCATTGTCGTCGATCAGCGCCTGCGCGTACGCGTCGATGGCCGCCTTTTCGGCGCCGACGGCAGGGAGCCCCGACAGCCGAGACGACAGCGAGTGCAGCGTGTCCGCGCTCATCCCGTCGGGCGACGTGTCGATGGCCGCGTTGATCCAGTCGATGGCGGTGTCACATGCCGGGGACTTGGCCTGCGCGGTGCCCACGGGCACGAAGACCAGCGAACCGACAGCGGCAGCGGTCAGCAGAGCGGCAGAAAAGATCTTGTACAACGGTCCCTCACGGTGTCAGCAGGAAGGCCCGCGACCACAAGTCGCAGACCCGAACCGAACACCATAACCAAACCGGACGAACGCCGCCAAACCGACGGCCCGCGACTAGCGCGGCTTGCGACGCAGGAACGAGTCCCGCACCAGGATGCCGACGATGGCGAGGGCGAAGCCGATCAGGAAGATGTCCTCGACATGGCCCTTGTGGTTACCGATGACCATCAGCACCAGAATCAGCGCGACGATCCAGCCGGACGCACGGAACGTGCGCGGCGATTCACCGCTCCAACCCCACGCGGCGGAGGGAACCTCGGCGGTGTCCACGTGAGTGACGATGCCGCGCTCGGTGCTGGCGGGTTCGAGTTCCGTGGCGGCCACGATCGCTCCTTAGCTGGTTCGGGTACCGCGGGTTCCGGTACGCACACGAGGGACTACTGCCCGTAATCGTGACATACGACGGTGCGTCGTTGTAAGTCGGCCACGCCGGTTGGTGCACGGCAGCGGGCGGCATCGGCGAGGCGGGTAAGCACGGTGCGTACTTTTGTGTGCGCCACAATGAACCGGTGTCCGACATCGTGAGAGTCCTGCTCCTCGGCAGTACCGGATCCATTGGTACCCAAGCGCTCGAGGTGATCGCCGCCAACCCCGACCGATTCGAGGTGGTCGGGCTAGCCGCGCGCGGCGGCAACACCGAATTGCTCGCGGCGCAGATGGCCGCCACCGGGACGCGCAATGTCGCGGTCGCCGATCCGGCTGCCGCGCAACGGCTCGACGTCCCGCTCGGTGGGCCCGGCGCGGTGACCGAGCTGGTGCGCCGCACCGAGGCCGATGTCGTGCTCAACGCGCTGGTCGGTTCGCTCGGCCTGGAACCGACCCTGGCAACGCTGCAGTCCGGCACCCGGCTTGCGCTGGCCAACAAGGAGTCGCTGGTCGCGGGTGGCTCGCTGGTCACCCGTGCCGCCGCACCCGGCCAGATCGTTCCGGTCGATTCGGAGCATTCCGCCCTCGCCCAATGCCTGCGTGGCGGGCGCGCCGAGGAGGTGGACCGGCTGGTGCTCACCGCGTCCGGCGGCCCGTTCCGCGGCTGGACCGCGGAGATGCTGGAATCGGTGAATCCGGCTGAGGCCAAGACGCATCCGACGTGGTCGATGGGCCCGATGAACACGCTGAACTCGGCCTCGCTGGTCAACAAGGGCCTGGAGCTGATCGAGACGCACCTGCTGTTCGGCATTCCCTACGACCGCATCGACGTCACTGTGCACCCCCAGTCGATCGTGCACTCGATGGTCACCTTCACCGACGGTTCGACGCTGGCCCAGGCCAGCCCGCCGGACATGAAGCTGCCGATCGCGCTGGCCCTCGGCTGGCCGGACCGGGTCCCCGGCGCCGCCGCGGCCTGCGATTTCGGCACAGCGGCGACCTGGACCTTCGAGCCGGTCGACAGCGTGGTCTTCCCCGCGATCGACCTGGCCAGGCGGGCCGGGGAGGCGGGCGGCAGCGTCACCGCCGTCTACAACGCCGCCAATGAGGTTGCGGTGCAGGCCTTCCTGGACGGCGCCATCCGCTTCCCCGACATCGTGCGCACCGTGGCCGCCGCGGTCGACGCCGCCGATCAATGGCGTGCCGAGCCGGATTCGCTCGACGAGGTGCTGGCCGCCGACACCTGGGCCCGCGAATTCGCGCGAGCCCGCGTGCAGGCCTGAGCGAACGAGGCAACGCCGCAGCCATTGCCTACGACGGAGCCGAGGCGTAGTCGTGTGCTGATCGACCGATCAGGACTCGCGGCCCGACCACTGCCTGGCACACTGAAGACGCAGGGCCGGATCGTGTCCGGTTACTGTGGTCCGGGTGCTCGCGGCCGTGCGGGTCCAGGTTGGTGGCGGTGCGATCCGGTGGCCGCACTTCATCGAGGCGAGCTGCGTACTGCAGGAGGGCTGTAAATCACATGGTGTTCGCGTTGGGGTTCGTGCTGTTCGCCCTAGGCATCACGATTTCGATCGCGTTGCACGAATGCGGGCATATGTGGGCCGCCCAGGCCACCGGCATGAAGGTCCGGCGGTACTTCATCGGTTTCGGCCCGAAGGTGTTCTCGTTCCGGCGCGGTGAGACGGAGTACGGACTCAAGGCGCTCCCGCTCGGCGGCTTCTGCGATATCGCGGGCATGACCGCGCTCGAGGAGCTGCGCCCGGAAGAGATCGAACGGGCCATGTACCGCCAGGCCACCTGGAAGCGACTCGTGGTCATGTCCGGCGGCATCGCGATGAACTTCGTGCTCGGCTTCCTGTTGATCGTGGTGCTCGCCGTCGGCTGGGGTCTGCCCGACCTGAACGAGCCGAGCGCGACGGTCGGCGAGTTGCAGTGTGTCGCCGACGCGAATCCCGACCAGTCCATGCAGCCCTGCGACGGCATCGGTCCGGCGGCACTCGGTGGCGTGCAGCCTGGCGACACCGTCACCTCGGTGAACGGCGTCAAGGTTGGCAACTGGGAGCAGTTCACCACCGAGACCAAGAAGGCGCAGGGCACGATCACCTACAACGTCGACCGGGCCGGACAGCAGGTTCAGGTCCAGGTGCAGCCGCAACGGGTGGTGCGCTACGCCAAGGACGGGACCAAGACCGAGGAGTCCAAGGTCGGCATCGTGCTGATGCGTCCGGTGCCGCCGGAGTACAACCTGCTGACCGCGATTCCGGCGTCGGCCGAGTTCACCGGCGAGCTGACCGTGCGCACCGTGCAATCGCTTGCCCAGATGCCTGCGAAGGTTTCGGCGCTGTGGACCGCGGTGACCGGCGGCGAGCGCGACCCGGAGACACCGGTCAGCGTCTACGGCGCCAGCCGGATCGGCGGTGAGAGCGCGCGCGAGGGCCTCTGGCAGGTGTTCGTGCTGATGCTGGCGAGCTTGAACTTCTTCCTCGGCGCGTTCAACGTGCTGCCGCTGCTGCCGCTGGACGGTGGCCACATCGCCGTGGTGATCTACGAGAAGTTCCGCAACACGTTGCGCGGGTGGCGGGGATTGGCGCCCGGCGGGCCCGTCGACTACATGAAACTGTTACCCATCACCTACGTCGCGGTGGTGATCGGTGGCGCGTACATGGTGCTGACCCTTGCCGCCGACATCGTCAACCCGATTCGCCTGTTCCCGTGAGTTTTTCCTACGCCGCGCACTCTCGTTTCCGGTGTCTTTCCCGACGCGGTACCCTGTCGCCGGCACTTGGGGGACAGCACGTTGTCGTAGGCGTCACAGGGTGGTCGTTCGGCGTGCGCGACTAAGCTCGGAAAGCGAACGGCCCGCATTGAACGGAAAGTAGGCACCGAAGGTGACCAGCACAATCGGATTGGGGATGCCCGCCGCACCAGCGGCCGTTCTCGCTCCTCGACGCAAGACCCGCCAGCTGCGCGTGGGCAATGTCGGGGTCGGTAGTGATCACCCCGTCTCCGTGCAGTCGATGACCACCACCAAGACCCACGACATCAACGCCACCCTGCAGCAGATCGCGGAGCTCACCGCGTCGGGCTGCGACATCGTCCGGGTGGCCTGTCCGCGTCAAGAGGACGCGGACGCGCTGGCCACGATCGCGCGCAAGAGCCAGATCCCGGTCATCGCCGACATCCACTTCCAGCCCCGCTACATCTTCGCGGCCATCGACGCAGGCTGCGCCGCGGTGCGCGTGAACCCGGGCAACATCAAGGAATTCGACGGACGAGTCGGCGAGGTGGCCAAGGCCGCAGGCGCCGCCGGCATCCCGATCCGCATCGGCGTCAACGCCGGTTCGCTGGACAAGCGAATGATGGAGAAGTACGGCAAGGCCACCCCGGAGGCGCTGGTGGAGTCCGCGCTGTGGGAGGCGAGCCTGTTCGAGGATCACGGCTTCGGCGACATCAAGATCTCGGTCAAGCACAACGATCCGGTGATCATGGTCGAGGCGTACCGCCAGCTGGCCGCGCAGAGCGACTACCCGCTGCACCTCGGTGTGACCGAGGCAGGCCCGGCGTTCCAGGGCACCATCAAGTCCGCGGTGGCGTTCGGCGCGCTGCTGTCCGAGGGCATCGGCGACACCATTCGGGTGTCGTTGTCCGCGCCGCCTGCCGAAGAGGTGAAGGTCGGCGGGCAGATCCTGCAGTCGCTGAACCTGCGCCCGCGCAAGCTCGAGATCGTGTCCTGCCCGTCCTGCGGTCGCGCCCAGGTCGACGTGTACACCTTGGCCAACGCGGTGAGCGCGGGGCTCGAAGGAATGGAGGTGCCGCTGCGCGTCGCCGTGATGGGCTGCGTGGTGAACGGGCCTGGCGAGGCGCGCGAGGCGGACCTCGGTGTCGCCTCGGGCAACGGCAAGGGGCAGATCTTCGTGAAGGGCGAGGTCATCAAGACGGTGCCCGAGGCGCAGATCGTCGAAACCCTCATCGAAGAGGCCATGCGGATCGCCGAAGAGCTCGGCGAGGAAGCCGGCGCCGGCGACCCGGTGGTCACCGTCGGGTAGTTCCGCAGGGGGACGGCAGCCAGCCGAGCGGGAGTCGGCAGCCAGCCGCGTGGCTGAGTTCGGTGTTGCGTTCGGCATAGCCGTACCACATCGCAGATTTTCGTGGCAGGCTGTCAACGTGCGGAGTCTGCTGGAGCCGACGCGAAGGGCGAAGTACGTCCCCGCGCGGCAGCTCGCGAACCGGGACCTGGGGCAGGTCCTTCGAATTCTGGATGCCGATCCGGTGGCCTCTTGTATGGTCGCGGCCCGGCTTCAAGAGTTCGGCTTGGATGCCTCGCGCTGTGGGCAGGGTGAGCTGTGGAGTCGCGGCGGCCCTGCGGAGTCGCTGTGTTTCTCGGGCGCGAATCTGGTTCCGCTGCGCGGCGACCATGATGCGTTGCGCGCGTTCGCGGATCGGGCAATCCGGTGGCCGCGGATCGCGTCGTCGGTGGTCGGGCGTCGGGAACTGGCGCTGCCGCTCTGGGAGATGCTGGCCGATCACTGGGGTCCCGAGCGCGAACTGCGCGGCGAGCAGCCGCTGCTCGCGCTCGCGCAGCCGCCGCTGGTCACGCCCGACTCGAACGTCCGCCGGGTGCGTCCCGACGAGCTCGACCGCTATCTGTGTGCGGCGATCGCCATGTTCATCGAGGAGGTCGGGGTCGATCCCCGGGCCGGTGACGGTGGTCGTGGGTATCGGCGGCGCATTCAGAGCCTGATCGAATCCGGCCGTGCCTGGGCACGTTTCGAGGACGGTGAGGTGGTGTTCAAGGCGGAGGTCGGATCGCTGTCGCGGCGCACCGGGCAGATTCAGGGCGTGTGGGTGCATCCGGAACATCGCGGGACCGGGCTCGGCACCACGGGCACGGCGGCCATCGCGAACGCGGTGGTGGCGTCCGGGCGCACCGCGAGCCTCTATGTGAACGACTACAACGAGGTGGCGCGCCGGGCGTACAGCCGTGTCGGTTTTCGGCAGATTGCGACGTTCTCCACGATCCTGCTCGATTGACCCGCTCGGCTGAAAACCGGTTCAGTAGAAAGCAACACGGAGCGGCGGCCGCGTTTGCCCAACGGTGACTACTACCATTTGTGCCGATGCCGACCAGTTCGTACCCACCTCGCGGGGTGGCCGCACCCAGGATTGATCCGCTGAGAAAACCGCTGCTCATCGCGCTGGCCGTCGCGCTCGTCGCGCTACCGGCTCTCGGCTGCGCGCGGGCGCCGCAAGGTCCGACTCCCGCGGCGGACGCGTTCGTCGATGCGTTCGGGCGCCGCGACCTCGCGGCCGCGGCCAAGCTGACCAATCAGCCGGAAAAGGCCAGTGCCGCATTGCGTTCCGCGTGGGACAAGCTGCAGGCCGACACGCTCACCGCCCGTACAGGTTCGGCCAGGGTCACCGGCGACACCGCGACGGTCGACTACACCTACGAGTGGCGGCTGCCCAAGGACCGAACCTGGCGCTACACCGGGCAATTGCAGATGGGGCGCAGCGACGGTCGCTGGGCCGTGCGCTGGACGTCGTCGAACATCCACCCCAAACTCGGTGACACCCAGACACTGTCGCTGCGCGCCAATCCGGCGCCACGCGCGCGGGTGAACGAGCAGGCGGGCAGCGATGTGCTGGTTCCCGGCCGGGTTTCCCGGGTGGCCTTCACCGCGGCCGACGCCGCGGACCCGGGCCAGGTCGCGACCGCGCTGGCCGCGGTGCTGAGCCGGTTCGATCAGCGGCTCACCCCGGAATCGATCCGCGACGCCGCCGTGGCCGCGAAGGGGGCCTACACCGTCGCGTTGCTCAGCGAGGCCGAATCCGACGAGGTGAACACCGATCTCATCGGTCTGCCCGGCGTCACGATCACCGCGCAGTGGGACCTGGTGCCCACCGACCGCAATTTCGCGCCCGACCTGCTTGCCCAGGTGCGCAAGACGGTGATCGCCGAGGTGGACGGCAAGGCGGGCTGGAGCGTGGTCACCATGAACGCCAACGGCGTCGACACCGATGTGCTGAACGAGGTGCCGTCGCAGCCCGCGCCCTCGTTCTCGCTCAGCGTGGATCGCAACGTGCAGAATGCCGCGCAACGGGCGGTCGACGCACGGACCGAGCAGGCGATGCTGGTGGCGATCCGGCCGTCCACCGGCGCGATCCTGGCGATCGCGCAGAACAGGGCCGCCGACCAGGACGGTCCGGTCGCGACGATCGGCCAGTATCCGCCGGGTTCGGTGTTCAAGACGGTGACCGCGGCCGCCGCGATGTCGACCGGGCTGGCCACGCCGGACACGGTGCTGCCGTGCCCGAGCCGAATCACCATCGGGGAACGCGTGATTCCCAACTACAACCTGTTCACCATCGGTGACGCACCGATGATCACCGCCTATGAGCGGTCGTGCAATACCGCGTTCGCCACGGTGGCCAGCAGGCTGTCCGGCGGCGCGCTGTCCGCGGCCGCCGCGAAACTCGGTGTCGGCCCGAGCTTTACCGTCGCCGGGCTACCGACGTTCACCGGGTCGGTGCCGCCGTCTGACGAGCTGATCCAGCGCACCGAGGACGGCATCGGTCAGGGCAAGGTGGTGGTCAGCCCATTCGGCATGGCGCTGATGGCGGCCACTGTCGCGCGCGGCTCGATGCCCGTGCCCTATCTGATCGCCGGGCGAACGACGACGGTCGAGCACGCGGCGCCGACCCTGACGCCGCAGGTGACTGCCGGGCTGCGGGCGATGATGCGCCGGGTGGTCACCGGCGGCACCGCCGAACGGATCGCCGATCAGGGGGAGGTGTACGGCAAGACCGGGGAGGCCGAGGTGGACGGCGGCTCGCACTCGTGGTTCGTCGGCTATCGCGGCGACATCGCGTTCGCGACGTTGCTGGTGCGGGCAGGCAGCTCCGACAATGCGGTCGCGGTCAGCCGCGACATGATCGCCGCGCTGCCGCCCGGTTACTGATCCGCGCAGTCCGGCGCCTGGTTGCTGAACGCCGAGCTGGTGGCTGCGTTGTCCAAGACTGCGGCTCCGGCGTCACCGCCGTCGAGGATCTGCACGGCGGCTGCCCCGCTGAGGATGATCGCGACGCTGGCCAGAATGGTGGTGGAACGCTTCATTGTTCGGCTCCCTCGGGTCAGGGGTATCGACGGGGGGAAGGTCGTGGCTGCTCCGCGAAGAATTCACTTCACGAAGTTGTCTGGAAGTTTGCTGACATCGGAACCGTAGGCAGGGATCGATTCGTTGAACAAGGGCATGTGGCGGACCGCACGATAATGGCCATTGATAGCCGCGCCCAGTAGAAAGTGTTGCAGCTCACATTCCGGATGAATCCCGGTGAGACTACCGCCGGGTGCGACGTATTTTTCGCGGAATGCGGCGATGGCGAAACAACTACAGGAGACCGGTGATTCGGCCAGATAAAATTGCGAATCCGGCGCTACGCGACGGAGGGTGTCCGGATTTCGTGGCGAACGAGTCTCGCGGATGACCCCGGTCGCCTAGGCTGTCGCCCGCTCTTGCCGCGGTGCCCTAATCGGCTTTGCGCAAGGTGGCGGCGAGATGGTGTTGTAGTGGCTCGCCGACCGCGGCCATGCGCAAGGTGTAGTCGATGGTGTCGCCCTTCAATTGAAAGGTGCGACCGAGGGCGGTGACCATTTTCGCGGTGCTGGTGCGGGCGATACTGGTGGAGTCGAATTCCAAATGCAGTGCGCCGTCGGCGACATTCAGTGCGCCCTCGCATATTTCGGTGATGCCGGTCGGGTGGGCCAAGATCAATTCGACGCGATCGGGGCTCGGGCAGCGTAGGTAGCCGGTTTCGGCGTGCAGCGGCCTGCCGTCGTCGGCGGCGCGGGTGCGCTGCCGGTAGGTGAGGAAGGGGCGGCCGAGGTGGCCGAACCGGACTTCCTCCAGGTAGTCGAACGACTGGATGGTCGGGTATTCGCCGTGACCGTTGCCGCGCCAGGTGCCGAGCAGCGGAGCCAGGGGTGCGATACCGGGATGGGGTGCGATTGACGGTTGGGGTTCGACCACGGCGCACAGCCTAAACCTGTTGGTTCGCGCGATGTTCCCATACCGCCGAATTTTTGACCAGGTTAAGGTTTACGTCACCCGCAGGCAGGCGATTTCAGCGTCCGGTTGGCGCCGATGGTGATCAACTCGTCTGCCACCCAGCCATCTTGAAGTCTCAGGTAGGCCGAAGGTCAGCTCGTCGAGTCGTCCTGCTGGGTGAGCGCCGATTCCCAGCGCTGCGACCAGGCCCATACCGGCGCCAGCGCGGCGGCGAGTTCTGTTCCCGCGGTGGTGAGCTCGTAGGACTTGTCCGTGTTCTTCACGATCAGCCCCGCGCTCTGCAGGTGCTGCAACCGCACCGAGAGCATGCTGGATGAGCAGTTGTCCATCCGGCGCCGCAGTTCCAGGAACCCGAGCCTGCCGGGTTCGAGCTCCCACAGCACGCGCAGAATCCACCGCTGACCCAGCAGTTCCATCGCGGCCAGCGGTGGTGCGTGTGCCGGGTCGACCCGGCCTCGCGGCGGCTTCGCGCCGTTTGCACTTCTCATTCAGAACTACCATAGTGATTCTGAATTAGAAGCAATTCGCCGGGCGGTCCGCCCGCGATCGAGAGGGAGACCGTGAGCACAGCAGCCGGACAACGCATCGTTCTGATCACCGGGGCCTCCCGTGGCATCGGCGCGGAAACCGCACGCACCCTTGCCGCCCGCGGCGACCACGTGCTCATCAACTACCGCGAAAAACTCAAGCGCGCCACGGTGCTTGCCGAGGAGATCGCCGCCGCGGGCGGTAGCGCCGCCCCGGCGGGTGCCGACATTGCCGACGAGAACTCCGCTCGTGCCCTCATCGACGGCATCGCCGAACAATTCGGCCGCCTCGATGTCCTCGTGCTCAACGCCTCCGGTGGGCTCGAACGCAACGCCGCCCCGGACTACGCGATGGCGATCAACCGGGACGCGCAGACCCGCCTGGTTCGACTTGCCTTGCCGCACATGCCAACCGGTGCGCGCATCGTCTTCGTCACCAGCCATCAGGCGCACTTTCACGGCCGCAAGCCGGTGCCCGCCGAATACGAGCCCATCGCCGCGAGCAAACGTGCGGGCGAAGATGCGCTGCGCGCGATGATTCCCGAACTGACGACCCGCGGTATCACCCTGCACACCGTCTCCGGCGACATGATCGACGGCACCATCATCGTCCAGTTGCTCGAGCGCCGAAATCCCGATGCCGTCGCCGCGCGTCGCACCCAGGCCGCGCTGCCCACCGTCGCCGAATTCGCCACCGCCGTAGCCGAAGCCACCGTCAGCACCGCCGAATCCGGGCACACCACCTACATCGGCGGACCCGACTATCTCGCGGACGTCCCGGCCTAGGACCACATGGTGAGGTCACCGCGTCTGGTCACGCCGAGGAACGCACCGACCGAGATCCGTTTCCCGCCACCGGTGGCGGGCAGCACCTGGTGCAAGTTCCTCGGGCAGAACAGGATCAGCTCACCGACCCGTGGCGCGACGGCGTGCGCGGCGACACCGTCGACCGCGCGGGCCGAATAGCCGCAGCGCATCGGGTTCTTGAACACCTCGATGTCGTTCGTCCACAGCCGATCCCAGATCTGCGTTTCCCCGCCGCGGCGGGGCGCACGGTAGTAGATGTTCCAGGCCAGCTGATTCTCGATCGCGCCGATGGTCCAGCGCGGTGCGTCCCGCGGCGCCCAGTCCGAATGTAATCGGGAGCCTCCGGAGAAGTCCCGGATGACGCCCGCGTAATAGCGTCGACGTCCCGAGCGGGCGACGTCGACGCGACCCGGCCACACCGCGCGTAGAGCGGCAAGCACGACCTCGACCGGATGCGGTCTGCCGCGAAATATCGCGTCGCGAATCTTCTCCTCCGCCGGTACTTCCGCGAAGTACTCCTCCGGTGCGTCGCTGCGCTCGATCTGGCTGACCCCGATCCGGCCGACCGACGAATCCACCCTTTCGTACGAGCCGAATCCGTGGCCGAGCATCGACTCCACCGAGCGGATACACGATTCCACCGAGATCATATTCGGCACCCGAATGGCGGATATCTCGTTGGCCAGCAACAAATTCAAGGCGGCCGAGGTCAGCGATTCCTGCTCCACCGCAGGCCAGTGGCGATGTCCCGTTACCACGGGGCGGCCAACGCTGCCGGCCATATGCGTATCCCCTCGGCCAGTTGGATACCCCTGAGTATCACAGCCTCCGAATGATGTGCGCTCCCGTGCCGCACGCGACGCGGAGACGGGGCCACCGTAATTCTACCGCTACCGGGCGCACACCTGGGTTCGAACCGATACAGCCACACCGGGTTTCGCGATAGCCCCACGATTGCACACGACGCGGCGGATCAGTGCGGATGATCAGGCCCAACCGGCGGCCACGGCGTATCGGCAAGAATGCGAACGGCATCGGACCGAATGAGCTCCAAGCTGAACTCCGCCGCGCGAATCTCACTGGGTACCACCGAAAGCCGCTCGGTGGTTGCGCTCTGCCGATACTGCGAACCACGCGGTTCGAACAGCAGTTTCGTGCCGTTGCGGAAGCTCAGCATGCCGAGGTCGATCACGTGTACCCGATGATGTTGCGGCACCCATGCCCTGGACACCACCCACACCTCGACACCCGCCGCGACATGCGTGCGCACGATGTCCTCGAGGATGGCGAGGTCGTCGGAACTGTCGAAAACGAAGATCCGCTCGACCGCAAGGCCGAGCCGCGCGATCGCCGATCGCTGTATCTCCAGGAACCGCTGGCCGAACGCGGCCTTCCAGAATCCGAAGGGCCCCATGCTCATCGCGCGATAGGCCTGCACGTCGTCGAGCGACCGTGCGCGCACGCTGTACGGTCCGTCGACGCTCACGGTGATCGCGCCGTTCGCCAGCTCGCGCAGGCTGGCCAGCAACTCTTCGGCTTTGCTTCGCCGCATGTCCTCGAAGACCTGAACCGCGCCGTGCTGATCGATGGCCTGGTAGGCCGAGACATAGTCGAGAACGAATTGCTTGCACGGCGGCGGCGCCGAAACGACAGGCGAAATCTCGCGCACCGCAACAGAAACCTGGTCGGCTTGATTGTGGAGTTCGGTGCGGACATCGCCCGCGGTTTGTTCCAGCCGCAGCACCTGTTCGATCAACAATCCGATGCAGACACCGAGCAGGCCGACAATGATCGCACCCTGCAACGTTTTCGATTTGTCGACCAGCGGCGGGACGACGGCGAGCGCCAGCGAGAGCAGGATGCCGACGGTCCAGAATGCTCGGCGGACTCGATGGGGCGCGCTGGCCAGGTCCGCCGCGGGAGCCGTCACCAACCACTCAGCGAGTATCGCAGATCAGCCTGGTCGCCGGGTCTGATCTCCGGCCCGCCGAATTAATGCGCGGGCGGGTTGGGCATAGCCGCAGGATATTAGTTCCGAGTGGCAGATTAAGGTGTGGTCACTCCGCGTTTGCCGTGGTCACAGGGTTTCGCGGACGGGCAGGTATGGAGGTAGTCGAGACGAGCGTGTCGGACGAGCGGAAGTGGGTGAAATCGACGTGGAGGGGGGAAGTCTCGTTCACGCTATCGATGTGTGCCGGGTGCGCGATGCGTGGTGGCGGGGCCGGCGACGGCACCGCCCGCAGGCCGGGGCGTGCTGCCGGACCGGGCGGGGGCGCTGAGGTGCCCAACGACCGGACGATCCCCGGCCGGGATCTGCTACTTGCCGCCTTCCGCGGCTTCCCGCACGACGATCATCCGATGCTGGAGGCGGCGGGCGAGCTGGCCCAGCTGCACCTTGCCCGCGACCGCGTCCCGGCAACGGAGGCGATCAAGCTGGACCGGCAGCGCATCCAGCTGGTCCGCACGATCGATCGATGGGTCACCCTGGCCACCCCGGTCCCGGAGCTCGCCGCACCCGAACACACCGAAACCGTCGGCAGACTGGTGGATCGGCTCGCGGGCATGACCGCGCAGGCGTTCGCCGCGTTGGCGCACGCTCCGGAGGCGGTCTTCTACGACGCGTGGGTACAGATCGATGAACTGGCCGACGTCTACCAGGACCTCATCGACGATCTGCGTGCCGGTCTCCGCCGATTACCCGACGATCCATATCAGGACTGCTGATCTACTTGCCGCGTCCGAACAGCCGGAACGATCGGCTCTTGCGTTGCGGCAGCGTCGCGTAGACCATCGTCATATCGGCGAACACCTCCGCCTCGCGTTCCCGATCGACCCCGAATTCGCTGCGCCCCAACACATGTCTGATCGATTGCGGCGAGAGCGATGGTAGCAGGACGGTCAGGGCAGGCGGCAGCGGTTCGGTGCGCTCGGCCTCGGCGGTGCCGTGGCCGAGCAGCATGTGTCCCACTTCGTGCAGGATGATGTGGTCGGCGTTGCGGCCGGTCGCGTCGGCGTCGTAGATGATGATGTCGTCGTGGTTGCGCGCGACCCACAGACCGCCTCCGCCGCAACCGATCTCGTTCAGCTGGGCCTTGGGTGCGGTGTGCAGGCTGATGGACCGGCCACGATGTGCGGCAACCGCCGCCAGGTAGGTGGTCAGGTTCCACGGGTTGGGGAGGGGCACGGTCCGGGTCGCATCACCGAAACGAGCTTCCATGCTGGTCATCGAGGCACACCTTACCCACCGTGCCGGTCCGAGTCACGGCCTGATTCGGGCCGATCGGACATGAGAATGATCATGTCGCCGCTCCGGCGCCGGTAGTTCGGTCTACTCGGCCGGTGGTGTCGCGGCGGCCGGTTCGGCGTGCGTGAACCGGATGACGAGGTAGTTCACGCCCCACAGCAGCACGCCGATCGCGAGCAGCACCCCCGCGATCACATACTGCTGCGGATTGCGGTCGGTCCACGGTGTCACCAGGAATCCACACGTCAACGCCCCGATCACCGGCAGTGCGGTGGGCGTGCGGAAATGGTCGTGCGCCACTGGATCTCGACGCAGCACCAGAACGGCGACGTTGACGACGGTGAACACGGCGAGCAGCAGCAGCGCGGTGGTGCCGCCGAGTTCGGGCACCTCGGCGACGAACGCGATCAGGCCGAGCGCGAGCAAGGTGGTGAACAGCACCGCGATATACGGCGTGCGCCGTCGGGCATGGACCCGCGCGAGCTGCGGCGGCAGCACCCGCTGCTTGGCCATGCCGTAGAGCAGGCGGCTGGCCATCAGCATGTTGATGAGCGCGGTATTGGCGACCGCGATCATGCTGATGTAAGCGAAGACGTGCGTGGGGAACGCGGGCGCGCCTGCCTTTACTACTTGCAGCAAGGGCGTATCGCCCTGGCCGAGTTGGGCGATCGGGACGAGGGCGACCGCGCTGATCGACACGAGGACATAGATGAATGCGGTGATGCCGAGCCCCGCGAGCAGCACCTTCGGGAAGATCCGGCTCGGTTGCTTGCACTCCTCGGCCATGTTCACCGAGTCTTCGAAGCCGACCATCGCGTAGAAGGCCAGTGTGGTCGCCGCGATGACGCCGCCGATCGCGGTGCGATCACCCGTCTCGAATTCGGTGATCCTGCTGAAGTCGCCGGTGCCTGCACCGAGTGCCCAGCAGCCGATCCCGATGACGATCAGCAGGCCGGTCAGTTCGATGCAGGTGAGCAGCACATTCAACTTCACGCCCTCGCTGATGCCGCGCAGGTTCACCAGCGCGACGACCACCATGAACGCCAAGGCGATGAGGGTGATGGCCGTTCCCGGACTCAGGTCCAGATCGAAGGCCGCGGAGAAGTTCGCCCCGAACGCGCGCGACGCGGTCGACGCGGAGGTGATTCCGGAACACATGACCGCGAACGCCACCATGAACGTGAAGAACTGAATGCCGAACGCTTTGTGCGTGTACAGGGCGGCGCCCGCGGCGTGCGGATATTTGGTGACCAGCTCCAGATAGCTCATCGCGGTGACCAGCGCGACGAGGAACGAGACGACGAACGGCACCCACACCGCGCCGCCGACCTCGTTGGCCACCTTGCCGGTGAGCGCGTAGATCGATGAGCCGAGGATGTCGCCGACCACGAAAAGCAGCAGCAGCCACGGGCCCATCACCCGCTTCAGCTCCGGTTCTTTCGTCCGTTCCGCGGTGATGTCGGCCATCTGGGCGTCCCCTGCCATCTAAGTCAACAGATGGATGAAAGTACCCGAACTGACCCGAAACTAACCGTCCGCCTTTTACCTCCGCTGGGAAAACGCCGATGTGGTGAACCGAAAGGCCCGCTGTCTCGGTATCTCCTAGGACAGCCGCCGACGACATGCGGGCAGGTGCCGGGTTCCCGGCAATTCGGCGCGGGTTTCCGCAGGATGAGAGCGTGCAGATGAGCCTGCTGACGGTCGCGTCGCGGCCACGGATCGGGACGATCGGCCCGGGCTGGACCGGGACGATCGCCCAGTGGTGGGTGCTGACGGTCCGCCTGATCCGGCCGTCGTGGCGCAACGGGGAACTGGTGACCGCCGTCCTGGCGCCGGTGGTGTTCACCCTGGGCTTCTATGTGCCGTTGAACCTGGTGATGAGCGGGTACGGGCACGGGCTCAGCAGCTATGCGCAGTTCCTGCTGCCGATGATCGTGATGCAGGCGGTGGCGTTCTGTGCGACCTCGGCGGCGTTTCGGGCGGCCACCGATGCCAGGGACGGGCTCACGGTGCGGTTCGGTGCGCTGCCGATGCCCGCCGCGGTGCCGCTGGCGGCGCGGATCACGGCCGCGCTGTATCGCGCCGTCGTTTCGCTGGCGATGGCGCTGGTGTGCGGTCGGCTGATCGGCGCCGAGTTCTATGGAAGTGCTTGGGACACAGTCGGTTTTGTGGCGTTCTCGGTGCTGGTGACGGTGGCGCTGTGTCTCGGCGCCGACCTGATCGGCAGCGTGACCGGGAACCCGGAGGCGATCACGCAGGTGCTGGTGTTCCCGCAGGTGATTCTCGGCCTGGTCTCCACCGGGCTCGCGCCCGCGAGCCAATTCCCTTCGTGGTTACAAGGTTTCGCGCGCAATCAGCCGGTGTCGCAGTTCGTCTACGGGTTGCGTGCGCTGGCCGGTGATTCGAGCGGCAACGCGGGCGTGGTCGGGTGGGCGGTGCTCGGGCCCGGGCTGGCCTGGGCCGTGGGGATGGTGCTGGTGTTCGGTGCGCTCGGCGCGGTGGTCGCCATGCGGAGGTCGGGATGACCGCCGAGGCGCTGCCGATGGCGCCCGGTCGGACCGAGACATGGCGGCTGCTGGTGCCGCAGACCGTCATTCAGACCAGGCGACTGTTGTTGCGGTGGTGGCGTGACCCGTTGACGATGGTGCAGTCGCTGCTGTTTCCTGCGGTGCTGCTGATCGTGTTGAACACCGTGCTCGGCAAACAGATCTCGGCGTTCGCCGGGGCCAGTGCGCTGTACGGCTCGGTGCCGATGGTCGCGCTGGTCGGGGTGATGTCGGGATCGCTGGCCGGTGCGATCACGCTCGGGCGGGAGCGTGATGAAGGCTTGCTCGCCCGGCTCTGGGTGCTTCCGGTGCATCGCGCATCCGGGCTCGCGTCCCGCATTCTCGCCGAGGGCGTGCGAATTCTGTTGTGCACCATGGTGTTGTTCGCGGTGGGCGGGATACTCGGGTTTCGCTTCGAACAGGGCGTGCCTGCCGCGATCGCGCTGTTCGGGGTGCCGTTGCTCTACGGGCTCGGCTTTGCCACGCTGGTCACCGCCGTCGCCGTGTTTGCCGCGAAATCGGCTCTGGTTGAGGCGGTTTCGCTCGGCTCGGCGATCATGATGTTCTTCAGCACCGGGTTCGTTCCGCTGGCCGCGTATCCGCGCTGGGCGCAGCCGATCGTCGCGCATCAGCCCATGACCCAGGCGATCGACGCGATGCGCGGGCTGTCGCTCGGCGGTCCGGTCCGCGGTCCGCTGTTGGCGACGGTGGCGTGGTCGGTCGGGGCGATCGTGGTGTTCGCGGTGCCCGCCGCCGTTGGCTACCGGCGGGCCAGCCGGGCCTGATCAGCCCAATCGCGCGGCGGCCTCGGTGATCAACTCGGCAGAGTCGCGCGGGCTCAGCGCCATCGCGCGCAGCTGGTCGAAAATGACGCCGAAGCGCCGGATTTCGGGATGGCCCTCGATCAGTTCGTCGCCGGCGATGCCCTCCACGTACACCAGCTCCGGATCGGCGGGATCGTGGAAGTCGAGCAGCGTAAAGGGGCCTGCCATGCCGGGATGCGCGCCCGCCTCGAACGGGAGGATCTGCAGGATCACGTTCTTGCGCTTGGTTTCCTGGAGCAGGCGATCCAACTGGCCGCGCATGACGGCGGCGCCGCCGACGTGGCGCCGAATCGCCGCCTCGTCCATCACCACCCAGAGTTCGAGCGGGTCCTCCTTGGTGAGGTTGGCGGCGCGATCCATCCTGGCGCGCGCACGATCCTCCATCACCGACGCCTCGACCTTCGGCATCCCGGTGTCGATCACCGCCGTCGCGTACTCCATCGTCTGTAAAAGCCCTGGGATGATGGAGGTCTGGTAGTGCCGGGCGGACAACGCCTCGGCCTCGAAGTTGATGTAGGCCGCGTACACTTCCGACACGCTGCCCTCGTACGCACGGGACATGCCTGGCTTGAGCGCATCCGACAGCAGCTCGATGGCGTCGTCGCGCTGATCGTCGGTGACGCCGTAGAGATCGAGCATGGCTTGCAGCGTGCGCCGCTGCGGGCGGGCCTGCGCGGTCTCGATCCGATACAGCGTGGTGACGTTGATGCCGGTCTTCGAACTCACGTCTTCTTTACTGAGCTCGGCGTGTTCGCGCATCTCGTGCAGCATGGCCGCCAGCCTGCGCAGTCGCACGGTAAGGACGGTGCGCTTGCCTGCCATGGCAACATCCCTTTCGGTTCGCCAAGAGCCCGCAACCTGCCGCAATAGTGCAGTGGGAGGGTGGTCGTAGCCTTAGAGACTACAACCTTCCAGAATGGTCCGGTCCAAAGTTGACGTTCCAGATCTGCGGCGTTCGGGATGGATTCGCCGGCGGTGTTACGCGGGAGCGTCGGTGCGGCGCAGCCAGAGTCTGCTCGCGGTCGCGTCGTCGCTGGTGGCCACGAGCAGGGCGCCTGCGAGGATGCCGAGCCGCGCCTGGGCTGCGGCGACCGGTAGTGCGAGGTCGTGCCAGGCGGTGCAGTCGCGGTTTGTCGTCATCAGGTGCGCGGTGCCGTCGATGCGAACGGTGGTGAATACCTGCGGATCTCGCAGGAGCACCTGGGAAACCTCGACGGTGGCGCCCGACGGGCCCGTGGTGGGGGAGCTGGTGGTGGTAGGCCAGCAGAGCAGCTGCGGAGGGGCGGTGATGGTTTGGCCGAACAGGACACAGCCGGTGCCGTCGCAGCCGACGCGGGTGGCCACCGAATCCTGGCCGGGTAGGTCGATGCGCTGCCAGGTTCGGCCGTCGGGTGACGTCCATGTCAGCGGGAACAATGCGCTGCCGCGCAAGGTATTGCCCGCGACGACGAAACCGGCGGGCCCGGTGGCGACGCCCGATGCGCCGGTCAGCTCGCCCGGCGGTGCGGCCAATGCCGGGTCGTCGGCCTGCCGATCCCAGTGCACGCCGTCGGTCGAGGTCCACACCGCCGCGCCGTATCGTCCACTGGCGCCGTCCCATTGGCCGACCAGCAGATCGGTGGCACCGAGCGTGGCGGCGGCGTTGACCGCGATCGCATGCGGGCCGCCGAAGAGCTCCATCGCCTGCGGGTGTTCGACGAGCGCGGTGGGGGTTCCGCTCCAGCTCGTCATGCGTGGATTGCTGTGTGCGCCACCGAAGGCCTGGCCGAGGACGACGATCCGATCCCCGATGCCGACCGAGATCAGTTCCGTCTGAAAGGCATAGGGACTGTGCGGTTCGACAGCGACTGTGCGCCAATCACTTCCGTCGGCGGTGGTCCACGCCGCGGGTGCGCGGCCCTCGGGGCCCGGCACCGAGCCGATGGCGAGCAGCCCGCCGTCGACCGGTGTCAGCGCGAGAATGCGTGCACCGGCGGCGGGGAGGGAGAGCTCGCGCCACTCCGAGGTGGGCACGTCGGCGGCGCATGAGGTCAGCAGGGCGAACACCGAGAGGAGCGCCACGACCAAGGATCGGCCCATCCGCCCACTGTGCCAGACCGGCGCCGATTTCGATGGAATACCTTGCGGGCCAATCCTGCTCAGCGCGACGAGTGGCACATGGTGGCGCGGCTTACTCGACAAACGCCGCGGTCATGTGCCACTCGTGCGACTACAGGCTGTAGGCGACCGCGCGCAGGATGAGCGCGACGATGAAGACCGCCGTGAACGCCAGGTCGAGGGAGAAGCCTCCGGTCCGCACCGGCTTGAGCACCCGCCGCACCGGTGCGATGACCGGCTCGGTGCCCGCATGGGTCAGGTCGCGCGCCCGGCTCACCCACGGCTGCCTCGGTCCGGTGGACAGGGCGTCGATCCAGTCGAAGATCAGCCTGGCGAGCATCACCAGGATGAACAGCGTCAGTACGAACCCGAGCAGAGCTCCGATCAAACCCATCCCGACCTCCTCGTTAGTGGCCGTGTGGCCGTCCTACCCGCATCAACGCTGCCAGCCTACGCATGGTGTCCCCTTTGTCGGTTTTCTCAGTCGATTATCAGACACCAGCAGTCCCGGATTGACGGACCGGTAGGAATTGTTTTACCGCGCTGAGTATGTCGTGAGAATCGAGTGTGAATATCGAACTGGGAACGGTTTGTCTGCGCACGGCATGGCGGGTTGCTCGAGGGATGCTCGACAGGCACGATGGCTTTCATTCGTGCACGGATGTGATGGGTGGTTCGTGGATGTGTCGGCGCCGACTCCGTTGCGGCTAGCCCACTCTGGGGCAGGCGACACGCCGGTGAATGGGCGGGTGCAGCAGTGCGGACGCACTCTTGCGTTCTTGCAAATGTAAGAGCATGATCCAGCTAGCCTAGTTGTGAACAACCGATCCGATGACCGGGATAACCGAATCGAGAGCCAATTATGTTGGTACAAAGCGTGTTGGTGTCGGGTGAGCCTGGGGTGTGGCGATGAGTGCTCCAACGGTGGGGGTACTGCCGACAGCTCCGCAATTACTGTGTGCCTTTCAGGGGCGGCGTTTCCAGGACCGAGAAATGCTCAGGTCCGCGCATGCGCTCGCTGAGCTACACGCACGCCGTCAGCAGGTGCGGGACACCGCCCTGATTATCGAAATAGATTGTCGCCGAAGCGAGCTCGTCGACGACATCAATGATTGGATCGGTAAGGAGATTCCACAGCATCGCAACGGGGCTTCCTTGCACACCGAGAGCCTCGGCGCGGTCGTCGACCGGATGGCACGCAGCTGGGTGGACGCGAATCAAGCCATCGATGCCGAGGGCGCGCGCAGTGACAACACCCATAAACACTGGTACCACCTGGCCGAACTAGTTGACGGGTACACTGATCTGGTAACCGACGTGGCCGGGGGCCGCCGCCGATTGCCCGAGCAATAGTGACACTGCCCGACAGCGTCGCTGCCCGAAAGGCGACGTCCCGAGCGTAGTCATCCGACCAGTGGCTGCACTCGGACGATCACGTCGCCTGCACAGTGACGGCGGGCGCAACGGGGCGCCCCGCCCGGCGTGCCGCGTGGTCGACTGGCGCGGCACGCCCGCAGGGGTTTCAGCTTCTTCGCAATCATTCGGCAACGGTGAAAACCTCGTGTGCCGCAATCCGGACATCACTGCGCCCATGCGTCCGCATGCGGGCGAGCAGGTCCACCCAGGTAGGCGTCCAGCCGAAATGGCTGCCGCACTGGGCAATCAACGCCACGGTCGCCAGGCCGGTCGCCACATCCACACTGACGGACAGTTCGCGCGCCACCGCCGCCATCGTGTCCGATTCGACCATCCGCAGGGTGCGGGTCAACTGCGTCCGCAGCTGCTCGGCCGGGTAGTTCACCAGCGCTCCTCGGCCGAGCTCGCAGGCCTGCTGGATGGACCGCACGCTCGATGCGCCGTCCGCCCAGCGGATCTGCGCGAGGAACAGCTCGATCGCGGGCCGCCGCCAGGCGGGGTCGGTGCCGAGCCGTTCGGCGACCGCCACCGCGATAGTGCGCGCCTCTTCGGAAAGCCTTGCCGCGACACCGAGCCCGCCGACACCGGTGAGCAGCGCGGAAAGCCGTTGCCGGGCAGGCAGATCACGCCCGGGGAGGTCGACCCCCTCGGCGGCGAGTAGTCGATCCACGGCTGCGGGGACATGCTCTCGATAACCGCTGGCCACGAGCACCCGCGCCGCCTGCTGCCACAGGCCGACCTCGCCGAGATCGGCCAGCCTGCGCACCAATAGGTCGCCGGTGTCCTCCGGCGCCCACGGAAACCACGCGCCCAACACCCCCATGGCCTGGGCGGCAAGGTGCACATCGGCGTTGCCTGCCAGCTCGCGCACCAGCGCTGCCAACCGGTCCCGCTGCGGAATCGGCAGCAGTGCGGGCGCGAGATTCAGCGCCTCGCTCGCGACCGCGGCATCCGTGGCGGCCTCGGCCAGGATCCGCCAGGCCTCCGGATGATCCAGCAGCCAGCGACAGGCGAAGACCACCGCCCGTTTGACGTCGCGATGCTGGTTGGGGCGCTCCCAGATCGCCAGCACCGACGCCATCGCCTCCGGCGCGTGCAACGATGCGAGCAGCCGCACGCCCTCCTTGAGCGAGGTGATCTTCGGGGAGTCGACCAGCGGCGTGAGCACGCCGGCGAGCCGATCGGGGCCGATGCTCCTGGCCCGAGAAGCGATGCCGCTCACCGCGACTCGTGCCCGATCGGAATCCACGTACCGGCTCAGCACGCGGACCGCTGCCTCGGCCTCCTCGCTGCGGCCGAGCGCGGTGAGCGCGGCCTCGGCCACCGTGAGCTCGGCATGGTCGAGGTACCCGACGAGGCGCTCGAAGCTACCCGGCAGGTAGCCCAGTTGTCGTACCGCCCATGCCTTCTCCCACGCCGACGGTTCCTTGGCCCGCACCAGGCCGGCGAGCGATCGGGCGTACAGGTCGAGCTGCCAGGGCGTCCAGCCGTGGAAGCCACCCGAAAAGGAGAGCACCAGACGCACTTTGGGTGCGAGGAAGCGTCCTGGCGTGGCTCCGGCGAGCACCAGGTCGAGCAGATCCGTTCGGCGCGTGCCGATCAGCTGCTGCACCCGGTGTAGCGAGATCAGCGATCGGTCTCGGTTCAGTAACGTGGCCAGATGCTCGTCGCGGGTGGCCGGATTGGCCAAGGCCAGGTCGACCGCTTCCCGGACGATGTGATCGTTCCTGGCGCCGCAGGCCCGCACGATCAGTTGCTGGAGGGCTGCCACATTCCAGGCACGCCGGGCCAATCCGTCGCCGAGGCTCAGCGTGAGGTTCCACTTGTCCCGCACGGCGTCGCTGTCCAGTTGCGGCCGCAGCGCAGCGAACAGCCGGTGCTCGACGCCGCGCGGCAGATTTCGATCCAGGTGCCGCAGCGGCACCGTGCTGCTGTGTGCCCCAAGGCTTTCGATCAGCCGGAGTGCGACGTCGGTGAACGCGGGGTCATCGGCGCGGGCGCCGTGCACCAGCAATCCGCGCGCGAGCACCCCGACCGCGTCGGTGGTGGCCTGCGAGCAATCGCGGGCTTGCAGCGCGTCGGTGGCCAGGATCTCCAGTGCCGGCAGGTGGTCGGCGCGCAACAGCGTCGGCGGGATGGTGTCGACTGCCTGCAAGGCATTGCGCCGCACCGGGTCCTGCTCGTTGCGCAGCCGCCGCAGCGACTCGAGCAGGGTGGCGACCACGGCGGGATCGCGACTGCCGATCGCCGCGACCACCAGCAGCGGATAAGCCTCCGCGCGCTCGTCGGCGGTCGGCCGCCGAATGCTCTCGCGCAGTACGGGTTCGGCCTGCTCCCAGGTGAGCCGGGCGATCAGGCGCTCGCGCACCGAGCGGTCGTCGGAGCCACCATGCGCGGCAAGGAGTTCGCGGGCCAGGGTCGCCCGTGCGTCCTTCGGCAGGCTGTCGAGCGCACCGAGGTCGAGTCGTGCTGGGTCGACCCCGGGCTGGATGAATACTTGCCGCACCACGTCGGTGCGCCGATGCGGCGGCAGCAGGTGCAGGAATCGCTGCCGCTGATGCGCGCCGTAGGCGGCGAACACCGGCAACAGCCGCTCGTCCGGGAGCTCGCGCAGCGCGGTGAAGAGGGCACGACCGGCCAACCCGGTGCCACGCCCGCTCGGATGCAGGATCAGCGCGACCACCGCATTCGCATCGTGGCGAGCCAATGCGCCGAGGACCGGGTCGAGGCCGGAGAGCGGTACGTGCCGGACCGCGTGTGCGGCGAGCGCGAGCAGCCGATCCGGGTGGCGCAGTGCGGATGTCGTTGCGGTCGCGGCGATGCGCGGCCACAACTCGCGCCATTGCGACTCGCCCGCCTGCGTAGCGCTGCCCTCGAGGTAGTCGAGTACCACGTCGATGTGCTTGCGGCCCAACGCCTGCCAGCTCGGCACCGCGTAGGCGAGGTCGGGGAGAGACTCGGCGACGATCGGTGTGGAGCAGTGCGGCAGCACCCGTGCCGCCTCCGCGTCGCCGAAGTGTCGCCGCACCTCCGGCAGCAGCGCGTCGGCCAACTCGGTGCCGCACGAGCGGCGACCGATAGCGCGGTACAGCGTCTTTCGCGTCCGCTGCGCCAGCCGCGGCACTCGCTCGACCAGCACGTGCGGTTCGGCGCCGACCCGGATCAGCGCGACTGCGGCGCGGGACACGAACTCCTGTCCCACCGAATCCAGCTGTGCCAGTAGATGATCGCGGTCGCTGGCGATCGCGGCGAGGTGGATCGAGATGATTCGCTCGTACCGGCCACGCGCCGCCAGCTCGGTCAGCAGTGGTCGGAGCTCGGCCGTGCCTGCCAACTGCAAGGCGGCCGCCGCGATCGCGCGTCGGCGCTGTGGCGCGGACAGCGGCTCGATGTCCTTGAGGAGCTTCGTCGCCGGTGATGCCATGGTTCGACGGCCAGCCTTTCGTCGATCTCGCACGGATCCGCGTGCTGGTGTGAGGATAGTTCGGGTACACCGGGTTTCGCGGAATCGAAGAATGGAGCGGGGGCGGTCAGGTCGCGACCGCGCGCTGTGCTCTGCGTTCTCGTCGGCGACGAAGGTAGCGGCGGATCCGGGTGGCGAGGAACAGCACGAGCACCACCCCGAGCACCAGCAGTGTGCCCGCGACGAGCGCCGCGGGCAGCGGGTGGAAGACGGCGAGCGTCACGATCCCGGCGACGGCGCTGTCTTCGGCGACGCTCATCACGACGTTGCTGGCAGGCTCCGGCGAGGTGTTGATCGCCATCCGCGTCCCTGCCTTGACCAGGTGACTCACCAGTGCGGTTGTCCCGCCGAGTGCGCCTGCCGCCAGCTCCGATAGCGAACCGTCCTGTCCCGCAATCAGTGCCGCGACGACCGCGCCCGAGGCGGGGCGAACCACCGTGTGCAGCACATCCCAGAATGAGTCGAGGTAGGGGATCTTGTCGGCCACCGCCTCGATCGCGAACAGGACAGCGGCGGCGATCAGCACGTCGGTGCGCTGCAGCGCGTCCGGCACCGAGTCGGCGAAGCCGAACCGGCCGAGGAGCCCGAGCAGCAGCACGACGGCGTAGGCGTTGACCCCGCTCGCCCAGCCCGCGGTGAAAATCAGGGGAAGTGCTGACACGACGCCATACTAGGGCGCGCCGGTATCAGCGCAGGGCAGCGCGGCCGCGCAGGCGCCCGAGCAGGATCAACGCCGTCAGCGTGACCAGGACGAGCACGGTGGTGGTCGCGGCGGCGTCGAAGACCTCGCCGCGGTCGGTCTGCGTGAAAATGCTCACCGGCAGCGTCTTCCAGGTGGCCGGGTACACCATGATGGTGGCGCCGAGCTCGCCCATGGACAGCGCGACCGCGAGCCCGGCGGCCGCGCCGAGCGCAGGAAGCAGCAGCGGCAGGGTGACCTGGCAGAGCACCCGGACCGGGCCGGCGCCGAGTGACTCGGCGGCCTGGCGGTACGCGGGATCGATGCGGTCGAGCGCGGCGGCAACCGCGCTGAACGCGTAGGCCAGCACGAGCACCGAATGCGCAAGGATGACAATCCATTTGGTGCCGCCGAGCAGCAGCGGTTGTCCGTTGAACGCGATCAGCACACCGAGGCCGACAGCGACCGACGGCACCGCGACCGGCAGATGGAACACCGCGTCGGTGCAGCGCCGCCACCAGCTCGGCGCCTCCTGCGCGGCCAGCGCCGCCCAGGTGCCGAGCACCAGGGAAATGGCACCGGCCAGTAGCGCGGTCTGCAGGCTCACCGACAGGCTGGCCGCCTGCTCACCCGACAGCGCGCGGCCGAGGTTGGCGAAGCCGAGGTCCGACGGCAGCGCACCGGTCCAGTGCCCGGCGAAGGCGGCCGCGCCGACGGTCGCGAACGGCGCGACGAACACCACGAGCACGACGAGCGCGAAGACGGCGAGCACGACCGCCTTGCCGCGCCTGGTCCACACCAGCATGGGTCAGCTCTCCTTACGGGACGCACCGGTGAACCGGGCGAACACCAGCCGATATCCGATGTACAGCGTCAGCGACAGCACCACCTGCACCGTGGCGAGCACCGCGGCGCCGGGCAGGTCGAAGGTCACGATGCCGCGGGTATAGATCAGCGCGGGCAGCGTGAGCACGCCCTTGGCCCCGGTGAACAGGACGATGCCGAACTCGTTGAGGGTCAACAGCAATGTCAGGCTGCCGCCCGCGGCCAGGGCAGGCCACGCCTCAGGCAGCACTACCTGCCGCAGCACCCGCCACGGGGAGGCGCCGAGGCTCGCGGCCACGTCGAGTTGTTCCCTCGGCAGCTGAGCGAACGCGGCGAGCAGCGGGCGCACGACGAACGGGGTGAAGAAGGTGATCTCGGCGAGGACGATTCCGAGCGGGGTATAGAGGAAGTTCAAAGCGGGCTCGTCGTTCCCGGTGATCCGCCCGATCAGCACGTTCACCGCGCCCGCGGTGCCGTAGAGGAACGTGAAGGCGAGGGTGATCAGGAACGACGGCAGCGTCAGCACGGTATCGATGAGCCTGCCGACCACCTGTGCGCCGGGAAACGGCACGAAGGCCAGCACGATCGCGAGGAAAGTGCCGAGCACGAGGCAGCCGAGTGTCGAGGTCACCGCGATGGACACGGTGCGCCACAATGCGTTCCGGAACAGCTCGGAACCGAGCACGTCGGTCCACACCGACATGCCGCGGCCGGTCGGGGTGACGGTGGATTCGGCGATGACCCGGACGATCGGGTACACCGCGATGAACACGACGACAAGCAGCGGCGGCAGGCTCCACAGCACCGGCTTCCAGTTGCGCTGCGGCGCAGGCCGATCGGCGGGCTCGAGGTCGGGGACCAGCTCCAGAACACTCATGGCAGCCGCGCACCTACCGCGCGCGGGATGAGCACCCCGGCCGGATCGGGGAACAGGACACCGACGGCGGTGCCGACGGCGGTGTCGACGTGGCCTGCCAGGTCTGCGGTGACTTCGTCGGCGAGCCCGTCGACGGCCAGGTGCACCCGGGTGGTCGCGCCGCGCCACACCGCGGCGGTCACGGTGCCGCGCAACGCATCACGGTCGCCGACGCTGCCGAGGCGGACCGTGTGCGGCCGCACGCACAGCAGGGCAGGGGAGTCGATCTCCCAGTTCTCCTGGCCGACGCCGGGGGTCGGCGCCTGCGCACGGAGCGTTCGGCTGCCGACGCTGACCAGTGCCGATCCGCCGGACACCCGATTCACCGTGCAGGGCAGCAGGTTCGCGCCGCCGAGGAACGCGGCGGTGAAGTCCGACGGCGGTCGCCGCCACAGGTTCTCGGCGGTGTCGATGTCGAGCAGCCGCGCGTCGCGCATCACCGCGATGCGGTCGGCCAGTGCCAGCGCCTCGGACTGGTCGTGGGTGACGTACAGCATCGCGGTGTCCGGCAACGCTTTTCGCAGCTGTTGCAGCTCGCCGAGCATGGACTGGCGCAGCTGTGCGTCGAGCGCCGCGAGCGGCTCGTCCAGCAGCAGCACCTTGGGCCGGATGGCCAACGCCCTGGCGATCGCGACCCGCTGCTGCTGTCCGCCGGACAGCTCCCTCGGTAGCCGCTGCGCGTAGGCGCCCATGCCGACCATGTCCAGCGCCTCGGTGACCCGAGCACCGATCTCGCTGCGCGGCACCCGGTGTGATTTCAGCCCGAAGGCGACGTTGCTGTGCACCGACATGTGCGGGAACAGCGCATAGGACTGCACGACGACGCCGATGCCGCGCTTGGCGGGCGACAGATCGGTCACGTCGCGCCCGGCCAGCCGGACCGCGCCCGAGGTCGGCCGGACGAATCCGGCCAGTGCCTTGAGCGCGGTCGACTTGCCGGACCCGGACGGGCCGAGGAGCGCGACGGTCTCGCCCTCGGCGACGCGCAGCGTGAAATCGGTCAGCGCGACAGTGGTTTTGCGACCACTGCGGTAGCTGACGCCGACGCGATCGAACACGATCGCCGGTTCGACGATGGCGGATCGCATCGGTGTCTTGGCGGCTGACCTCGCCAGCGCGTCACCAGTGGGCATTGTCGACTCCCTTGTCCGCTACGGGGTTTCAGCTACCGGTGGCCTTCTGGTAGGCGGCAAGGTCGCCATCCAGATCGGTGAGCACGGTGTTCCAATCGACCGGAAGCAGGTCGACGCCTTTGAGCACCGAGCTCGGCGACGGCGCCGAGCCGGTGGCGGGTGTGTCGCGCAGCTCGGCGCGGGCCGACACCGCGAAAGCGTCAGGGCCGAGGGTCTTCTGGGCCTCGGCCGACAGCAGGAACTCCATCAGCTTCTTCGCCTCGGCCTGATGCGGTGCGCCCTTGGCCAGGCCCATCACGTAGGGGACGGCGACGGTCGACTTCTTGCCGTCGGCGGTCGCGGGGAAGAAGACGCTGAACTTCGAGCCCTTCTCCTTGATGGTGGTCAGGTTCATCTGCACGTCGCCGTTGGCGACGCTCAGTTCGCCCTTGTCGACCTTCGCCTGCAGCTTGCCGGTGGACGGGGACGGCCCGACGTTGTTGGCCTGCAACTTGGTCAGGTAATCGAGTGCGCCCTGCTTGCCGAGCAGCTTCTGCAGCAGGACGAGGACGGCGGTGCCGTCACCGGCCTGGCCTGGCGTCGAATACTGCAGCTTGCCTTTGTATTCCGGCTTCAGCAGGTCGTCCCAGGTGAGTGCGCTGGCGTCGACCGAGGTGTTGGCGATGAAGCACAGGTAGTTGTTGGCCAGGGTGACGTACTTGCCGTCGGCGTCCTTGTCGGCCGCGGGCACTGCGCTGGTGTCGATGCCGCTGTTCTGGAGCAGCCCTGCGCTTTTCGCCTTCTGAATGAAGGGCGGCAGGGTGACCATCACGTCGGCCTGCGGGTTGCCCTGCTCCTTGTTGACTCGGTTGACGACCTCGCCAGAGCCGGATTCGACCAGGTTGACCGCGATGCCGGTCTGCTGCTGGAAGTCGGCGAAGCGGGCCTTGTACCAGCTGCCGACGCCGTCCGCGGAGTAGACGGTGACGGTCTTGCCGCCCGCGCTGTCGGCGCCGGTGCCGCCGCAGGCCGCCGTCGCCGCGAGGGCGGTGGCGGTGGCCAGGAGCAGCGCGGTCCGGGAGAGGGTGCGTGCGAGACGCGCTCGCGTGGTCGAAGTACGCACGATGACTACAACTTTCGGTTCGTGAGGAGTGTCGGAGTCGAAGGGGCGGTTGACCGTCGCTGGTGCGACGGGGTCATGGGTGCTCGGCGAGCAGGAGTGCGGCGAACTCGGTGACCGAGGGCACGACATGGGTGGCGCCGGCGGCCCTCAGCTGGGCTTCGTCGTGCGCGCCGGTGAGCGTGCCTGCGACGATCCGGGCGCCCGCGGCAAGACCGGTGGCGATGTCACTGGTGGTGTCGCCGAGCACCGCGACGCGATCGACCGCGTCGGCCTGCAGCCGCAGCACCGCGGTGAGCACCATGTCGGGGTACGGGCGGCCGCGTCCTGCGTCCGAGGGCGCGAGGGTCAGGTCGGCGATGTCCTGCCAGCCGAGCGCTTTCAGCAGCCGGTCCTGGGTGCTGCGGCTGAACCCGGTGGTGAGGGCCACCCGGACGCCCGCGGCGCGCAAAGCGGTGATCGCCTCGGCCGCACCGGGAATCGGGGTGATCTCGACCTCGTCGATCAGCGCCTCGTAGGCGCTCTCGAACGCGCGGTTGGCTTCTTGGGCGCGGTCTTCGTCGCCGAGCAGCGCGCGGAAGACGGCGATCTTCGACTGACCCATCGTGTCGAGGACATACTGGCGGGCCGAATCGCGTTCCGGCCCTTCGGACTCGATGCCCGCCGCGGTGGCGGCAGCGTCGAAGGCGCGCAGGACGAGCCCGCCGTCGGCGACGGTGGTGCCCGCCATGTCGAGGACCGCGAGTTGAATGGTGTTGTCTGGCACGTTCTTCCTCACAGATTCAGCAGTTCGGCGGTGTCTTCGCCGATGACGGGGCCGAGGGTCATGCCGCGGCCGCCCGGGCCGGTGATCACCCAGATGTGCTTGCTCGCCTCGGCGCGGGTGACGATCATGTTCGGGTCGACGGTCTGGCTGTACACGCCGGCCCAGCGCCGGATCACCTGCGGCAGTTTGCGTCCGAGTAGTTCTTCGGCGACCCCGATGAGGTGTTCGTAGGGCGCCTCGTCCACGTCGAACGCGAACGGCTCGTCGTATTCGTGGGTGTCGCCGATGGTGAGCCCGCCGTGCAGGCGCTGCACGCACAGCAGCTGCATCTTGTGCTCGGCGGCGGTAGCGGTTTGGGACTGTTCCCGATTCAGCGTGTCCAGCGTCTCGCCCGCGAAGCCGGGGTAGTACCGAAAGCTGTCGCCGTCGGCGACGGCGGTGGTGAGCGGCTCGTCGAGCGGCGCGGTCTGCATCATCTGGAGCCGGACCCGGCGTACCGGGAGCACGCCCGCCAGCTCGCGGGTCAGGCCGGAGTGTGCCGCGCCGGGGCAGGCGAGCACCAGGTCGGCGTCGAAGCGGCGGCCCTGGTCGTCGTGCACCGTTGCGCCGGAGCCGGTGTCGGTGACCGACCTGGCCTCGGTGCTCGCGTGGAAGGTGTAGCGGCCGGTGGCGGTCAGGTAGGCGCGCAGCGCGGGCAGTGCCTGCCGCGACTCCACTGCGGCGTCGGTCGAACAGTGCAGTCCGGCAAGGAACTTCCCGCGCAGCGCGGGGTTGAGCGCGCGGACCTGCGCTGGCTCGAGCAGCGTGAACCCGCGCCGTTCGGCCGTGGGGCCCGCGCTCGCGGCCTCGGCGACGGCGAGCTCGGCGGGGGTGCGCACCAGCGTGATCGAGCCGTTGGGCCGGAATCCGACGCCGGGGACCTTGCCCCCGATCTCTTCCCACAGTTCCCGCGACCGCAGCGTCACCTCGAGCTCCGCGGCGGACCGTCCGGAGACCCACACCAGGCCGAAGTTGCGCACCGTTGCCCCGCGGGCCTCGGTCTCCCGCTCCAGCTGAATGACCTCGTGACCGCGGCGGACAGCGGCCAGGGCGTGTGCGGTGCCGAGGATCCCACCTCCGATGATGACCAATCGCATGGGACATATCGTGCACATTGGTCTAGACCAAGGGGTATTGCTCGTGCGAACGCTAGGTTAACAATTGGTATAGACCAATTACGGGTACGCTGTCGGCATGGACGCAGCGGAGGTGACGAGGGTCGGTGCCGAGCCGGCAACCAGCGACATGCACGGTGGGCGCGCGGAATTCGCGCTGCCCGATCGGTTGCCGAAGTCGTATCGGGTGCGCACCGAACTCGAGACGATCCTCGACGATCTCGCCGAGGGCGATCCGGTGCCTTCGGAACGCGACCTGGCCGTTCGGTTCGAGGTGGCGCGCGAGACCGTGCGCCAGGCATTGCGAGATCTGCTGGTGGAGGGGCGGATTCGGCGGCAAGGCCGGGGCACCGTCGTCTCGCGTCCCAAAATGGTGCAGCCGCTGTCGCTGCGTTCCTACACCGAAGGCGCGATCAGCTATGGGCGCGTGCCCGGCCGTCTGCTCGTCGGCTGGGACGATGTGTCCGCCGATGCCGACATCGCCCGCGATCTCGATGTGCCGGTGGGCACTTCGGTGATGCACCTGGAGCGGGTGCTGCTCGCCGACGGTGAGCGCATCGGCTTGGAGAGCACCTACCTGCCGCTGGCTCGGTTCGCAGGCCTCCGCGCCTCTTACGATCCGACGACGTCGTTGTATGCTGCGGTGCGTGCCTCAGGGGTGGTGTTCGGCAGGGCCACCGAACGCATCGAAACAGTCCTCGCGTCCCCACGCGAGGCCGCATTGCTCGAATGCACTACGGCGCTGCCACTGTTGTTGTTGCATCGGCGCAGTCTCGACGTGGACGGCGAGCCGATCGAACGGGTGCGCGGGCTCTATCGCGGCGATCGGATCGCGTTCGAGGCGCACCTCACCAAATAGCGTCGGCGCCCCGGCGCCGTCCTGGTCGTTTTGTCGTGTTTACCCGGTTCGCTTATGCTCCCGCTCTCGTGAGGCTTGACGGGGAAATGGGATCGCGGCGCGACGCGCGAATCTGGGGGGCGGTGACCGCGATCGGTGTGGTCGTCGGCTACGCGGCAGTGCTGCTGGCGAACGCGCGGCACTTCTACACCGACGACACCGAGGCGCAGTACGCGCCGATGTGGGTCCATCTCGGTACGCAGCTGCGCGAGGGACGATTTCCCTGGATCGTGCCCTGGGAGTGGATGGCGGGCAACTACACCATCGAAGAGGCCGGGATCTACAACCCGCCGCAGCTGCTGCTCTGTCTCCTCGCCCCCTCGATGGACAATCTCGCCGTCTACGCGACGATGGTGAAGCTCGTCTTCTCGATCATCGCCGGGCTCGGCGTCTTCCGGATCTGCCTGGCCTACGGCGCGCGTGCCTCGTGGTCGGCGGTGGCGGGCATCGCGTTTCCGTTGAGCGGATGGTTCCTGTTCTTCGACGAGGCGAGCTGGTTCACCTCGCACACCGCGACCGCGTGGATCGTGCACGCGTGGGCATCGGCGGTGCTGTACGCGCGCGGACGCGGCGGTCCCATTCCGGTCTTCGTGTTCCTGTATCTCGCGCTGACGGTCCAATATGCCTTCCCCGCAGTGGAAGCCGGGTTGATGATCGTCGCGGTTGCCGTCGGCGAGGCCATCTACCAGCGGCGCTGGGGGCCGTCGCTGCGGCTGCTGCTCGCCGCCGGCGCCGCCGCGCTGGTCGCGGCAGGAGCCAACCTGCCAGGGATCCTGTCCTCGCAGGTGACCTGGCGGGGGAACGCGAAGATCCACAACGATCCTTTCCTGACGGTGCCGTGGTCGGAATCGCTGAATGCCAGCTTGCCGAGCACGACACCGGCATTCACCGCATGGTGGGGGCATGTGCAGCCGTTGCCGATGGTCTATGTCGCCTGGTTCCTGATTCCCGCGCTGGCGTTCATCGCCTGGCGGGCGGCCTACGATTCGGTCAGGGAGCTCAGCGGGCCAATACTTTTCGCCATCGCGGTGCTGATGTGGACCGCGGGCCCCGGCGCGATCGGACCGCTGCGCTGGCCTGCCCGCGTGCTGCCGATGGTCGCGCTCGGGCTGCTCGTCCTGGTCTGCGTGCTGCTGAGCAAGCACGGCACCCTGGCATCGCTGCGCCGCCGCGGCATCGCCGCAGGGGTGCTGATCGGGCTGTTGTTCATCCGATCCTTCTCTGCGGCACCGGAAATCGTGGTGCGCCATCTGCTCGCGGTCTTGGCGGTCGGCGCGCTCGGCGCGGCGGCGGTGTGGCTGGCGCGGGCCAAGGGCGTCGCGGTGGCGTGTGTGCTGATGATCGTCGCGATGTTCCCGATCGCCTACGCCCAGGTGGCGGCCGCGCCGCCGACCGCGCTGCCGTACAACTTCCCGGAACGGCGCTCGGAGATGACGGCGGCGTTCCCCGACTTCGATGGCGTGACACTGCAACTCGCCGATCGTGCGATCTTGCGACCGGAGGACCGAAGCATCACCGGCGCCTACGGATCCCTCGCCATCGGCAACTACGCCAAGAACCTCGGGCTCGACTACGTGAACGGGTACACGCCGATCGGGCATGCGCCGTTCGCCGGGGTGCTGTGCATGGCTTGGGACGGCAGCACCTGTGTCGACGCGTTCCGGCGCGCCTTCGCGGCCGAACCATCCACCGGCAGAACGATCGTCGATCTGATGAAGGTCGACCGGGTGGTGCTGCACCGTGCGCAGTATCCGAACGTGGGGGAGCACCCCGCACCGGCGGGGTGGAAGTGGGTCGACTACCCGGGCCACGAACGCTACATCTGGGTGCTCGAACGCGAGAACGGACTCGTCTCGACGAAGAACGGGGCGATCGCGCACACCGTCGGCGTGACCGCTACCTCGTCTTCGTCGCGTGATGATGCCACCAGCGTCAGCCGGGTGAGCTCGACCAGCGGTGGCCGCATCGTCTTCAGCAGACTGAACTGGCCTGGGCATCGGATCGAGTTGAACGGTAAGGACATTCCGCTCAGCACCGTGGAGCGGACCTTCCTCGCCGTCGACATTCCGGCGGGCACCGACAACGCCGAACTGGTCTTGTCCTGGCGGCCACCGGGATGGCAGCTCGGCATCGCGACGGCGGTGCTCGGCCTCGTCATGATCGGTGTGCTGCAGTGGGTGGCGCGGACGGGTCGGTGGTCGACCCCGTCGAGTCCAGGCCCCCGGCATCCGGATTCGAGCGCCGAGCCGAGTCGAACGCTACGGCCTGCGGAACCCTCCGGAGCAGGCGGCTGAGTTCCCAGCGCTGGGAGGTCGCCGTCGGGCCTGGTTAGGCGGCGTCGGACCTACAGTTGTCCCTACGTTTTCGCACCGCGAGGAAGGGGCAGCGTTGAGGTACGCGGCAGCGCAGGCTCCGAACCGCCGCCCTGGAGCCGGAGAGTGCGCCGGTGAGTCGATCGCTGTGGGTTGACCCGGAAGATCTGCACGCGCGCGGAGCGGCGATGCAGGAGATCGGCGCCGAGATCGGGCAGGTCGTTGCGCGGTTGCGGGCCGCGCTCGACGCGGAGGGCCGCTGGTGGGGCGACGACGAGGCCGGTAAGGCATTCGAGAAGACCTACGAGCCGGACGCGCGGCAAGCCGTGGCGGCATTGGAGGACTTCTCCACTGCGGTGGACGGCTTCGGCCGAGATGTGATGATCGCCGCCGAGAGCTTTCAGATCCTGGATCAAGTGGGCGGCAAGCGGATGGAGTCGGCCGCCGCGCAGGATGCCGGGGCCGCACTGCCGCTCGGTGGGGATCTGCCTGCCGAACCCGTTCGCGCATCGGATGTCGCAGTGAACCCTTCCTTGCCTGAGCAGCTCCCCGGTGTTGCGCGGCAGACGGGTCCAGGTCAGGTCGATGCTGAGGCGCTGCCTTTGCAGGCAATACCGTTGCCGCACAACGGTATTCCTGATCCGGCGTCGAGTGGCGGGAATCGGCAGGGAAGTCGTGGGGTCGATGGCGGAGCGGATCCGCAGGCCGCGCCAGTCGGTGCGGGCGCCGGTGATCGCGCGGTCGGCCAGGGCCTACGCCGGCCGGTCGAGCCGAGCGCGACATCGAATGCGGTGCCGCCGAGTGTTCGGCAAGCCGACAGGCCTGCGGGTAGCGAGAAGAAGTCGGCGACGGCCCCGGCTCCGGGCGGGCCGACCAACACCGTGGCACCGCCGCGCGCCGGTGCCAGTCCACCTGCTGTCAGTGCGCCGTTCGGGCGGCGGCCGCCGGGGACGCCATGGTCCGAAGGCGGGCTCCCGGCCGGACCGCCGGGCGGAAGTCCCGCGGCGGCCAGGCCGGACCGCCCGCCCGCCGGCGCGCCCACCGGAGCGAAGAGCCCCGCTCCGGTGCGGAGTCTTGTCACGGCGGGCACCGACCGCACCCGGCAAGAGCGATCCAGCCCCCCATCGTCCGCAGACCGTGAAATCATGCGGCGGGCAAGAGAACTCGCCGATCGGCACGGTATCGCGGTGTCTGGATTGGATACGCCGGAGATCGATGCGGGCCACGTCCTCGAGTACCTGACAGCCGTCGACGACGTGCTGACGAAGTTTCCGGTCATCGCGCTGCGCTACGTCGGGATCACGCCGTTCGGGGTGCGCGCCATCGCCCGCGTCGAGCGGCGGGTGACCGGAGTCGAGGAAACCGTGAGCACCTGGCAGGCCGACCTGAACGCCACTCTGCTCGTGGACGTGGCTCGGCTTGCCGAGGCGATTCGCGCGGCGAACCGGCCGGGATCGGTTGTTGCGCAATCGGATACCCGCCCGGTCTACACCGCGACGGTTCGCGAATTCGGGCGCGCCTTCGATCTCGCCGGTGCGGGGCAGGCGCGCGCTCGGGCGCAACGGGCGCTGATCGCGGAGTACCTCAGGGACGGCGGGTACCGGCGCGTCGGTCTCGCGCGGGTCGTGCACGGCTACATGCGATGGCGTGATCAGTTGAGCGGCAGCAGTTTCGACAAAGGAAGGTTCGATGCTCCTGCGGCACTGGCAGATGCGTTCACCGACGTCATGCTCAACGGGGAAAGTGCCTCCGAACCGGCGCAGACGTTGTGCCAACTGCTCGTCGACACCGCGCGGCCCTCGGCGACGGCTGGCACGGCGAACCCGAGTGACGACGGACTGCGACGAGTCCGCCGAGCAGACGCTTAGGAGGTCACCGAGTGCAGGGTCCGGAGACGGACGATCCAGCGGAGCAGACCCGGCTGGTACGGGAGATCGCCGCAGCGATCTCGGCGGCGGTGCCACCGGAATGCCGCTCGTGGCAGGCCACTTTCGCGTTGACCGTCGGCGCGGACATCGTGGAGATCACCTGCCTGGATGGTGACGCGCGGCCGGTATCGGTGCCGCCGACGGAGGCGATGACGGTGCTGGCACGGCAACACCGTGCCGTCTCGGCGCGGGTTGCCGGCGGACCGTGGTGGCGGCTGATCCTGTGGTCGAGCGCCGACGGTGAGCTCGACGTCGACTACGACCGCGGCGACGAGCCGTTTCCGGACGCTCACTTGTTCGCTCCCGAGGCATATCGGGACGATCTGGCGGCCTATCCGAGGGAACGACTGCCTATCTGGCTGGCGGCCTACCTCGAACACGCTGATCGGCAAACCCGCAGCCCGCAGCGCGCTGCCGCCGCCGTACGCGGCGATCTGGACGCGGGGGTTCGGCCGACACCCATGACGAACGAACTGCCGGACCTGCCGGTGATGTGGGCGCGATGGGCGATGCTGTCGGCGGCGTTCGTCGCCGTCCGATCAGAGCGCGGACCGCGCGTGTTGCCGTCGCTCGGCTGGTTCGAAAGCTCCCGGCGGGCAGGCTCCACGCTGTACGTGCTGCCTGGCGGCCGGGCCGTGCTGTCGGGAGGTGTGTGGAATCCGCCCGCACTCGACGCGGTATACAACGGCGGTGCCGAGATGCCGAATTCCTATGCCGGGGCGCCGGATTGGGTGGCCGACCCGGTGCTGAACCCGCGCGCCGCCGCGGGGTTGCTGTCGTTCTGCTACTGGTGGGATTCCGGGCGATGGTATCGGGGCGAGTCGCCATCGGCGGAGCACTCCGGTGCGGCGATCCCCGGGGTGTGGACCGCCGACACGGTGGCCGACATCGTGGCGAGTGTGCTGCCTGATCGGGCGAGTGACCGGGTGCGCGCGGCGGCCGCTGCGCTGGAGTCGGCCGCACAGGTCGGCGCGGTCACAAGGGAGCTGGTTGGCGAAATCTTCGATGATCCAGAGCGTTTCGATATCGACGGTGCGATGTACCAGTTCTCGATTGCCGGTTCGCTGGACACGGAGACCCGGCGCCGGATGTCGGGACCGGAGGCCATCGCCCGTGTCCGTGCGTACATCACCGAGCGGCGGTTGGACGTGACGGGTTATCCGCTCGCGCAGTTGCGGGCCGACCGGATCAGCGCGGGTTGGATGGTCTATGTGCCGGTGCCGCGCGGGGAGATCGCGATCGGGCGGGCGATCTTCTATATCGCCGAGGACGGTGTCATAGAGCATTCGTCGTCATCGACGCCGCCCGTGACCTACGCGGCCGGATTCGAACAGCGTTACCGGCGACGGCAAGGGGAGCGAGACTGAGCAGGATGCGGTGGGCGGCGTGGCGCTCCCAAGGGTGGGGACGGGTCCGCCCGTGCCGATCGCGCCGCGTTCTATCCTTCGGCTCTGAATCCGTGCGGCTCACCGGGGGATGCTCATTGTGTCGGTAACCCCGCAGGAGCAGGTGGAAGGGCTCCCGAAACTGGTGCGGGACCTGGTTCTCGGCGGCGAAGTTCCCCAGATGGACGGCGATGCCGGGCGCCGGGTCAGTGCGGCATGGCAGCGTGCGGGCGCGGAGTTGGCGGAACTCGCGCAACGGCTGCAGGCCGAGGTTGCGGCGTTGCCTGAGGCCGTGCGCGGTGATTTCGGCGACCGCGTCGTCGCCGACGCCGCGCCGATGTGCCGGGTAGCCGATGATTCGACGAAGTTCTGTCACAGCATGGCGCGCCACACCGATCGCAGTGCGGCCGACAGCGACAAAGAGGTGTACGTGATGTACGCCTTCGGCCTGATGACGGCCTATCAGCTACTGGTGGCCGGTGGTTTGCATCCGCTCGCCGCGACCGAGATATTGACCAGCGCGCGGGCGCGACACCTGGCCGCCTTCCGGGCGTTCGTTGCCGCACGGGCCGGTGCCGGGGCGGCCGCCGCCGCGGCGTGGGCGGGGCCGTTGCTCGTCCAGGCTGGCGGATTCGCGGTGTTCGCCGGCGGCATCGAGGTCGGTGTGCAGCTAGGGCAGATCCAGGGGCTGCTGGACGGACACCGTGAGTCGATCGACTGGCGCGCGGTCGGCATCGCCGCTGCGGCGGGTGCTGGGTCCGCGCTGAGCGGTGCGCTTGGCGGGCAAGCGGCGCACGCCGTTGTCTCCCGCGCTGACCCGCCGGTCTTGTTGGGGCGGGCGGTGGTTGCCGCGGTGTCCGGCCTCTCCGGTGTCATCGGTGGCGCGGCGACCACCGCGGGAATCACCGGCGAGTTCCGGTTGCCGATGTCGGCGTTGGTGAGTGGTATGGCCATCGGGATGGCGGGCGCGCACCTGCATGCGCGGGCGCACCCCGACGCGCCGTCAGCACCGTCGGGCCTGAGCCAGCACGAAAAGATCGGGCTCACTACGGATCTCACGATGCGGCCGGATGCACTCGGCACTCGAGAGCGCGCACTGACAGCGGCCGGTGAATCCGCTGTCGCCGAATTCCTGCCCGGCTCCTCGGACCGAGTGGCTGCCACGGCGTCGACAGGGCCGGTCGCCGATCCGAATGCGGCGCTGTATGAGCGAATCCAGCAGCTACGGGAGCAGGAGCTAGCCGAGACCAGGGCTCCCGCACACGAACCCGAGCCGACTGCATCGCTGAGTCCCACCGTGCCTCCGGCGACGGCTGATAACTCGGTCGCCGCCGGAGGCGAGATCGCGTCCCAGGCATCCGCGAGTGGATCCGAGCGGCCCGTGGTGGCCGAGACGCCGACCGCGTCCGGCGGTGAGATCGCGCCGTCCGCACCGGCTGACCCGCCGGAGAGTACTGATCGGCCAGCGGACGGAGACGACCCGGAATCCGCGGTAACCGACAGCGGCACAGCCGAACTCGACCAGGCCGTCGCCGCGCGGGACGAGTCTCGCGCGGAGTTTGCCCGGTTGCTGGAGCGGTCGCCGCAAGAGGTGCGCTGGTTGGGGCCGGAGCCGTTCGAATGGGCGGTCGGGCAGTCTGACCGCTGGGTGGGATCGCTGGGCGAGCACGGCTGGGCCGAGCTGCCGCCGGGAGTGCGCGAAGGGGCCGTGTCGGATCTGCACAAACGTGTGGGCGATCAAGCGTACGCCGATGTTATGGAGCGGGGTGCGTCGGTACGGCAGTGGTGGCGGCAGCAGCAGGAGTCTGCGGAGCCACCGGCGAGTTCCTCGACGGAGCAGCATTGGGAGGCGGTGCGTGCGGCGGCCGCGAACGAACGCGTGCCGTCGGTCGGTCGCCTGCTGGACGAGCTGGAGCGATACCGGACGGCCGATGCTCGGGTCAAGGCGTTGGATCCGCGCGCGGCCGACGGGACGTGGGACAGCGCTCATCCCCGATACGAACAGCCCGATCCCGTTGCCGCCGTGCGGGTTACCGAGAGCGGTGCACCCGGCACCACTGGCGCTGACCTGACCGGTGCGGCCGAGCGTGCACAGTCGGCTGTCGACGCGCCCAGTCATAGCGAGCCTGCACCCCGGGTCGTCGAGGCAGATGGCGCGGACCCGACTGCAGGCCCGGATGGGCATGCGCGGACCGCCGAGGCGTCCGATCACCGCGAGCCCGCACCGCGGTCGGCCGAGGCTGAGCCGATGGCCGACGCCGATCGGGATGCCTTGGTGCAGAAGGAGATCGAGGACTTCGGCGCTGCGGCCTCGGCAGAGGCACTGGCGAAGGTGCGCGCGGCGGACTTCGCGGTGTTGGAGCGGGAGTCGACCAAGGCGGGGTCGGCGCTGGCGCGGTGGTTGGGGCTGTCGGACACCGAGTTCTACCAGATGTCGCCGTCACGGCTGCGTGCCGCAGTGGAGTTTCATGTGGAGCTGGCCGAGCGGCTGCCCGAATTGGGGAAGCAGGCACGCGAGGACGCGGGCAAGTGGATCGGCGACACCGTGCGTCGCGACATGGTCGCCGATGTGGCGAACGGCCGAGTGCCGGTCGGCGACGCGGTGAATGCGGCGCAGGCGTTGCCCGCGGAACTGCAGAACAGATTGCGGGAGTATGCGGGTAGCGACGCCGAGGTGGTGGAGCGGTGGATGGAGGTGCATGCGACGCGCGACCGGCTGCTGGATACTCCCAATCTGATGCTGCGGCTCGAACCTGTTGTGGCAGAACCGGTGCCAGCGGCACGCGAGCGGTGGCAGGACGACCTTGACCTGATGCTGCGGTCCGAATCTGTTGGTGCGGACCATGTTCTGATGTCAGGCGGGCGTGAGACGCAGCCCGAGCTGGTTTTTGCCGGGGCAGGTCGGGAGGAGTCGGTCGGCTCGCGGTCGGGTTGGGACGAGGCCGATGGGACGGGTGCGTATTCGGTTCCGGAACCGTCGATCACCTCCGAACGCCAGCGGGTCACGGATCCGGGGCTGGAGCGGGTGCGTGAGTTGCGGGACAAGGAATCGGCCGAGACACGGCAGGCGAACCGCAGGGGTTCGAGCGCGTTGTCGGCGGAGGCTGCCGCGATGCTCGCAGAAAGTGGTTTGGCGCCACGGACTCCGACCGGCCCGGCGCCGGTCACCGAAGCGGTGGGCGCGGCGGCGGACCCACGGTCGTCCAGTGCGAGCACCGCCTCGCGGGCAGGCGGGCCCGATGGTGATGGGACAGGGCCGTATTCGGCGCCGGATTTCTCGTCGGGTCCGCGGTCGGAGCCGGGGTCGTCGACGGTGGCCGAGCCGTCACGTGAGCTCGCCGGTGGGCGGTCGGAGGGCGGTCCGTCGGCAGTTGCCGTCCAGTCGCGTGAGCTCGCGGATTTGCTGTCAGGTCGGGCCGATCCCGTAGCGGAGGCCGCACTGGAGCAGGCGCGCCAGGCTTGGCAGCGCGAGAGAGCGGAAACCGTTCCCGCGCAGGGAGATTCCGACGCAGGGACGGCCGCGCGGGCCGGTGCGGAGCACACGGAGACACCGCCTGGTTCGACGGAGACACCGCCGGATGCGGCCGATCCCGCGTCTCAGCAGCCTGCCGCCGCCAAGTCTGCGCCCGACGTTCGAGATGTCGCGGGGTGGTCGGGTGCCGCGATCCTTGGCGCTGTCCCCTCGGACGAGAACGTCGACGAAGCAGCTGATCCGCTAGTGCCACAACAGGATCCGCAGTCGACCGTTCGGGAACCGACTGTCGAGTCGGCTGCGGCTCCGGCCGACACGGTGCCGCCCACCGCGGCAGCCGAGGAGGAGCCGCCGCAGGATCCGAGAGAGGCGCATGCGGCGGCGACCGCGCGCCTCGCCGAGCTGTTCCAGGCCGCACCGCAGGAGCTGCGCCTGTGGGGCAGGCCGTTGCTCGAGCACACGATGGATCGGTTCGAAGCCTGGTTGGCCTCGGACGGGTATGGTCGGCTCTCCCCGGAGGCGCAAGCGGGATTGCTGGATAGGCCAGCGGAGATGCTCGGCGAGACGGCGCGCAAGCTGGCCGACGAGCGCCACATGAGCGCTGTGCTGGAATGGCTGCGGCTGGAACGGCTGCGTGCGGCTGAGTTGGCACCGGACGGCACCAGCGTCCCGCAGGGGGAGCGCTGGCCTGCGATGCGCCGACTTGCCGAGGACGGTCCTTCCGCGGCGCTCAACGAAGTGCTCGAGGCCGTCGATCGCTATGCGGCGACCGGCGATGAGGTTGCGAAATTGCCACCGGTGCAGCAGAACTCGACCGAACAACCAGAAGAAGTTGCGTCGCCGACCGCCCCAGCGTCGCCGACGAGCTCGACACCGCGTCAATCGCTGGGGGAGTCGTGGTGGTTTTCCTCCCCGCTGCGGCCGCAATGGATTCGGACGGGTTCCGAACTCGGCAAGCTGGCGGAGAAACTCCGCCAGTACGGCATCGACATCGATCACTGGGCGACGGGTCCCGAGTCCAAGGAGCTGGCCCGACTGCGCGCCGAACTTGCGTCGCGGACAGCCGAATTGGCTCAGCTGCTCGGCATCACCCCAGAAGACGTGAGCGCTCGGCGGATCGGGGAAGCACTCGCCGCGGCCTTGGCCGCGATCGACGACCGGTCCGATCCGGCGACGCCGGAGGACGAGCACCTGATCGAGCTCGCCGAATCGCGTGCGCTCCTCGTCTCGGTGATCGGCGCCGCGACCCGATTCAGCCAGCTGACGGCGCGGATCCCCACCGCGGGACCCGATTCCGGCCGGAGTCAGCTCGGCCGGTTGGTACAGACAGGTCCCGGCGAGCTGCGCAGGCGCCTGCGGCTACTGGGCCTCTCTGGCGACCTGGTGCGACCACCGACAAGGCCGCGCCGGCCGTCGCCCGGGGGTGAACCGCCGCCGACAAAGAAGACAGTGTCGGTGCCACCGGTGCGGCGGTCGGAAAGGCGACCGTCCGGGCCGGTCGCCGAGGCGACACCGCACGAGTCGACGCCGCAGCAGCCGCTGGCACCGGTCGCCGGTCCGGGGCTTACCGGAAAGCCGGACGGCGAAAGCGTATTTCAAGTACCGGATGTTCCGACTGCGCCTACACCGATTGATTGCGCAGCACGGGTCTTCCAGTATTTGAAGGAGGAAAACCCCAACGCCGCCGCGTATCTGGCCGATGCGCCGCCGATGCCCGACGCCGGTCTAGGCGGGACGGACCCGAAGCGGATACTGTCCGCCCTTCGTGCCAAGCGCTGGGCGGTATACGAAACCTGGGACGAGATCGCGGACCTGCTCGATAATCTGGGACCCGGCGCCGCCGCCTACGTCGTGACCGAAAGCAGGCACGCCCGCCGTGTCGGAGGCAAGGATCACGCCCGACTGTTCTTTCACGACCGTGCACAACCCAGAGCGCTCAAGTGGCGGGACCCGCTGGTTGACGGCGGCGCGAAGCGACTGTTCGAAGGCGGGATCCAGTTTCCTTCCGGGCTTGCCCTGTACGCCGTCGTCCGCAAGGCCGACGGCACCCTGTATTCGGCGTCCGGTGACTCGACGACGGATGGGATCGACCCGGTGGCATCGTCGCCAGTGCGTGCTGTCGCCGGTGTCGGGGATCTGCCAGAACCGAGAGGTGAGATCGCTGACCGGGATATCGACACGCAGCTGCGAAACCTGGCCACGTCGCTCGATATCGCCGAGACCCGTGCGAAAGAGCTGGATTTCGAGCTGAGTCACCTCGCCGCCATGCAGGGCACCCGTACCACGGACCTATGGCCGGACTCAGCCGGAATGGCGGAGTGGACATACAAGTTCGATGCGGCGGCCAACGGGCTGGCCCAGGCGATCGACGTCTACCAGCAGACCTACCGAAGGACTCGCTCCGGGGGGTCGATGCACCAGCAGATAGTGAGCCAGCTGCGACGTCCGGAACTGCGCCAGCGGATCTTCGGGCTGATCGAACGTTTGCAGCGCGGGCTGGAATCGGTGGACGCCAGGACGCGGCGCGAGCTCGTGGCGGATGCACCGGGCGGTGGTCTGCGTGACCTGATCGGTCTCATGGGTGAGGTACTTTTGGTTGCCGAGGCCGATGCTGCGGACGCATCCGCCGAGCCGAATCACCCACCTCGTGCACTCGATCCGAAGCTGGCCCACGTGCTCGCCGCGGCGGAGCAGTTGCCGCGGCGCGACGCCGAGCACCGGTTGGCGATCGATCCCTTGGGCGAGTTGCGGCTGCTGCGCGAGCTGCGGCCGGATGGTTACGTCGCCCACCGGATCACGGCGATCATGGACTACCTCGAAATCGGCCGAATAATCGAGCTGCCAAGCCAACTCATCGAGGTCAAGACGGAGATCGCTCGGCTCCGTGACCAGAAGTTCGGACTCGAGCTGATGCGGCTGATAGATCGCCAGGCTGACGCGGCCGAGATCGCTCGCGTCGAAGCGAAGCGCGCCGAGAACATGGAGGCGTATTGCCAGCTCCGTCTCCAAACGGTCGCCGCCAAGTTCGATATGGACGTTTCGTCCTACACGAGCGCGGAATTGCGGGAATGGGCCGAGGAGCTGGGAGTCGACTCCAGTCGGCGCGAATTGATCGCAGAGCTGGGAACCGACTTCAGCCAGCGCGAACTGCTCGAAGAGGTGGCCTCGGCTGTCGAGGATTACGCGGTGGCGGTCGACGAGCGGATTCGAGTCCATGCGCTGGCGAGAACCGTTGCCTCGGGCCTGGAACGAGTGTCGGACCCCGCTCCCGGAGATCGCGATGTCGCCGAGCCCTTCGATGTGGCCTCGGCTATCGATGCGGAACTGAACGCACTCGACGTGCTGGTTCGTGTGCACGGTCTGCGCAACGGACTGGCGGCCGAGTGCGGCCTGCAGCCGGCGAATGCGAAGTCCGAGTTCGCGCGACTGCGTGGGGAACTCAGGGCGCTGGAAGTCGACCTGGTCGATGTGCTGGTGAACACCGGCCTCATATCGCACTGGACCGAACTCACCCCGGGCGCGGTGCGGCGGGCCGACGAACTGTGGGCACAACGACAGTCGGACCTGCGTGGAACAAGCGAGGAAGGGCGACTGGCCACAGTCGATCAGCGGCGCGCCGACGCGGCACGCTACCTGGGACTGCGCCATCTGCACCACTACGTCGACCAAAGCAATCGGCTTGCCAAGGAATGCGATGCCGCGTTCGCGCGGATACACGATGCCGCGGGACGCCTGGCGACGCGTTGGGGCCTGGATCGATCGGAGGTGCCACCGCAGCCGTCGAAATGGGTATCGGGCAGCGCGGCACGCGTATTCGAGCCGACCGAACAGGCTCATGCGGAGCACCACGTATGGGGTGAGCGGATCGCGGCGGCCGCGGACCGCCGCCGCCGTGTGTTCAGCGAGCTCGTGACCAGAGCACGACCGCTCGAGGTGGCACAACTGCACGACCTGCGCCCGCACGAGCTGCGCGATGCGATCGACGCGCTGGTCAGCTGGGGCATCGCCTATCGGACCGCGACCGCGGAGGATCCGCTGGCCGACGAGGGGTACGACGCCTTCACCGTCGAACAAACCAGCCAGCTTCTCCTCGACCACTACTTTCCGTTGCTCTTCGCCGCACACACCGTCGAGCGCGCGACCCGCGCGGAGGCTGCGACCGCTGTCGCGCGGGATGCCCTGCGCCGTGAGGTTATTGATGGGCAAGGGGGACAGTGGCGTGCGCCTCTGGTTGCGGTCGTCGAGGTCGAAGGCGAACCGCCACAGGTGTTCGTCGCGGGTCCGGTGTCCGGGCTGGATCGGGCGTTGGACGAGGTCGAGCCCGCGGTTCGGGCCGACCTGGAACGTCGGCAGGCGCGTTTCCATTTCCGTGAGTTCGTCGTGGACGAGGACGGCCGAGTTTTCGTTCACGAGGTCGAGCCGCCGGGCCGCGCTGCCGCCGAACCCGATCAGCCGAGGTCGATCGAGCAGCCGCCAACGGACCTTCTCCGCGCTGCCGTCGCCGACGAGCTCACGACATGGCTCGACCGCGAGCTGCCGTTCACGGAGCGGGTCGCCGAGGGCGTGGCATTTTCTGCCGACGGCACCGGCGGCGGAATTCTGGTCGTCGCCGCGCCTCCTGGTATGCACATGCGGGTACTGAGCGACCTCGCACTGGCTGACCCCCGGTTCGCCGGAGCGCTGTGGCGACCGGAGTTCGACAAGCGATACGTGCGGGTGACACCGAGTCCGGACGGCACACCGGTCGCGGAGATTTGCAGCGCGAGCGAGGCAGAGCGGTGGTATCGGGAACCGACCGTCGATGAGATCGAAGGCATTCTCCTGGCGGAATATCTGCGCTTTCGCCAGCTGGGGTTGGTCGACGTCGGGTTCGGCGACTGGCTCGGCGGACTGGGGAAGCGCGTCTTCGCGAGCACAAAGCGTGCCAGGAAGGACAAGCAGGCACGCGGCGCAGGCGGAACCCCTACGGCGGCAAGCATGTTCAAGCAGGATGGCACGCTGCAGGCCTTCGGTTACGCGCTGGCGAAGTCCGCAACGACGGCGGTGGGCGCGGACTTGGCGCACCCGACTGCGGTGCTGATCAGAGCCCTCACCCGGCAGTTCGTGCTCCCGGACATCGCCGAGCCTGGTGCCGAACGGCCAGGGCCGGCCAGCGGATCGCTCGTCTTGCGCGCCGAGGTCGACGTCGGCCGCAGGTCCACCGTGGTCGAGATCCGCAACGACGGTGACGAGTGGCGTCTCGCGCCACCCAACGGGCACGGTGCCGTGAGTGACGTGGTGAGCCGATGGTTCGAGGGGCTGTCGGATCCGGATCCGGAACTGTTGCTCCACCGGGTCGCGCAACAATTCGTGGCCGCCACCCCCGGCGCCGGCACCGACGGCCCCATCTGGGCCCCTGGTCTACGACGTGACTTCTGGCAGCAGATCGTGTCTTTCCACGGTCGTCCGGTGGTCATCGATATTTGGCGGGGCGAGGTCGACTGGCAAGCGTGGGCGTCGCCGGAGCAGGAGATCGACAAACGGCTCGGTTGGGCGCTCCACGAAGGCAGGGTGCGCACAACGTACGACAAGAAAGGTGTTAGCAGGACCTACATCTGGAATACGGAGCTGATGCCCCTGCTTCGGGGCATCAGCGCTCAGCTCACCAGGACAGCCCCGGATCAATCCCTGCAGAGACCCGGCGAATTCGGCGCTGACCTGTCGCCGGACGCGCTCGACAGTTACCGCGCGCTGGTACTCGAGGTCGCCGCGGCTCGCGACCGTCTGCGCGCCTGGGACCAAAAATACGATGCGCTGGTCAGTGCCCTGAGTGCCGAGCACCCGGCTGTGCTGCGCGCGCGCCACGACCCCGAGTCCACGCGAGAGCTGGAGCGGTACCTGAGACGTGAGCGGGAAGTGTTGGCTGACACGCTCGGCATTCAGCCGACGGAGCTGGCATCGATCCAGCCGCCTGAAGACAGTCCCGAGGCGCGCCGTAGCGAAACCCTCTGGCAGATAGAGGAATTCACCGAACATCTGGGCCAGCACGGCGAACTAGCCACCGCCGTGTCCGAAACGCAAAGGGCCCGAGACGGATTCCTGACCGGGCGGATAGTCGATCTGGAGCTGGCAGGCGTTGACGGTGCGCGCCGACTGACCGACCAGGTGGGGTACGTGCCGAACGCGGCCGGCGGTGTGCTGATCGTTGCCGCACCGAAAGGTGGGCACATGAGGAGTCTGACTCGGTTGGCAGTCGCCCACCCGAGTTTCGCCGATGCGCTGTGGCGCGAAGGGCTGGTCCTGCGCTACTTACTGGTGACACCACAGCCTGATGGACGAATCGAGGCGAGGCCGATCCCCGCCCAGGAGGCCGAAGCCACGCGGCCCAAACTGGATCACCGCGAAGTCAATGCACAGTTGCTGCACCACTACTTGATCTATCGACAGGCGGGCCTGATCAGTGCAGGGTTCCGTGAATGGCTGGATCAACTGGGCCCCAACGCATTCGACTACGAGTTCGGACGGCGTGGCGCGGACGACAAGCCGATCGGAATACTGAAGGACGGCTACGAGGTCCTACCTTTGGGGTACCGCATGGTTTTGGCGGACCCCACGATCGGGCAGTCCCATCCCGCACACGTGCTCTACAGATTGCATACTCGACAGCTACCGTCGCTGACGTCGGCTGGTCATCTCCCCGTGATGACCACGCCGTACCTCACGAATCTGGGCGACGCCGTGTCCGAATCGTTGTACTTCGAGCGCGACATGCACCCGGGCACCCCGCCGCGGTGGCACGTCGTTCAGGGCAGCGGCAAACCGATAAACGATGTGCTGACAAACTTTTTCGGGGACGTCGCCGTCGGGGATCCGCGCGAGTTCATCGACCACGTCGAGACGTACTTGCGCGGCCGAGGCCACCTGGATGCGTACGACTCGCACTCGATCACCCAGTCGATACCGGAGAACTGTTTCCTGGTCGCTGCGGATGCTACCGCGACCGGCCCTGGGCAGCCCCGGATCGACATCCCCAAGGATCGCCGTGGCAGGGTGGTGACGGCTGGGGTGCACGGGAGGGACGCGGCACGGTGGGCCCGTGCGAACTGGCACCCTGGCGGATACCCGAACGCGGCGGCGATGGTCGAGCATGTGCGGCGGCTCGGCGGAACTATACTTGGCGCAGTGGATTTCGGGGTTTACGGTGCACACGCGTTCACGGTGAAGATGGCGCGCGACGAGATCGTGGTCGTCGAGCAAGCCGTACGATACGACGAGAACGGGGTCGCGGTCGTCGAGGTGCGAACGGTGCGAGGGGACGCGGCGGTGGACCTGTGGGCCGCGCACCTGGCGAAGGTCGCAGGTCCGAACGCGACTTATCACGGATTGGCGTTCAAATCCGATGGTGTGCCGGAACTTCAGCTCGACCCCGATGGCGAGCCTGCCGGACGTCCCGGCATCGAATTCCCAATTCACCTCATGACCGGTCGCCCGCCCGAACGCGGACCACCCGACCCCGACCCCGACGTCGAGTTGGGCGAACACCTGCGCCGGCTGCGCACCGACGCGGCGGCCGAGCTCGAGCGTCAGGCGGCGATCGCGCGAGATGCGCTGTCCGACATCGATCCAACGCTCGAAGTGGACGGCGTTTCGCTGGCTCGTTCGCGCGACCGGATCGAGCACATCGACGCCTTGACCGCAGCGTTGGCCGCGGCGCGTGCGCAGCAGCGACGAGCGACGGCCGATCTCACTGCGCGCATCGCCGCGTGCCGGGACCTGGACGAGCGGGAGGTCGGCCCTGGATCGGAACAGTTGTGGGAAACGCCGAGACTGCGGGAAGCCGTCCGAAATCTCTTGGTGCCCTTGCTGGATCGAGCGGATGCGGCCGACAGCGACCTGGCTTACGCCACCTTGTGGCTCCAGGAGTTGGACGATGTCATCCGCGCGACGGCCGACTACGAGTACCGCACTGACTTGCTCGCCGCGCTGGAGAGGGACCTGGCCGAGCTCGATACGCGAGCAGAACTCGTCAGGACAACGCGGTCGGAGGTGGCCGAGGAGCGAACGCGGCTTGGCTCGACATCGGAACTGGCAGAACGACTTCGCGACGAGCAGTCAGCATTCGACAGCCGGGTACAGCGGACCGTGCGCCAGTACGTGGACGGCGGTCGCGCCGACCTGAGTAGCCTGTTGACGTCCGAGCGGCAGCTGGCCCGGTTCGATGCCATGGAACTCACCGAATGGCTACGGCAGTCCGATGCACTTCGCCGGTACTCGCTGTCGGAAACCCAACGTGCGGAACTGCTTCGCGTGGGCTCGCCGATCCGAGCCGAATGGACGCGTGCGCTCGACGCGCTATACGAACAGCTGCGGCGATTCGTGCCCGGACCACCGGACCCGGTTGCGACCAGGGACGAACGCATGCGCGCGATGGCGGAAGGTATCCGGGGAGGCGAACTACCGACCGAATACTCCGAGGTATTCGAGGATTTCGTCGCTCGACTCGACGTGCTGAGCACACTCGACGGTATCGACCGCAGGACGCGGCGAGTCGAGCGGATCGACGCGCTCGGTGCACTGGTGCGGGATATCCGCTCGTGGCTTGCCGACAGCAGGGGCCACGGCAGGCCCGTCGAGGTCCTTGCCGGGGAGTTCGATCGCATCGCCACGTTGACCAACCACCTCGACCGATTGGCCGCCGCGAAGAACCGTCTGCCGGAGATGGACGAACTGGAATTCTCGTCGCTGTCCGCCATGCGCGGGTTCCGGCATTGGCAATTGCGGCCGGGCCGCCGCGGGCAGCAGCGACTCGACCTGGCCGTGGTCAGCATGCGTGCTGCCGCTGAGTCGTTTCTCGGGCAGGAACTCGAGAACGCGGGCGCGGACGGACTGGCGAGGCACGCAAAGCAGTACCGGGACAAGTGGTTTGGGTCCAGCAGCGCGCCGGACCTGGTGCGTCGCGACTTGGGACTGCTGCTCGGGCGGGCGGTCGAGACGGTCGGCGAGGACGAGCTCACGGAGCTGGCGGAGCTGCATCGGGCCGGAACTGTCCCGATACCAGGTTCGGTGTTGGTTTTCCTCCGGGGGTTCTCGGCGCAGCGATATCTGGAGCTTCGCCGAATCGCCAAGCTTGCCGAGTTGGCCGAGGAACATCGGCGACTGGATGCCGAATGGGACGACGTCTTGGCCGAGGCCGTCCAAGGCCTGCGCGGCGTGCGGTTCGCCGACGGCGGCCGGTCACGTCCGATCGAGCGCACCTTCGCGCTGGGCAGTCACCTTGCCGGACTACGTGATTCGGCGGTCGAGCAGCGTGCGGCCGCCGCCGAGGTCGTCGGTTCTTTCGGGCGGCGACTGAGGGTCGAGTCGGTGTGGCACCTCACTCCCGGCTCTGAGACGTTGGCGCATCTGGAGGCACGAGTCGAGCAGCGCTACGCCGAACTCGACCGCTCGTCCGACGACCCGGCCGAGCGGGACGTCGTTGCGGAGATCCGGGCCGTCGAGCCGGTCGTCGACGGTGCGCGCCGGTTCCATCGCTATGACGCGTGGGCTCGTGCCATCGATGCGTTGGACGAGTCCGTCAACGCGGCACGATGGGACGAAGCCCAAGCCGAACAGGATCCCGCCGCCGATGCCGCGGTGCGCGCGGAGAAGGCCGCGTGGGCACGTCAGCTGATCGAATGGGCGCACCTGCTCGATGATGTGGCGGCGGCGCGGGCGGCGGCGATTGCCGAGCAGCGCGTAGCCGACATCGCGACCCGCGAGAGCGATCTCGATCGGCTGTTCGGTGAGGTGGCGGCACTGATCGCGATCCGCGCGGCGCTGGACGGCGCGTCGTCTGATTCGGCAGGCGATACTTTCGGCGAGGACAGGAACGCGGCCTACCTTCCGCCGGATGTCCGGCGCGGGGCCGCCCGCCGCGTCGACGAGCGGCGCGCTCTGCTCGTCCAGGAGCTCGGTGCGCAGCTCGGGTCACACGGCATCGATCCCGGGCAGCTGCTCGAGATCGGCTCCGAGGTCTGGGAGCAATGGTTCACCCAGCACGAACAGGCGCGCAACGACCTGGTTCGGCTACTGGCGATCGAGCAGGGCCGAGTGGATGACCGGTGGTTGCACCAGGTAGCGGTCCACCGGCAGGAGCAGGGGGATGTGAGCGCCGAACTCGCCACGGCGACAAAGCGATTCACCGGGTCCTACGCGGTGTCCGCGCTGCTCGGCGCGATCGGCTGGTTGGCGCGATGGGCGCACATGATCGAGTCGGTGGAAGCGGAGCTGGTGCGACAGGCGGTCGAATTTCGCGGACTCGTCGCGCAGGCGCGCGGCATGCTGCGCGTCGACGACAGCTCCCGCTCGTCGGCCGGGTGGCCGGGTGGGATCGAGGGCGTGCTTGCCGTGGTGATCCGGAAGGGCGGTGTCCTGCAGCGCATGGAGGGGCAGGTCGACCGGCTGTACCGAATCGGAATCGCGGTGGAAGACACCGAACGGCAACTGCGGTCGCTCGAGCCGACCCGTGCACGGTTCGTGTCGTCGGTGCGTGACTACGGCTTGGCAGCGCCCGGCTCGCGGCCGGACATGCTTTTCGTGAACGGACGACTGGTCCACCTGATCGGGCAGCCCGCACCAGCGGTGCCGCCGATCGTCGCACCCGCCGCGACCTCGACCGATACCACCTCCGGCATCACCCGGCCGATCCGTGACCTGAGCGAACTGCTCAGGGAATCGACCATGATCGTGCGGCTGGAAGACCAATTGTATTGGCTGAAAGTCGATTTGGACGAATGCCTGGAAGGCTTGGGTCTGGAACTCTCCGGCGTGCCTGCTTCGGCGACGCGGCCGGCACGGGCCGCCGACGACCTGCCCGGTTCGGGTCAGGCGCGCGACGATTTAGTACCGGCGCGCACCGATCTCATTACTCGGCGCCGCCACGCGGCCGCCACGCTAGCCTCGGGACCGAATGCTGAGTTCGGCATTGATCCTACGAAACTGGATGTCAGTCAGGACGGCGACGACGAACTGACCCGCTTGCTCCGCCTGCGCGGGCCGCTGGCCGCCACGCCGGACCATGCTGCGCGACTCCGGCGTCTCGACACCGCGCTCGACCTCGTCCGCACGGTGCTCCGCATGACCGCGCTCGTCGACGCGATCGACCTCATCGCCGCCGCTTTCGACGAGGCGACCCGTCGGCGAGATCGAGCCGTCCAGCAGTTCGCGCGCCTGTCGGCGAACCATGTGCGGCGCTTCCCGCTGGATCATCGGATTATTCTGGACGCGTCCGGAGAGCGCACGGAGGCATTGGATAATGCCGTCGCTCTGTGTGACTCGCAGCTGGTCGCTGCGGGCTGGGACGTCACGGTGAGCCTCGATGACCTGCGGCGGCGGATAGATCTGGTGCGCGCGCAACCGAATACGTTTGTCAACGCAGCAGAGTTCCGGATGGCCGGTGTCGCCGAACGGTACGTCGGGTTGTGCGAGCTGCAAGAGGCGTTCGACGAACGAAACCTGTCCACCAGGTGGTATTACAGCCTGCAGAGTCGGGTGCGCTCGCTCGGCGAGTACTCCGTGAATCGGCACCTCGAGGAGCGGCGGCTCGACATGGAGCGCCGGTTGTCCAGCGACCCGGCGGCGGCTGCCGGGACGAAGCCGGGCCAGCGCGATCGGGCCGTCGACAGGCCACGTCAATTGCGCCGACTGCTGAAGCGCGCCTTGAGCGATTTGGCGCGCTCGGTTACCCCAGGTGAGGCGCTGCGTGCGCAGACCAGAAATTCGCCAGAGGAGTTGGACGTGCGCCTGCTCATGTCCTTGTTGAGCGACTTGGTCTTTGAATTTGCTGAGCGTCCGGGCGCGGATGTGGCGCAGAGACGAGCAGACCGAAGCCTGCGACTCTGCCTGATGATCGCCGCCGCCGAGCAGACCGCCGTGTCCGGGAAACCCACCGACCTCGACCGGGAATTCGCGAATCTCCTGCATTCCGCTGTCACCTTCGCGCTGCGACAAGGTGCGGTGGAAGAGGCTACGCCCACCACGGTCGATCCCCCAGCGAACGGTCACGCTCGGAATCAATGCGGGGTGATGGTGGTGAGCCTCCACTGGAGGCGGACTGGCAAGCCGGGTGTGGCGGCCAGCGACGGTGGTTTGGGTGGTGTGTTCGTCGAGGATTTTGTGCACGGATTGGGTGGTGGTGACCCGCAAGAGTTTCCGATCGACCCGGAATCGCCGTTGCGTTTTGTGGTGGAGGACTTGCTGAAGCTGGTCGAGGGTATGGCTCCTGGCGCTCGTAACGGTGTCTCGGTGGTGCCGATCGAAGGCATGCACAAGGTGGATGAACACGGGGTGAGTGCGCACACGCTTCGGTTGGAGTACGAGTGTGATGAGCGTGGCGAGAACGTTCGTATCCTATTGCAGGACCCGGGTAAAGGGCTCGATGGAGTTTTGGAATACGAGCGTGACGAGCGCGGCGAGATCGTTCGTATCTTGGTGCGGGACATGAGTAAAGGGCTCGACGGAGTCGCCGACGAGTATCCGACGACTGCGGCCGAGTTGGCCGGTTTGTGGGCCGTCGCCTACGACAAACACCGCAATCCGTTGGTCCTGCCTGGTGGCGGCCCGGGGACAGCACCGAAACGTCTGCGGATCGGCCGGAGCGACGAACGGATCCGGCCGGAACACGGAATCTGCAGTGTCGCATCGGATTCGACGCCATCGCTCGGTGCGTTGGTGTTGCGCGATGGTGTGCTGGGAATGGATGCTGTTCAGTTCGAACAGCATTGGCGGGGGATAATCACCGGCGTCGAGTCCACTGCATCGGCGGGCACTGCCGTCGCTCAACCGGCGGTGCGCAGGTTCTTGGATTGGATCCGGGGCCGAGGGGGCAACCGGCCTAAGAAGAAGGTCGCAGACGTCGGTCTCCGGCGGCTGTACACCGGCTCGATCATTTCCTCCGCGGCAACTGTCGGGCTGTCCTCCTACGTGCCGCTCCTGGCCCAACAGTTGAGTAATTCGGTGCAATGGGCCGGTCTCGCCACGTCGGCGGTCGAGGCGGCACGACTACTGACGAGGCCGACAGCGGGGTACATTGCGGACCGGTACGACAACCGGCGCACCATACAGATCACGTCGAGCGTTGGACTTGCTACGTCCGGTGTTACCGGGGGGCTGATCTTGCTCGGCCTCCCTGGCGGCGCGCCCGTGCTCGTTGGCTCGGCCGTCGCATTGTCCATCGCCAACACGATCGGCAGCGCCTCGACGACGACCTACGGCCGACGGTTGGCGGCCGAGCATCAGCAGACCAGCGCGGTGACACTGTCGGTGATCGAACGTCAGGGCTCCGGCACGGTCGGTAGGTTCATCATCCCCGCCATGGCCAGCGTTTCGCCCGCGGCCCCGTTCTTCGCTGATGCCGCGTCCTACGCGCTGTACTTGCGGATGCTACACACACTTCCGTCGATCGAGCCTGCACCGGGAGAGCACGTTCGAATGCTCGACGGAGCGCGCGCGACCTGGCGGGATCCCTACCTGCGCGGAAACGTGCTTCTGCTGTTTCCGTGGGGCGTCGGAAATGCCATCGTGAACACGCAATTGGTCAATCTCATCGCGACGTATGACTACTCAGCGGTGACGTCAGGTGTGCTTTTGGCTGCGGGAGCCGCTGGAATCATGCTGGCAGTTCTTGTGCCCCAACGCATTCGCAACAGAATCAACCTGAAAGTGTCGGACCCTGTCAACTTGGCCGCGACAGGCATCCTCGCCGCGTCGTACGCGGTCACCACGAATCCATGGCTGATTCTGCCGCTGTTGATCGCCAACGGGGTCGGCGCAATGATCGGCAACGAGCGATTCTTCCTGTATCAGAAAGACGTTGTTCCGCAGAAAATGATCGGCGGAGCGTTGGCTGCGAGCGGCGTGATGGGTGCCGTCGGCGGCATGGTGGGCGGGGTGCTGGGTGGCTACCTGCTTTCTACCGCAGGTGTGGTCACGACGGGCTGGTTGGCGGGTGGACTGTTCGCGGCGACCTCGGCCGCGTCGGGAGTCCTTGCATTCAGCACGCGCGCGCGAGTTGCGGTGGGGTTCCGGCGCGCGCTTGCGCGAGTGCAGTCGAATACCGGTAGCACGCTCGTCAACGGTTCGAAACGAGCGGCGGCCAGCGCACTCGGCGAGTTTCCGATGGCGGCGCAGCGCGCTGCGGGCGGCGAATTCCGCTTGGCGAAGGAGAGCTGGGACGAACTGGAGCGGCGGGTTCTTTCGATGCCGCCCGGTGCGACCTTGCTTGTGGTCTACCAGCCGAGAGCTCGTGTCGTTCGCGTCGTCACGCTGTCCGTTCCCATGCCCGGTGCGCTGGTCGCCACGATCGCGCACAGTCGGCGGCGTCCGGGCAAGGTCGAGTTCTTCGACGCCGTGCGCAACCGGAAATGGACGTACGCGCTCGGTGCAAGGCAGGCGCATCTCGAATTGTCCGAGAACATGGACAAGTTCGTCGTCTCCTACGACCACGAAGGGAACGTTGTCCCGGGTTCTGGCCCGCGCGCGTTGCCTGACTTCCCGATAGGTCCCCGCCCCGCTCGGAGCCCATGGCATTCCGCCCATTCGCGGCCGATCCGCCCGCTGCGGCGACCGGGAGTATCGAGCCCGCCGGACGAGACGCAAGCTGCCGCGGCCGCCGGTGGGGAACACCTGAAAGTCGAGTCGCCCCCTCTGGCTGCCATACACGGCGCCGACACCGGCCTCGGACGGGTGGGTGCGACGCCGTGGTCGGCCAGGCCTTCCCGCGAACCGGCGCAGGGGCGGCCGAGTGGCGGGGTGTCGGACACGCCGGATGGGTCCGTGCGCTCGGGTGTTTCCACTGAAGGCCGAACACGGGATGGGGACGAGCCGGTTCCGCCGGAAACCCGTGAATTCGTCGAGGATCTGCCGCCGCTGACGATCCATTTCTGCACCAAGGACCGACCGGAACGCATGGCAGCGCTGCTGGACGACATCGCCGCCGTGGTTCCGGGGACATTCACGGTGTTCGTCTACGACGATTCCGTCGACCCGCAGAACCGGACCCGGAACAGACACGCCATCGACAAGGCCCCGTTCGATGTGGTGTACATCGATGAAGAACGACGTGCAGCGCTGCTGGCGGGCATGCCATGGCCCTCCGAAGCCGCCGAACGGTTCGCCGCGTCGGCCTTCAAGGTGCTGGGACTTCCGGAGTGGGACTTCGCGGGCGTGGTGACGTTCCTGCAAAAGGTGGCGGTGGTTTGCGGGGAGCCGTCGGACCGGGTGCTGCTGCTCAATGACGATATCCGGCTTCGGGACGGGATATTCCAAGGGGAACTTGTGTCGGTCGATTCGCAAGCGGTGACCGAACTGCTGTCGACTCCTGTTCCGGACGGGACGTTCATCGGGATCAGCGGTCATTACGCGGGTAAAAAGGACGTCAATCACGTGGAGGACGCGGCTGCCACCGTCGGCGCCGGAATCGCGGGGCGGAGCTATCTCGACAGTGGCCTCGATGCCAGCAGTGCTTTTTGCCTGACCAACATCAAGCTACTCGCCGTGGCTCCGTTTCCGAACTCGTACGGCGAAGACAACTTCCTCATGTCGATCTGGAGGGCTCTCGGAAACGTTCTGGATACCACGGATTTCAGCCCACTGCATACCGGAGATGACCGTGACCTGGAATTGGATGTTGCATTGCGACAACAGTACGGAATTGTGGCCGTGCTTGCCGTGCTGGAAGCTGGAAGGGAAGGAGTGGATAATGTTTTCGAGCTTCTCGAAAATGCGGTGTCGTATTGTGGCAAATACGCGTGGAAGGTGGCTCAGCGCTGGGCGGAGAACTTCGCGATCAGGGAACACGAATTCGGCAATATCCACATTGACAACGTCTCTGCGTTGCTGGCAGTCGAAGATATCGCCGGAAGCGCGGAGGCGGCCCTGCGGGGATATGCCTCTTCACTGATCGGCTGGACGGATCTGGTACAAAGCCGGGAGGTGACGGATCATGTGCGCAGCTTCCTTGGCATCGGGGGAGGCAAGGCGTCAGTGCCATGGAGCGCGACTGCGCCGAGGCCGAGCGGGTCGTACGCCGACGGGCCGGGTTTGCCCGAGCTCGGGCGTGCCGGGAATTCCTATGTCGACGTGGGTGCCTACGCAGCTGACGGAACAACGCGGCAATCCCTTTCCGGCGAAGCGGTATCTGCAGTCGGTGTGTCCGCCGACGGCACCGTCGTAGAGGATGCGCACAGTGATTTCACCACAGCAAACCGCCGAATAATCGACTATGCACTCGGCAAGCTTCGCGGCAATGTGTACGACTCGATCGGCATGGTATTGACCTGGGTCGAGGTCTCGGTACGTGCGGCGCTCGCCGCCGACCCGGAGCAGAATGACGTGGATGCCGATTACCGGGTGGCACGGGCAACGTGGGAAATCACATCCGAACATGTGCTGGACAAGATCGTGGACTCGGTCACCAGGATGGTCCAAGAGAGACTTGGTATGGGGGGATCCGCCGATCGCTGGTGGAACGAGTTGCGCGAGCGCATGCGCATCCCTTCCGATGGGATTACGCCCGCTGAGGATTTCATCCGTGTAGCGGAAGCAGTGCTTGCGTACGGTGTCACGATATTCTGGGAATTCCGCAAAGCGGAAGGCAACGCCGAGATCTATACCGAATTCTGCCGATCTCGAAACCTTTCCGATGGCATCGTGCAGCGCTGGTACAGCGAACTCGGTGATGAGACCGGGTTCAGTGTCGACGAAATCGGAGGCCTGAGTGCATTCCGGGAACTGGTGACCGGAACGGACGACCGCGCTGTGGAATCGCTGGTGAGCTGGAATGTGAGATTCCTGGCGGATCGTCTCGGCTCGCTGCATTTCGCATGGTATTCGGCAGCTCCGGAGGCGAAGCTGGGACAGTGGAAGATCTCGGCAGAGGACCCGATACACGAGCGGCGTTGGATCGCTCCGGAAAGGCACGATCTGCTGTCCGACTTCATGCGTGAGTTCAGGAAACCGGTACCCGACACGAGGCGTTTGCGGCGGGCGGCCGAGTCGCTGTGGGAGCCTGGGCCGGGGATCGAAATGCCTGCGCAGTTGGAAGTGTCGATGCCGCGGGCACTGGTCCACTTCGCCCTGCGGCGTCTGACGGACTCGGCGCAGCGAAGATTGTGGCTGGCCGGTCTGTTGGCCGTGCACTCGATGTGGCGACGCCGGCTGGATCCGTTCGATCATCGAATGGAGTATCTGCGACGGATGGTTGCGCCGTACGAGGTGAGCCTGGACCAGGTGCTCGACGAGGACCCGGCGCTGTGGCACGACGCCCTCGACGGCGCGCGTGCCAAGCTGATCCGGCTGTTGCCTGCTGTTTCGCGGAATATCACCCCGGACAACCTCTCCAGCGACGACAACGTGATCCGTGAGTGGGTGTCCCGACTGGCCGGTTCCCGGCAGGTGACCGGCGAGTTCGCCGCTGCCGCATCCGAATACCTCGAAGTACTGCAGGTGACCGATCTCATCGACCAGATCAGCCGCCTGCGTCGGCTACGGCGCGCCCTCGCCGACGCAGAGCGATTGGCGGAGTTGGTCTCGGAGCTGTTCAACAAGTGGCGACAGCCGGGCGCGCTGCATGGGGTCGCGGAGAACGCGGTGAAGACAGTCGTGGGCTGGGTGCAGCGAATCTATGAGCTGGGTATCAGCATCGATGAGATCGAGCAGCTGCAATGGAAGGCGACCACGGATCTGGTCGAACAGGTGCGCGCTCTGTCCTCCGGTGCCAGCCCAGCGAGTGTCGTGCCGTACCCCGCCGCCAGGCCGGAGATCCTCACCGAACTCGACGTCGAACTCCGTGATCTGACCGGCGAGCTGAACGGCATTCTCGACAAGATGGATGTTGTCACCCGGGTCCTGCATATCCCGACTCAGCAGAGCTTTACGGCAGAATCGGACAGTGCGGGGTCGCGCTTCTTCGGGCCCGGTATCCGGTGGATCCGGTCTGTCATGCAGGCAGCGCTGAATGATCCCGCTGCGCCCCTTGGCGCGAGCGCACGGAGCGTGTTCGGTGAGCGGCTCCAGCACCTGAACAACCTGAAAGAAGCTGGGAGCGATGCATGGCGGCGGCAGCAGGATGCGGATGACGTACGCTTTGCCCTCAGGGCTCCGCTGCGTGCGCTTGATGGGCGAGGCAAGTGGAGAGAACCGATAGGTCCCGAGTTCTCGGACGTTTTGCGTGCGGACTTGCACCACCGCCTCGACCTGTCCGCGTTCACCGAAGACGAAGCTGCGATCGAATCGCAACTGAATGCTCTTGACATGGCAATCGCCGCGGAAATCGACTACGAGCATCACACGAGTCGGGTTACCGGCATATCCAAGGTCATTGACGAACTCGAGCTGGAAGCCAATGCCATCCGTTTCGAGGCCTTCCTCATGGCAATGGGGGGAAGGGAACCGCAAGCGGTGTTCGAGTTATCGTTTGGAAATTTCGACTCAATTATTTATCGTTTCCGCGATGGAACTGACATCGATGCTGCCTACGGGCGTGACGGCAGTCAAAATATTTCTGGCAAATACAATATCTCCGACCGGTTGGATGAATTGCGAATCCTCCTGGAGGAACGTCTGCACTCTCTTCGTGCGCTGCTCGCCGCGCGCGCAGAGCCGCCGGAAGTGAGTCAGCAGACGGGGCTGTTCCAGCGCGTTCACGATCGGGTCGAGCTGATTGCAGCGCACGTCGACCTGTTGCTTTCGTCGCTTCGAGATATGAGGGAATGGACCGGCGATCGAACAAATTCTGCCCATACCTTGGCAGGGAAGGTCCGCCTAGTTTTCGAACGACTCCAGCAGCTACGAATACTGCATCCATCGCTGCCGGAGAGAGATAGCTATGCACGCTTTTCCTCGCTCTGTCGGAAGCACGGATTTCCCGAACTGCTGTTTCGGCTGGACAGGGCCGAGTATCGCGAAATAGTAGCCCGGAGACGTATCTTATCTTTGCGTATCTGTTCCCATCTCCAGATCGATCCGGATCTCGTCACCGATACTGCCCTGAAATCGGTTACAGCGAACCTGGCCGGTTCGAACCGTGCGATAATCCGGCACCGCAGAGAAGCTGGCAAAGTCACCGAAGTCACTGTGGCCGGTAAAGAACTGGCTCAGATGAAGGCGCTGATTTCCGATTTCGACGAGCTCGGCGAATTGGAGGCTCTATTTCTTTCGCTCGAGGAGATGGATCGTCTGGACGGTGCGGTCCGTCGTATTCTGCAGAACGCTGTTCGGGCTGTCTATGGTGAGCTGAATCTGTCCGAGCAAGGCTTTCAATTCACTGCGGACGGTTTTGCGAGTGTCGGAGAACCGATGCAGGCCGTATGTGAGTGGGCGTGGCATGAGTGCCGAAACATGGAAAACACGTTCGGAGTTCAGGGCGTCAAATCAAGCGGGCTGACCATGCCAGGACTGGGCTCGTTGGACGAGATCACCCGGATTGTGTCGATCTGGCAGGTTACGCCGAACTCGGTGGGGCAGCGCGATCTCGCCACTTACCGGTTCGCTGTCCAGAAGCAGATTGCGAAGCTGCGGGGATGGTCACCCTACGACGTGACACCCGACAGGGCGCGCAGGCTGGACACGCTCCCCGGCTCTTCTCGCGGTATAGACCGCATGTGTGGAGTGGCCTACCTGATTCTACATTCAGCGGAATCGAAAGCCCGCCGGTTTCACCGCTACAGCAGGTGGGTGTGGGCTATTCGGGCGTGGGACGCGGTGCTTCGTCGGGCCGCGGACGACGCTGCGATCGAGGAATCGACATCGAGTGAACTACGTGTGTGGGCGGAAGAGTTGGACGACCTCGCCCGAAGATGGGGCGCGGCCATGACCCAGCGGGAGAAGATCCGCACCCGGTTTGCGGATTGGGACATCGATCCGGATCGGTTCGGTGCCTGGTTCCGGGAAACCCCTGACGAACTAGCCGAAGAAGTATTGGCCGATCCCACGTTCACCGATGATGAGCTGCGCGATCAGGCTGAGCTGGTGCACACGTTGGTGGGCCTGATCGCAACTGTCCGTGCGGTCGAATCTCCACTCGCGGCGCTGAATGACCTATTCGACGATGCGCTTCGGTGGATAGACGAGGAGGGTCTCGATCCTGGTCGGCTCCTCGGGTTCCGATCGACACCGTACGACCAGCTGCGTGTTCAGGTGGTGTCGACCCTGGAGCAGGTCCCCAATCCGGCGCGCAATGAAGCCACCTACATTCGCGATCTCCTCGACCTGATCGGCATTGCGAGGTCGGGTCGGTCTGTGACGCCAACGCTGGAGGGTCGGCTGGCGGAGGCTGAGGAGGTACTGGTCCGTCGGGTGATCGCGAAGAACCTCGATCCGCTCGTTTTCCACGTCGGCGATGCTGACGCCGATCGCACTGGTCCGCGGGTGCGCGAACGGGCCGACAAGGCCCTGCGAGAACCGAAGTTCTTCGAGCTCGCGAAAGAATTTGGCGAATGCGATCGGTTGGTCACCGAGCTGGACAACGAACTGGACGATGTCCTGAGCAAGGCAGGCGCCCGGATTGTGGAAGTCGTACCCGCCGCTGGTGACGAGCAAGAGACCGTCGCCGCGCTGCCGCCAGATCCGGCAGTGCTTCCCGACACTCCGGATCCCCGGTGAATCGCCACCGGAGGTGGCAGCCGGTGCGGTTCTGCCACGCGCGACGTGACGTTCTCGATCGCATCGCGTTCGCCGCGCGGTGCTGATCCGCATCGTCCTGATTGGCACAGTGCCCCCGAGTCGCCGTTCACCGCGGAGGACGTCGCTACGCACCCCAGGCATGCCTACTGCACCCCGATGAACTGTCCCTGTCTAGCGTCCGCGTACGCGGCATTAGATCGAACCGAGTGGTTTGATTATTGATAACACGAAGTCCGATCTGAAGGAGGCCAACGAGCTTCTGAATGCGCCCTCGACTTTCTTTGCGCGGGGACGGCTTTCACCGAGCCCTCAGCTCGGGCTCGGTGATCGGTTGGTACTCAGCGGACCTGCGGCGCTACCTTCTCGCCGAGCAGTTCGATGTTGTGCAGCACCTTTTCGTGCGGCAGCGTGCCGACGCTGGTGTGCAGCATGAACCGGTCGAGTCCGAGGGTGTCGCGGATGTCGGCGACCTTTTCGGCGACGTAGTCCGGGGTGCCGACGAACAGTGAGCCCTCCTTCGAGCGCAGGCCCTCGAACTGGGCGCGGGTCATCGGGCCCCAGCCGCGTTCGCGGCCGATGGTGCTCATGGCCAGTGCGTAGGGCTCGTAGAAGTCGGCGACGGCCTGCTCGTCCGTGTCGGCGATGTAGCCGTGCGCGTGCACCGCGACCGGCTGCTTCTCGTGGCCGCCTTCGGCGAGCGCGCGATGGTACAGATCGACCAGCGGCTTGAAGCGGGCAGGCTGGCCGCCGATGATCGCGATGGCCAGGGGCAGGCCGAGCAGTCCGGCACGGACCACCGATTCGGGGCTGCCGCCCACCGCGATCCACACCGGCAGCGGCCGGTTCTCGGTGCGCGGGTAGATGATCGCGTCACGCAGCGGCGCACGGAACTTACCGTCCCACGTGACCGGCTTGTCCTCGCGGACGTGCAGCAGCAGCGCCAACTTCTCCTCGAAGAGCTCGTCGTAGTCGGAAAGGTCGTACCCGAACAGCGGGAAGCTCTCCGTGAAGCTGCCACGCCCGGCCATGAGCTCGGCGCGTCCGTTGGACAGTCCGTCCAGCGTGGCGAAATCTTGGTACACCCGTACCGGATCGTCGGAGCTCAGCACGGTGACCGCGCTGGTCAGTTGAATCCGCTCGGTGCGCGCGGCGATGGCGGCCAAGACCATCGCGGGCGCCGAAGCGGCGAAGTCCTTGCGGTGATGTTCGCCGACGCCGTAGACGTCGAGTCCGGCCTGCTCGGTGGCGACGGCCTCCTCGACTACCTGCCGTAGCCGCTCACCCGCGCTCGGTGCGGGCCGGTCGCCGACCGGGTACAGCTCGGCGAACGTCGTGAGTCCCAGTTCCACGGTCAAGCCTCTTTCTCTCCAGTAGTGTCGATGTCAACCAATAGCGTAAACGGACCGTGGTCCACGAGTATTCCGCCTGGCCCCGGGGTGCGACTTCGGTGTCCGATGACGACGCCTTCGGCGACATCCGATTACCCTGTTCGCATGTCTGTCCGCACGCGCAAGCCGCTGACCCCCGGCACTCTCTCACCCACCCGCGAGGTCCCGCGCACCATCGAGCGTCCGGAATACGCGTGGAAGAAGACCGTCAACGAGGGCAGCGAGCCCTGGGTGCAGACCGCGGAGACGATCGACAAGATGCGGATCGCGAGCAAGATCGCGGCGCAGGCGCTTGCGGAGGCGGGCAAGGCGGTCGCGCCCGGCGTCACCACCGACGAACTGGACCGGATCGCGCACGAGTACATGTGCGACCACGGCGCCTACCCGTCGACGTTGGGCTACAAGGGTTTTCCGAAGTCCTGCTGCACCTCGCTGAACGAGGTGATCTGCCACGGGATTCCGGACTCGACCGTGATCGAGGACGGCGACATCGTCAACATCGACGTCACCGCCTACATCCACGGCGTGCACGGCGACACCAACCGCACCTACCTGGCCGGTGACGTGGACGAGGAGGTCCGGCTGCTCGTCGAACGGACCGAAGAAGCCACCCTGCGCGCGATCAAGGCAGTCCGGCCCGGCCGGGCGCTGAACGTCATCGGGCGCGTGATCGAGTCCTACGCCAACCGATTCGGCTACGGCGTGGTGCGCGACTTCACCGGGCACGGTGTCGGTCCGACGTTCCACAGCGGGCTGGTGATCCTGCACTACGACCAGCCCGCGATCGAGTCGATCATCGAGCCGGGCATGACCTTCACCATCGAGCCGATGATCAACCTCGGCGGCATCGACTACGAGATCTGGAACGACGGCTGGACCGTGGTCACCAAGGATCGCAAGTGGACCGCGCAGTTCGAGCACACGCTCGTGGTCACCGAGACGGGCGCGGAAATCCTGACCCTCCCGTGAGTGCGGGGCCGCGCGGTTCGAGGCGCGCACCGTTGGGTTGTCACGGAGACGAGTGCGGAATTCTCGACCCTGCCGTGCGCGCGGATTCGGCTGTGCCAGGCAAGGATGCACGGGACGTCGCGGTGCGGGCAGCGGCGTGAAGGGCGCGCTGCTGGTCGCCGGGACCACCTCGGACGCGGGTAAGAGCGTGGTGGTGGCCGGGCTGTGCCGGATGCTGGCGCGGCGCGGGGTGCGGGTGGCGCCGTTCAAGGCGCAGAACATGTCCAACAACTCGGTGGTCACGCCTGAGGGCGGGGAGATCGGGCGTGCGCAGGCGCTGCAGGCGCAGGCCTGTGGGCTCGAGCCGGGCGTGCGATTCAACCCGGTGCTGCTGAAGCCGGGGAGTGATCGGCGTTCGCAGTTGGTGGTGCGGGGTAAAGCGGTCGGCTCAGTCGGCGCGCGGGACTATTTTCAGCATCGGCAGGAGCTGCGTGCGGTGGTGGCGGCCGAACTCGCCTCGCTGCGTGCCGAATTCGATGTGGTGATCTGTGAGGGCGCCGGATCGCCCGCCGAAATCAATCTGCGGGCAACGGATCTGGCGAATATGGGGCTGGCCCAGGAGGCGGAGCTTCCGGTGCTTCTCGTCGGCGACATCGACCGCGGCGGCGTGCTCGCGCACCTGTTCGGGACCGTCGCCATCCTGGAACCCGAGGATCAGCAACTGATTTCCGGGTTCGTCATCAACAAGTTCCGCGGCGACGTCGAACTGCTTCGGCCCGGCCTCGACCGGCTCACCGAGCTGACCGGCCGCCCCACCCTCGGCGTGATCCCGTACACCGACGACCTCTGGATCGACGCCGAGGATTCCCTCGGCACCGTCTCGGACGCGCCGGTCGGCAGGCCGCGGCCGCCGGTGGGCACCGAATGGTTGACTGTCGCCGCCGTCCGGCTGCCCCGCATCTCCAACTCGACCGATGTCGAGGCATTGGCCTGCGAGCCAGGGGTTTCGGTGCGCTGGGTGAGCGAGCCGTCCCGGCTGGCCGACGCCGATCTCGTGGTGCTGCCCGGCAGCAAGGCGACTGTGTCGGACCTGGAGTGGTTGCGGCGCAGCGGTATCGCCGACGCCATGCACGCGCGGGCCCGGGCGGGCGGGCCGATCCTCGGCATCTGCGGCGGCTATCAGATGCTGGGCAGGCGGATCGTCGATCAGGTGGAATCCGGTGCCGGGTCGGTCGACGGGCTCGGCCTGCTCGAGCTGGACATCGAATTCGCCGACCCTAAAGTGTTGCGCCGCAGCAGCGGTCACGCCGACGCGGGAATGCCGGTGGCGGGCTACGAGATCCACCACGGGCGCGTCGTCCACACCGGCGATCCGGCGTGGTTGGCGATCGACGGCGCACCGGAAGGCAGTGTCCGCGCGGCGATCTGGGGTACCCACCTGCACGGGCTGCTGGAATCGGACGAGTTCCGCCGGGCCTGGCTGCGTTCGGTGGCCGTTGCCGCGGGTCGCACGGGTTTCGTTGTCGCCGAGGACGTTTCCGTCGCCGAGGTGCGCTCGGCCCAGCTCGACCTGCTCGCCGATCTGATCGAGCACCACCTCGACACCACCCTGATCGAACGGCTGCTCACCGAGGGCGCGCCCGCGGGCCTGCCGACCCTGCACACCCAGCCGATCGCCGCCTCGCAGGCCTGAACTGTTGACGTGGCGTACACCGCCCCTTACCTTGCAGTAAGGAATTCGGCTCCGGGTAAGGCGCGGGCCGATAACGCGGAAGAACGTGGTCGGTGAGCGAAATGGCAGCAGACAAAAGACCCACCAGAGCGGGAAACGTGGTGTCCGCGACCGTGACGAGCAAAGGGCAGATCACCATCCCGATCGACGTCCGGGTCGCCATGGGCCTGCGCGCCGGGGTCAGGGTCGCGTTCGTGCCCACCGCCGAAGGCACCTACGAACTGGTGCCCGAAACCCGAACCATCAAGTCACTCAAGGGCATCGTCGGCTGGTCCGGCGCGCCGATCAGCCTCGCGCAGATGAACGACGCCATCGCGGGCAACGTCGTGGAAGGCAAGCAGAAATGATCGGTCTGGACGCCAATGTGCTCATCCGCTACCTCACCCAGGACGACCCCGAACAGTCCGCAAGGGCGAACCAGGTGATCGAGGGGCTCACCGAAAGCAAGCCCGGCTACGTCACGATGATCGTGCTCGCCGAGATCCACTGGGTGCTGCGCCGCGGCTACCAGCAGGACCCCGAAGCAGTCACCGACGTGCTGCTCGGCCTGCTCGACTCGACCGAGATCGTGGTCGAACGTGCCGACACCGTCCGCCAGGCGCTGCGCCAGGCGGCCGAGGGCGCGGACTTCGCCGACGCGCTCGTCCAGCAGCTCAGCGCCGAGGCCGGGTGCGACCTGACCGTCACCTTCGACCACAACGCGGGCGAACGCGCCGGGATGCGGCTACTGGCCTGACGAAAAATGGGCTCTGTTCAGGTGACCCGTGTAGCGTGATTCGGCATGAAATCTCGGCAGATCACGGTCGGTGACCGGGCATGGACCGTGCGGGTGGACGGGCCCCAATCCCGGCACAGCGTGCTGCTGTTGCCCGACGCGAGCGATCCGGTGGACGTCTACGACCAGGTGTGTGCTCGATTGCACAACTCGGATCTGCGCACGATCGCGGTGGAGTCGATCGAGGGGCTCGACCCGGCGGGTGTCACGGCGATCCTGGACGAGATCGGGGTGCCGTGGGCGAACGTGGCCGCGCGCGGCACCGGCGCCGAACTGGCGTGGCGCGCGTGCGCGACCGGTTTCGGGCGGTTCATCAGCCTCGTGGTGGCCGATCGCGGGCATCCGGCGGCCGTTGGCCCGGACGGGACCATCGCCGACGCCACGGTCCCTCCGGTCGAGTTGCCGACCACCGTCCTGGTGACCAAGAATCTGCCGCGCGCCGTCGCCGACGCGTCGGGGCGATTCGTCTACGGCGAGTTCCGGGTGGTCGAGATCGACGTGGACAACGTGGCGACCGAAGCCGACCACGAGCTGGTCACCGAGATCGTGCTACGCACCAGCCTCTGGTGAGCCGTTGCCGGACTTGGCTCGGTAGACCGCCAGCCAGTCCAGCCAGTTGTCGAGCTCGGCGAACGCGTGGGCCAGCGGCTCGGCCGAGGACAGGAACACATCGTGCTTCGCGCCGTCGATCGGCACGATGTTGGTCCGGTCGCCGAGGCAGCCCGACCAGCGCTGGATCTGCTTGACGTCCAACACCGCATCGGCCACGTCCACGGCGGGGCCGTACTCGCGGGCGAACTTCGTCATCCGGGACCGCAGGATCAGCGACGGCACGCCGATATCGAGACCGGCGTGCAGCTGGGCGTGCCCGTTGCGGATGGCCCGCAGCCAGCCGAACCGAACCGGGAAGCCGTGCAACGGCTTCCAGTCCAGGTTGTAGTCCCATTCGCCTGCCACCGTGTGGTGCAGGCTGTCGCCGTACGTGGTGGCCTTGCCGAGCGGGATCTCGATCATCTTCCGGAACCGGCCGAGCGCCTTGATGATCGGCGTGCCGACCGTCCGGTAGTACGCCGGGCCGTGCAGGTCGAACCATGGGCTGTTGAGCACGACGCCCGCCACGCCGGCGGCCGCGGTGCCTCGTGCTCGATTGAGCCGATCCAGCCACAACGGCAAGATCAATCCACCGGTCGAGTGCGCGTTCAAGACCACGGGCGCACCGGTCTCCTCCCGCACAATCCGCAACGCCTCGTTCAGCTCGTCGTCATACAGTGCGAGATCGGTCACATAGTGCGGTGTCTGCCCGTCTCGCAACGACCGCCCGCACTTACGCAGATCGAGCGCATAGAAGTGATACCCGCGCGTCGCGAAATGCTCGGCGAGATGCTCCTGAAAGAAGTAGTCGGTGAACCCGTGCACGTACAGCACGGCACCCGCAGTGGCCTCGGTGTCATCCGGGCGGTACCGCACCAAAGTGGCTACGGCCTCGCCTTCTCCATCCGGATCTGGCCCGAACGACAGCGTGCGCTGCTGGTAGTTCTCGCCAAGGACATCGGCTTTCCACGGCCCGCCGTCCTGTGGCTTGGTGTGCGGAGCGGCAAGCGGAGTTTCCTTTGTCACACCACTAATCTAGGTCACATTCGGCGGGTTCGGCGCGGGGTATCGGCGTGGTGAGGTGCACAATTGGGGCTAGGTGAACGGCGGGTAACCTAAGGCCCGCCGTGGTTGCAGAGGACTGGGGCAACACACGCAAGCATCGTGCCCAGGCCGGTTCATCCGCCCGGTGGACCAGCCCAGAAGGACAAGGAAGTCGATCTACCCGTGCCGAACGCTGCCATGACTGAAAAGACGGATGTAGTACTCATCGGTGCAGGCATCATGAGTGCCACCCTCGGCGCGCTGCTGCGGCAGCTGCAGCCCGACTGGTCGATCTCCCTGTTCGAGCGACTCGACGCCGCCGCGGCGGAGAGCAGCGACCCGTGGAACAACGCGGGCACCGGACACTCGGCGCTGTGCGAGCTGAACTACAGCCCGCAGAACGCCGACGGCTCGGTGGACATCATCAAGGCGATCGACATCAACGAGCGCTTCCAGGTGTCGCGCCAGTTCTGGTCGTACGCGGTGGAGAGCGGCATCCTCGCCGAGCCGTCGACCTTCATCAACCCGATCCCGCACGTGAGCTTCGTGCACGGCGCGGACAACGCGGACTACCTGCGCAAGCGGTACGAGGCGCTGGCGCCGCAGCCGCTGTTCGAGGGCATGGAGTTCATCGACAGCCCCGACGAGTTCAGCAGGCGGCTGCCGCTGATGTCGCGCGGGCGCGACTTCTCCGAGCCGATCGCGCTGAACTGGACCGACGGCGGCACCGACATCGACTTCGGCGCGCTCACCCAGGAACTGCTCGCCTACCTCGGTCGATCGGGCGGCGACTTGGCGTTCGGGCACGAGGTGCTCGACCTGCGCAAGCAGTCCGACGGGTCGTGGCTGGTGAAGGTGCGCAACCTGCGCACCCGCGAAACCCGCACAGTCAACAGCAAATTCGTGTTCGTCGGCGCGGGCGGTGGCGCGCTGCCGCTGCTGCAGAAGTCCGGCATCAAGGAGATCGACGGCTTCGGCGGATTCCCGGTGAGCGGCCAGTTCTTCCGCTGCACCAACCCGGCGCTGATCCAGCAGCACGAGGCCAAGGTGTACGGCAAGGCCGCCGTCGGCGCGCCGCCGATGTCGGTGCCGCACTTGGACACTCGCGTGATCAAGGGTCAGCCCGGCCTGCTGTTCGGCCCGTACGCGGGCTGGACGCCGAAGTTCCTCAAGGACGGCAAGCTCACCGACCTGTTCAAGTCGGTGAAGCCGAACAACATCTTCTCCCTGCTCGGCGTCGGCGTCACCGAGCTCGGCCTGACGAAGTACCTGGTGAGCGAGCTGCTGAAGTCGGAGGCAGGCAAGGTCGACACGCTGTCCGAGTTCATCCCGCGTGCCGACGGCCGCGACTGGGAGCTGATCACCGCAGGCCAGCGCGTCCAGGTGATCCGGCGCAAGGGTGTGGGCGGCGTGCTGGAGTTCGGCACCGCCGTCGTGGCCGCCGAGGACGGCACCATCGCGGGTCTGCTCGGCGCCTCGCCCGGCGCGTCGACCGGCGTCACCGCGATGCTGGACGTCATGCAGCGCTGCTTCCCGCACGAATACGTCGAGTGGACGCCGAAGCTGAAGGAAATGATTCCGTCGCTCGGCGTGAAGCTCTCGGACAACCCGGCGTTGTTCCACGAAGTGTGGGATTGGACCTCCAAAACGCTGGGCCTGGTTGCGGGTACGGATAACACGCCGAAGCATGCCGGAGTCGCGGTTGACGGCTAGTTGTGATAGCAAGACGCGATGATGTCAACGGTTGTTCTCAAACGGTCATGGGCGTTGGATCTCGACACCGCCACTCTCTATCAGCTGTTGAAACTTCGCGTCGAAGTCTTTGTGGTCGAGCAGAAATGCGCGTACCCGGAACTCGACGGGCTGGACCTGCTTCCGGAGACCCGGCACTTCTGGCTCGACGACGAGGGTGAGGTCATTGCGACCCTGCGGCTGCTCGAGGAGCACGAAGACGGTGTGAAGACCTTCCGCATCGGCCGACTGTGCACCGCTGTTCCGGCGCGCGGGCACGGGTACACCACGCGGCTGCTGCAGGCCGCGCTGGCGGAGGCGGGCGAGGCGACGGTGCGGTTGAACGCGCAGAGCTACCTCGTCGACCTGTACGCCAAGCACGGATTCCAGCCCGACGGTGCGGAATTCGAGGACGACGGGATTCTGCACACCCCGATGCGCAAGGGCTGATCGCGCCGTTGATCGGCTTGCCGCCCCCGTCGCGACGTCGTGACGGGGGCGGTGTCGTGTTCGGGGTGGCGGCGTCGGGGAGCTGGAGTGGTGACGCATAGAGTTGGGGCGTGTCGTTGTCCCATGCCGAAACACTGTCGTCGACCGAGTCGCTGACCGGCGGGCGTGCCCGTGCCGACGCCGAGGCCGGTTTTCCGTTCTCCGCTGTCGTCGGCCAGGAGCGATTGCAGCTCGCGCTGATCCTGTGCGCGGTGCATCCCGGCATCGGCGGTGTGCTGGTGCGCGGCGAGAAGGGCACCGCGAAATCGACCGTGGTGCGGGCGCTCGCACAGCTGCTGCCGCCTGTCGTCGACGAGACCGGCGCCAGGCCCGCCCGGCTGGTCGAGCTGCCGGTCGGCGCGACCGAGGACCGGGTGGTCGGCTCGCTGGACCTGGAGCGGGTGCTGCGCGACGGCGAGCAGGCGTTCCGGCCCGGTCTGCTGGCGGCGGCGCATCACGGTGTGCTGTACGTGGACGAGGTCAACCTGCTGCACGACCATCTGGTCGATGTGCTGCTCGACGCCGCGGCCATGGGGCGCGTGCATATCGAGCGGGACGGTGTTTCGCATTCGCATCCGGCGCGATTCGTGCTCGTCGGCACGATGAATCCGGAGGAGGGCGAGCTGCGGCCGCAGCTGCTCGACCGGTTCGGGCTCACCGTCGATGTCGCGGCCTCGCGGAATGTGGACGTGCGGATGGCGGTGGTGCGGCGTCGGCTCGACTACGAAGCCGATCCGGCCGGATTCGCGGCGAGTTATGCGCCCGCCGATCGTCAGGTGGCCGACCGCATTCTCGGTGCCCGCGACCGGGTGGCGCAGGTGCTGCTCGATGACGCGGAGCTGCGCCGAATTGCCGCGCTGTGCGCCGCATTCGACGTGGATGGCATGCGTGCCGATCTGGTGGTGGCGCGGACCGCGACGGCGCATGCCGCCTGGCGTGGTGCGGACGCGGTCACCGAGGAGGACGTGCGGGTCGCTGCGGAACTCGCGCTGCCGCACCGGCGTCGGCGTGATCCGTTCGACGAGCCGGGGATCAGCGAGGAGCAGCTCGACGACGCGATGCGGGATGCCGCCGACGAGGTGGCGCGCGAATCCGATTCGGGCGCAGGGGAGCCCGAGGAGGAGCAAGGCCCGGCGGGTACCGACGAGGCGGGGCTAGACGATTCGGCGGGCGCAAACCAGTCAGCAACGGGTACTGACGAGTCGGCAACGGGGGCGGGCGAATCGGCAACGGGTACCGAAGAATTCGATCAGACGCCGTCCGAGGTCGGTTCGCCCGACGCCGCCTCGAACTCTGGTGCTGACCGGCCCGACGACGACCCCGACTCGCCGCCCGACGGACCGGGTGGCGGCCAGCGGCCGAGCGGGCGTGAAGGACGCACTGGCGCACCGGTTTCCGCCGCCGCGCCGCCGCCGCGCTGGGAAGTGCCCGGCGTCGGCGAAGGCGCGCCCGGTCGCCGCTCTCGCGCGGAGTCCCGGCACGGTCGGGTGGTTCGGTCGAGCACCGACACCACCACCGGCCTGCACCTGCTCGGCACCATCTTCGCGGCCGCGCCGCATCAGCGTGCGCGCGGCCGTGGCGATGGACCACTGAAGCTGGTCTCCGGCGACCTGCGCGGTGCGTATCGCGAAGGGCGCGAAGGGAATCTGGTCGTCTTCGTGGTCGACGCCTCCGGCTCGATGGCGGCGCGGGACCGGCTCTCCGCTGTCACCGGCGCCGTCGTCACTTTGCTGCGCGACGCCTACCAGCGCCGCGACAAGGTCGCCGTGATCACGGTGCGCGGGCAGGACGCCGAACTGGTGCTGCCGCCGACCTCTTCGGTCGATATCGCGGTGCGCCGCCTCTCCGGCATGCGCACCGGTGGCAAGACGCCGCTGGCCGCGGGCCTGTTGAAAGCCCGCGAAATCGTCCTGCGCGAGCGTGTTCGCGATCCGCGGCGGCGGCCGATGCTGGTGCTGCTCACCGACGGTCGCGCCACCGGCGGTATCGATCCGCTGCCGCGGGCTCGCGCCGCGGCCGCGCTGCTCGCCAACGATGCGGTCACCTCGATCGTCGTCGACTGCGAACGCGGCATGATCCGACTCGGGCTCGCCGCCGAACTCGCCCGCGAACTGCGCGGCGGCTACCTGAAATTGGCTGAGCTGACCGGAGATTCGGTCGCCGACGTGGTGCGCGCCGGATCCGGGCGCCTCGGCGGCCCGCCAGCGGTGCGCGCCGCTTGACCCGCCCCGTCTCCGCGGCGACTCGAGTGCCGTGGGGCACGCGTGTTCAGTTCGCGGTCGGGCCGCGGCCGGACACGACCTCGGTGCGCGGCAGGTCCGCGCGTGCGGGCGTCACCGTCAACAGCGGTGGCGGTGTTGCATACTGCGCGAGGGCAATCGACGAGCTTGCATCGGTGCCTGTATCCGGTTGGCGCACGGCAGATGAGGTGGTGCTGCGGCATGATGCGGTCGGCTCGCCGATGAGTCGAGGACTGACAAGGAGATTCGATGCCTAAGGGTGTTCCGGAGACCGTGCCCGACGACGGGCTGACGACACGGCAGCGGCGCAATCAGCCGGTGCTCGCGGTGCATACCGGGCCGGGCAAGGGGAAGTCGACGGCGGCGTTCGGGATGGCGCTGCGGGCCTGGAATCAAGGGTTCGATGTCGCGGTGTTCCAGTTCGTGAAGAGCGCCAAGTGGAAGGTGGGGGAGGAGGCGGCCTTTCGCACCCTCGGCACGCTGCACGACGAGACCGGGGTCGGCGGCGCGGTCGAGTGGCACAAGATGGGCGAAGGGTGGTCCTGGACCCGCAAGCAGGGCACCGACGAAGACCACGCGGCCGCCGCGCTCGCCGGATGGCAGGAGATCGCCCGCAGGCTGCAGGCCGAACAGCACCGGTTCTACGTCCTCGACGAGTTCACCTACCCGCTCAAGTGGGGCTGGGTCGACGTCGACGAGGTGGTCGAGACCCTGCGCGGCCGCCCAGGAAACCAGCACGTCGTCGTCACCGGCCGCGACGCGCCACAAGCCCTGATGGACGAAGCCGACCTCGTCACCGAGATGACCAAGCTCAAGCACCCGATGGACGCGGGCCGCAAAGGCCAGCGCGGCATCGAATGGTGAACCCCCGCACCCTTTCTCCGCATCCGCACCCCTTCAGGCAGCCCAGAACGGGTGCGGACGCACAGAACAGGTGCGGATCCGTCGCCCCGCCCCGTCCCTCCGCGCTGTCTGGCACGAGTGGCACATGGCTGCGGCAAAGCGCGGGTGGAGTTCTCCACCATGTGCCACTCGTTGCGCAAGAGGTGTGCGATGTGGGGGCGGTTGCGCGTGGCGGGCTGAAGGTTGGGGTCGACGTGTGTGCCGTTGTGGCAGGGGGACGGCGGGCTCGTGGTGCGGTGCGGCGGAGTGCTGGCATTCGGGGGTTGCGCTGATGGTCGGCGTGCCTGCGGTGGTGATTGCGGCGCCTGCGTCGGGGAGTGGGAAGACCACGGTGGCAACGGGGTTGATCGGGGCGTTGCGGCGGGTGGGGCATCGGGTCGCGCCGTTCAAGGTGGGGCCGGATTACATCGATCCCGGGTACCACGGGCTGGCGGCGGGGCGGCCGGGGCGCAATCTCGATCCGGTGCTCGTCGGGGCGGAACGTGTTGTGCCGCTGTACCAGCACGGTGCGCGCGGGTGTGACCTGGCGGTGGTCGAGGGTGTGATGGGGTTGTTCGACGGCCGCATCGACGAGAACCATGCCGGGCCGGTAGCCGAAGGATCGACCGCGCAAGTGGCTAGTCTGCTCGGTGCGCCCGTGGTGCTCGTGGTCGACGCTCGCGGACACAGCCAGAGCCTGGCCGCACTGCTGCACGGATTCGCCACGTTCGACAGCGGAATCCGCCTCGGCGGCGTGATTCTCAACCGCGTCGGCAGTGAACGCCACGACCAGGTGCTGCGCGCCGCCTGCGACCGGGTCGGGCTCCCGGTCCTCGGCTCCCTCCCACGCATGGCCGAACTCGAAGTGCCCTCCCGCCACCTCGGCCTCATCCCGGCCGTGGAACACGGTGCCGCTGCCACCGCCGCCGTCGCGGCGATGACGGATCTCGTTGCCGCACACGTAGACCTACCCGCCATCGCCGCCCTGGCTCGCTCGACGGCCACCGGCCCGGCCTGGGATCCCGCCACCGAGGTGCGCGCGGCGGAGGTGCTGGGGGCGCGGGCTGCTGCTGTGGGCGCGACGGGTGCTGTTGTACCCGAGCGGACGAATGAGATAGGCGGGGCGGGTGCTGTTGTACCCGAGCGGGACACTGCGACGGACGCGGTAGGTGCTGGTGTGCCCGAGCGGACTGTTGCCATGGGCACGGCGGGTGCCGCTGTGCCAGGGCGGAATTCGCTGGGATATGACGAGGGTGGCGCAGGTGCTGGGCGGATGTCTCAGAAGTGGGACGCGGGGCCGGTGATTGCGATGGCCGGTGGGGCCGCGTTCACGTTCGGATATGCCGAGCATCGGGAGTTGTTGGTGGCGGCGGGGGCTCGGGTGGTGGTGTTCGATCCGCTGCGGGACGAATTGCCAAGCGGGGTGGCGGGGTTGGTGCTGCCTGGTGGGTTTCCGGAGGAGCATGCTGCGGAGCTGGCGGCGAATGTCGGGCTGTTGCAGGCGGTGTCGGAGCAGGCGCGGCGGGGGTTGCCGGTGCATGCGGAGTGTGCGGGGCTGCTGTATTTGACGCGGTCGCTCGATGGGCATCCGATGGCGGGGGTGGTCGATGCCGACGCGGAGTTCGGGCCGCGGCTGACCCTCGGGTATCGGGATGCGGTGGCGCTGGCGGATTCCGCGTTGTGGCGGGCGGGGGAACGGGTGCGGGGGCACGAGTTCCATCGGACTCGGTTGGTGTCGGCGTCGGCGGATGCGCCGGCGTGGGGTTGGCATGGGAGTGACGGTGCGCGAACGAAGGAAGGTGCGCTCGTGCATCGCGTGCATGCGTCGTACCTGCACACTCATCCAGCCGGAAACCCTGAGGCCACTGGTCGTTTCGTCGCAGCGGCCGCCGACTATGCGAGTGCCCGTGCGATCGGCTGATCTGGAGACGTCGGGAGGCGACCCGGTGGTCGGCCTCGGAATCCGCCTTGCGGTGGCCGTGGATCGAATCGTCGCGTTGGCAGCCGACTCTGTGAGCACCCGTGCGTTCAACTGAGGTGGATTTGATGGCGGGCCCAGGACTCCGGCCGGCGGTGGCCGCGGATCGAATCGTCGGGGCGGCAGTCGACTACGGGAGCACCCGTGCGTCCACCTGAGGTGGATTTTGTGATCGGCTTGGGGCTTCGACCTGCAATGGCGGGGTATCGAATCGTCGGGGCAGTGCGAGAAGTGCTGGGCGATCAGCCGATCGGGTGCCTGGCAACGATCGATCGCCGCGTTGCCGACCCCGGTCTGCAACACGCCGCACGCACGCTGGGCGTGGCTGTCCTGACCTATTCGGCCGCCGAGCTGGCCGAGGTTCCGGTGCCGAACCCGGCGGCGCGGACCATGGAAGCAGTAGGCACTGCGAGCGTCGCCGAGGCCGCGGCCATCCTGGCGTCCGGCGGTGGCGCCTTGATCATCGCCAAACGCTCCATCGACGGCATCGTCATCGCCGTCGCGCAACGCCACTCGGCCTGATTGCCCGGCTTCGCCCGTCGCGCTTCGGTGTCACGAAATATCAAGCAGGACGACTGTTCTGAACGCTGTGAGCGGACCGGCGACGCGTGGTTTCATGGCGTGGTGGATATCCGAGGCATCGATAATGTGCTGGTTCCCGTGGGCGAGCTGACCACGGCGGTGGAGTTCTATGCGGACCGTCTCGGGCTGTCGGTGCGGTTCACGGTGCCGGAGCGCGGAATCGCGTTGTTCGGGGTGGCTGCGGAGACACCGGGGATCATGGCGATGGTTGATCCGGCGGCAGGCCAGGGGGCACCACCAGCGATGCGCGTGTGGCTGGAGGTGCCCGACGCCAAGGCCGCTGCGGCGGAGCTCGAAGGGCGCGGTGTCGAAATGCTCACCGCGCCCTTCGAAGTCGCCACCGGCTGGAGCGTGGAGGTGGCCGACCCGTGGGGCAACGTGATCGGGCTGACCGACTATCTCAAGCGCCCCGAGTTGGCCCGCCCCGGGTACTGAGCTTCCGTCGCTGAATTACGGAGCGACAGAGCTGTAGTCGGCGAAACCCGTCGGGTCGTGCCTGCCGATGCTGGCGTGCTCGAACAGCCCCCAGCCCTCGGCGTCACCGCACCGAGCCCGCGCCACATGGTCGATCACGCCGAACGGTGTGCGCGCCACGATGTCCGGGGCGGTGAGGTCGTAGCGGCTGGCCAGCGACCAGTCGCGGCCCTTCCACTGGCCGTGTCCCCAGTCGGGATCGCCGCCGTAGCCACACCCCACGTGCAGCGGCACGTTGGTTCCGGTGGTCACCTCGATCTCCAGCGGCTTGCCGTCCTGCGCGGTCATCTCGAACCGCGCACCGACGGGAATCCTTGTGCCGGAACGGTAGTCGATCGAGATGCGGGGCCAGCCGAGCTGTTCGACGCGCCCATCCGGCCACACGCGCACCGCGTCGTTGAGGGTGCGCATCCCGTCCGGTTCCTCCTGCAGGATGATCACCACCGCGAAATCGTCGAACCGCAGCGGCGCGTACACCCACCAGAATCCGCCCGCGGGCTCGCTGGCCACCCGGCCGGGCGGCTCGTTCTCGCCGACCGGCCGGATGCCCCAGGAGCGATCCCTGGTGCCGGTCCACACCGCGGGGTCGACGGCGATGTCTTCCCCGTCGACCTGCAGCGTCCCCGACCAGGAGCCGAGCTGGGCGAACCGGGTCGCCTGAATGATCGGCCGATTGCCGGCCAGGATCAGGTGCGGCTGCTCCTGCACCGTGGGGAAGGCGCCCTCCCAGGTGAGGTCGCAGGCCAGTTCGCTGTGGTCGCAGATCACCCGGATCCGCTGCAACGGTTCGAGCACCTCGATGCGGTAGCCGCCGACCCGCTGCTCCAGGCTGCGCTCGCCGAGCGCGTCGGAGAACCGAACGCTGCGCTGCACGTCCCCCCTGCGGACGGCAAGGTAGCCATCGGTGACGCCGAGGTTCGGGTACACCCCGAATCCGGTGATGAAGAAGGTGCCGCCGTCCCGGTTGTGACCGTTGAAGTAGCTGCGGTCGTAGAAGTTCCGGTCGGTGCTCGCCACCCTGGCCAGCGACAGCGAGGTCTGGTGAATCGGGTATTCGTCCAAGGGAACTGGCATGACTGTCCTCAATCCCATTCGTAGGTTCCGTCGAGCAGCCGTTCGAGGCTGGTTCGGTGCATGACGTAGTCGTCCCGATCGGGGGTGTCGGTGTCCTCGCCGAAGTGGATCATCCTGCGCTTCACCCTGGCCATCACGATGCCGTGCCGCAGCGCGGCGTAGACGATGTGCCAGTCCAGGTTGCTGACCGTATGTCCGGTCAGCTCTTCGTATTTCGCGACCACGTCGGATCGGCGCAGGAAGTCCGGCAGGCCTGGCTGGTCGAAGCGGGTCGCGATGTCCTGGAAGAACCGGTGGATGAAGATCACCCACGCGACATCCAGTTCGCGCGGGCCGAGCGCGGCCATCTCCCAGTCCAGCACCGCGGCGGGTTGGAAGTCGGTGTAGATGACGTTGCCTGGCCGCGCGTCGCCCCAGCTGAGCACATCGGGCCCTGGGTCGGCGGGCCAGTGCGCCTCCAGCCAGGTGAAAGTCCGTTCCAGCAGCGGGATCTCGACGCCGTCGTCGGCAAGGGCCCAGCGGTACCACGCCTTCTGGGCGGCGAAGTGCCGCCGCAGTGACTGCCCGGTGCCGCGCAGGGCGGGGAATCGCTGGTCCGGATCCGGGATTTCGTGGATCTTCGCGATCACCTCGACCGTGTTGGCGGTGAGCAGCGCGCGTTCCTCGGCGGTCGCGTCGAACAGCCAGCCGATGAACACATAGGGCGGATTGTCCGTCGGCACCCGCCCGTCGACCCGCCGCATCACGAAAAATGGTGCGCCGAGCGCCTTCTCGTCTTCTTCGAGCCAGCACAGGCCGGGCACCGGCACGTCGGTGTGCTCGGCGACCCCGGACATCACGTGGTATTGGGTGGCCAGATCGTAGGTCTCGAACACCGGGAACGACCCGGCTTCCGGTGCCATCCTCGCCACGAACGACCCGCTCTCGTGCCGCCCGTCGACGCTCCATTCGGCATCGAAAAGGATGGACGTGCTCGACATTCCGCCCGACTGCGGCCGCGAGAGCCCGGAGACCTTCGGCGGATGATCGGCGGAGACCTTCGAATCCAGCCAGCGCGCGAGATCCTCGGCGAGCACGTCGAGATCGCGCTCGCTGACGGTCAGCTGTTGCCGCTTGGCGGGATCCGGATCGTCGGCCATCGTTGTCCTCCTGACGCGATGAAGCGCGGGCGCGCGTGCGCACAGCCCGCATCAGCGGCGGGGGCGCCGCGATACGCGACAGTAACGCGTTTCAGTACGTCGGGGAAAGGAAAACGAGCGAGGTCGCCGAACCGCGCTCACTGTCCGGAACCGGGCCTTGACATGCGGCTATCTTGTCGACAGCGCGGGCACGGCGTAGGACGAAACCCCTACGCGACCCCTGATGGTGTGGTTAGCACGTACGACTTTCTGCCGAGGAGAAAACCGGGGAATTCCTGGAGGCTTACATACTGCGATCCCCGATACCGTTCGGCTCACGCGGAGGAATCGGATCGGGAGGGTAGTGGTGAGCGCCGTCAGTACAGAGTTGGTCCAGCGCGACAGGGCAGCCGAGCGGGGTGAATTCGCCGACAGTGCCAACGCGCGGTGGAATCCGATGAGCCGCATCGTTTTCCGTTTCTGCTTCGTCTATTTCGGCGTGTTCTGTGTGGTGTTCCCGCAGTTCCTCTTCGTGTACCTCGGGGTCCTCGGCTCGAAATTGCCAGAAAACGCGATCGCCTGGACGCTCGAAGTGCTCGAGCCGGTTTTCGCGTGGGTCGGGCGGCAGGTTTTCGGTGTCGATGCCGCGCTGAATCTGGAAACCGGCAGCGGCGACCAGACGATCATCTGGATATTTTTGTTCTGTGCGTTGGTGATCGCCCTGGCCGTGACTCTGGTGTGGACGGTTCTGGATCGGCGCAGGCCGAGCTACCAGCGGTTGCATGCCTGGTTCCTGCTGTTCCTGCGGCTGGCCCTCGGCGGGCAGATGTTCTTCTACGGGATGGCCAAGGTGATTCCGACGCAGATGCCGGAGCCCCCACTGATGGCGCTGCTAACGCCATACGGTCACTTCACCCCGATGGCGGTGCTCTGGTCGCAGGTCGGCTCGTCACCCGTCTACCAGATTCTGCTCGGCTCAGCGGAGGTGCTCGCCGGAGCGCTGCTGTTGCTGCCGCGGACCGCGACCCTGGGTGCGATGTTGAGCCTGGTCAGTATGGCGCAGGTGTTCGTGTTGAACATGACCTTCGATGTGCCGGTGAAGATCCTGGCAGGACATCTCCTGCTGATCTGCTTGATATTGCTGGCGCCGCAGGCCGGACGGCTGGCGAACATGCTTGTGCTGCAACGCCCGTCGGAGCCCGCCACCCAGCCGGAGCCGTTCCGTTCCCGCCGCGTCCGGCGCATCGCCGTCGCCGCCCAGCTCTTGCTCGTGCCCTGGGTGATCCTCGGCTTGATCCAGGCGGATTGGCAGTACTGGAAAGAGAGCGGCGGCGCTCCGAAGCCGCCGCTGTACGGAATCTGGGCGGTGTCGGAGTTCACCAGGGACGGCCAACCGGTGCCGCCGCTGGTCACCGATAAAAACCGTTGGCAGCGCCTGGTATTCGATGTGAGCGGGTCGATGTATCAGCAGATGGACGGCACGTTGGTCCCGATGGTCGCCACGGTCGACACCTCGGCTGGCACCCTCGCCCTCTCGGAGGCGAAGCACACGGCGCATCCGTTGGCGGTCGCGCAGGCAGCAGAACCGGTCGGCGCGTTCACCTTTACCCAGCCCGCACCGGATCGGCTGCGGCTCGACGGTCAACTCGACGGTCACCCGGTCACGGTGACGCTGGAGCAGATCGACCTGCGCAGTTTCCCGTTGCGCGGCACCGACTTCCGCTGGGTGCAGGACGAACCGCGCTTCGGCTGAGCAGGTTCAACCAATCGTGATGGCGTCCAGCCGAGTTCGCAGGAACTCGGCGGACACCACCGGCGGCAGGCCTGCCACTCGGCCGATGGGCGGCGGCAACGGGGTGACGACCGCATCGTGATCGAGTTCGTAGAAGTAGATCAGCGAAACCAGATCCTCCTCGGGTGCTTCCGCCTGCGGTGGCAGCACCCGATGCCGCCCGGACGGCCAACGCTCACCGCTCCAATAGGCAAGCAGGTCACCGATGTTCACGGTCACCGCGGCGGGATCATAAGGCGCGTCGGCCCATCCGCCCTCCTCGGTGTACACCTGCAGCCCGCCCGCACCCGGCTCCCGATCGAGCACGGTGACCGTGCCGAAGTCGGTGTGCGGGCCGATCCGGAACTGGCCGGGCTCCGGTGCGCCGACGACGTTCAACGGCGGGTAGTGGTTGATGTTGCATGTCCAGGTAGGACGGGCAGCCAGGTCGCGAAAAGGGTTGGCGGGCAACTGCAGTGCCGCGGCGAACAGGGCAAGCAATTCATCGGACAGCACTCGCACCGCGTCGGTGTAGGCCGTCGTCAGCTCGCGCAGCTCCTGCACTTCCGCGGGCCACACATTGGGCAGGAACCAGACGTCGTCGACCCGCGCATCACCGACCGGCGTGTGCGCGCCGACGGCGAACGTCTCCTTCAGATCAGGCGGCGTCTCGGTACCCTCCGCGTAGCCGTTGGCCTCCTTGCCAGGCCCGATCCAACCGCGGCCGCCGACCGTGACCGCATACTGTTCCTTCACCGCATCGGGCAGCGCGAAGAAGCGCCGCGCGGCCGTACGCACCTGCGCGGCCAGTCCTTCCGGCACGCCGTGGCCGTAGACCAGCAGGAAACCTGCCCGCCTCAGCCCGTCGTCCACCGCGCGCTCGACCTCGGCGGCCGCCGCGCCGCCTGCGCGCCAACGGGACAGGTCGATCGACGCGATCGCGTTCATGACGCGTCGACCTCGTCGGCGACACCGATGTCTTCGTGCCAGAGCGCCGGATGGTCGGTGATGAACGAGGTCATCATCTCGACGCAGCGGTCGTCCTCCAGCAGCACGATTTCGACGCCGTTCTCGGCAAGCCAGTCGTGCCCGCCGTGGAAGGTCTGCGATTCGCCGACGACGACCGTGCCGATGCCGAACTGGCGGACCAGCCCGCTGCAATACCAGCACGGCGACAGGGTCGTCACCATGATCGTCGAGCCGTAGTCACGGCGCCGGCCCGCGGCGCGGAAAGCGTCGGTTTCGGCGTGGATGCTGGGATCGCCGGACTGCACCCGACGATTGTGACCGCGGCCGAGCAGCGTGCCGTCGGCGGCGAACAGTGCCGCGCCGATCGGGATGCCGCCCTCAGCGAGGCCACGCATGGCCTCGTCGTAGGCCACCTCGAGCAGTTGTCGTGCCGGTATCGCCTGGGTCATGGGTCAAGCCTCCAAGGCGGACGGCTCGATCGCAACGTACAGATCGTCAACCTCGGATGCGGTCCCGGATGACAGGATGACCGTATGTTGCCCACCGTGCGTGAGTTGCTCGACGATCAGTTCGCGGCGGCCGATCCGCAGGTTCTCGCAGGTCACGGCGCACTCGATCGGACGGTGCGCTGGGTGCATTCGAGCGAGATCTACGAGATCAGCCCGCTGCTGTCCGGTGGTGAGCTGCTGCTCACCACCGGACTCGGGCTGGCCGGGGTGGATGCGGGGACGCGGCGGCACTATCTGCGGGAGATCGCGGGGCGTGCGGTCGCCGGGGTGGTGGTGGAACTCGGCCGCACCTTCGATGCCATCCCGCCGGACATGGTGGCGGAAGCGTCGCGGCACAGCCTGCCATTGGTGGCGTTGCGCACCGTGGTGCCGTTCATCGATCTGTGTCGTGCCGCGAACACCGAGATCGTGTCGCGGGAGGTGCGGTCGCTGCGGCTGCTCAACGAGCTGGCACAGGATCTCGTCGGCGAGCTCGCGGCCGGAAGTGGGCTGGCGCAGCTGCTCGCCAGGATCGGCGCGGTGACCCGGTGTGCGTTGATCGTCACGAGCGGCAACGGCGCGCTGATCGCCGCACACGGTGTCGATGATGATCGATCCGCCTGGGCCGCAGTGGAATCCGCGGCGGCCTCGGCGCAGATTCACGCGCGGGACAACGTGTGGGGGACCTTGACGGCAGGCCAGGGTGCCGCGGTGGACAGCGCGACGCTCGCCGCGATTGTCGACCAGTCCGCCCCGAGCCTCGGCCTGGCACTGGCGAATTCGGGGACGCCGACCGGGCGCCCGCAGGTCGCGGCGGCGACGTTGCTCGCGGATCTGCTGGACGCCAAACTGATCCGGCAGGCCGATCTGAAGCGCAGGGCAGGGGCGGCGGGCGGACCGGGTCTGGCGGGGCGCACGCTGGTGCCGGTGGCGGCCGACGCACCGGACGCGCGCATCGCGGCCCGGCTGATCGATACCGCGGCAAAGGAACTCGGCACGCAGGCGTTGGTCGCCGAAGTCCACGCGACTACCTTCGGGATCCTCGCCATGGACAAGGCGATAGCCGATCCGGTCGGCGAATCGGTGCGCGTGCTGCGCAATGCCTTCGCGGGCAACAGCACCGAGGGCGTCACCCTGGTGGTCGGCGATCCGGGCGAGTTCACCGCTGCCGCATTGACCGGCTCGCTGGAAGCGGCGAGGTCCGCACTGCGTTTGGCGACCCGCCATCGCCGCGACTGGCTGGCGAGCAGCCCCATCTCCACCTGCCGGGAACTGGCCACCGAACTCGTCGTCGAATCCCTGCCCGCCACTGAACGCACCCGACTCATCACCACCACAATTGCGCCGCTGATCGACTGGGACACAACCCATCACAGCGACCTCGCCCGCACCCTAGAGGTCTACCTCCGCAACGGCGGCAGCCCCACCCGCAGCGCAGCCGCCCTCCACATCGGCCGCCAATCCCTATACCAACGCCTCGACCGCATCCGAGACCTCCTCGGCTACGACCCCAGCACCCCCGCCCTAGCCGGAACACTCCTCCTGGCCCTATGCGCCCACCGCCTCGCGACCTACACCTAGCCCAGTCTCCAGATCCGCACCCCTTTCCGTGAATCCGCACCCGTTCTGGAGTTGGTCGGCTGATCACTGGGCACTGGTGGCGGCATCGCCCGAGAAGCCACCTGCACCAGTACCCGCTCGGCGTGAAACACCCCCGGTGATCCCACATACCGGGATCGCGGG
>NZ_BDAY01000017.1 GCF_001612685.1 Nocardia altamirensis NBRC 108246
TAACCTTCCCTTAGGACGGATCGGGCAGGTCTAACGTTCCCTTAGGACTGGCGCAGCACAGGCGCCAAAGTCCGCAGCACGCCGACGTAATCGTCGCCGAGTGCACGCAGCGCAACGTGGTTCGCGCCCGCGTCCAGGTGCGTGGTGACCTGTGCGGCAACCTGTTCCGGCGTGCCGTGCGCGATCACCGCGTCGAAGACGGGGCCATGGGAATCGGTGACTTCGGCGTCGGTGTAGCCGAGCCTGCGCAGGTTCGAGGCATAGTTGGTCAGGCCGCCGTAGAAGTCGATGACCCAGCCCGCGATCGAATGCGCCTGCGCCACATCGTCACTCAGCACCACCGTGTGCGCGGGCGCGAGCAACGCGTCCTGGCCGATCGTCTCGCGTGCCCGCGCGGAGTGCGCGGCGGGCACGAAGAAGGGCAGTGCGCCCGCGGAGCGATCAGCGGCCAGCTTCAGCACGCGCGGGCCGAGCGCGGCCACCGCGCGACGCTCACGGGGCACGCCCGCGGCGTCCAGCTCGTCGAGATACTCGACGAGCGCGTCATACGGCTTGCGGTACTCACCGGTGTGCTCGGGATGGCCTGCGCCGATGCCGAGCAGGAATCGGCCGGGAAAACGGGCCTCGATCCGATGGAACGACTCGGCGACCTCCTTCGCCTGTGCGGACCAGATATTCACGATGCTGGTCCCGACGGTGATCGACTCGGTCGCCGCGAGCAGCGGCTCGACCGTCGACAGATCAGCGGGCGGCGACGACCCGAGCCAGAGCGTGCCATAACCGGATTCCTCCAGCGCCTTGGCATCCTCCGGGCTCACGCCGTTGAATTCCCGCCATACACCGAACCGTCCGAGTCCTTCGAATGTCATGACACCCGTCAACCGGCGTGCCGCCGTTCCTATTCCGGCGACACCACGCCGGGCGGGACGTGCGCACGCCATCCGACTGGCCACGCGGTCTCGGCACATCGCGAGAACTCAGTCCCCGCAGCACCCTTCGGCGGTCGGCAGGGTGCGCACCTCTCGGGTCTGCGCATTGCGCGCGGCGAGGTCGGCGTCGGCGGGGTAGTCGACCGCCACCAGGCTCAGGCCGTGCGCGGGGGCGACGGTGACCGAGCTGGAGCGTTCGGTCTCCTGCAAGAGCCCGCCCACCCAGTCCGGCGTGCGGCGGCCATCGCCCACCGCGAGCACAGCGCCGACCAGACTGCGAACCATCGACCAGCAGAACGCGTCCGCGCTGACGTAGGCGGTCAGCAGATCACCGTCGTGCGCCCAGTCGAAGCGCTGCAGCTCCCGCACCGTGGTCGCGCCGTCCCTGCGGCGACAGAACGCCGCGAAGTTGTGCAGGCCCAACAACTTTCGGGATGCCGCACGCATCGCCTCGATATCGACGTCGTGGCGACAGGCGACAATGCTGCGCGCCTGCAACGGTTCCGCGCCGTACGGTGCGGTCGTCAACCGGTAGACGTAGTGGCGGCGAATCGCCGAGAACCGCGCGTCGAATTCGGGCGGTGCCTCCCGGACATCTTTGATCCGAACATCTTTCGGCAGGAAGCGCGCCATCCGGTGCACGAGTTTGCCTGGCTCGACTTCGGCGGCGGTATCGAAATGCGCGACCTGTCCCTCGGCATGCACGCCAGCGTCGGTGCGGCCCGCGACCGTCAACTGCACCGGCTCGCGGCACACCTTGGTCAGCGCCTCCTCCAGCACGCCCTGCACCGTGCGCAAGCCGGGCTGCCGCGCCCAGCCGGTGAAATCGGTGCCGTCATAACTGATATCGAGCCGGAACCGCACGGTCTCCGGCACCAGCGCGGCAGCATCGAGCTCGGCCCCGACTGCGGGCACCCGCACCGAATCCTGCACCGTCACAACGACCTCCTGGTCATACGAAACGAGCCCGCCGACCCGGAACCGGGTGGCGGGCTCGTTCGAGAACTCGACGCAACGAGGCGTCAGGCGTCCGGATCATCCCCGCTGACGCGGGGAACACGAACTCAGGCCTTGTCTTCGTCAGCCTTTTCCTCAGCAGCCGGGGCCTCGGCGGTCTCGGCGACAGCCTCGTCGGCGGCCTCCTCGACAACCGTGTCCTCGACGACCTCGGCAGCCGGAGCGGCCTCGGTCTTCTGCGACGCGGCAACACGGCGAGCGCGATCGGCCTCGTTGGTCACGGTCTTCTCGCGAACCAGCTCGATGATCGCCATCGGCGCGTTGTCACCCTTGCGGGGCAGCGTCTTCGTGATGCGGGTGTAGCCACCTTCGCGACCCTCGAACGAGGGGCCGATCGTGGCGAAAAGCTCGTGCACGACGTCCTTGTTGCGGATCACCTTGAGCACCTCGCGACGGTCGGCAAGAGTGCCGGCCTTCGCCTTGGTGACCAGCTTCTCCGCGTACGGACGCAGTGCCTTGGCCTTGGCCTCGGTGGTCGAAATTCGACCGTGCTCGAAGAGCGCCGTCGCCAGATTGGCGAAGATCGCCTTCTGGTGCGACGCCGACCCGCCGAAGCGAGCACCCTTCTTGGGCTTGGGCATGAGTTGTTCTCCTTGTGTGAGGCCGGGCCGGGGTGCCTACCCCGCGTCCGACCTAGAGCTGTTCGGTCTCGGCGTAGTCCTGCTCGCCACCGTCGGTGTCACTGAACGTGCCGCTGTCGCTCCACGTTCCGGTGCTCGCGTCGTAGCCGACCACGCTGGACGGGTCGAACGACGCCGGGCTGTCCTTGAGCGAGAGGCCGAGCGCGTGCAGCTTGACCTTGACCTCGTCGATGGACTTCTGGCCGAAGTTACGGATGTCGAGCAGGTCCGACTCGGTGCGGGCGACGAGCTCGCCCACCGTGTGCACACCCTCGCGCTTGAGGCAGTTGTAGGACCGGACGGTGAGGTCCAGGTCCTCGATCGGCAGACCGAACGAGGCGATGTGATCCGCCTCGGCCGGCGAGGGGCCGATCTCGATGCCTTCGGCTTCGACGTTCAGCTCACGGGCCAGGCCGAAGAGCTCGACCAGGGTCTTGCCCGCCGAGGCGAGCGCGTCCCGCGCGCTGATGGAGTTCTTGGTCTCCACGTCCAGGATGAGCCGGTCGAAGTCGGTGCGCTGCTCGACACGGGTGGCCTCGACCTTGTAGGTCACCTTGAGCACCGGCGAGTAGATCGAATCCACCGGGATCCGGCCGATTTCCGCACCGGACGCCTTGTTCTGCACGGCGGGGACGTAGCCGCGACCGCGCTCGACAACGAGCTCGATCTCCAGCTTGCCCTTGTCGTTCAGGGTGGCGATGTGCATGTCCGGGTTGTGGACGACGACACCGGTCGGCGGCACGATGTCACCGGCGGTGACGGTGCCGGGGCCCTGCTTGCGCACGTACATCGTGACCGGCTCGTCCTCCTCCGAGGACACGACCAGACCCTTGAGGTTCAGGATGATGTCGGTGACATCTTCCTTCACGCCGGGAACGGTGGTGAACTCGTGCAGCACGCCGTCGATACGAATGCTCGTGACCGCGGCCCCCGGGATCGAGGACAGCAGGGTACGCCGAAGCGAATTGCCCAGGGTGTAACCGAAACCCGGCTCCAGAGGTTCGATGGTGAACTTCGAGCGGTTCTCGGCGACGACCTCTTCGGTCAGTGTCGGACGCTGTGAAATCAGCATTTAGGATCATCCTCCTGTTTTGGGCGCCCGCTATTTGACGCCTCGTTTTAGGGGTTGTGGGTGGCCGCCCGATTCGAACGACCACACACCGGTGGAACCGCTTACTTCGAGTAGTACTCGACGATGAGCTGTTCCTGCAGCGGCACATCGATCTGCGCACGTTCCGGCTGCTGGTGCACCAGGATCCGGAGGCGGCCGGGCAGCACCTGCAGCCAGCCGGGAACCGGACGGTCGCCGACGGTCTCGCGCGCCACCTGGAACGGCAGCGTGCCGAGCGACTTCTCCTTGACATCGATGATGTCGTACTGGGTCACCTGGAAGCTGGGGACGTTCACGGCCCGGTTGTTCACCAGGAAGTGGCCGTGGCTGACCAGCTGGCGCGCCTGGCGACGGGTACGGGCCAGACCGGCGCGGTACACGACGTTGTCGAGGCGGCACTCCAACAGGCGAAGCAGGTTGTCACCGGTCTTGCCCTTGAGGCGGTTGGCCTCTTCGTAGTACCGGCGGAACTGCTTCTCCATGACGCCGTAGGAGAAGCGAGCCTTCTGCTTCTCCTGCAGCTGGAGCAGGTACTCGCTCTCCTTGATCCGCGCGCGGCCGTGCTGGCCGGGCGGGTAGGGGCGACGCTCGAACGCCTGGTCGCCGCCGACGAGGTCGACGCGCAGACGACGCGACTTGCGGGTGATGGGGCCTGTATAACGAGCCATTTTTTATCTGTTTCCTTTCCCGCTAGACGCGACGACGCTTGGGTGGACGGCAGCCGTTGTGCGGCTGGGGGGTGACATCGGAGATGGTGCCAACCTCCAGGCCTGCGGCCTGCAGCGAACGGATTGCGGTCTCGCGGCCCGAACCCGGGCCCTTGACGAAGACGTCGACCTTCTTGACGCCGTTCTCCTGCGCCTTGCGGGCAGCGTTCTCGGCAGCGAGCTGCGCGGCGAACGGGGTCGACTTGCGCGAACCCTTGAAACCGACGTGACCCGACGACGCCCAGGAGATGACGTTGCCGTTCGGGTCGGTGATCGACACGATCGTGTTGTTGAACGTGCTCTTGATGTGTGCGTGGCCGTGCGGGACGTTCTTCTTTTCCCGGCGACGCGACTTCTGGGTCTTCTTGGGGCCGGAGGCCCTGGACTTCGGAGGCATCGGTTATCCCCTACTTCTTCTTGCCGGCGACGGTGCGCTTCGGGCCCTTGCGGGTGCGCGCGTTGGTCTTGGTGCGCTGACCACGCACAGGCAGGCCACGACGGTGGCGCAGGCCCTGGTAGCAGCCGATCTCGATCTTGCGACGGATATCGGCCTGCACCTCGCGGCGCAGGTCACCTTCGACCTTGAGCTCGGGCGAGCTCTCGATGTAGTCACGCAGCTGCGTCACCTGGTCGTCGCTGAGGTCCTTGCTGCGCAGGTCCGGGCTGACGCCGGTGGCCGCGAGGATCTCCTTGGAGCGGGTACGGCCGATGCCGTAGATGTAAGTCAGCGCGATCTCCATGCGCTTTTCACGCGGGAGATCAACGCCCATGAGACGTGCCATGCGGCAGGTTCCTTAATCGTTGCGGAGGTCTGCTCCCTGTCCGTCCCCTCGTCTTGGTGGGGCACCGGCCTCCGTACCGGTGGTTGGCGACACGCCTTCCGGCGAACCGGAATACCGCAGCGTGCGGCTGGATCTGGGAGTTCTTCTTTTTTGGCCAAGCCGATCAGTGATCGGTGCCCGGCTGGTGACCGACGGGTTGCCCCGCTTGATCAGCCCTGGCGCTGCTTGTGGCGCAGGTTGTCGCAGATCACCATGACCCGACCGTGACGGCGGATCACCTTGCACTTCTCGCAGATCTTCTTGACGCTCGGCTGAACCTTCACGTCCGTCCAATCTTGTTGTGGTTCACACGGGTGTGAACACAGTTTTTCCCCAGCCGACGACTGGGGAAGTCTCTGTGGTGGGTCTTACGACCCGATCCCGGTTCACACCGGGAGTGGTGGCCGGCTACCGCCGCCGTAACCGCGAGAAGTCGCGATCACTTGTAGCGGTAGACGATCCGGCCGCGTGACAGGTCGTAGGGAGAGAGCTCGACGACTACGCGGTCCTCGGGAAGGATACGAATGTAGTGCTGCCGCATCTTCCCACTGATGTGCGCGAGAACCTTGTGCCCGTTCTCGAGCTCGATCCGGAACATCGCATTGGGCAGCGGCTCGACAACTCGACCCTCGACCTCGATGGCCCCGTCTTTCTTCGCCATGTCCTCCGCGATCCCGGTTACGCTCAACCTGGTTTGTTTGGCTTGCTTCTGCTTACATGAACCCATCGGTCGAACCTGACCGATGACATGCGAACAGTCGGCGCATAGGTGCACCGCCGCTCCAGCTTACCGGTATGCCCTGGTTCCGGCAAAAATGCCCTCCTGCACCGCGGGGCGCCGGTACGCTTCTCGCGCCGTTCAGGACGCGAAAAATGGACCCGCGACCCCCTGGCCTCCTGCGCCGCGACGGTGTCGGAGGTTCGCGTAAACTAACCGCTGTCCAGGTATAAGGTCGAGCAGATTTAGGGGGATCCGTGAGCGAGCGCAGCGAGCGAACCCTCAATGCAGCGCCCACGGGCACGGTGGACCGAGCGAAGGCGAGGCGCAGCCGTGAGCCGTAGTAATGACGGCCTCCCCATGCTGCCGCCGTGGCTATCCGAGAGCGACGTCACCCCAGGCGGCTACGAAGCGCCGGTGCAGAACCTTCCCGCCGATGACCCGATCGAAGAGGGGTCGAGTCGGCGACGTGGTCGTTTCAAGAACCGCGGGGCAGAAGGCGAGCGCCCCGATGCGGCGCCGAACGCACGCCAGGAAAAGCGCAAAGGCAGAGGCTGGCGCCGCGACAAGAACGACGAGCAGCCCACCGATGAGCGGCTCGGGCCGCCCCCGGATATGACACAGGGTCGGGCGCCCGACTCGATGATCCGCGAATCCGAAGCACCGCAGGACTCGTGGTGGCGCCAGCCAGAGCCTGCCCCGCGCCAGGACGACCCGCAGCAAGCAGGCCCGCCACCGCGCAGCGAGGGACCGGCGCAGAATCTGCCCACCCGGAACCCCCGCCCGCCCGCGCCCGGCTTCCAACCGCTCGGCCGGTCGGCCGAGGCCGAGGCGTCCGCGGTGCCTACCTCGTCGGCGCCAACGTCGTCCGCACCAACGTCGTCCGCACCAACGTCGTCCGCGCCCACGTCGTCCGCGCCCACGTCGTCCGCGCCCACGTCGTCCGCGCCCACATCGCCCGCGCCCACATCGCCCGCGCCCACATCGTCGGCGCCCGCGCAGACCGGACCTTCGGTACCGAACGATCGGACGGTGCGGCTGCAGCCCGCTCGGCCGGACCTGCCACCACCGCCACCGCTGCCTGACGCACCGCCGCACGCGTCGACGGGGGTCGGGCCCGCTCCGGTCGAGCGCTCCGCACCTGAACTCGAGCGCGAGGGCCCGCCACCGTGGCTGGCCGGGCCGGACCAGGCCACCCGCCGTCCACCCCTGCCCGAATCGCCTGCGCCGCAGAGTGGTCCGTCGCCGACGGCACCCGGTCCGCAGACCCGGCGCGACGAGCCGCATACCTCCGACGGCCCGCCGCCGTGGCTCGCGCGCTCCTCGACCGAGGAGCAGCCGTCGGCCGAGCAACCCGGCCGTCGCGGACCTGAACTTCCGCCGCCTCCCGGCGAATTCGCCGACCGCACGGACCAGTCGCCGCCTGCGGAGACCGGGCCGATCGACTCCGGAGCCGTTGCCTCACGCAGTGGCGGAGTCAGGCCTGCCGCACCCGGTGACGGCGCCCCGACACCGCCCGACGGCACCGCACGGCGAGACCGGAACGCGCCTGCCGGCGACGGCGGCACCGAACGACCCACGCCAACAACTCCCGAACGTGGGACCGCGCCACAGCATCCCCACAGCGCGCCAACCGGTGACCGTGGCGCTGAGCGGCCAGGCACGCCAACAACTCCCGAACGTGGGACCGCGCCACAGCATCCCCACGGCGCGCCGACCGGCGATCGCGGCACTGAGCGGCCGGGCATGCCGACGGCTCCCGAGCACGGGACCGCGCCGCAGGGCGTCCGCAATGGCGACCGCGTCACCGAGCGGCCCGATGTACCGGCGGCACCTGAGCGCGGGAACGCGCCGCAGGGCCTCCCCAACGCGCCTACCGGCTCCGAACGACCGGGTGCACCGACGCCCGAGGCGACTCAGCACCGCGGCCGTCCGGAAACCGGCCCTGGCACAACCGCGCCCGCGCAGTCGGGCCCGATGGCACCGCAGCGCGGCCAGCTGCCGCCCGACGGCACCAGGCCGCCGAGCGGCACCGGTCCGCTGGGCACCGGTGCACCACAACCTGATCGGACACCAGGTCCGGCTTCGGCACCGCAGGCGCCCGCCGCCGAGTATCAAGGCCCGAACGGGACCGCGGGACCGCAGCTGCCAGGGCCCTCCGGCACGGCAGAGCGTCCGGACGCGGGCCGCCAAGCACCCGGCTGGGTGGCGTCGTCCGGAGCAGGCACCGGGTCGGGCAGGCCGAACACCAGCGGGCGGCATCGCATGGCCGCCGAGTTCGAGGGCGCGGTGCCCGACAGCCAACCGCGCAACGACCTCGCGCAGCCGACGGCCAATCCCTCGACACCCACCGAGCAGTGGCGCAACCCTGCCGACGCGAGCCAGGCCTCCGGCGCACAATGGCGCGGACCGGCCGGGCCAACGAACGAATCCGTCGGCAGCCCATTGCCGTTCGCGGGCGGTCAGGCGCCGACAGGCGAAACCGGCGGGTACACACCGCCGTTCATGGGCGGCCAGACACCGGGCAGCGAACAGCCAGGCCCGCAAATCCCCGGCGAGCAGCAGCGCAACGCGCAGGCACCGACCGGCCGCCCGGGCCCGGGCGAAACCACTGGCTACACACCGCCGTTCATCGGCGGGCAGGCACCCGGCAGCGAAGGTCCGCAGGCAGCCAACAGGCCGTACCCGCCAGGACCGGCGCCAGCGGGCGAAACCGGCGGTTACCCAGCACCATTCATGGGCGGCCAGGCACCGAGCGGCGACGAGCCAGGCCCACCGGGCAACCAGCAGGTCGGGCAAGCACCAGGTACCCAGCAGTCGGGCGGATACGCCGGGCCGGCGGCGGGCCAGGGACCGCAGGCCGGGCACTGGGGTCGCCCGACTCCCCAACCGCAGCACCCGGGTCAGCCACTCCAACAGCCCGGCGTGCAGTACCAGCAGGGACCATCACCTTCGCTGGACAACGTGCCGGTACGGCGAGCGCAGAAGTCGCCGGGCAGCGGCTGGCGCAAGGCGGTGCACCATGTGTCCGACGGCGCGATCAACCCAGGCCTGTCCGCCGAGGAGCGGCGCCTGCAGGAGCTGGTCGCCAGGATCAGGCAGCCAGTGCGCGGCGACTACCGGATCGCGACCCTCTCGCTGAAGGGCGGCGTCGGAAAGACCACAACGACAATGGGTATCGGCTCGATCTTCGCGTCCATTCGCGGTGACCGGGTGATCGCGGTGGACGCCAACCCCGACTTCGGCACGTTGTCGCAGCGGGTGCCGTTGCAGACCAGGTCCACCGTGCGCGACCTGTTGCTCGATCCGTCGATCCAGCGCTACTCGGATGTCCGCAGGCACACCTCGCAGGCCACCAGCCGGCTCGAAGTGCTTGCCAGCGAACGCGATCCGGCGGCGTCGGAGGCGTTCAGCGAGGACGAGTACCGTGCGGTGGCGCGCATCCTGCAGCGGTTCTACAACATCATCCTCACCGACTGCGGCACCGGGCTCATGCACTCGGCCATGGCAGGCGTGCTCGAGCTGGCGCACTCGCTGGTGCTGATCTCCTCCCCCGCGATCGACGGGGCCCGCAGTGCGGCAGCGACTTTGGATTGGCTGTCGCTGCACGGACACGATCACCTGGTGCGCAACGCGGTGGTGGTGATCAACTCGCCGCGCGCCGGTTCACCGAACGTCGGCATCCTGCAACTGCGCGAGTACTTCCTGTCGCGCTGCCGTGCCGTGCACATCATCCCGTTCGATACGCACATGTCCGAGGGCGCCGAGATCGATCTGCATCGCCTGCACAAGCAGACCAAGCGGGCCTATGTCGAACTCGCCGCCACCATCGCGGACGATTTCGCCACCGATCACCGTCGCTACCATCCCTGAAACACCCCCGTGTCACACCGTCACGTGACACGGGGGTGCTCAGGCGCCAGCGTGCAGGCGCTGGGTGTACGAACGCGCGAATGCGCGAAGTCGAAATCTGTTCGGGTGCTTGCCGACCCGCCGGAGAACCAGGACTACCACTCCGGCAGTCGGCGCCTGCCTGCGAGTATGTCGCGAACGAGATCGTCGTAGGCATCGGCGAGCTCGGCAAGGTGATGCCAAGCGCCGTGCAACCTTTCGTCGTGCGCGTCCAGGGTCATCAGCGCGTGGTGAGCACGCACCGAGGATTCCGCGAGCCGGTCGAGGACGGCGCCGACGGTCTCGGTGTGCAACGTCGCACCGAGCCGATGCTGCGGCACCGTGCGCGCCACCCAGTCATCGATCGCCATCACCAATTCGATTCTGCGACGCTCGATTTCGAGGACCACCGTCGGGTCGGTGTCCACCGATCCGCCGCGTCCGACCAGCCGACGCTCGTGCAGCACCGCGAGATCCCGCGCGAACCAGAGCAGCGGACCACCGACGACGCGGTGCCCGCGACACGCCCGAACAAGTAGATCCGAAGTCGGCAGCAGCCCAGCGGGCTGGGACTGCACCACCGATTCAGCGCACCGCAGTGCACCGGGAAGAGCCATTACGACCGTTGTATCCGAACCTGCCACGTTGCCTCGCCGTCATCGCCGCACAACACCGGATCAGGACGTTCATTACAATAAACCTCTGAAGGCACCTGTCAAGCGTTACCGGGCCGTAGGGAGTCACGAAGAGTACACTTCGTTACCTGCACGACCAACCGAGGAGCAAGATGGCGGACGGTCCGACGTATCACCGGATCGCAGACCTCCTCCGCGAGGAGATCCGCGCAGGCAAGTGGAAGCCGGGTGATCGGTTGCCCAGCCATACCGAGCTCGCCGAGCACATGCAGGTCTCACTTACGACCGCTCGCAATGCGATTCAAGTCCTGGTCGCCGAAAACCTGGTCTACACAGCGACTTCCCGCGGCACCATCGTGCGCAATCAAGAGGTGCTGGAATCCGTTGTCACCGATCACATCCGGCCCGATCGCCCGAAGACCGCGCACGACATCTTCGAGGAGATCGCGCGTGCGGCGAATCGGGTGCCCTCCAAGGAGTTCAGCGCCAAGATGGAGCCCGCAGGCCCCGAGGTGGCGCTGTGGCTCGGCGTGCCGGAAGACTCCTGGATTCTGGCGAGGACCGTCGTCCAGTACCTCGACAACGAGCCGTGGTCATGGGAGGTGAGCTTCTATCCGCGAGATCTGGCCGAGGCCACCGGAATCGACTCACCACACGATATTCCGGAGGGCACCACCCGCAGGCTCGCCGACCGCGGCCAGGCCGAGACCGCGCACCGCGACACCCTCGTCGCCAGGCCCGCCTCCGCGGAGGAGGCGATGGTGCTCGGCGTGGCGACCGGCACCGTCCTGCTCGATCATCTGCGGATCGGCGCCAATCACGAGCGCGTCACCAGGGCGACCAGGCACCGCTCGATCGCGGCGAGCAACCGGCTCGCCTACCAGCTCGGCGATGCCGAAGGCATGGCCATTATCGAACGCACGCTTGGCGTGTCGTCCGAGTCGGATGGATAGCCGCCATGACCACCGTGCTACGCAGGGCGACCATCGGTGATCTCGGCCTGATCTGCCGACTCCGCGTGCAACGCACCGCGTGGCTCACCGCGCGCGGCTCGGACCAGTGGACGGTCGCAGGCCGCGGCCTGCCCATCGAGATCTTCGCCAGGTCCGTCGGCCGCGCGCTGGACGCGGGCGAGACCTGGATCGCGGAGGTGTCCGGCGAACCCGCAGGCACCATCACCGTCAACCATCGCGCCGATCCCGGCCTGTGGTCGTTGTGGGAGCTGACCGACGCCGTCGTCGTGCACTACATGATCGTGGACCTACGCTTCGCCGGCGAGCGGGTCGGCCACCGACTACTCGCGCACGCGGGAAGGATTGCCCGCCAACAGGAACGCGAGTGGGTACGACTAGACGCCTGGACCACGAACACCGAGTTGCACGAGTACTACCGCAGGGCCGGTTTTCATCTCGCCCGGATCGCAGGGCCGGTGGCAACCGGCCCTTCTCGTGCCCTCTTCGAACGCCGCACCGACAGCTGGAATTTCGAGGACGCGCAGTACGAGGCGTCCTGGGCGCACGGATAACTCGGCTGCCGCGCAAGTCATTCGCCGCTGTGCACGCACACAGCGGCGAACTCGTAGCTACAGCGGCGGCAGGTAGGAGATCTGGACCATCTCCTGGCCGCGCTGGCGCGAGACCAGCACACCACGCCCCGGTGGCAGTTTCGACGGACGAACATCGCCGATGATCTTGCCCTCGTCGCGCGGCCCACTGCCGACGATCGTGTCCACCGACATGTTCTTCATGCCACCGAGCACGTGGTCGTACAGTGCGCGCGACACACCGCCGGTGCGCCGGGTGACCACCAGATGCAACCCGATATCCCGTGCCTGCGGCAGGTATTCGAGCAACGCGTGCAGCGGGTTGCTTCCGGTCGCGACCATGTCGTAGTCGTCGACGAGCACGAAGATCTCCGGCCCGGTCCACCAGCTGCGCTCACGCAGCTCCTGCGGGGTGATGTCGGAGCCGGGAATGCGCTTGGACATGAACCTGGCCAGTCCGTCCATCATCTGACCTGAGGTCTGCGACGAGGTGGAGTACCCGGCCAGCCGATCGGGATCGACAACGCCGAGCATGGTGCGCCGGTAGTCGATCAGGATGATCTTGGCTTCCTCCGGCGTCGAGTTCTCGGCGATGCCCATGGCGATATTGCGCAGGAACGTCGTCTTGCCGCACTCGACGTCGGCGAAGAACATGAAATGCGGCTCGGCCTCGAAATCGATGACGAACGGCTCCAATTCGTCCTCGCCGATGCCGACCACGACCTTGGTCGCGCTGGTCTGCACGCCCCAGGCGCGCGCCACCTCCAGCGCGTCGGACCGCTGGATCTGCGGGGGCAGCATGCGCACCTCGGGTGCCCGCCTGCCCTGATACAGCTCGACGAGCTGAGCCTTGGCCGCCGCGACACCGTCGATCACCGTCTGCGGATCGGAGTCGGAATCCAGTCGCGGCAGGGCGATGAGCATATGCAGCTCGTCCGGGGTCAAACCGCGGCCTGGCCGCCCGACCGGCACGAGAGCGGCGGTGCGCCTGCCCATTTCGGAGTCCGTCGGGTCGCCGAGGCGAAGCTCGAGCCTGGTGCCGATCTGGTCCTTCACCGCAGGACGGATCTCCATCCACCGGGACGCGGCGATCATCAGGTGGATGCCGTACGAAAGACCCTGTGCGGCAATCGCGTTGATCTGAGGTTCGAGCGTGTCGAATTCCTCGCGGATGGTGCCGTAGCCGTCGATCACCAGGAACACGTCGCCGAATTGATCGGCGGCCAGCGGATCGTCGGCCGCGGGCTGGGTCCCGTTGATGAGCCTGGCCTCCAGCTGGGCGTACTTGCGCCTGCGGAAATCGACCATGGATTCGATGCCGAGTTCGGCGAACCGCTCCTCGCGCTGGCGCAGCAGCGTCGTGAGCTCGGCGACGGTGCGGCGGACTCGGTCGCCGTCCAGCCTGCCCGCGACGGAGCCGACATGCGGGATGCCGTTCATGCTCGCCAGGCTGCCGCCACCGAAGTCGAGGCAGTAGAACTGCACCTGCTCGGGCGTATGGGTTGCTGCGGCGGCCATGATGATGCTGCGCAGCGTCATCGACTTGCCGGACTGCGGACCACCGGCCACCGCGATATTGCCTTGCGCACCGGCCAATTGGATGGTCAGCACGTCGCGACGCTGCTCGTACGGCTTGTCGATGACGCCGATCGGCATCCACAGCTGACCGTGCCGGTTGACCGGTGACCGCCAATCCGGGTCGGGCAGCAGCATGTCCACCGTCGGCGACTCGTCCAGCGGCGGCAGCCACACCTCGTGCGCCGGGCGGCCGTGTCCGGTAAGGCGTTTCACGACGACCTCGAGCAAGGTCTCGGGAACGCCCTCGTCCGCGGACGGTGGCGGCGGCAGATCGGGCAGGCCGATCCGGGTCGGCTCGGGAAGCACCGGCCGCTCAGGCATTTCGACCTGCGCGGCGGTGAACACGGTCGGCGCCTGACCGCCGACGAATCGTCCGTCCACCTGTCGCCCGCCGCTCGGCGAGACGTAGGGACCGGAGACGTAGGTCGCGTTGAAGCGCAACGGATCGTCGGCGTCGCTCTTGAGATAGCCGGATCCGGGGATGGCAGGCAGGTGATAGGCGTCGGTGATGCCGAGCACGGCCCGGGATTCGTTGGCGGAGAAGGTGCGCAGGCCGATCCGGTAGGACAGGTGCGAGTCCAGGCCGCGCAGCTTGTTCTCCTCCAGGCGCTGCGAGGCGAGCAGCAGATGCACGTGCAGCGACCGGCCGAGCCTGCCGATCATCACGAACAGGTCCGCGAAATCCGGCTTCTGCGAGAGCAGTTCGGAGAACTCGTCGACGATCACGAACAGCGCGGGCAGCGGGTCGAGCGCGGCGCCCGCCGCGCGGGCCTTCTCGTAATCGGTGACGTTGGCGAAGTTGCCTGCCGAACGCAGCAGCTCCTGGCGGCGGTTCATCTCACCGGCCAGGGCGTCGCGCATGCGGTCGACCATCGAGAGCTCTTCCTCGAGGTTGGTGATGACCGCGGCGACGTGCGGCAGCGGGTCGAGACCGAGGAAGGTGGCGCCACCCTTGAAGTCGACGAGCACCAGGTTCAACGCATCCGGCGAGTGCGTGGTCACCATCGAGAGCACCAGCGTGCGCAGGAACTCCGACTTACCCGAACCCGTTGCGCCGATGCACAATCCGTGCGGGCCCATGCCGAACTCGGCGGATTCCTTGATGTCGATCTCGACCGGCGTTCCGTCCGGCGTCACCCCGATCGGCACCCGTAGCCGCTCGCGCGCGGTCCGCGGGCGCCAGACCTTGGTCGGGTCGATCTGCGCGGCGTCCGGGATCTTCAACAACGCCATCAAACCGGGATCGGAGCGGGTGTCGTCGCCGAGGCTGACGATCTGCGCGGCGGTGGCGATGCGGAAGCGGGCAAGCGCCCTGGCGAACGAGGCGGCCTCGGCGATGCTGATCTCGTCGGTGGTGGCGAATCGTTCGACACCGGTGGCACTTCGCGCACTGACATCGCCGTCGGCAACCACCAATTGCAGACCGCGGCGGGCGGCCAAGCCGTTCTCCGGCGAGGTGAGGTCGAGCACCGTCACCGAGTCGAGGCCGGACTCACTGATGAGCCGCTCGGTGCCGTTGACGTACCCGTCGTCGATGACGACGACCAGGTGCAGCCTGCCCTGGGTCGGCTGCGGATTGCGCATGAAGCGGCCGCGTTCGAGCAGTTCCGAGGACAGTGCGGTCTCCAGCTCGCCGAGCGAGCCGTACATCATTCTGGCCGAACCCATTCCGTCGCGGACGTTCGGATGCTGCAGGTGCGGAAGCCATTTCGCCCAGCTCCAGGCCTCCCCGTCGGGTTCGGCACAGACGATGGCGACCGCGACGTGGTCGGGACCGTGGAACGCGGTGAGCTCCATCAGCATCGAGCGCACCAGCGTGCGGGACTCGACCGGGTCGCCGCCGATGTTGATGGCGGGAAAGGCGCGGAGCGAGACCGCCGTCGGCAACAGATGCACGACCGAGTGGGTCCGCACGAAGCGGCGCAGCGCGACCGTTGACACCGGCTCCAGATCTTCCAGCGGGCCGGTCTCCGGCCTGGCCAGCTTGGTGGCGAGGCGATGGCTGCCGACACCGACGCGCACGTGGCCGAAGTCGGGATCGTTGGGGCGGCGCTCCCACATCCGCCGCGTCCCGACCACCGACGGCAGGTCGACCGGTTCCGGATGGCTCCAGGCCAGCGCCTCCAGCTGCTTGATGCCGGTGCGGCGCACCTCTTTTCGCATCTGATCGAGGTAGCGGAAGTAGTCCTTGCGTTCCTCGTTGAGTTCGGCGGCGCCCTTGGGGCCTGCGCCGCGCATGCCCATCATCATGCCGCCCATCGACATGATCATCATCATCGGGAACATCATGGCCATCGGGTTGGCGAGCAGGCTGCGGCCCATCATCACCATGAACCCGACCATGCCGACGATGGCCACCACCATGACCACCGGCATGAGCTTCATCAGCAGCGGCGCAGGCAGATTGCGCTGGATCTCCGGCGGTGCGTTCAGCGCGACCTCGCCGCCCGGTGCGCGCGGCGGGGCGATCCTGGGGCGGCGCACGAAGCCTTCGGTAACCATGGGTCCTCTATCGATCTGTTGCGTCGGAATCGAGGTCGTCGATCGGCTCACCGCCGCGGCGACGCCGGAACGGCACCGCGATGGCGGCGCCGATGGCCAGCGAGGCGAGGCAGCTGATGGAGCCGATGACGGCGACCTTGCGCGGCAGCGGGTCCGGTCCCGGTGGCAGCACCGGGGCCGCGATGTGGTGCGGGGTGTCGGCTCCCGCGCTCGGCGGCGCGGCGGGCAGTTGCGCGGTGAGCGCGGCGACCGGGTCGATCAGTCCAGCGCCGATCTGGTCGTCGTGGCCGGGGCCTGGGGCAAGGGCGGTCCTGGTGATCCGGTCCATCACCTGTGCGGCAGTCAATTCGGGAAAGCGCGAGCGAATGAGCGCGGCAAGCCCCGCGACGTAGGGCGCGGCGAAACTGGTGCCTTCGATGGGCCGGACGCCGTCCTGGGTGTTGACACCGTCGATCAGTCCGACCCCGCCAGGCTTGGTGTCGAGCGAGACGATCTGCCGTCCGATGGCCGCGACGCCGACCCACGGTCCGTGCAGCGACAACTGCGACGGCGACCCGTCCGGGTCGACGGACGCGACAGCGAGCACGTACGGCGTGAACCAGGCCGGGCTGGCCACCGTCCGCACCGAGGCCCAGCCGGTGCCCTCGTTCTGCTCCTTGCACGCACCGTCCTGCTGCAGGTTGCCCGCGGCAGCCACCACAACGACGTTGTGGTCGTAGGCGTATTTCACCGCCGCGCCGAGTGCGCTGTCCGCGGTGTCGGTACCCGCTGTGCTGCAAGCGACTTCGGAGATGTTGATGACCGTCGCGCCCATGTCGACCGCGCGCACCACCGCGCCAGCGAGGGTGAGCACGTTGCCGTAGCCCGCGCTGGTGATGGCGCCGGGCGGCGGCTGTCCCGAGTACGACTTGCTCTTCGCCTCGTACGCCAGGCTCAGCTGGCGGATGGTGAGGATCTCCGCCTCGGGCGCGATACCGGAGAACGCGTCGTCGGGGCTCGGCCGCGCCGCGATGATGCCGGCGACGATGGTGCCGTGGCCGTCGCAGTCGAACGTGCCATCGGTGTCGCCGACATAGTCACCGCCGGTCTGCAACGCGGGCAGTCGAGGGTGCCGGTTCACACCGGTGTCGATGACCGCGACTTTTTGCCCGGCGCCACGGCTGAACTGCCATGCTCCACGCAGGTCGAGCACCTTCTGCGGGAGCGGCTCCTCGGCCGGATTGCCGTGCGTGAGAATCGGTTCGGCGCACTGCAGCTTCTGCTCGGTCGGCTCCAGCGGCGCGGGACGGCCGCTGATCGCCTGTGCGGCGCCGAGCGCACCAGGATCGATCGCGGGCGGTCCGACTGCGGCGTTCGCCGTTGCGGGCGAGCCGAACAGCGAGGCGGCGAGAATCCCGGCGACGCAGGCGATTCGAGTGCCGCGCCACCGCCACGCTCGGGCCCGCGGCGGCGCGGCCACCACCGGTCCGAGTCGCGACCGACCGATCATATGTTCCTGGCCATCGAGTACACGCCCATCAACCACAGCACCAGTGGAATCAACGAGCAGATCAGCAGGTACTCCCCGATCTCCATCATGCGCCGCGTCACCGGGGTCACTTCGAGATGCGGTCCGATCACACCGAAGCCGACCGCCGCGACGCCGAGGCCGAGCAGCAGCCCCGCCGACAGCAGCGCCGACTGGGCACCGCCGAGCGCGAGTCCGGCGAGCAGCCCGACGACGATCGTGCAGCCGCCCGCGATCAGCGTCGCCGCCTGCACCAGATCGGCGAACGAGCGGCCACGCGTGCAGAGGATCACGGCGGTGATCGCCGCCAGCGTGATGCCCTGCCACTTGGCTTCGCCCATCGGGTCGGCCGCGCCGAGCGCGCCGAGGGTTGCCGCGATGGAACAGGCGATGAGCAGCCCGGTTTGGTAGCGGTTGGCCGCGCGCGCCCGCTCGCCGAGCCCGGCGGCCGATGGCAGCGCGGTCGCGCCGATGGCGCCGATGCCTTCGATGGTCGGGCGTGGCTCGTGGTCGGCCGGGTCGATCGCCGCACCCGCGGTCGGCACCGGTGGCACCGGAAGCCGTGCGAGCACGGCGGCCAGCCGCGGCACCATGGAGATCAGGATGATCGACGCGACGAGCACGCCCGCCGCGATCTTCGGCAGGTCGGAGTCCCAGATCATCCGCACCGCGGCGGAGATGCCGCCGAACAGCGCGAGGGTGACGGTGGCGGCGGCCAGCGTCGCGCCGGTCGCGGTGGCCCGGTAGATCAGCACCGCGGCCACCAGCGTCACCGAAAAGCCGAGCAGCAGATGCGGACTGCCGAGTTCGTGCGGCACGAACAGCACCGCACTGCCGAAGAACAACAGCAACGAGCACAGCGACAGCCAGACGGCCGTCAGCTGATCGAAGTACTTACGCGAGGCGATGGCCGCGGCGACCGCGGCGGCGATCGCGACACCGAGGATCAGGAACGGGGCAGCCAGCGTGCCCGACTCGGCCCGATCGCGAAAAAGCAAGGCCAGTGCGAGCAACACCGACGCCACTCCGGTGACCAGGCCGGTCCATCGGGCCGCACCCGGCGACCAGCCCCGGAAATCGACGGTGGTCAGCCGGGACACCGCGTCGATGACGTCATCGAACAGCGCGGGCGTCTCTTTCGCGGTCACCGACCGCAGCACCAGCAGTTCGCCGTCATAGACCTCGGCCTCGCCGAGCGTCCGGCTCGGCGGAATCGCATCGCGACCGAGCCGGGCCAGCGTCCAGTGCTCGGTCTGCAACGGCGCTGCGCCGTCGTCACTTTCGACGACATCCGGGTTGCGGGACGCGATGAGGGAAACCAGGTCAGCGATGAAGCTGGCGATCGGAACAGTGGCAGGCAAGCCGACGTCGAGCTGGGTATTACCCCCGATGACGGACACTCGGCATAGTTCGGGCTCGGCGGCGGCCAAGCCGCTACTCAACGACTCAGTCACCTGGTGAACGACCCCAATCTAGCCACTTGACTCAGCAACCTACCTGTCGAATCGACCCACGACATCGCCGCACGTGGTAGTCAGTTGACCCCCGGTGCGACCTACCGACAGCGAACCTAATCTATCGGACAGACCGTGCACGCGCGATCGTTGTCACTGTCTCATCATCTTCGCTCCGATGCCCCTTGAACAAAAGGCGAAAACTTGTCTGCCCCCATTCTTAGGGGTCCCTTTACATTCGCTCCTGCCCGTGCGCCGCACGAAGGCGAACTTCGCCAGGCAATGCCCGTTAAGCTGGTCGGAAGATGAACGCAGGCAATTGCTCACACGTAGATGTCAGGGACAGACTGCAATGACGACCGGCACCCGCCAAGCCCAACGCGCCTTCGACGCCGGGGTCCTTTCGCTGGGGCTGACCATCGATGGTCAGGAATCCGCGCGCGATCTGGAGTACGCGAAGCTGGCCTTCCAACGGGCCACCGAATGGGACCCGACCATGTGCGACGCATGGCTCGGCCGCGCAGCCGCAGGCGAGGTGACCCGCGACGTTCTCTACAACCTCTACAAGACCAGCAGCACGTCGCTGTTCCGCGAGCAACGCAGGCTGGGATTGCCGTCGCGGGCGATGGCGGGGCGCTTCCTGGCCGGCCTCTACATCGACTACCCGCTGGCAAGCCTCACCGAGATCTGGCTGGCCCAGGCCGCGCAGCTGATCCAGGACAAGGAGTACGACGAGGCCGAGAAGGTCCTCGACGAACTGGCCGCACACCGGCGCACCATGCTGTCGGATCCCGACCGCGAGGCCGACGATCGAATCAGCGCGTATATCCGTGGCGTGCTGCACTTTACGACGCAGCGCTGGCCCGATGTGATGGCCGTGCTGGCAGGCTCGGCCGAATGGGACGACCCGTATCTCGCGGCGGGCGCGCACGTGATGGTCGGCTCGGCCTGCGCGCAGCTCGGCCTGTTCGGCGAGGCGATTCGCCGGATGGAGCAGGCCGAGGCGGGCCCGATCCCGGCGGCACGGACGACGGCGATGTTCTGTCGTGGCCTGTGCCTGCGCGAGACCGGCAACGAAGAGGACGCGCAGGCGCTGTTCGAGAAGGTGTATTCGCAGGCACCGGATTTCACGGCGAATACCACCGCCATGCGCGATCGCACCTATCGGATCACGGTGACCACCAAGGAGTCGATCGACACCCGCACGGATCGCTGGGATCCGGCGACCGCACCGTCCACCGAAGCGGTCGAGCAGGCCGAGAGCGAGGACCGGGCCAAGCGGATCCTCGCCGAGGCGCGGGCCGAGTTGGACAAGCAGGTCGGCCTCGCCAACGTCAAGACGCAGGTGGCCAAGCTGCAGGCGACCGCACAGCTGGCGAAGATCCGCGCCGAGAAGGGCATGGCGAATGTCTCGCGCGGCAACCACCTCGCCTTCACCGGCCCGCCCGGCACCGGTAAGACCACCATCGCCAGGGTGGTCGCCAAGATCTATTGCGGCGTCGGCCTGCTCAAGACCGACAAGGTCGTCGAGGCCAAGCGCATGGACTTCGTCGGTCAGCACCTCGGCAGCACCGCGATCAAGACCGACAAGCTGATCGACACCGCGATGGACGGCGTGCTGTTCATCGACGAGGCGTACACGCTGATCCAGACCGGCCTGCAGGGCGGCGACGCGTTCGGCCGCGAGGCGGTGGACACGCTGCTGGCCAGGATGGAGAACGACCGCGACCGGCTGGTGGTGATCATCGCAGGCTACGACGGCGAGATCGACCGGCTGCTCGCCTCCAACGACGGCCTGGCATCCCGCTTCGCCAAGCGCCTGCAGTTCCCGTCCTACACCGCGCCGGAGCTCGGCCAGATCGGCCAGCTCATCGCCAAGGCGCGCGATTCCCAATTGTCCGACGAGGCAATGCAATTGCTGATCAAGGCGTGCGAAGGCCTGTACCAGTCCGAGCGGGTCGATCAGAGCGGGCAGCAGCGCCGCGGCATCGACCTGGCAGGCAACGGCCGGTTCGTCCGCAACGTGATCGAATCCGCCGAGGAGGAGCGCGAGTTCCGGCTGGCCAACGATGATTCGCTGGACCTCACCGCGATCGACGAATCGATGCTGATGCGGATCGAGGCGCCGGACATGCAGGCGGCGCTGGCGGGCATCCTCGCCACGCTCGGCGGCTAGCAGCACACCGAAACCGAAGGGCCGGAAGAAATTCCGGCCCTTCGGTGTCTCGACTACGGTTCGATGCGGTCAGCGCACCGCGGTCAGCGATTCGCCGATGTACCACATCTCGTCCGGCGTGGTCACCATGTTGACGGTGGTGCGCGCGGTCGAGGTGGTGACGGTGATCAGGTTCGGCGCCGCGGCATCCTGGACCAGGACCACGTCGGCAGCGAACTGGCTCGGCGGATCGTGCGGGTCGCGCACGTGCACGATGGTGGCGCCACCGGTGAGCGTGGTCGGCGCGATGCCGTCGAAGACGACCACGGTCGCGAGCGAGCCGGTGCCGCCGGGTTGCGGGCTGGCAGGCGCCTGGTGGTGGCTGGCGCCCGCGAACCGGGGCGCGAGCGAAAGCGAATGCGGCGACGCGACATTGGCGACCATCGAGTGCCACGCGTCGGGCCGGTCGGTGTGCACGATGGTGTGCGCGCCGAGCGCGATGGCCCGCAGGATCACCTGCTGCGCCAGGTCCAGCTTGCCGATCACTTCGAGATGCCGTGTGCCGTCGCCGATCAGCGGTACCGCGATCCCCTGGCCGATGTCGTCCGCGCCGATGAGCTGGCCACAGCCCGCGGTGGGCACCGCGATCCCCTGTAGCGCCGACAGCGGGCCGCGATAGTCGCCTGCACCACTGGACCCACCGCGGCCCGCCTGCAACGGCAGACAGTCGAGCAGGGCCCGGTATTGCCTACCTGTGAGCGCGCGCAGGCCGGGCACCGGCGGCTCATCCGGTTCGTAGGCGGTGTCGAACCGAACCAGCGCGGCCAGCGTGACCGGCGGCTCGGTGTTCTCATACGCCCGACCAGGTTTCCGCTCGCCGGGCCGCATCCGCACGGTCATCGTGGTGCCGAGGCTCGGGGTGGCCCAGATGTCGGCGAAGCCGCGCTCGCCGATCAGCTCGGGGCCGATCTCGTAACTGGTGAGGTACACCAGATCGTCGTGCACCAGCGAGATCGGTGTCTCGGCGAACTCCTCCAGCGCGATGCCGCGGGTCAGCCTGCGGGTCGCGAGGTTCATCTCCGCCGCGGTCAGCACCGAGACCGCGATGTCCCGGGCGGCGAGCCGATTGGCCACCCGCCTGGTCGCGATGGTCGCGGTGCGCAGCGCGCCCGGGCCGCCGCCGCCCCGATTGTCGACGGCCTCCGCGTTGGCCAGCGGGTCGAGGCGAAGCACCAGCCAGACCGTGCGGTGCGCGATGGCGGGCAGCGGCCCGATGATCGCGTCGTAGAGCTGGGCCACCGGGCCGCCGCCCGCGGTACGCGCGCCGGTGCTGATCACGTCGACCGAGGCCAGGTTGATATCGAATTGTTCGAGGCACCTGGCGATCTCGGTGAGCGGCAGCACCTGATCGGTGCTCAGCGAGCCGCGACGCAGCAACGTCAGCGCGTCCGGCGGCGGGTCGATCCGGATCATCGTGGTGAGCAGCTCGCCGTCCCAGTGCACGCCGTAGCTGCCGCCCTCGGGCAGCGGTACGTCGATCGCGTCCGGGCCAGCGGCCTGCGGGCCCGGCTTGGCCCGCCGCCAGCGGTAGGCGATGGCGCGCGCCACCATTCCGGCCACGTTGCGCGGATCCCGTCTGCGCAGCGGCGCGGCGCCGAGGACGAACACCACAGCGCCGGACAGGATGATGGCCCACAGCGGCGCGTCCAACGCGGTGGCGATCCAGGCGGCCAGCGCGGCAAGCAGGGCAAGCGGGACCAGCAGCCGCAGCGGCATCTGGCGGAAAAGCCAGAACTCCGGGTCCTGCAGCGCGGGATTCGGGTTTTGTTCCGGTTCGTTCACAGCCTCGTTCACGCTTGTTTCGCCTCGAATCCGGCGACCGGACGAGTCCGGCGCCCTGGGTCTTTCTCGGCTCACAGTACCGTGCGGCAACGCTATTCGTGGCCTGGTCGCCGCTTGAATCGGCGGCGCCCGATTGACACCGAAGGCTGGGCCGATACGGTTGATTGCGAACCGCCTTGCCGGCGGAACCCGTCCTCGGGGTGGACGCGAGAAACACCGCGGCCGTGTCGCTATATGCGACAGAATGACGGGGCAGCGCGTCCGAGGACGCGGCGGAGGAAAGATCATGACGATGGAGAGCACGTGCCGGCTCAGCTGACCACCAAAGCCCAGGTCAATGGCTACCGATTCCTGTTGCGGCGGCTCGACCACGCGCTCGTCCGGCGCGATGTGCGGATGCTGCACGATCCGATGCGCTCGCAATCGCGGTCGATGTTCGTCGGTCTGGTGCTCGGCATCCTGGTGGTGGCAGGCTGCGCCATCCTCGCGTTCCTGCGGCCGCAGGGCTCGGTCGGCGACTCGAAGATCGTGATGGGCAAGCAGACCGGAGCGCTGTTCGTCGTCGTCGCCGACGAGCAGGGCAACACCACCCTGCATCCGACGCTCAATCTCGCATCGGCCCGACTGATCACCGGCAGCGCCGAATCGCCGAATTCGGTGAAGGAAAGCAAACTTTCGTCGCTGCCGCGCGGCCCGATACTCGGCATTCCCGGCGCGCCCGCCGCACTGCCAGGCTCCGGCCAGGGCAACCGGTCGGACTGGTCGCTCTGCGAGACGGTCCAGCTGTCCAGTACCGGTAGCGCCGCCGCGTCGAGCGGGGTGACCACCACCGTGTTCACCGGGCAGCCGCAATTGAACGAACGCATTCGGCGCACCAGCGGCGACGAGGCACTGCTGGTGCGCAGGCAAGACAAGACCTACCTGATCTACGACGGCCAGCGCGCCGAGCTCGACCCGGGCAACTCGGTGATGGCGCGGGCGATGAATCTCGGTGCGGCCAAACCACGTCCGATCGGACCGTCACTGCTCAACGCGGCGACGGCGGTGCCGCCGCTGGCCGCGCCGGATATCCCGCAGGCGGGCCAGCCAGGCCCTGGCAGGCTCTCCGACGTCCCGGTCGGCGGTGTCATCGCAGTGGGTGGCGTCGGCCGCGAGGACCGCGCCGAGCTGTACGTTGTGCTCGCCGACGGAGTGCAGCGCGTCAGCGATTTCGCCGCCCAGGTGCTGCGGACCGCGAATTCCCAAGGCATGCGCGACATCAAGCCGGTCGCGCCGGACCTGCTCACCAATATGCCTGTGCTGCACACGCTTCCGCTGGACCACTTCCCCGCGGGCACCCCGAAGATCCTGTCCGCCGAGGACGCGCCCGTCGGCTGCATCTCCTGGTCGAAAACACAGCAGAGCGGCGGCGTTGCGGACGGGCCGACCGATCGGGCCGCGGTGAGCCTGCTCGCCGGTGCGCGACTGCCGCTGGCCAATTCGGCGACGCCGGTCACCCTGGCGACCTCCGACGGAACCGGTGAGCGCGTCGACGACGCCTACATTCCGCCGTCCACCGGCGAATTCGTGCGAATCACCGGCACCGCGCCTGGCAGCCCGCGCCGCGGCAGCCTGTTCTACGTGGCGGACAACGGCATTCGCTACGGCATCCCGGACATGGCGACCGCGCAGATCCTCGGGCTCGGCGACGCGCCCCGGCTCGCGCCGTGGGCCATTGTCGGACAACTGGTTCCGGGTCCGACGCTGTCCAAGAACGACGCGTTGGTCGGCTACGACAAGTTGCCGCAGGGTCAGTAGCGGATAGACGAGAACGGCCGGCCGGAACAGGGATGTTCCGGCCGGCCGTGTTGTTCAGTTATTCGATTGTTCGATCAGATACGACTCAGGCTCCGAAGGCCGCGACCGATCGTCTTATCGGATACGACTCAGATGCCGAAGCCGTCGCCGATCGTCTTGTCGGTCTGGAACGCGCGCACCAGCGAGTTGTCCACCTCGGTCGCGATCGCCTGCAGGAGCGCATTCGAGTCGCTGAACTCGCTGTCGAACTTCCCCTTCTTCGTCAAGAAGGCGGCGAACGACTCGTTGTTCTCCCACGCGGTCTGCAGCTTGGTCACCGCCGCAGGCAGCTCGACGTCGACCTGGTGCAACAGCTGGCCGTGATACGTCTTGAGGTCGTTGTACAGCTTCATCATGGTTGCTTCGTCATAAAGCATGTCGTCCATGTTTTGTCCTTACGTTTCGTCTCGGATGAGCGGTTCGGTAGCTACTGCCGTCAGAGCTTGAGGCCGCCGAAGTCGTTGTTGGCGTCCATCTCCGTCAGCCGGTTGGCACCGACGCCGACGTGCGTGCCCATCTCGTCGAGGATGGCCTTCAGTCGCCGAGCTTCCTGATCCCAGGCGAGGGCCGCGTCGTTGAACGCCTTCGACGCCTGTCCGCGCCAGCCCTTGGCGGCCGCCTGGACCTCGTCCTGGATCTTGTCGATGGTCGTGCGGATGGCAACGACCGTGTCACCCATGTCCTGCGACGCCTGGGTAGCCGCAGCGCTATTGGATACACCATTACCGGTAGCCATTATGACTGCACCTTTCTTCTGAAATATTCGCTGTGCCAGAAGGTGACACCGGGACGGCGTCACCCGAGTTCGAGATAACTGCGGTGTTCACAGTTGGGATTACTGCTGCAGCCACCTCCCCCCGGGCAACGTCTCGACCAGGCCGGAAATCGCCTGGGCGATACGATGATCGGTGCCCGGTGTAACCGTTGACCAGCGCTGCTGATCTTGGGCGATACCGGGCGCGGCGACGATCCGCCCACGCCCGGTGTCGTAGATGGCGACCGCGCCAGGCGGTCGGGTGGTGACGCCGTCGACGTGGACACAGACCACGATCTCGGCGTAGGTATGGCAGGACGCGAAGGCGAGTCCGTACCCGGCGACATCCCGGTCGGCGACGCCGAGCGCGTACATGGCATCGGCGAAATCCGCCGAAGTCGTTGCCGCCGCGAGTCGTTCGCTCAGCGCATCCGAGGGCGCGCTGAAGTTGACCACATCGGCGGGCACGGCGGGACCGAGCATTTCGAGCACCGGCTTGGCCAAGGTGGCGCCGGAACCGTCGCACCAGATCGTCCGGATGTCGAAGTCGTCGCCGGTCCGGACGGCCAGCGCATGCTGACCACCCCTGCGCGCAAGACACACCCGAATCGGCTTGTCACCGGCGAAGATTCGGGCGACCAGCTCGCAGTCGGGCTGTGCGAGGGTGTGCAGCGCCATGCCGAGGTCCGGCTCGACCTCGCCGTATGCGTCGATGATGCCGCTGTTGAGCAGCGACGACTTCGCCGCCTGCTGCGCGGCGGTCCACTCGTCGAACGAATCCTGCTGCGGACCAACCGCAAGTACCAGCGGCAGCGTTTGGACGCCGACGTGGTCGGCGATCGCGAGCAAGCCGTCGTTGGTCATGGTCGTCACGCGCCACCGCCCGTCGCTGCTCGACCGGTCGGCGCCTGCGGCTCGGGTGCGCCGAGCACGGACGGCGCGGAGACGATGCCGAGGTCGGGGTCGAACTCGGCCGTCGGCGCAACGCCTGCCCTGGTCGACTCGTACTCCTCGTCCTGCGAGCCCATCGCGGACGGTCCGATCGCGCCGGGCGGCACCATCGACGAGGACACCGGCGTGGTCGACGGAATCGGCTGTGGTGCCACCGTTTCCGCAACCTGCGCGGCCTGGGCAACCATCGGCGCCTGGTAGGTGGTCAACGTGCGCGGCACCGAGATCGGTCCGATCGGTCCTGGCAGGCCGAAGCCCGACAGGCCCATCCCGGACGCGCTCGCGGGCATGGTCGCGGAGTTCACCGCCTGCGGCGTGCCGGGCTGTTCGGCTTCCAGCGCCGTGGGGGATGCGATCATCGGCGGCTGTGCGTGCTGCCACGGAGTGGCCAGCGGCTCGGTCGCCGCTTCATACGTGCGCATCACCCGCGAGGCCGCCGCCTTGGCCAGGTCGGCCTCGGCATCGGTCTGTGCGGCAACGGCTTTGATCGGCGCACCGAGCGCTCCGCTGACCGACTCCAACGCCTGCTGTGCCTGTTTGATGGCGGCGATATCGAGCGAGTTCGGCATCGTCAGCTGCGCGAGTTGGAAGGCCGCAGCCTGCTTTTCGGCATGCGCGGCGTTCTCCCCTGCCGCCCTGGCGGAATCGGTGAGCCAGTCGCGCAGCTTCGAAATCCGGTCGAGCACACTGCTACTCGTGCTCGACTCCCACGCACCGTGCAGCGAGGCGATGATCAAGTCGTATTCGACTACCGCCGACCCGAAACCGGCGGCGAGCTTGGCCCAGCTGGCCCCCGCCTCCGCCATCGGTATCGCGCCGGGCCCGGTGGACAGCTCACGGGTGAGCCGGTCGGGCTCCCGTGCCTCCCAGACCACCCCGGTGAACCCGGGCTGCGGTGGTTCGATCATGACAACTCCGTAGTTTTCACCCCGGTCAGGCCGCACCGGCGGTGCCGCCGAACGACTCGACGCTCGCGCTCTCCGAGCGATCGAACTGGCGAACCTGCGACCGCAGCGTCGCGGCCAGCTTGCGCAGTTCGAGCACGCCCGCCGCCGCGCTGTCGGTGTAGGACGTCGCGACGCCGTTCATGGTCTGCGCGGCCCGCTGCGACACCTCGTCGACACCGGCGGCCGGGATCCGCAACGAGACCTCACCCGATCGCAATTCGCTCTCCAGCCGGTCGGCCAAGCCGTCGAGCCGCAGTGCCGCGTCCTTGGCAGCGTCCGCATCGAACCGCACACCGTTGAAATCCGCACCAGTGCTTGCCATGGTGACCTCCTCAGAGGGTCAGTTCCTTATCGGGCGGTGGTTCGGAAACCTGTTCGGCCGCGCCGACCACCGGCAGCGAGACCCCCTCCATGTTGCCGACGACCTCGTCGCCGTGTTGCCCGGTGACCAGGTGTGCGGCCACGCTGCTCGCGTCACCCGCGTCCCTGGCCGCCAGCGCACCGGCCGCGCCGCCGAGCGGCATGATGCCGGGCGAGGCACCGCCGGGACCGATCGAAGACGGCCGCATAGCGACGGGTTCCATTGCCGGACTGCTCGATCCGAGCCCGGACAGCGGGCCGACGCCTGCCACCTTGGTGCCCGCCCACGGGGCGAGCGGTTGCGCCACCGGGGCCATCCCCGGTCCGGGGCCACCGATGCCGACACCAGGGCCGCCACCGACTTCCGTGCCGGATGCGCCTGCGAGCTCTTCGCGCGCCCGATCCTCGCGCTCCTTGGCATCTTTCAGCTCTTTGGCCGGGTCCACCTTCGGCGCGAGCAGCGGCGCGAGCTGGCTCACGCTCTGTGTTCCGGTCTGGGCCAGCCCCATCAACGGCTGAACCAGCTGCATCACTTGTTGAAGACTCTGGGTGGGATCGACACCCTTGGGCGCGGCAGTGATCTTCTTCTTCTGCCCGACCGCCGTCATCTTCCCCGAGTGCACGGTCATTTCGACGCGGGTCTTGCCGACCACCGCCGTCGCCTCGGCCAGGCTCTCTGCGGTCTGCACCGCAACGAACACCTGTCCACCGGGCGTGGCCAGCAGCGGCGATGCCGCGAGCACGGTGGCCAGGTACTTCGCGATGACCGCGGCCAGCAGCGCGCCGCCGACGGCGACCGAGCCTGCGGCCTCGCCCATCGTCGCCTTTTCCTGAACGCTCTGGGTGGCCAGCTCCTGACCGTCGTTGGCGGCCTGGCCTGCCTTGTTGGCCGCTTCGGCAGCGGCCATGCCCTGCCACAGCTGCATGACCGTGCTCAATGCCGTAGTGCCCACTTGCATTGCGGTCTGCAACGCGGTGGTGAGACCGGTCAGCACCTGGGTCGGGTCGGCGCCTGGCCCCGCCGTCGAATTGAGCACGCCGGTGCCGAAACTGCTTGCCAGATCGGTGAACGGTCGCATCAACGCGCTGAGGTCGATCAGCGGCATCGGCGGCATGTCGGGCATGGGCGGCAACGCGCTGAGATCGGGCAGCTGCGGCAGCCCCATGTCCCTGAGGATGTCGTTGACCGGGCGATCGATCAGCGGGGCCAGCGAGCTGCCACGCAGCAGCTCGACGATCGACTGGTCAAGCGGTTGCGTCATGCCAGTTGCTGTTTCACTGCGTCGAATTCGGCACCACTCGCCAACTCCGTCGCGGTATAGGCGGCGACCGCCTGATGCGCGGTCAGCGCGGTGCCCGCATGCACACCAGCCAACTCGAAAACGGAAGCCACGTGGTTGCCTTGGGCATACGCGAACGCCATGAGGAAGTCTTGGCCGATCAGCCCGAAGACGGGCACGGCCGCCGCGACGGTCGCGGCCTGATCGAATGCGCCCGCCGTGGCGATACCGGTCGCCATGGCGGCCGAGGCGTCACCGTAAGCAGAAATCGCATGTCCTGTTGCTACGAGTTCGCTCATCGAAATCCCCGATCCTGTAATGCAATTGACCAACTGTGCTGAAGATACCAACCGATTTGCCTGGTTCGGAAGCCGGTTTGCAGAAACTTAAGGTTCCGCTGATGTGAAAATGATGAATTCGTATGAACGTGAGGCATCTAATCGGCGACCTCCTGGTTGAAGGCGGTGATCAGCTCCGCTCGCTCGGTAAAGGCCCGTCGGGCTGCGGCGTTGGCCGTAGCGACCAGCGTATTCTCGAAATCCGCCGGAGAGAGCCGGGAAATAGCCGAGGTGAACTCGAGGTTCAGCAGCGCGCCGTTACCGTCGACCTCAGCGGTGATCGAACCGTCCGGCGCGGTTTCCCGCGCACGCACGGCGGACATGTCATCGGCGAGATCGCGCACGCGGTACAACCGACGCTGCACACTCGCCATCAATTCGTCCATGGTCTCGTACACGCGACTCAGTTCCTCCCTAGACCGAGCGCAGCCAGCTCCGTGGCTCCGTCTCGTATTCTTCCTCTTCGATGATCTCCTCGCGAGCCACTTGTTCTGGGGTCGGCAAGCCGAGCAGGGCGAGCGCGTCGGCCGACATGCCCGCTGCCTCCAGCTCGGCCCGCCTGGCCAGCCCGGCCCGGCCTGCCGCGTGCTTGTACAGCCGGAGCACCTCGGCGGCGAGCGCGGCCGGATCCCGCTTCAGCTCCGCGGCGTCGATCGAAATCCCCAGTGGCAGGCCCTGTTCGGTGGCCCGTACCGAGATCGCGCCGGTGCGCGAGGCCGCAGTCCATTCGACCGGCGCCTGCGGCGGCGGCGCGGCGTCTGCTCGTTCAGGATCCATAGTGGTCCCCTCTACTTCCCACGAAGTCGATCCCAGCCCGGTTCACAGCCGTTCGTCCTTGATCGCGCGGACCACGGTGACCAACTCCGAACCTTCGCCTACTCAACAGTAGCCAACCGCGTTCGCGAACGAGACCCCCGAAAACGGGGGCACTCGAGCGCAAGCTACTCGCCGCGTTTTCGCGCATTGTGCTCGGCAATCAAACGTTCCAGATCCGCTTGGCGTGCAGCGGAATTGGAGCCGTCCAGCTGGCCGGCGAACGCGGCTTTGGCGGCCGCGACCAGCTCGTCGGTGACCGCGGGGTAGGCCATGGCGATGGCGAACAGGGCCGCGTCGGTCTCCATGTCGAGCCCGGTTTCCGAACGCACGCCCCCGCCCGTCGTCACCGATTTCAGCTCGGCCTCGAAGTTGCGTTGCAGTTCGTCATCGGTGGGGTATCTGCTGCGCACCATGTGTCTCCTTTCCTCGGTTGTTCATCGACTCGGTGTTGGTTCCGGGGCCAGTCCGAGCAGGTGCACCCCGGCCGGGGAATGCGCGGCGATCACCACACTGCCCGCTGCGGTCACCGACGACACGGACGCCCGCTGGCGGAAGCAGTATGTCAACGGCCAATTCTCCGGCGCCGGTTCAGAATTCACGACTCGGCCGTCCGCATCGAGGTACACCAGCGTGCCGACCGTGCCACTGACTGGTTGATGCAGGACATAGCCGGTGTCGGTGCGCCCGATCAGTCGGGCGCGGCGATCGTCGAGCGGGGCGATCGTCACGGTGTCGAGCCGTATGGCCCGGCCGTCGTTGCCCATCGACTGGATCGTCACACCGTGCGCCTCCGACACCGTGACGCCGTCGATGTCGACGAGCCAGTCCAGCTCCCCCGAGGCGGACATCCTGCCGAGCGGCCTGCCGAAACCGCCGTACACGCGCCCGGCCCGGTCGACGCCGATCACGGCGGACAGCACCTCCTGTGCGCCCCGATCCGCAACGACGGTGCCGGAGCGCCCGGTGTCCGGATTCGTTGTCACCCAATCGAGAGCACGGCGTTCGGGGTCGTAGCGCGCGTAGCCGAATGTCCCGTCCGGGCACCACACGGCCGCCATGCCCTGCCAGCGGTCGACCAGTTCCGCGGTCCCCTCGTCGACTCGCCACAGCGAACCGACATTGCTCAAGAAGACGCGACCGCCCGCATCGGCCAGCAGCCTCGACCGCTCGGATACCTCCGCCAGGTGACTATCCGCGCCGCCACGGATGACCCAGGTCTCGGTGCCCGCCGAGTCGACCCCGCGCACCACGTACCGCTCGGCATCGAGGTACTCCAGCGTGATCGCGAACCCGTCCGGAGCCAGGACCGCGTCGAGCACCACATGCGGGGAATCCACATCGGCGCGAAGACGTGCGTGCCCCAACCGCGTCAACCGTGCGCCGAAAACGGTGGGTGACAACAGCTGGAGCGATCCATCCGCAAGCGCGCGGAGTTCGGTCGGTGCCCGGACCGTCGTTGGCGGCCACTGGTGGTCCGGGGAGGTATCCGGAACGGCGAGGGCGAACGCCTCGCCTGCCTCATCCCAAGAGAGGAAGTCGAGCACCTGCCCGGTGACGGTGCCGATCACCATGGGCCAGGCCCGAATTCGACAATGATCCGGCCGTCTTCGTCCCGGTAGTTCTGGACCGCGAGCGGCGGGTTCATCATGTAATCGTAAAGTTCCTTGATACTCGACAACTTGACAACATCTTGCCTGGCCCAGGTGCGTCTGCCGTCCGGCTCGGTGAGGTACGGGGCGAACTCGCCCGGCGGTGGCCAGAAGGTGCACACCTCGGGTGAGCCGTCCGGCGCCGATCGTCCGGTTGCCATCCCGACGTGCGTGGTCCCGCCCCAGAAGACGAGGTCGCCGCGCTGCGGCTGTGGCGAGTTCGGATCGCCGACGACGAAACTCTGCCGCCCGTTCGGCGTCAACATGTCGGCCAAGTCGGTGTACCACTGCGCGGTGGGAACTCCCTTGTCAGTGACCTCGTATTGGTACATCACGTGCAGCTGTTCATGCGTCAAGACTCCCGAGTCGACCCCGGCGTGCAGCAGTATCTCCCAGCAGTTCATGACCGTGTCCGGCCGGATCGGCGGCAACGGTCCCTCCGTCGGATTTTGTACCCAGTCCTGGAAGGCGCGAACCGGTTCGGAAAAAGTACCCCAGGTAGCGCGCGTACCGAGCAACTCTTCCACCCGTGCGACAACTCGTTCGGACGGCGTCGGCATCGGCGCGGCCTGCTCCGGCGGAGCGCCGACATCAGCATGGTGTTCTGCACCAGGGGCGCCCTCGTCAACAGCGCGCCCGTGGCTGGATTCCTCCTGCACCTGGCGCATGAGGCGTTCGTAGATCAAGCGCTGCGCCGGAGAGACGCGGTCCGGCCGCAGCTCTACGGCGGTGCCCGCTTCGGCATACATCTCGGGGATGTTGAGCTGACCGTCCTTGTCGAAGCTGTACTTGGTGAGACCGGCTTCGGTCTGCAGCCAATGCTCGAAGGCAGCGGTGTCGGCGTTCGGCTCGAACAGCTCGTGCAACTTCTTCAGCTCGGTCAAGACACCGACCCGCTCGAAGAAGACGGCGTGCGGATCGCCCGTGAAACCGGCGACATCGTGCACGGCGTGGAAGAACTCGTGCACGATCGTGGTGCGCATCGGCTGATCGGGCAGGCCTGCCAGGAAATCCCGGCTGATCGAGCCCTCGTAGGCCTGACGATGCATCTCCGGATTGATCGCGTAGCGCTCGTTCAGAATGATGATCGATATCATCGCCCCGGACTCCGGGTCGACGAGCCGCTCGGTCACCGCCGCCGCGTTCTCTTCGATCGGCTGGATCCCGATCATGGTGAGCCGGGTATCGGGGTACTTCTCGAGCATGTCCCGGATCGCGGCCTCGAATTCGCGCACCCCGGCCAGCGGAACGCCGGGGAGGTCGAACCCGAAGGTGTAGACGGCCCGATCCTGCAGCCCGGTGCCGAGCGTGAGCCGCTCCGCGACGTGCGCGGCCTCCGTCCCGATCGGTGCAGGCAGATTGTCCAAGCCTCGGCGATTCCACCGGCCGGCCTGCTCGACCAGCACCTCGTGCAGCACGCGCTCGCCCGGTGTGACGCCGGCGCGGTGACCTTCGACCGCGGCGAAGGACTCGCGCAGCGCGCGCCGTGCCGCGAAGGTGTCCGCCTGGTCGAAGCTCTCCGGCCTGAACTGGGTCGTCAACCAACGGTCGAACGCCGACTTGTCCATCGGCCCTACGTTTTCCACGTAGTACTCGCGCAACGCAGGCAGTGCGTAGGCCTCGGCCCGCCAGCGCCCGGCATGCACCATCGCGTTGCCGAGCTCACGCAATGCCGCGTGGTAGACCCGCCCGGCGGGTGGTGCGCTGTCACCGGCGAAGCGCTCGCTCATGACGATCGACTTGGTGTAGACCGGCCCGCCCGCCTCGACGCCGTCCAGTCCGATCACCGTCTGCATGTCTCGCTTGGTGTCGACGACGAACAGGCTTCGCAGGTCGATGTCCGGGTGCGCAGTGAGCTGATCGTGCACTGCCTGGGCGAATTCACGCACCCTGGCGAGATTCACGCCTTCGCCATCGAACCCGACGACCCTGACTCCGTGGTTCTCATGAAGCGCGGCGGCCAGTTCCTCGCCGGTTCGGTATTGCCCTGCATCCCAAGTGGATTCGGCCCTTCGGGCGGGGTCGGCACCGGAATCGGCCATCCGCTCCTCTGGCACTCCGGCGCGCGAGCGCGGCTCAGGATCTTCGGGCTGCACATGACGCCTGCGGTCGGCCTCCTCCTGCACATCACGCATCAGCCGGTCGTACAGGACGCGCTCGGCGTCGGTCACCCGGCCGCCGTGCACCACGGCCGCGCCCGCCTCGGGGATCGCCTCGCGCGGGTTCGGCATCCCGTCCGCGTGCAGGCCGTAGCCGGACAGCTCGGACCGCAGCCACTCCTTGAAGCCGACCTCGAAGTCGGGGTGCAGTTCCGCGTGCTTTTCCATCAATTCGAGCAGCACGCTCCGGTTGTACTCGTGGACGGCGGACCTGTTGGCCGGGTAGTCCGTTGCGTGGTGCAGCACGTGGAAGGCCTCGTGCACGATGGTGCTGCGCACCGGGTCGTCGGCCGAACCGCGCACGAAGTTCGTGTCGATCGCCGCGGCGAGTATCTGCCGGTGCAGCTCAGGGTTGATCGCGTAGCGCTCGTGCAGGGTGATGGTGACCGGGTCGTGCGGCCCACCCCGTCCCGAGGTGTCGCCGAGCCGCTCGTCCATCAGCGGCGTGATGGCGAGCCGGTCCGGGTCGATCTCGGGATACCGTTCCCGCATCTCGCGCACGGTGGCCACGAAATCGCGCACCACCTCGACGGGCACGCCGGGGGTGTCGAACCCGAAGCCCGTCATGCCGAGCTCAGCGAGCTCGTCTTGCAGTGCACGCCGTTCCGCCAGGTGCGCACCCTCCGCGCCGATCGGTTGCGGTGCGGCGTCGAGGCCGCGGTGGTGCCAGCGGTCCGCCTGCTCGAGCAGAACCTCGTGCAGCACTTGATGTCCCACAGTGGCGGTGGCCCGCGTGCCTTCGACAGCGGCGAAGGAGTCGCGCAGTGCCCCGTTGACGTCGAGCGCGCCGGACGCACTGATCCGGTCCGGACCGAACTCGGCGGTCAGCCACTCGGTGAAAGTTGTCTTGCTGTGCGGCGCAACGTTTTCCGCGAAGTGAGCACGCAAGGCGGGCAACGCATGAGCCTCGGCCCGCCACCGGCTCGCGTGAATCATCGCCTCGCCGAGCTCATTCAGCACGCGGTGATACACCTGCCCCTCGGGCAGCACCGCGTCCCGGCCCAGCTCCGAACTGAGCACGATCGACTCGGTGAAGATCGGCGCGCCGTGCTCGGCGCCGTCCACGCCGATCAGCGTCTGCACGTCCTTGTCCACCTCGAGGATGTGGGCGGCGCGCAGATCTATCTGCGGGTGCGCGGTGAGGACGTCGTGCACCGCCTGCGCGAATTCCCGCGCCGGACCGATCGGCTGGTCGGCCACGTCGAACCCGAGCAGTTCCAGCCCGTGGTTCTCGCGCAATGCGTCGCCGACCTCGGCCGCCGTCGCGAATCGTGCTGCATCCCAGTCCGATCCGGCACGCTCGCCCTGCGCCCCTGCCGGGAAGTCCTGCGCGCCTGCCGGTTGCTCGGGTTCACCACGATCGCCACCGAGGGACACCTGCCGTTTCACCGACTGCACCTGCCCCGAGTCCGGCGAGCCGGTAGTGCCGCCGTCCTCGACGGCTTCGCGGGCCAGCCGGACGAGCCGATCGTGCAGCACCCGCTGCGGTTCGGTGGCCCGATCGCCGAGGAGGTGCACCGCAGCCCCGGCTTCGGCGTATGCCTCGCCCAGCTCGAGCACCCGACGCACCGGCTGCGGACGCACCTCGCCCGGCTGGAGCTCCCGAAGCGGCTCGAAGCTGTAGCCGCTGAGCCCGTCGTGCAGCCACTGGTAGAAGCGATCGCTGTCGATGGTCGACTTGCCCGCGCCGTACGCCTCGATCAATTCCCGCATGGCTCCGGCGTTTATCGCCCGCACGCCCTCCGGCGTCAGGTCGGTCGCCTTCGCGAAGATGTTGTGCACCGTGTGGTACATCTCGTGCACCGCGACGCTGTACATCGGTCGATCGGGCAGGCCGACCAGGTAGCGATCCGCGATCTCCGCGGTGACGTGGTTGCGGAAGAGTTCCGGGTTGACCGCGTACCGCTCGTTCAGTGTGACCGAGATCGTGAAGGGCTTGCCGTTGTCGAAGCCCGTGCTGGTTTCCGCCAGGGTGCCCTCGGACAGTGGGCCGATTCTGATGGCCTCGATATCGATGTCGGGATGCTCGCGCCACACGTCCCGAACAGCGGCGGCGAACTCCCGCACCATCTCGCGATCGACACCGGGGATGTCGAAACCGTAATGGTCGATGCCGAATTCGTCGCGCAGTGCGTCACCGATCGCCGTCCGCTCAGCGATCGCTGCCTGATCCTCGATGACCGGCAGGTCCGGATCGTGCGGCGGCCTGTCGTACCAGATCTCGGCCTGCTCGACGAGCATCCGATGCAGTACCTGCTGCGCCGGTGTCGCCGAGAACGGATCGTCGACGACCGCCTTGAACGCCTGCACCAGCGCATCCGGCGGTTCGAAAGCGCCACGTGGATCGCGGCAGTCCGGGAACTCCCTGTCCAACCAGCGTTCGAACGCGGTCTCGTTCGCTCGCCGATGGACGGCCTCGAAATGCTCGCGCAACGCGCCCATTGCCTCGACCTCGGCCCGCCAGCGGCCACCGATGACCATCGCATCGCCGTACCCGACCACCACCGCGTCGTTGACGGCGCCGTCCGGCAGGCTCGGGTCGGTGAGCAACCGCTCGTTCAGGACGAGCCATTTGGCGTACACCGTCCCCGGCTGCAGATCCTCCGAGTAGCCGGGCACCGCCCCCGCGGCCTCGTCCCAGCTCAGCTTCTCGAGCTTGACACCGTGCAGATCCAGTTTCGGGTACTCCGACTGCATCAAGAGCACCGCCTGCCCGAGCTCGACGACGCGCTCACCGATCACACCAGGAACGTCGAACCCACCGATGTCGAAGCCCGCGTTCTCCAGCATCGTCTGAACGGCCCGCGCTTCCGCGGAGCCATCAGGCACCGCGCGATCCGCACCGGCAGCAGGCGCTTCCTCCGCCGCTCGATTCGCCACGCCGTCGTGGTCAGGTCCACGGATCTCGGACCGCTGCGTCAGGCCGTCGCCGCGACCGTGTCTGGTGTCGAAACCCGATCGGGTGAGCTGGTTCAGGTGCGCGGCAACCGCACGCTGAGCCGCCGTCGCCCGCTCCGGTGCGAGGTGCACGGCCGTCGCCGCATCGGCGTACGCCTCAGGCAGATAGAGATCGCCGTTGGTATCGAAGCTGTACTCGTTGAGCTCGGACAGTAGCCACTCGTTGAACCGGGCCTTGTCGATCGGTCCTCGGTGTGACTCGCCGTAAGTGTTCAGCAATGCCCGGGTGAGGGCGTCGGTTGCCACTCGTATGCCCGCGGGGGACTCTCGGTATCCGGTGCTGGCGTGTACCGCGTGCATCATCTCGTGCACCGCGACGCTGTAGGCGGGCCGATCGGGTTGTGCGGCGGCAAAACCCGACTCCACCTTTTCCGCCAGATGCTGGCGCAGCAGTTCGGGATTGGTCATGAACCGCTCGTTCAGCACGATCTCGTGCACGTACTGCGAGACGCCACGGCGGAACTCGGGCACCGACTGCGCGAAGGTGTGCTCCTCCCCGAGCACGGCGACCCGAATGGTGCGGACCTCCGCGTCGGGATACCGCGCATGCACCTCGCGCACGGCCGCCGCCACCTGCCTGGCGCTGTCCAGATCGACGCCGGGCAGCTCGAAACCGCGGACGTCGATGCCGAATTCGTCGCGCAGGCCGTTCGCGATCTCGATCCGTTCCAGGACGTGCTCTGCGCCGATGTCCTGCCCGACGACGTACGGATCGCCGTCTGCCCACTTCTCGGCTTGTTCGAGCAGCACATCACGGAGGACCTGCTTGCCGGGGGTGAGCCGCGCCGGGTCGGTCTCGGCGGTGACGAACGATTCGACGAGCGCGGTGCGCGGATCGAGCTCACCTGCCTTGGTGAACGACGCGGCGTCGAATTGTGCACGCAGCCATTGCCGGTAGCCCGGCTCGTGGAATCCGGCGTTGGTGTCCGCATAGTGCTGACGCAGTTCGGGCAACGCGAGACCCTCGGCGCGCCACCGGCCGGTGAGCACCAGCGCATCGCCGAAGGCGCGAGTGGCTTCCTCGCGCATCCGCCCTGGCGGCAGCGCGGCGTCGAGAGCGAGGCGCCTGCTGACGATCAGTTCGTCGGCGAATACCGCACCACCGACGAGATCGCGGTAGCTGTACACCGCTTCGGCGTCCTTGCCGCCGGACATGAGGGTCACCTCACGCAACGCCACCTCGGGATGCGCCGACATCAACTCGTGCACTGTCGTGGCGAACTCGCGCGCCGCCTCGGGCCTGGTGCCATCGAAACCGCGCGTCTCGACCCCGTGCATCCGGGTGAGTTCCTTGGCGACTTCCTTGCTACTGCCGAACTCGCTTGCATCCCAACGCTGTTCGTCGCGTGGCGGACCATTGCCAGGCGGGTCGCCGTGGCCGGGTCGCGCACCGATCCTGGTCTCCGGGCGATCCGTGCCAGGCACTGCGGCGGATTCCCTGCCGTGCAGCGGATGTTCGGCCTGCCCGTCGGGGCGGAACACGATGCCGTACACCCCGGCCACATCCGCGGGGCGCACACCCCACGGATACGCGTACTCGTATACCACGTCACCGATCCGCTCGTGCACCATCACGTCGACACCCGTGCGGAACATGACTATCGCGTGCGCGCCGACTTCGCCGGTCACACCGCGGAATTCGATCGCACCGAGCACGGTGTCACCGGTGTCCTTGACATGGGTCGCCATCGCGTCCAACGACTCGAAGCCATCAGGATGCCAGTCGGCGCTCGCCGCGTTCACGAGCTCCGTCCCGTCCACCCCGCGCGCCTTGAGCTCCGCGGTCTCGGCCATCGGCCGGATGTTGTCGTTGCCGGTGATCTCCCGTGTGAACGACAATGCCTCCGGCACACAGTTTTTCGGCCCGTCTCCGGTGACATGCGCCCGCGCGAATATCCCGTCCGGTCGCTCGAACGCCGTCGCGCCGCCGTCACCCTCCCTGGCCGACGGCTCGGCACCGTGCGACCACGCCTTCGACAGCGGGCCCGACTCCGGCGGTGACACGGGCTTCGCCTCCGGCGGGATCGGCGTCGCACCGGTTCCGGTATGCGTACCGTCGGTGCGGGGTGCGGGTGTTTCCTCCCCGGCAGGTTTGGTTGCACTGCCACCGGCTTCGGGGCGCGGCGGCGCAGGTGCGAACGCCGGCGCCTTCCGCTGCGGTGATCCAGGTCCGGAACGCTCGGCCTGAGGATGTTCGACCGCCATGAACTGGCCGATGCTGCGCAATGCCGTCCGCTCGATGCCACGCACCGCGGTGTCCGTGATGCGCAGCGCCGCAGCGGTTTCCTCGACAGACTTACCAAGCCAGTGGCGCAACAGAATCAGCCGACCGCGGTCCTTGGGCTGCACCGCGAGTGCCCGCTGCACATCGGCTGGAGTCGCCTCGGCCATCGCCCGCCCGAGCGGGCTCTTCTCCGGCACACCCGCGACGGCGAGCACGCCGTCGCGAAGCGAATCCAGGAACCGCTGGACGCGTGGGTCCCCGACCGCGGACCGCTCGATCCGAGCGGGTTCGACGGGCGCGGCCTCGGCCGATTCCTTCAGCGGTGGACGCCCTGCGGCTTCCCATTCGGCTTTGGCACGCTCGGCAGCCATATTCTGCTCGCGCGCACGCAGATCGGCGTCCCGCTCGAGTCCGGCACGCAACGCGGCTTCCCGCTCCGCGGCCTTTCGAACAGCGGCTTCCTTGTCGAGCCGAGCGCGTTCGGCGACTTCCTGCTTGGCGCCGTCCCGCTCGGTGGCCTGCTGTTCGGTCAGCTCTCGCTCGACAGGCTCAGGCCTGGCACCTGCCACCGCTTCCCGATCGACGCGAGGCCGCCCGGCGATGTCGGGCTCAGGTCGGGCGCCGTTGCCCCGACCATGTTCGGCCACAACGCCATCGGCAACCGTGTGCAGCCATTCGTTGAACTTGTTTTCGCCGATCGAGTGCAGGTTCTCGGCGGCGCGATCGAAGGTCTTGGCGGTGAGCTCGTCGACGACCGCGCGATCGGGCACCGCGGTGGCGATCCGCTCGCGGATCGCGTTCTCGTGCAGTGCGCGCAGCAAACCGGTCGCGCGCGGGTCGCCGGCCTGCGCGGCGCGGACGGTTTCCGGGAAGGCCACGTCGGCGATCTTCTTCAAGCCGTTGCGATACAGTTCGCCCACCGCATGGGCGGACCGGGCCTTCCCCTCGGCCCTGCTCATCTCGGCCGCCGCCTCGGGGATCGAATACCGCTCCAGCGCAATCAGTTCCACGGCCCGACGCTGTCCTTGGCCGAGCTGGTCGATGGCACTGCGGAGGCGGGGCTCGTTCTGCCCCACCGCGATATCGAGCAGTTCGCGTCGCTGCGACGTGGTGAACGAGCTGGTGTCGGTGCTTAGCCGACCGCCGGGTTCGGCCACTCCGGGGAGCAGCTCGGCCAGTCGGCGGGCAGTGCGGTAGCCGAGGCTTTCGACCGTCTGCGCGGTGCGGTTGGTCTGTTGCGCAATCTCTTCGGGTGACTTCCCGTCCAGGTAGCGCATCGTGGCATAGTCGCGGAACGCACCGTCCAGCCTGCCGATCGCGCGTTCCAGTGCGGGCCGGTCGTTACGCAGCGCGGCCTCGACGACCCGGTCCGGCACGACACCGGCGATATGGCCGCCCGGCTCGCCCGCGACCGCGAGTAGGTCGGTCAGATGGTGCACCGTCCTGCCGCGCAGCAACCACACGGCCCGCTCGTCCTTGCCGGTATGTGCCACGATGTCGGCGGTCGACAGGTTCTCCTCGAAATGCCAGGTGAAGAACTTGCGCTCCTCGGCGGTGAGCCGGGGCAGCGCGGCGTTCAACCTGGGATCCTCGGCGCGATAAGCATTTTCGAGTTCGGCGATCAGTGTGTTCGGATTCGATCGCCCGGTGAACTCGCGCGTCCCGGTCAGCAAGTCGACCACGTGCTGGAACGCCGCTATACGCTGACCGCGCAGATGCGCCTGCGAGCGCCCGTTCTCCTCGGCGTACTGCGCGATGGTCTTGTCCTCGAACAGCAGCGCCTCGGCCAGTTCCCGCTGCCTGCGTGGCAATTCGTGAATCGCATCGAACACCTTGGGATCCGTCCCGGACATCGCGGTGCGAATCAGCTGCTCATTGGCCGACATTCGGGGACTCGACGGCGGCACGGCAGAGTCGTGCGGCAGCTCACCGAGCCGAGTCGACGACCGGTCGCTGCCGGACTGGAGCGTACGGTCTGTCTCGCCTGCCGAGCGCCGGGCCAGCGGCAGCGGGTCGCCCTCCCCCGGCCGCTGCTCAGGATCGTCCCGGAACCGTTCGCCCGCTTCGCTTCTCGGTTCGCCGTCGAGCCGGGTCAGCGATCGCAGGTGGTCGTAGAGGACCCGCTGCGCCGGGGTCAGCCGCTCTTCGCCACCGACGATCGCAGCCGTGCCCGCGTCGGCGTAGGCCTCGGTCAACCGGAGATGGTCACCATCGCGGTAGAAGCTGTTGTCGGGCAACTCCTGACGCAGCCACAGCTGGAACTCGCCGGTGTCGTGCAGGCCGGGGAATTTCTCGAAGAACTTCTGGGCCAGCAGATCCAGCACCTCGTTACGCGCCGCCTGCTGCCCCTCGGCTGATCTGTCGAACCCGGTGCTGACGTGCAGTCCGTGCATCAGCTCGTGCACCAGGGTGCTGTACGCGGGACGTTCCCAGTCGCCGACGATGAGCCGCGACTTCACATCCTCGGCCATGTGCTGCTCGAACAGCTCCGGCTGGATCAGGTACCGCTCGTTCAGCACGATCTCCCGAACCCGTAGCGATCGTCCGTGCGCGTCGAATACCGGCCGGGTGTCGGCGAAGCGCCCCTCCGCCAGCGGAGCGATCCGGATCTGCCGCACATCGATATTGGGATGCCGTTCGAGCACGTCCCGGATCGCCGATTCCAGCTGCCGCGCGGTCTGCGCGTCGACGGCCGGGATATCGAGGCCGACCAGCTCGATCCCGTACCGCTCCTGGATCGCGGTCACGATCTCGCGCTTGTCCTGCGCCCACTCCCGGTTCTCGCCGACCTCGATGACGTAAGGGTCACCGCCACGCCACTTCTCGGCCTGCTCGACCAGCACATCGTGCAGAATCCGCTGCCCCACCGAGGTGACCGTGTCACTCTTGACCGCAACGAACGCTTCCTGGAGCGCCAGCGGCGACACCATGCGGCCTCGGTCGTCGTAGCAGCGTGGGTCGAACTGCTCGCGCACCCAGGCCAGGAAATCCCTCGGCACGCCGCCGTTGTCTTGGAAATGCCGGTACAGCGCCACCTCGGCGGCCACCTCGGCGCGCCAGCGGCCCGCCTGCGCGAGGGCAGCGGCGTATTCGCGAACGACGGCGTTGTAGACCGTGCCAGGCGGCAGGTTCGGGTCACTGGCCAGTCGCTCGCTCAGTGAGATCTTCTCGGTCCACACGGGACTGGTCCGTGACTTCGCCGGGTTGTCGTTGAACCCGAGCACCGCCTTGGCATCGGTGTCGAGCTTGGTGATATCGACTTGGCGCAGCGGCACATACGGGTGCTCACGCGTCAGATCATGGATCGCCTGGGTGAGCTCGCGGACGTTCTCGAGATGCCCCCTCTCGAAGAAGAACCCGTCGATGTTGTGCTGGTAGTACAGCTCATCGACCAGCTCGAACGTGGTGTCGTGATCCCATGCACTCCAGGGCATTTCGTCGCGGAAGCCACCGTCGCCCGGTTCCTCGCCGGATCTCGCAGAGCCACGCAAGTCGCCCTCATCCGGCGAGAAGGGGAACAACGACCGCTGCACCGCACGCTCGGCGTCGGCGTGCCGCACCGCCAGATCGCGCAGCACCCGCTCGCCCGCGGTGAGGTTCTCCCCCTTGTGCACTCCCGCGGCGAACGCCTCGGGCACCGCCTCCTTGGGATTGAAAACACCCTTCTTGTCGAAGCAGTACTCGGTGAACTGGGTGTGCAGCCAGGCCTGGTACTCCGCCTCGGTGGTCTTGCCCCGATTCGCCAAGAAGTGTTGGCGCAGTGCGGCTTCGGCCTCATGGGTGGCGGTCAGTCGGCCGGTATTCACTAGCGCGTGCCCGAATTCGTGCACCAGCACGCCGTATACCGGCCTGCCCGGCGGACCGACCATGTGCCCTGCGGCCACGTCCGCTTGCCACATGCGGGCCAGCTCGCGCGGTTTGGTGGCCAGCTCGATGTTGAAGACGATCTCGGCGGTCCGCACCCTGCCGCCGTGAATGACCGCTACCGTCTCGGCGTACACACCCTCGTCGAGCCGTCCGAGCCTGATCCGATCCGGCTTGTAATCCGTGCGTAGCGCCAGCATTTCATCGATCGTCCTGGCGAATTCCACTGCGGTCGAAACCTCGACCCGAGAATCGAAGCCGACCATCTCGATGCGGTGCTTCGCGGACACCGCATCGGCGACCTCCTGCGCGGTGCGGTAATCCGCAGGATCCCAGGCGGTTTCGTGCTCGCTACGGACCGGCTCGGCGGCAGGCGCCTCGCGCTCGCGCACGGTGGGCTCCGTCGTGGCAGGACGGTCCTCGAACAACCTGTCGAAGTAGGCGGCGATCTCGGCGTCGCGTTCCTGCGGCATGCTGGCGGGACCAGCGTCGAATTCCGTCTGCTCCCTGGCCATCCGATGGTGGTCGTACCGCTGGAAGTCCTCGGCCGGGATCAGCCCCTCGTCGAAGAGTCGCTGCAGCGCACGGTCATTGGACTCCGCACTCGGCCAATAGTGGCCGCTGCCGTCGTCCATCGCGATCAGCTTGCCCGCCACCGCTTCCAGCGAGCCGGCGGCCGCTACCCGGTCGCCGGCGAGGAACGACGAATGGTGCAGGCGCCGACCTGTGGACTCGGTCTCCGCGTAGACATTCCCGCTGTCGTCCATCACGAACATAACCCGGCTCGAATGGCCCTCCGCGCCGGGGAATTCGGACGAGTCGAAGAGCTTGCCATCTCGAGCGCGGTAGAGCCTGCCATCGGGACCGACTACCAGCCGATGCGCTTCCCGCTCCGCCTCGCTCATGTAGAGCACCCGCTCCAGGAACGGCTTGCTCGGATCGGCCTCGCCCCGATAGTCGTCGCGCAGGCCGTGGTTCGCGGGCACGTCGTGTCCGGAGCGAGCGGGCGGGATCAGCTCGGGCGGGAGATCCCGCGGCACCGCGCGCCAATATCCGTCGAAGTCGGACCAATAGGTGACCTCGGCGCCACGCCATGGCCCGGATTCCACCGTCGCGTGCCAGAGGTCTGGCGCGTCGATCGTGGTGAGCCGCACCTGATCCTGCGCATCGACACGGGCCGAAACGTAGTCGATCCGCGCGCCCGGCTGCACCAGTACGGCACGGAGCTCGGGAACCCGATCCACCGCCTCGCTGAGGGCCGAGTCGTGCCCGATGCCCTCCCACTCGATGACGATCACCCGTGGCCGTTCGCCCTCGACCAGTCCGATCCGCGAGTTGACCGCCCGGCCACCCGCCTGCGCGATGTGTTCGCGTGCCGCGGTCGTGAGATCGCCTTCGAAGGCGAAGTTCGAGCTCTCCCACGACAAATCCATCGGCCGCTTGCCGGGCTGGCGCACTTCGTCCGGCGCGGGATGACCACCGACGCGGGAGCCGGACTCGGCGCGGTCCCGACTATGCGGCTGGGATTCGGCCGCCGGCTCCGGCTTCGCCGCCACCTCCACCGGAGGCTCGTGCGCGCCGGCCCGCGTCATCACCGCGTCGTCGGCGGGCCTGCCCGAGTTCTCATCCATTTCGAAGTAGACCGATTTGGCTTCGGTGACGTCATCGGCCGACGTGGGACGCGCCTCGCCGTCGTCGATGTGATGCCAGCCGGACCGATGCGCCCGTTCGCGCAGCAACGCCAGGCCCCGCTTGCCGTCGCCCTCGACCGGCAGTTGCCGGCTGCGGTCGGTCACTTCGACGCTGAGCAGTCGCGACCCGACCGGCCCGGTCACCTCGGCGACCAGCGATCCGTCGCCGCCGGTGTGCTCGCGCACATTGGTGACGAGCTCCGAAGCCAGCAGTGCCGCATCGTCGACCTGCACCCGCGCCTGGTCCTCCCAGCCGTGCATCAACGCGCGCACCTGCTCCGCTGCGCGCGCGGCCGCCTGCGGATCCCCCTGCCGCACCGGCAGTTCCAGATGTATCCCCCGAGCCCGGCCTGCCCCGCTCACCTCGACCGTGGTGTGCAGACCGTCGCCGCCGAGCACCGTGACCCGCACCCGCCCGCTGCTGGTCTGATCGGCAATCACCCGGCCGCCCGCCTCGGAACGCAGTGCGTTCCCGACGATCTCCGACACCGCGGGCGCCGTCCGGCCGACCCCGGCCCCCGCCAACATGTCCCGCACGTGTCCGGTCGCCACCGCGATATCGGCAGGCGCACCGGTGGCAACAGTCACGTCGATCCGGCCATCGACAACGGGGCTCCGGGTCACCCCCTCCGCGTCGCGAGGTGACGCCGCGGGATCCTGTCGCGACTCCGCACGACCCGACACAGTCTCGCCCTCGCGCGCGGGCTCGGCACGGCCACCGACTTCCCTGGTGCTGGGCTCGCCGCCGAGAACGTAGGTGAGCTGCAGCGAGTTTCGTTCCATGAGTCGCACGCCGAGCTCGGTATTGTCGCCGCGCAGCGAGAGGACCTTGTACGGCGTCGGGTAGGCCGAATACGGTTCGTTGAATTCCTTGCGCAACTCGTCGAGCCGCTGCCGGTCGGCGGGCGTCGTCGCAGGATCCTTGTGGACCGTGTCCATCCGCTCGAACAGGTTTTTGAGCGAGGTCCGTAGCCGATCCGGTGCCGGGTGCCAATCGAAGTCCATGCGCGGCCACATCAACGCGCCGTCTTCCAGACCGGTCAGCAGCTCGACTCGGTGCACGCCGGAACGCTCGAGGTAGCCGACCAGCGGGGTGAGCAGCTCGCGCAGGAATCCTTGCCCGCGAGCGCCTTCTATGAGTTGGATCCGGTCGAGGAACATCAACATGCGACCGTGCGGATCACGCCCCAACCCGAAGTTGACGTCGCCGACTCGGCCGTACTCGTCGCGCACGGCGCAGTACATGCGCAGCGCGTTCGGCGACTCGCCGGAATTGAAGTAGTACTCGGCGCGCTCGACCTCGAGGTGGAACGGATCGAACTTCTTGCCCATCCACCCCTTGAGCTGCTCCGTCAAGCGAGCGTTGTGCCCCACCGGGTCGGCCTCGATATTCGGCACATCGAGCAGCTCGCGCAGCGTCGGCATCGACGAAAGGTCCACCGGCGACTCCCTGCGGCCGATGGCCGCCAGGTCGTTCGGCGCGGTACCCGACGGACGCCGATATTCGGGTTCCGGCGGAATCGTTTCTCGCGCAGGAGGTTCCGTGACCCGCGGCACGGGTTCGGCGGTCGCCTCCTGCATGGCGGCCCGATCTTCCGGCGACAGCATCGCGAGTATGTCGTCGGTCAGGAAATCTGCAGGGTCGGGTTCCGGGCGCTCCTCGCGCCTGGTGCCGGTCGCCGGTGGTTTCTCCTCGATCGTGAACCAGACCGTCTTGCGGAACTCGCCGGACTCGTGCACGACGACACCGGACTCGTCGGCGAGCTGATTCCGGAACGTGGTGCCGCGCCCCGACTCTGCCTCCACGCCTGCGGCACGTTCCCTCGGCACCTGCGGACTGTGGTCGGAGATCTCGACCCGCAACGTCCGGTTCGGCGCCTGGCCGGTCACGGTCGCTTCGAACAACCCGTCGGTGCGGGCGTGCCGTGGCACGTTCCCGACCAATTCCGAGGTCAGCAAGACCGCGTCGTCGACCTGGCCCTCGTTGGCCCAGTCGCGCATCAGATCCCGCACCGCTTGCCGCGATTCGGCCCCCGCCCTCGACTCGCCCTCGATGATCGGCACGGTCGCGGAGCGTCCCTCGTCCGCGGCGCTGCCTCGACCAGCAGGCTCCGAATGCCCTTCCCGCACTCCGTCTTCCGCTGCCCGCTCGCCCTGCTGCCCCGCGGTCGCGTTCTCGCGACGCTCGCGCAGGTCGGCGACGACCGTCTCACCGAAGTCGTGCAGCGGCACGGTGCGATCGTTGCGCCCGGTCAGTTCCAGTCCGCGCATACCGGTGCGGAAGTCCTGATCCCAGAACGGATAGACGGTGAGTTCGGCGGTCTCCTCGCCGAACCGCACCTGGACGACAGAGCCTTCCAGGTTGACCTGCAACCCATGTAGTCGCCCGTGATTGATGCGGCCCGCGTGGCGCAGCCCCTGGTCGATATGGTCCGCCGCGACCTCGGGACGCAGGCCGTGCGGATTGAGGTCGGCGAGTGCCTTGGCCAACTGCGGGATCCGGCGCGAGCCGATCGCGATCGCCACCTCGTCCGCGACGTGCACGGGCACATGTCGAATCGGCTCGATCGCGGCACGCAGCCACGCGGGCGGCTTGTTCGCCTCGGTCAGCTCGAACACCTGCTCGCCGACGGTCCCGCGCAATGTCCGATCACCCGGAGTGCCGGTCTCCTCCAGGGTGACCCTGACCTCGCCAGCAGGCCGCTCCAACGCCGTGGCCACCCGATCGGCCACCTCGAGCCCCGCGGTCTCCACCTTGTCGGCAGGCCAGGTGTCCAGCCGTTCCCGCACCCAGTCCCAGGCCCGGCCACCTGCGCCGAGCCGGTCACCCTCCGTGCGCGGACCCGATTCGCCTGCGGGAACGACCAACTCCGAACGGCGCACCGGGCGCTCGACCTGGTCGGGGGCCCGCGGCGGGTTGGCCGGATCCGAATGCTGTTGGCGCGGAGCGTCGTCCGACGAGCCGATGCGCAGCTGATCGTCCGGCGGGCGAATGTTGCGGTCGCCGACGCCCTCGACGACCTGGCCGTCCTTCCAGACGACGGCCCAGGTCTGGGCGGTCTCGTCGCGCGTGCCGCCGGACAGTTCGGCCAGCGACAGCTCACGACCGTCGTTGGTGCGGAACAACTCCCGGCCCTGCGGATCGCGACCGAGGTAGGTCACCTCCCTGGTGTCGACGAGGAACCGATGGCCGCCCTCGGCGTTCTTGCCCAGGTACTGCAGGGAGTAGCTGTGTGCCCCGATACCGTCGCCATCCACGGTGATGCGGCGATCGAGCACCCAGGCGGTCGGGCCGCGACCGTGTGGCTCGACGCCGACCTGGATCAGCCCCTCCGCCAGACGCGCGTGACCAGACGCGCTCGGGTCGGAAACGAATCCCTCGACTCGCGCACCCCCCAGGTGCGGCTGGGTCTCCGCCCAGGTCAGGCCCGCCAGATTGTCCAGCCGAACCTGCGGCACCGACACCACATTGCCCTGCTGGTCGACCACGCGGCCGAGCGACTCCGGCACGCAGTTGTTCGGTATCAGATAGGCGTCGATCTCGGCGATGGCCTCGGCGGTGCGCAGCACCTCGGCGCGCAGCTCGGCGACGGCCTGGGCCAGCTCGGCTGGCTTGCTCAAACCCATCTCGGGCAGCTTGCCCGCGGTGAAGTCGGTGTAGACCTTGGCGATCTGCTCCGGCGTCATCGTGGACAGGTCGACCCCGGACAGTCGCAGCCAATCGCGCAGCGGTGCAGGCACTTCCGGCAAGGAGGGGGCGCGGCTGAGTAGATCGGCGCGGAACCGTTCGACATCGCCGAGCACCTTCGCCAGGTGCTCGGGGGCATCGGCCCGATGCACCGGCATATCGCCGTGCACGATGCGCGGATCCCAGGTCGCCAGCTCGGGCTTGGCCCGCAGCGCCGCGACCATCGCGTCGATCTTGGCGGCGGTCTTCGGGCTGGCCTCCTTCAGCGCCGCGATCTGCTGACGCAGGCCATCCAGCGTGGCATCGGGGTTGGTGCGCAACGCATCCGGATCGAGCTTCAGCTTGTGCATCAGGTCTTGCAGGTCGTGGAAGCGCTCGATCTCCATGCGCGTGTGCACCTGATCGGCCATCGCCTCGAGCTGCAGTGCCCGCATGCCGTTCTCCGCACGGAGCCGAGACAGCGTCTCCGCCAACCGATGTGACGCCAAGTCGGTCCGTTCGAGGCCGAGCCTGGTCACCGCGTCGTACAGCCGGGCGAGGTCACGCTGCGTCGAGGCCATACCCGCGCTCGCGGTCGGCGATTCCACCGGATCGTGCACGACCCGCCATGGACCATCGCCCTCGCGAACCATCGTCGCGTTCAGGTGCCGACCGTTCACGTCGCCCGAGAAGTGCCGCACCTCAGGCAATTCCAGGGTGCGCACGTGGACCTGGCCGGTCCGGTCGGCCGCGACCATGTGGTACTCGACCCGCACGTCGCCACGGGTGATCGCCGCGGCGAGCTGGGCATTGGCCGGATCGGCGAGCACGTCGGCGAGCAGCCGATCGTGTTTGGTCCCGTTGTCGACGATCAGCAGTCGTTCCGGCGTTCCGGCCACTCGACCGACCTGCGCCGCCGTGTTGGGATCGACGGGGACGCCGCCCTCCGACCGAATCCACTGCGCGCCTGCCTTACGCGCCATCGAATCGGCCAGCGTGCGGAATTGCTCGTCGATCGGACGGTATTCGTTCGCCCGCTGCTCGAACGCGTCGACCGCCGTAGAGAAGGCACGTTCCTCCGCGTGCAGGTTCGCCAGCGTCCTTTCCATGGTCTCCGGACGCAGCTCGGCCCGGTCGACGCCGAAAACCCCGGCCCAGTCGGCGAATTGCTGCCGGATCTGGTCGCGGCGCAACTGGGTCTCGAAGGCCTGGACCACCTTGGGATCCGGATTGAACTTCAGATCCCACCAGCGGCGGGTCCCCGCGGAATTGTTGTTGACCCTGCGCTCGGTGTCGAGCCGCTCGTAGTCACGGCCCTCCTGACGCGCGACCTCCTTGGCGAAGCGCTCCATCGGGTTCGGGTTGGTCCCGCTGTGCTCGTTGAGATACCCGAGATGCGCGTCTTCCTGGTGGTACAGCATGGCCGCCTCGCGCAGCGCCTCGACCGAGCCGACGTGGCGCAGCGCGCGGTAGCGAGCCTCGGCGAGCGCCTGCTGCACCGTTTCGGGGTTGAGATCGGTCAGCTCCACACCGACCATGCGGGCCGCGTCGTACAGCGCGTCGCCCGCCTGCTCGCGGCGCACGCCGGTGTCCAAGAGCTGCTGCCCGTCCCTGGCCAGGTCGGCCCGCACCCCGGCGTCCGGCTCGTGGGTCCGTGCCCCCGCACCTGGGGCGACATCGCGCTCGGTGCCCGTGCGCTCGCCCATCGGCGCGCCGACCTCGGGAGCCCGCTGCTCGCCGGGCGGGTCGAAGCGACCGTCCAGACCGAGCCGCTTCATCTCCGCGTCGAACTTGCTCAGCTGTGCCGGATCGACATCACGCCAGTACAGGTACTCCTGACCGGACGGATCCCGCACGGGCGGCAGGTTGTAGGAATTCTTGCCCGCCCGGCCCATGATCATGTCGAAGAACTTCTCGAAGTTGCTCGGCTTGAACTTCAGCACCTGCAAGGTGAAGAACGCCGGATCCCAGGTCGTGTCGACCAACGGCAGATGCAGCCCGGCCTCGGCACCGTGGCCGAGCTGACCGTAGAGCTCGGCGTTCTGCCCCGAACCGAGCGGATGCTGCGGAATCTGTTCGTGGCCACGGCCTCTCACCCGATCCCACACCTGGCCGAGCTTGGATCTGGTCGCGGGTGGCTCGCCTGGCTCAGGCACCCGTGGCGCGTCCAACCGCGTGACGGGTTCGATGCGCCAGCCGCCATGGCCGTCGGGCATCAGTCGGACCGGAACCAGCTCGTCGCCGACCCGCAGGTCGACGCGCACGCCATGATCGCCAGGCTTCGCTGTCGCGCCCGGTTGTGCCTCGGCAACCTGCGCGACATCGGCGAGTTCTGCGATCGCCCTTGCCCGATCGAGGGTTTCGGCCCGCAGTCGCCCGATGGTGTCGTCGATCCGGCTCGGATGCAGGTGATCCTGCGGCACGTCGAGCAGTCGGGCCCAGGTATCGCGCATATCGGTGATCTGCTGCGTCAGTTCGAGATCCGAGGCGTGCGGCAGGCGACGTACCGCGGTCTGCAGCGCCTCGACCGCGCCTGCCCGCAGCACCGTCCGGTGCCGCTGGTCGGCGATGGTTTCGGCCAGGCGGTCCGCGGCCAATTCCTCGGGCCGAACCCCGAGGCGGCGCGCGAGTTCATCGCGGGCCGAGGCCATCGACTCGGGTCGAGGTTCGGGGTGTGCCGCGCCGGAACCCCGTGCGCCGGGGTTGGTTCCGATGCGCTCGCCGTCGGCCGCGGTCAACCGCTCGCCGGGGTACCGTTCGCCGGTCGCCAACGGCCGATAGTCGGCCGGGAAGCGCATCCGGTTCGGCTCGCCCGTCGCGGGTGTCTCCAGGAAGCCACGCGCCAAGGCCATTCGCGCGACATCCGACAACTCGTGCAGCGGCGCGCGGGTGACCCGCAGCGCATCACCGAGACCGAGCGCGGCGGAAAGGTCGCGCACATAACCGCGCTCGGTGTCGCGCATCGGGATCGGCGGACTGCTGTCGGAATGCGACGCGATCTCCTCGAAGTGCTTGACCACCTCGCGCAGCGGATCGCCGACCGGTCCCGCGGCCGAATTCTGGCCGACCCGCAGGTTCGCGTCCGGCAGCGGCGCATGCGGATCCCCGCCCTCGACGTGCACGTTCTGGCCTTCGTGCCACACCGTCGCCCAGGTCTGCACCGTCTCCTGCCGTGAACCGCCCGCCAGTTCGGCGAGCGAGCGCACCGTGCCATCGGCGGTCAGGAACGATTCCCGCCCTTGCGCATCGACGCCGCGATAGAGCACCTCGCGGCCCTCGACCAGGAAGCGATGCACGCCGCCCGCGTTCGGGCCGAGATAGTGCACGGTGTAGGAATGCCCGCCGACGCCGTGCGCGTCGACGGTGGCCCGCCGATCGAGCACCCAGGCCGTCGCGCCGCGGCCGTTCTCGTTCAGTCCGCGCTCGATCAGCCCCTCGGCCAACCGGCCGTGCCCGGAAGACGCTGCGTCGGAAACGAATCCCTCGACGCGCGCGCCGTTGAGATGCGGCTGGGTCTCGGCCCAGGTCCGCCCGGACAGGTGGCCTGGACGGACCTCGGGCACCGTCACCACCTGGCTGCCCTGCAGGTCGTTCACCCGATGCAGCGACTCGGGCACACAGTTGTTGAAGGTGACCAGATCGACGAGATCGCGGATCGCGACGGCGTCGTCGCGTACCTCGGTTCGTAGCTCGCCGAGCACCTCGGCCAGCTGCTCGCGCGTCTGCACACCGAGCTCGTGCAGCTTGCCCGCCTGCACGTCACCGTAGAGCTTGGCCAACTCCTCCGGCGTCTTGCCGGACAGCTCGACCCCGGCCAGCCGGAGCCAATCACTTTCGGGCACTGCGACTTCCGCCGGATCGGTGGCACGGTCGCGCATATCGGCACGGAACCGCTCACGATCACCGATCACCGCCTCGATATGGCCTGGCGCGTCCGCGCGGTATACCGCCATATCGCCATCGGTGTTGCGCGGATCCCAGTCGGCGAACCCCGGCCGCTCGCGCAGATCCTTGACCAGGCCCTCGATCTTGGCAGCCGACTTCGGCTCCGCCGCCTTCAATTCCTCGATCTTCGGGCGCAATTCGTCGAGCGTCCTGACCGGGTCGGTCCGCAGCGCGGCAGGGTCGGCCTTCAGCTTGTGCAGCAGGTCCTGCAGTTCCTGGAACCGCACGATGTCCTGCCTGGTGCTGATCTGGTCGGCGATCGCCTCGATCCGCAAGGCGCGCAAGCCGTTCTCGGCCCGCAGCTGGGACAGTGTCCGCTCCAGCCTGCCCGGCGCCAGGTCGGCCGGGGTGAGCCCCAAACGATCGACCACCTCGGCCAATCGTGCCGCGCTGCGCGGCGGCGCCACCGCGGCAGGCGCTATCGGCTCCGCCGGATCGTGCACCACCCGCCAGGTGCCGTCGCCGTTGCCGACCGCGGTGACGTCGAGCGAACGACCCGCCACCGAGCCCGAGAAGTGCCGCACGTCCGGCTTTTCCAGCTCGAAGGTGTGCACCCGGCCCTCGCGGTCGGCCCACACGTTGTGGTACTCGACCTGGACATCGCCGCGGGTAACCCGTTCGGCGAGGCCGGCATTGGCCGGATCGGCGAGCGCGTCGGCGAGCAGTCGATCGTGTTTCGTGCCGTTGTCGACGATCAGCAGCCGTTCCGGCGGGCCACCCACCCTGGCGACGGTGTTCGGACTGTTTCGATCCAGCGGCTCACCGCCTTGCGCGCGAATCCATTCCGCGCCGGCGGTGCGCGCCATCCCGTTCGCCAGGCCCTCGAAATGCTCTGCGGCACCCCGATATTGGCGCGCCTGCGCCTCGAATTCGTTGATCGCGTTGGTAAACGCGCGCTCCTCGGCGTGCAGGCCGAGCACGGTCCGGTCCAGGTTCGACGGATGCATATCGGCTCGCCCCAGGCCGAAGATCTGCGCCCAGTCCGACATCTCCAGCCGAACCTGATCGCGGCGCACCACGTTCTCGAACATCCGGACAAGGTTGGGGTCCCTGTTGAAGTTCAGGTCCCACCAGCGCCGCGTGCCCGCGGAGTTGTTGTTGACACGCCGCTCGGTGTCGAGCCGCTCGTAGTCCCTGCCCTGCTGCTGGGCGATCTCCTTGGCGAAGCGCTCCATCGGGCTCGGGTTGGTGTTGCTGCGCTCCTCGATGTAGGAGACGTGCGTGTTCTCCTGATGGAATCGCAGCGCCGACTCCCGCATCGCCTCGACCATGCCCACGTGGCGCAGTGCACGGTAGCGGGCCTCGGCCAGCGCCTGCTGCACCGTCTCGGGGTTGAGGTTGGTCAGCTCGACGCCGATTTCGCGGGCCGCCTGATAGAGCGCCTCGCCCTCTTGCTGCCGTTGCCGTCCCGCGTCCCAGAGCTGCTGGCCGTCCCGCGCCAGCTCGGCGCGCACGCCGGGTTCCGGCTGATGCGGCTGCGCGCCCTCGACCGGCGCCGTCACGTCACGCTCGGCGCCGAGCCGCTCGCCCGGCGCCTGCGTCGAGCTGACCACCGGGCGCTTCTCCGCAGGCGGGTCGAACCGGGTGTCCAGGCCGAGTCGCTTCATCTCGGCGTCGAACTTGCGCCGCTCTTCCGGATCGAAATCGCGCCAGTACGCGTACTCCCGTCCGGTGCGATCCAATGCGGGCGGCGGGTTGTGCACCTTGTCGCTGACGGTGCCCATCACCATGTGGACGAACCGGTCGATGTTGCTCGGCTTGAACTTCAGCACCTGCAGGGTGAAGAACGCCGGGTCCCAGGTGGTGTCCACGGTGGGCAGCTGCAAGCCTGCCTCGACGCCGCCGCCGATCTGTCCGTACAGGTCGGCGTTCTGGCCCGAGCCGAGCGGATGCTGCGGAATCGTCTCGTGGCCACGGCCGCTCAGTCGATCCCACAGGTCACGCAGCTTCGAGGTCGGCTTGACCGGCTCGGATTCGGCGACGCGCGGCGGCGCGACCCGATCGGCGGGTTCCACCCGCCAGCGGCCCTCGCCGTCGGGCACCAGCCGCAGCGGCAGCTTCTTGCCGTGCACGTCGAGGTCGACGCGCACCGGCGCGTCCTGCGCGCGCGGTGTGCCGCTGTTCTGGTGCGCGACCTGGGCCGTGTCGGCGAGATGGGTGATCGCGGCGGCCCGATCGAGTGTCTCGGCGCGCAACCGCGCGAGGGTGTCGGCATACCGGCTCGGCCGCAGTTCCGCCTCCGGGACACCGAGCAGGCGCGCCCAGGTATCACGTTCCGCGGCAATGCGATTGGCCAGATCGACCTCCGACGCGTTCGGCAACCTGCGCACCGCGTTGTCCAGCGCCTCGACCGCGCCTGCCCGCAGCAGCGTCCGATAGCGCTGGTCGGCGATGGTCTCGGCCAGCCGATCCGGCGCGACATCCTCGGGCCGCAGATCCAGCCTGCGGACCAGCTCGTCCCTGGCGGCCGTCATCGACTCGGGCCGCGGCATCGGATCCAGCCTGCCGCCCGCGGATGCTCTTGCGTTGGGACCATTTCCGATGGTCTCGGGGCTTGCGGCGCCCATCCGGTCGACGGGATGGTATTCCCCGGCGCCGAGCGCTCGATGATCATCGAGGCGCATCTGACGTGGCTCGGCACCTTGCGCGGGCGGCTCGAGGAAGCCGCGCGCCAGCGCCTTACGCCCGACATTGCTCAACTCGTGCATCGGATCACGGCGGTTGGGCAGTGCATCACCGAGGCCGAGCTCGTCGGCGAGGGTCCGCGCGTATTCGCGCTCGGTCTCCCGCCGCGATCCCGGCGGGTCACTGTCCCTGCGGATTTCGCCCTTTTCGAAGGCGCGTTCCGCCTCACGCATCGGGTCACGTCGGAGCTCCCCGGCCGAGTCCTGGCCGATCCGCAGCGCCGACTTCGGTTGCAGCGCATGCGGATTGCCGTCCGGCAGGTGTACCTCCGCGCCGTCGTGCCATACAACTGCCCAGGTCTGCGCGGTCTCCTGACGCGAACCACCGGTCAACCGGGACAGCGACTGACGAAGGCCACGCTCATCGACGAGCAGCTCACGCCCCTGCTGGTCGTGCCCAACGTAGGTGGCCTGCTTGCCGTCGACCGTGAAGACATGGGCCCCAACAGAATTGCGTCCCTCGTAGGTGACGGCATAGGAATGCGCGCCGATCCCCTTGCCGTCCACGGTCGTTCGCTGATCGAGCACCCAGGCTGTCGCACCGCGACCGTTCTGGTCCAGCCCGCGAGCCGCCAGTCCGTCGAGAATCTTGCCGTGCGCCGTGCTGTTCGCGTCGGTGACGTACCCGTCCGGACGCGCGCCGTTCAATCGCGGCTGTGCCTCGCCCCAGGTGGTGCCTGCGGCATTCTTCGGGTTGGTGGCCGGTGGATCGACGACCGGGCCCTGACGGTCGACGACCTCGCCCATCGACCGTGGCACGCAGTTGTTTTCGAACTGCTCCAAGAGGAAGCGCCGCACCCCGGACGGCCGGTGCCCGCCGTGCCTCCTGACCTCGACCTGCAGCTGCTGATTGCCGTGCTCGCCGGTCACCTTTCCGGTCACCTCGACCTTGCCGAGGCTCAGATCGTGATCGCCGCGATAGTCGCGGGTCGCCTGCCTGACCAGCTTGGTGACCTCGCGCTCGGCCTCGGCGATCCGCGCCTCCGGCCAGCCGTGCAGGATCTCCCGCACGTGGCTGCGGGTCCGCCCGAGATATTGCAGGCCGTGGTTGAGCTCCTGCCCGAAACGCCTGGTCTGCTCAGGCCGCTGCACCACCGGCTCCGGCTCGAACAGCACCGGACGGGTGAGCTCGCGGCGGCCGGTGAGCGTACCGAGCAGCCCACGCTCGGCACGCTCGCCGGTCTGGTGCGGCCGGTTGGCGTCCCAGTTGTAGCGGTCCTTGACCTGCGCGTGCGCCTGCTCCCAGCTGAGACTCGGATTCCTGGCCATGAGGTTGCTCTCGGCCAGCGCGGCCTCGACGCCGATCCGGTCCTGGCGCAGCGGATTTCCGTCGATCAGCCGGTTCCACATCTCGGGGACGTCGGCGATCCGATCCACGTGACCGTCGCGCATCAGGTGGTCGCGCACCTGCTGCAGATTCGCGACGATCTCCGCGCGCGGGCGCAGCACGCCGTCCGGGTCGCGCAGCCAGGTGGCGCCGTCTTCGTGCTTGGGAATCAGGCCGCCGTCGGCGTCACGCACCCACCCCTTGTCCTTGCCCTGGACCCAGTCCTTCGGGTCGCCGCCGGAGTAACGCTGCGGATCGCGGATGGCGTTGTCCGCGATCTTTTCGATCAGCGCGTCGCTGTTGTGCACCCGATCTTGTTCGTACCGGCGGTATTCCGAGTTCACCCAGTCCTGCCGGGTCGCGTACCCGGTCTCCTCGCTGCGCCAGCGTTCGGCCAGCGAGGGCGGGATCTCGACGCTTTCCACCGCGCGCGGCGGCACATCACGGAACTCGGGAATGGTCGAGGAGACCGGCAGCTCGCGCGACGTACCCGGCGTCTGTTCCCGCTGCAACGGTTCCGGCCACCGCTGCGCCGGTTCATGCCAGGGATAGGTGCGGGTATTGCGCAGCGGCGGCGCGAGCGCGTGAATCCACTCGCGCTTGCGCAGGTTCGGAACCCACTCGCTGATCTTGACCAGGGCCGAGGTGAGGCGCGGGTGATCGCGGATGAACTCAGGGCTCAGCCGCGGCGTCACCGGCTCGAACTTGGCGTGCACCGGCAGCCACTTGGTGGCTGCAAGCACGCTCTTGCCGATCCACGGGCGGTTCTGGATGAACTCGATCGTCCACGGATGCCGCACCGCCTGACCGATGATGCGGTGCACGATGATGTAGTAGTGGAACGGGTAGACGCCGATGTTGTCGTGATAGATGCCGGGGTGATTGCCTGAGCCCGCGAAATCCGTTGGGGCGAAGGGCATATGCTTCGGCGTCAGCACCTCGGGGTACATCCCGGCAGGCACGTGATCGAACAGCAGCCCCGTCTGCCCGACGGTCTGGGTGAGCGAGTATTTGATCCAGTACGGCGGCAGCTTGTCCTCGAACGGCGCGGGGTACTTGTCGAGCTTCGCGTTGCCGCTGCGCTCCTGGTTCTGCTCCAGCCCGACTGTCGTGTGCGGCGCACCATCCGGGTTCACCCGCCCGAAGCGCACCTCGTACTCCCCCCGGCCCGACTCCGCCAGCATCCGGTCGGTCTGCCGACCGAAGACGTGCTCCATGGCGCGGTAGTAGCCGCGTGGATTGTTGTCGGTGCCGAGCACGATGAGTTGCGCGGGCCGGATCGTGCCGTCCTCGGCCAGCCGCTCCGGCACCAGGCCGACGCGCTCCGACAGCGGCAGCGCACCGAGTTCGTCCAGATTCCGCATGATCGCGCGGCGGCCGGCGACCTCCATGCCCTCCTCGGCGACCTTGCGCAGCTCGTCGGCAATCCCGCGGAGTTCACGGACGTGCGCGGCCTCCGGCGACAGCTCCTTGCGTTGCGCGGCAGGCTGTTCCGCGGCCCGGCCTACCGGTTCGCCCTCGCGCGCCGGTGCGTCCTCTCGATACCGCGGGCTCAGCTGTTCGGGATCGCGGACACCGAACTCGTCGGCCACTCGCTCCCGGGTGGCCAGCGCCTCGTCCCGGCGCGCCTCCGCCGCCACTCGCTCCTCGACGGCCGCGGCATGCCGGTCGGCGAGCTCTTGGTACCTGGCCTCGCGTGGCTGCAGCTCACCACGCACCTCGAGCACTCCGCGGTGCGCGGCCTCCAGCATCGCGCGCCGCTCTTCCGCAGCGAACGGAATGCCGGCCAGCCGGTCCTCGATGGCTTGCGCGCCCTCCAGCAGCTGCCGCTCGGTGTCGCGCAGCTCGGCGATCTCCCGTTCCAGCGCCCGCATGGTCGGCAGTGGTTCGCGCTCACGGACACTCGCCGCTGCGGCGTCGCGCTGCAGTCCCTCGACCGCGTTGATCTGCGCGAGATCGGCGCGGAAGGACTCGACCCGCGCCGGATCACCCAGCTGCTCGCCGAGCCGAACCACCAGCGCATCATCGCGCGCACGCAGATTCCGATCGACCTCGGTCAGGTGGGCCGTTTCCCGCTCGAGCACCGTGATGCGCAATTGCTCGGCGCGCCCGCGCGCCGCTTCGGCGCGCTCGTCGACGGTGCGCGCCTGCTCGTCGAGCCGCTCCGCCAGCTCGGATCGCCCTGCCGCACGGGCGTCTTCGGCTTCCGTCCGCAGATTCTCGGCCTGCGCGCGATGTCGCATCTCCTCGCCGACCGCCGCCTGCATGTCGCGCATCAGCTGCCTCGACTCGCGGCGTGGTTCCGTCGCCCCGTGATGCTCCGGCGTCGCGCCGACGGGCTCACTGCCCGCGAGGACCAGCAGTTCCCGCCCACTGGTGACGACCTGACCGTCGCGATAGATGATCGCCGAGGTGCGAGCGGCGTTCTCCCTGGAGCCACCGGCCAGATCGGCCAGCGCGTACAGCCCGCTGTCCGGAGCGTCGTTGATGATCAGCAACTCCCGGCCTGCGCCATCGGTGCCGACGAGCGTGACGATCCGGCCGCCGATCTCGTATTGGCGTGCGCCTGCCGCGTTTTCCCCTGCGTTGGTGACGGTGTAGGTGTGCACACCGATGTTCTGCTTGTTGCGGGTGACGCGCTCCTCGACGACCCACGCGCTGGCGCCCTTCCCGTTTTCGTGCAACGCGTCGAGGATCTTGGCGTGCCCGGCGCCGCCGTCCTCGCCGACGAAGCGCTCCGGGATCGCGCCGCGGAAACGCGGTTGCACCGCCGACCACGGCTCGCCCAACCTGTTGCTCGGGTCGGTCACCGGGTCGGCGACGTCGCCCTGTTTCGCGCGCAGCTCGTTGATCGAGTCCAGCACACAGGTATTGATCGGCGGCTCGCGGCGGGCCTCGACGCCGTTGGCGATGAGCTCGAACAACTCGGCCGGAGTTTGCGGAATCAGTTCCGCCTGCTTGTCGGGCTGCCGGACGTGCGCAGGCGACGCGCCGTCACCACGGCCCGGCTCGACCGGGATGTTGCGCCGCTCGAGCTCGGCCGAGCGGCGCAACTCCGCCTCGGATGGCGCCCGCCTGGCCTCGACGTCGGTCCGCTTGGGCTCGGGCGGCACACCGGCGACGCCCGAGTCCTGGTTCGGCTGCCTGGCCTCGGGTTCGGCGCCGCGCGGCGGCGGCTCCGCTGCGCGCGGGCGGGAACCGTCGAGCTGGCCGCCCTCGATGCGCTGCTCTTGCTTACCATCGAACACACCGACGCGCGGAGGCTTGCTCTCCTGCGTACCAACAGTATTGGCGCGATCGACGATCCCTGGTTCGGCGCCGATGACGCGCGCATTGCCTGTGTCGTTCTTGCCGGGCAGTGGCGGCGCGATCGACTCGCGGGGCACAGGCGTGGCTTCCGGTCGAATCTGCTGTGCTGCAGGCGGTTCCGAGACCGGGGCGACGACATCGGGCACCACGTCCCGCTCCGGCACCACGGCGTCGTCGGCGCGCGATCGCGAATTGTCTTGTACTACCTCGTTGCCGGGCTTGCTCGGCTCGGTATAGATGCCCTCCGGTTTGGTCGAGCCTTCCTTGGCACCCGTCGTGTCCACTGTTCGCTCGGCCACGCCGGGCGTGTCTGTGGGCTTGGTACTGGGCAGGTGCTGCTCGGCAAGCACCGGATCGTTCTTGCCACCAACCGGTTCCGATCCATTCCGCTCGCCGCCGACGGGACGTTCCTCGGTGGGCGCCGGCGTGTTCCGCTCGATCACGCCGGAATCTTCAGACGTCTGCGACTGGGGGGCGACTTGCCCCTGCGGTACCGCCGTATTCTGTTGCTCCGCAGCTATATTAGCGACACTCGTGGCACCGGCGGCACCCGTGAGCGGAGCTACCCCGGCCCGGCCCTGGTTGGCCGGTGACGTGCTGGATTGCTCGGCAGGCGCGGCCCCGCGCGGCGCGACGCCGCGCTCCGTCGAGCCGGTGCCGCGTTCCGCGGGAAGGTTGCTTCTGCCGCTGTCCTGCGGGACAGCCGTCCCCGGTGTACGTGCACCAGAATCCGTCGGGTTCGTCGTGGAATGTGTAGTACGAGAACCAGTTTCGGTGTGTGTCGACGCTGTGCCGGTCGGCTGTGCCGACGTGCTGACATCTTTCGGCGGCGGTGACTTGGCGAAGTCCTGTTCGAGCTTGCGCAGCTCGGCCAGGCGTTCGTTGTAGCTCATCTCCCGGCGGCCACCGTTGTTGTCGGTCGTGTAGACGCGCGGTGAATCCTTCAATTGCTGTGCGCGTTTGAAGGTCTCCGCGTAGCGCTCACGCGCCACCGGGTCCTGCACCCGGTCCGGATGGCTGGCTCGCATGACTCGGTCGGCCACCGGCGCGGCAGCCTCCTTCGCAGCATGCTCCCCGAACATCGACGGCCCACCCGGCGGCCTGGTATGCGCGCCGTCGCTGAGAATCAGTGCCGAGCTGGGGACGGTCATGCCGTGGCCACGCATGGCGCTGAGGCCGCCCATGCCGATGCCCGCGCCGATCATCTCCCAGTGGAAGGTCTTGTCGACCTCGCTCCAGCTCTTGCCCTCGACGGCCATCTGCCAGCCCATGCCGGAGGCCCACATGGCAGGCACACCGGCGACGCCACCCATCGCGGCGGCATACGCGCGCTGCAATCGGGGGTTCAATCGTGACGGGTTCCCCGCCTGCGCTTTGATCTGGAACCTTTCGCCGATCCGGCGGCCGATCGGGGCGCCGAGCGCGCCGCCCGCCGCCCAGTCGACGGCGGTGCGGGTGGTCTGCATCCAGTCGATGTTGTCGCGATGACCCGACGCCACCTGCAGGCCTTGAATACCGAGATCGAGTGCCGTGCCATGCACGCCGCCGCGGATACCACCGGTCAGCGCGGTCCTGGCCAGGCCGGCCTTACCGCCCTTCTGCAGTGCCCACTGGTCCAGCTTCTTCAGCGGGTTCTTGGACGCCTGGGTGGCCGCCCGCTTCATGGTGATCTTTTTGACGTAGGGCAGCACCAGGTTCTTGGCGGTGAGCCGGGCGGCTTCCTGCTCGAACTTGCGCAGCGCTTCCTTGCCGAGAATCCCCATGCCGACCCGGCCGATGCCCGCCGCGATGCCAGCACCGATCACGCCATACGGCCAGCCCTCGATCAGCAGCATGATGATCGTCCGGGCGGTCGCCGCGGCGAAGTACGCCGAGAGCGCCTGCGAGCCTTCGATCGAGGCGCCACCACCATGCACATAGGTGCCGAGGTCCTGCAGGCCCTCGCCGTTCTTGCGAATGGTGAAGTCGCCACCGAAGTACTTGTCGAGCTCAGCGCTGATGTTCTCGACGCCCTGGCCCTCGGGGTATTCCTTCTTGATCTGGTTGAGCAGGAGGTTGAGATCGTTTTCCAGATCGAGTAGCTGTTTGCCGACGTCCTCCAGATCGTCGCCCAGGTCGAACATGGCCCCGGCGTCCCCGTCCGGGTAGGCCATGCCGAAATTGAGCGTGGTCAGGATCCACGGCGGAATCCAATCCCATATCGACGTAATCCAGGTGCCCATCAGCAGGCCCTCATAGCGGCAACTCCGGTCCTACCAACCGGATTCGGCGACGCCGGATCCAGGGCGGTCAGGACGGGTCTCGTCGAGCGGCACCACATCGGTGAATTCCATTGTCCCGTCCACGCTCTCACCCTCGGCGCGGGCACGAGACCGTGCGCTCGGCGGGGCGGTGGAGATCTCGGGCATCTTGGGCATCATGTCCTCGACATCGGGCAGCCCCGGCACGATCTCGGAGAGCCGGGGCAGTCGCGCTTGCTCGTCGCGCAATTCCTGGATCATCTCGCGGGTCTTGCGCTCGACCTGACCGGCCGCGTCCTGCGCCGCGGCCGTCACCGCAGCGGCCAGCTCCTTCGGCGTCAGATCGGCGATATCCGCAGTGAATCGGGTCTCGATGACCACCCCCCGAGCGTTGACGACCACCGCGACCCGCTTACCCGCCGCGTAGGCCGTCGCGGTGAGCCGCGCCTGCTCCTGCTGCGACCGCGCCATCGACTTGATGCTCTTGTGCACCGATTCCATCATCTCGGTGAACTGCGCATTCGCGATCTCGAACGCCATCAACCTCTCCTAACCCGCACCCCCGGCACCTGACTCCTCGACACTGGAACCAGCTATTGCTCCAACTTCAGGCCCAATTCGTTGGCCAACTCCATGTCCCGCAGGAACTCCGCGCTGGTCATCATGCCTTCCGAATACTCGAGCAGCCGGGCGATCTGCGACTGGATCACGCCCTTGAGGTTCTCGTAGGAGGCGACGTAGCCGTTCTCGCTCTCGAAGCTCTTACCGAAGTCGTCGGAGCCCCACTTGCCATAGCCGGCGGCGTGTGCCCGCTCCATCGCGGCGAGGATCTCCTCGAGCCTGGAGATCACCTGGTGTGCGTGGCTCCCGGTGTTCTTGATGCCTGTCGTGCTGGCTTCGACCCTGCCTGACATGTCGCCCTCCGAACCTTCCGCTACAACGCAATTCGATCATTACATAGATACCAACCGTCCAGTAGGTGAACGTTCGGCGCGGCCCCTCGCTCCACGGTAGCCCCGGACGGTGCCATCAATCCAGCGGAAACCACCTGGCGCAGCGCGCCTGCCACGTCCCGATGCGCACCGACCGCATCCCGGACCAACTCCGGGGTGACCTCGGCCCGCTCGGCGGCCACCGACAACCTGGCCACCGCGGCCCGCTGCCGGTAGTTCGGCTGTGGCCACAACAGCCGCGCCACGGTCTCCAGCACAGTGCTCGCAGTCCAGATCGGCGGCAGCGCTACCCCGCACTGCTCCATGGATGGCGACTCCCCGCGATACCATCGGCCGCCCTCCCACCAGAAACAGAACGAGAGCAGGCCGACCGCGGCGCGCGGGTTCAGCACCGCGTTGGTCACCCAATCGGGTGCTCCGGCATAGAGATTCGGCAGATCGATGCCACCGTTGTATGCCGCGTTCAGCGCGGGGGCTGCCCAGACGCCACCGGAGAGCACCGCACGGCCGCCGGGCAGCACATACAGCGAGGAACCGCTGCTGCCGTTGCGCGCGCTCTCATACCAGCAGGTGTCCGGCACGACCCGAGGCCCAGGCTCGGCGGCGACGGCCTCGCAGGCCGCGGAAATCGTTGCCCACCTTGCCCACATCTCCGGGAAGCCGGGCACATCCGCGTCGACGGGCGTCGGCCGCAGGCCGCGAGTTCGGTCGGCCCGCGCACCGATGTCGGCACGGCGTTTGGTACGAGATTGCCTGTTGCCGTGTGTCATATAGGCCGCAAGCCATACCGGCAGCCGCGGGCGCGGATACGCCGCAACGTCGGCCTGATAGACCTCGGGCCGGAACAGCTGATCGCCGGGAAACGGCTCGTCGCCGTAGTCGTAATCGACCTCGGGCGCACCGAATGCGTTGATCCGCACCAGCACTCGCCACCACGGGCCGCCAGGCGCGGTCAGCGCCTCTGCGCGATGCGCGCGGGCCAAGGCGAGCAGCGCGGGCGGCGCCTCGATCCGGCTCACCCGCGTTCCGTCGGTGCAGATGATGCGCGCCGACTCGACCGAGGTCGTCACCGCGAACGCCGCGTCCACCCGGCGCAGGCCAGGCCTGCCGAGCGCGGCGACGCCTGCGACCAGTCGCGCCAGCGGGGAGCGCGCATCATCGACCGCGAGATCGCTTACGCCGGTGGCGTCTTCGAATTTCTCGCCGCTCATCTGTTGCCGTTCCCGTTGCCCGCCGAGACTGCCGCTGCGCAGTCTTTTTTCGATAGTGACACGCTGGCGCGCCTACCGAACCCCGTACCGAGCACAACAAGCTAAAGGGACTGTTAAGAATCCGAAATGAGCAATTTCCGCAGGTCAGCATACTGTTCGCAAATTTCCTAAGGAACAGTTAGAACCTACTCCGAACTCTGGGTTGTCGAAATGACTGCGCACACCCTTGTTGCCAGCCGATCTGTGTGGCGGCAGAAGGAGATTCACATGACAACACAGTTCGCGGGCGAGCGCAGGGTCATCGGCAACGTCCTGCGAGGATCGCTCGGCAATCTGGCCGAATGGTACGACTGGTACGTCTATGCGGCGTTCAGCGTGTATTTCGCCCAATCGTTCTTCCCCAAAGGTGATTCGACCGCGCAATTACTTCAATCGGCCGCGGTATTCGCGGTCGGCTTCCTGATGCGCCCGATCGGCGGCTGGGCATTAGGCATGTATGCCGACAGATACGGCAGGCGCTCGGCGCTGACCCTGTCGGTGACCGTGATGGCGGCGGGCTCCCTGATGATCGCGATGACCCCCGGCTACCAGACCATCGGCATCGCAGCGCCGGTCATGCTGGTGCTGGCCCGGCTGCTCCAGGGCCTGTCCCTCGGCGGCGAATACGCAACCAGCGCAACGTATCTGTCCGAGGTGGCGACGCCGGGCAAGCGTGGCTTCTACTCGAGTTTCCAGTACGTCACCCTGGTGGCAGGCCAGCTCGTCGCGCTCGGCGTACAGATCATCCTGCAGCAATTCCTGACCAATGCGCAGATGAACGACTGGGGCTGGCGCATCCCGTTCGTGATCGGCGCAGGCGCCGCTGTGCTGATCATGTGGCTGCGACGGCACATGGACGAATCGGAGCACTACCAGGTCGCTGCGAATCTCGACAAGCTCACCGGTCCCGAGGCGATCGATGCGATCGCCGCCGATGTCGCGCGGAAACGGGCGGCGCGCGGGTCGCTCCGGATACTGCTGCGGTACCCGCGGGAATGCCTGATCGTGGTCGGTCTCACCCTCGGCGGCACGGTCGCGTTCTACACGTACACGACCTACATGCAGAAGTTCATGATCAACACCGCAGGCATCTCCAAGTCGACCGCGGCGTGGATCAACTTCCTCGCACTGCTGGTCTTCGTGGTGCTACAGCCGTTGGCAGGCATACTGTCCGACCGCGTCGGCCGGCGCAAGCTGCTCCTCTTCTTCGGCATCACAGGCACGCTGCTGACCGTGCCGATCATGTCCGTGCTCGCACACACCACGAACCCGGTCGGTGCGTTCGCGCTGATGATGCTCGCCCTGGTGATCATCACCGGCTATACCTCGATCAACGCCATCGTGAAGGCCGAACTGTTCCCGACCAGGATCCGCGCGCTCGGTGTCGGCCTGCCCTACGCCCTCACCGTCGCCATCTTCGGCGGCACCGCGGAGACCATCGCCCTTGCACTGAAGAAGGCGGGCCACGAGTCGGTGTACTTCTGGTACGTCGCGGCCTGCATCCTGCTCTCGCTCACCATTTACTACTTCATGCGCGAGACCTCCAAGGACTCGCCGATCGACAACGAAGCCAAGTACGAAGTGCCGGTGGCATAGCCGAGGTCACGGCATGAGCTGCCCGAACGCCGGTCACGGCCGGTAAATGCAAAAGAGCGCGCGCCGAACCTCGCGAACTGCGAGGATCGGCGCGTGCGGCTTGTGGTTGTCGAAGACGATGAGGGTGTGGGAGAGGCGCTCGTCGCAGCACTCACCGCACGCGGCTACGACGTCGACCATCAGCGCCGTGGCGCCGACGTGCTCGCCGCACATCACGACTACGACGCGATCATTCTCGATCTCGGCCTGCCCGATATCGACGGGCTCGAGGTGCTGCGCCGATTACGGGAGGTCAGCTCGGTGCCGGTGGTGATCCTCACCGCGCGCGGCGGCGAACGAAGCATCGTGACCGCGCTGCGCGGCGGCGCCGACGATTATCTGGTGAAGCCGCCACGCATCGCCGAGCTGGTCGCGCGCCTGGAGACGGTGACCCGCCGCGCCAGTCGGCGTCCGCGTGCGCCGCTCGACGTGGTCACCCGGGATGTCCGGGTCGACCTGGTCGCGCACCAGGTGATGGTGGCAGGCACCGAAATACCGTTGACCCCCAAGGAATTCCAGCTGGTGCAGATCCTGGTGGAGCGGCCGGGCACCGCGGTGAGCCGTCAGCAGCTGATGGATCGCATCTGGGGTGATTCGTCGGCCGCGGTCTCCAGGGTGCTCGACGTGCACATGGCGGGTTTGCGCGCCAAACTCGACCGTCCAGGCCTGATCATCACCATCCGTGGCTTCGGCTACAGATGGGGGATTTGAGCAACGCCGCCTTGGCGGCCTGCGCGGCGGCCGTCACCGCCCGCGCAAGCTCCGGATAGCCGACCTCGCCTGCCTCGAGCTCGAGCTGGACATCGATCACGATCCCGTCGGCGTCGACCGTCACCCGCACCCGATCATCGAGCGCCGAGCCGGTCGCCGTCCGCTCGGAATGCTCCGCCATCTCGAATCCTCTTATACCGCCGCTTGATACGCATCGATAATCGCGCGCGCGGCGAGCGGAAGTCGACGGACCACCAATCCTTAGCGGTCGCTTAAGGAAATGCCGTGCGAACCCTGTCGCTGCTGAAAACGCTGCTCGAAATCGGCGATATAGACCGAGGGCGCCACCGACGACGAAGACTGCTCGAGCACGCCGTCGTCGGCGATATAGAAGATGGCGCGACCGATGGATATTTCGCCGGGCTCGGTCGGCACGAACACCATCCAGCCCACGCTGATCCGATCGGCCCGCAGGTTCTCCAGTGGATATCCGGTGGTGTCCAGCTCCTGCTCGACGATGTACTGCCGAACCTGCTCGATCGCGTCGGCCTGCGGCATCGGATCGGGCAGCACCATCGTCACGCCTGCCAGGGTGAGCTGGAAGAGCGCACTGTCGACATCGAAAGTGCCGTCGTCGCCGAAGACATCGACCAGGGTGTCCCTGGTGACGACACCGACTTCGGCCGCCGACACCAGCGTCGCGACCGCGGCGCGCTGGCGATCCGTCGGCTCCTCGGCCAGCAGGCCGGTCACCACGTCGACCACCGTCTCGGAGGTCCAGACGCCGGGCACCGCCTCGGCGAGCAGGTCCGAGGTGGGCGACTCACCGCGGTACCAGCGCCCGCCGTCCCACCAGTAGCAGAACGACAGAAGTCCGCTTGCCGCACGAGGATTCAGCACCGGGTTGGCCACCCACTCGGGCGCACCAGCGAACAACGCGGGCAGCGGCGCACCCTCGTTGTAGGCAGCGCGCAGCTCCGGAGCGTTCCACACGCCGCCGGAGAGCACCGCGCGCCCGCCGGGCAGCGTGTACATCGTCGAGCCGCTGCGCTTGGCGCCCTCGAACCAGCCGAGCGCGGGCAAAACCCTTGGCCCCCATTGTGATCCGGCGGCGACGAAGGCCGACGAGATCACCGCCCAGCGGGCCGCCATCAGCGGGAACGGGGGAAACTCCTGCTGCGACAACACACCTCGCACGCCCGCCGCACGATCGGCGCGCGCCTCCTGCGCAGCCAGATCCGCCGGGCGTGACTGCCTGCCGTCGTGACCGACGTAGGCCGCCAGCCAGGTCGGCAGCACCCGCCGCGGGTAGACCTCCAGGTCGGCGCGGTAGGCCTCCGGCGGAAACAGCTGCTCGTCCGGGAACGGATCGTCGCCGTAGTCGTAGTCGACCTCGATCTCGCCGGTGCTGCGCAGCGTCATCAGCAACCGCCACCACGGGCCGTCGGTCAACTGCGCCGACACATCCCGGTGCTCGCGGGCCAGCTCGATGATCTCGGGAGTCGGCTGCGCCTGCACCGAACGCTGGTCCTCATCGGAGTACTCGACCAGCGCGATTTCCGCGCCGGTGGTGAGCGCGAACACCGCGTGCAACAGCTTCCACCCGTCCGGCCCCATCGCCGCCAGGTCCCTGGCGATCTGATGGCCGAGCTGCTTGGCTCGGTCGGCGACATCCACCGAAGGCGGCTGCTCGAGCAGGGTGAAACCGACGTCGGGTTGTTCGCCGGACTCGGCGAAGGCGCTCATGAACTGGTTCATGAAGGCCGCACTGTCCGCGTCGGCGGGTGCGTCGTCCGCGGCCTGCTCGGCCGCGGGTTGCTCAGCCGAGGGCTGCTCGGCGGCGTCGGCGGACATGGACGTCATGAACTGACGCATGAAGTCTTGGGCTCGGACGTCGTCGGGCGACAGTGCCGAGTCGTCGGTCGGACCGCCCGCAGGTGTCGGTTCACTCGCCGCGGCAGTGGGTTCGTGATCGGCCGCGCGCTCGTCGCCGGATCCGCGCTCGGCAGCCTCGTCGCCTGGTGTGGTCACCGTGCAGCACTCTCCTCATCCATGCCGCGGGTCCGGCCTACCTCGCACGATAGGCAACCGAGACCCGACGCCCAAGCTGTCTTACCGCCCCATACTCGCATAGCGAACCCCCGCACGATCACTGAACAAAAATGCGACAAAGTCCCCGCTGCACACGCCTTCTTTCGAGTGCATCGGCCTACCACCGTCCCCGCTGCGGCAGCTGATCCGGCTCCCAGTGGGTGTCCATTCGCTCCAGGATCCGCTCGATGGCCTCATCGACCATGTCGCGCAGCCGGTCCGGGCCGACGCCCATGGCCACCGGCGCGTTGTCGACCTTGATCACGTACCGACCGTCGCCAGGAAGATCACGCCACATCAGGATCTCCTGCATGATGCCGCGCGGGCCGAACTTGGACCGGCCCTGATGAATGGTGATGGCACCGGTACTCGTTGCGGGGATGTCCAGAAACCGCTGACTCCGCTCGACCGACGAGTCCTTGGCGTTGTCCAGGGCCACCGATCCGGCGTGGTGGTACTCACCGTCCTCGTCATTCCGGTTGATCACGATGGGAATGTTGCGCAGCCTGCCCGCTTTCGCCGACTGCGGCAGCGCCGCGAGCACCGCATCGCTGATGCCGTGTGGACCACAGTCGGTGATGATGAAACCGCCACTGTGCCAGATGGTTTCACCGGGCAGCTGGGTCATCAGATAGCCGCGCGAACCCGCTCGGACCGCGCGCACCCTGGTCCGCTTCTCCGGGTTGTCCATGTCCTGCTCGTTCCAGCCGTAGCCGATCACCGAGACCTCCGGCCGCAGGAACGTCTCCAGCACCTCATGGAATGACGAATCCAGGGTGCGCCGCAACCGATCCCACGCTTGGAACGCCTGGCGCTCGTAGTCGTCGAGCCGCCTGGCACGGGAGGTGTACATGAACGGTGCGGGGAGATGCGTGTTCGCATAACGCTCCCAGAGCGCGTCGAACTCGTCGTCGGTGAACGTCCAGGTCTGGGTCACGTCTCGGTCACCGGGCGATCCGACTCCGGCGGCTCGGCGTCGAGCAGGCCGAGCTCGGGCAGGCTCGACTCGGGTAAGCCGAGTTGGTCCGCGAGCGCGCGGGCGACCTCGGTGGAACTCGGTAAGACGCCGGGCCTGGCGCCCGCGGCTATCGGCGAGCTGCCGTCGCCGACTGCCGGAATAGCCTGTGTGCCTTCGCTTCCCACGGCATTGGGGATGCCTGCGGCCCACGGAGCGTGCGGCACACCGGTCCCCGAAACGAAAGGTGCGGCCAGCGCTTGCGGGAGGCCGGGCAGTGACGGAAGTTCCACTCGGGGAAAGAGTCTCAGCAGCGGATCGGCGTCCGCTTCCGTGTGTTTCCCGTCTCGGTCCTTCTCGTCCTTGTCCTTGTCGTCTTTTTCGTCTTTGTCTTTGTCCTTGTCGTCTTTGTCTTTGTCGTCGGCGTCCCCCGGCTTGCCGTCGTGGTCACCGGAGTGCTGGGCGTCAGGACCGTGTTGCTGCTGCGCCGCCATGGCGGCGACGTCGGCGGCATGCATCTGCGCGACCGCCTGCACCGCAGCCTGAATACCAGTGCTGATGCCCTGCACCCCGGTCGACAACGCCTGGGTGAGCGGGCCGATCATGTCCATGGCGCTGGCCGCGGCGGCCGGTTGGGTCTGCGGTTTGTCGGGGTCCGGCTGCTTGGTTTCCGGCTTCTGTTGCTGTTGTTGCTGTTTGGCCGCTTCCTCCGCCAACTTGTCTGTGTCTGGCAGCTTCTGGCTTGCGGTTTGAACGCCGGGTTGCCCGCCCGGCTGACCACCGGGTCCGCCTCCGGGCCGCCCGGTAGGTTGCCCGGTCGGCTGCCCCGTGGGTTGGCCGGTCGGCTGCCCCGTCGGTTGCCCGGTCGGCTGACCTGTGGGTTGCCCCGTGGGCTGACCCGTCGGCTGACCCGTGGGCTGCCCGGTCGGCTGTCCCGCGGGTCTGGCCGTCGGATCGAAATTCGGATCCGGCAAGACCGGGAAGGTCGATGCGGTGTCAGCCATTCCGCGCGCGTAGGTATCTCGGTACTTGTCGCGGTATTCGTTGAGCTTGCTCTCCGACAATCCCGCAAACGAGGTCGGCATCGCGAATGCGGTCGCGGTCAGCCACTGCGAGGTGTAGTTCAAATAGGCGCCGACCACCTGCATGCGCGTGGCCAATTGCTGGACCACGGTCCCGTACCGATTCACCACGGCGACCGCTTTGTCCGCCGCAGGACTGCGCCACTGCTCGGCGGTGACGGCCGCGAGATGCCGGTCGAGCTTGCCCGCCTCCACGACGAGGCGCTCCGCCAACGTCTTCCAGACCGCTCCGGCCCGGAACGCCGCGTCGGCCCTGCACTCGTTGCGCAGCCTGACCAGATCGGGGCCCATCATGCTTTTCGGGGCTTCCAACCCGACATCGATGGCCTCGTTGTCCCTGATCGAGGCGGGAACCGTCGGCTTCTCCGCTGGCATATTGGTCGTCACGGTCTTGAGGTAGTTCGGCGCGCTGTATTTGAGGTCGACACCGGGCGGAGAGGTGTTGACCTGACTTAGCCTCGGGACCAGTTCCTTGAACTTCGCCCTCGAGTCGGCGTCCTGGTTCGCATAGGCCAGCCCGGCGGCCTTGAACAGATCGGCGAGGTCGGTCAGCGCCGTAATATGTTGACCGAGCTTGGTATTCAGATCGTGCGCCTTCTTCTTGTACGCCTCCGTCAGCAGCAAACCGCTGCCGAGCGGAGACAGGCGCTCCATCGTCTCGATATGCTCGACGTTGACGACCTGCTGATAGCCCTTCAATTCGCCGATCATCGCGGCACAAGCCTTCGCGCACCCCTGCGCGACACCGGTATCGACCTTGACGAGGTCGCTGTTGGCCTTTTGCTGCGCGCGCAACTCGGACCATGGCGAGTTGTTGCCCATCGAACGCTCCTCCTGACGCTCCCCACCCGCGTTAGGTCACCATCTCGCATGATGCACACCACCGAGTGCCGCCTACGAGGATTGAACCGAACCAGCGCACATCACGCAATCCTCCAGCGTTGTGGGCATTTTGCCCAGGAAACTTAACCGCTCCTTAGGCGGAACGTGGATCGCGAGCGGTAGAGCGGGATTCGACGGCCGCGACGAATTGCTCGACGGCGGTGAGGGCGGCGCGGGACTCGGGAAGCAGGCGATGGCCTATCTGGAAGACATGGAACATGCCTGGCCACAGCTGGACCTCGCAGCGGCCCCCCGCCGCACGCTGTGCCGCACCGAATCGTTCGGCGTCGGCGCTGAGCATTTCCGCGCCGCCTGCCTGCAGCAGCATCGGCGGCAGGTCGGCGCCGACACCGCTCAGCACATCGAGCCGCGGATCATCGAAATGCGCTGTCCCGGTGTAAAGCCCGGTCATCTTGCTGGCCAGGCCGAGCGACATGAACGAATCCCACACGTCGGTAAGGCGTTCGGCGGCCAACGACCAGGTCGCGTCGACCAGCGGGGAGAACGCGACGATCGCGGCGGGCTGCGCGAGGCCGAGTGCGCGCAGCTGGATGGCGAGGCCGAGCGCCATGTGGCCGCCCGCCGAATCACCCATCAGCACAATGTCTTCGGCGGCGTGACCCTGCTCGAGCAGCCACAGGTAGCCGTTCAGCACGTCGTCATGAGCCGCCGGGAACCGGTGCTCCGGGGCCAACCGGTAGTCCAGGGAGAACGCGGGCCTGCGCAGCCTGCGCACCAGCTCGGACACCAGGCCGCGATGCGTGGCAGGGCTGCAGCCGACGTAGCCGCTGCCGTGCAGGTAGTAGATGATCGGAGTGCCAGGCCGAGGCGGTTCGCCGACCCACTCGCCGACCGTCCGGCCGCGCGGTCCCTGCTCGTCGACGCTGCGGTGCGGCTGCTCCTTGTCGAACCAGATATGGCACGAAATGGCCAGGCCGAGCCGAGCGGCGGCCACGCCGAGCCGATTCTGTGGCAACACCGAGCCGAGCGGTCGCAGTGTCGCGTTCAACCCGAGAATGGCGACCCGGCTGGGCACGGACACGTCGGCAAAGCCGCGATCACCTTTGATCATCCCACCATTGAACCCAGACAAACTGGGCGCTAGCAAGAGCAAGCAGACGAATTCGTCAGATAGCACAGGCGATAGCGGCGATCGTTGGCATGCTGCTGACCGCGCGTCAGGAGGTGGCGTTTCGCTCGGCGCGGCGACGGTTGATCTCGGCGATCTTGCGTTCGGTTGCCGCCTTGACTGCGGCGGCGTTCGAGCCGTCCAGCTGACCGGCGAAGGCGCGGCGGGCTGCGGCGATCAGGTCGTCAGGCACCTCGGGGTAGGCGCGGGCGATCGCGAGCAAGGCATTCTCGGTTTCGGTGTCCACCCCGCTCTCGGTGAACAGGCCGGACCCACTCGTCACCGAGGCGAGCAGCTCCTCGAAGTTGCTCCGCAGCTCATCGTCGGTGGGCAAATCCTCGCGCATCGATACCTCCTCGGTTCTTCGTCATTGTCCGTGCGCTCTTCATCCGGCAAAGATCCGGGTACGACGATCCCGGTCGGCGAGCACGTCGCGAATCAGCAGGCCGAGGTCGATATCGGGCATGACGGACCGGTAGCGCACATCGCAGACCACGGTGCCCGCCGCGGTCAGCAGGAAACGCGTCATCCGGTCGTCGGACCGCTGCCACTCGGCGCCGACGTGCGGTGCGTCCAGGTCGATCACCCGGTCACCGGCCCGCACCATGAGCCGCGCGCCCTCTCGGTAGAACACGACCGGCAACTCCCCCAGCTCGCCGTAGACGCCACCAAGCGTGCCGATCCCCACCGCGAGACCGCGCAATGCCCCGGTCGCCGGATCGAAGTCGGCGAACTCGCTGAAGCTCGAATGCGACCGCACCACAATGCCTGTGCCGCCGGCATGCCCGTTCGCGGCCGCACCGCCGAGGCCGTTGCCGTGCGCCGAGGCCCGCGGGAAGGCGCGCGATCGCCGCGTCGGACCGGACGGCGGCACGATGGGCGGAATCATCGGCGGTATCGGCGGAACGGGGCTCCTGTTCTGCCGAGGATCTGCGGATCCCGTTGCAGGACTTGCTGATCCGTCTCTGCTGGCATCGGGCGAACCCGGGCCGTCCGGCAGGTGCGGCAAGCCTGGCAGGCGTGGCGCGTCCGGCAGAGGTGGACGGTCAGGCCGCTCCGGCTTTTCGGGCTCAGGCGGAGCAGGGCAGTCCGGCGGTGCCGGAAGCTCGGGTGGTTCCGGTACCGGCTGCTCCGGGAGTTGCAGCAGCTCAGGAGGATCCGGCAACTCCGGTAACTCGGGAAGTTCCGGTAGATCCGGAAGTTCCGGCAGCTCAGGAAGTTCCGGGAACTCAGGAAGTTCCGGCAACTCAGGAAGTTCCGGGAGCTCAGGAAGTTCCGGCAACTCAGGTGGATTAGGTGGATCCGGAAGCTCAGGCGGTTTCGGCAGGTGCGGCGGTGGAGTCACCGGCGGCCGAGGTGGCTGCGGCGGTGTCACCGGCGGCTGAGGTGGAGTCACCGGAGGCCGAGGTGGCTGAGGTGGAGTCGGCGGCGGCTGAGGTGGAGTCGGCGGTTGCGGCGGCACCGGAGGCTGTGGGACTACCGGTGGGAAGAGCTGGATATCCGGCAGGTCGAAGTCGTAGTCGTGCGGCAGATGCGGGATGTGCGAACGCCAAATCGGCCGCTGCCCAGCGGTACGCGGCCCATCGTCGCCCTCCGTCGATCGAGTGTCCGGCGGGTCTTGCCCATCGTCGTCATTGGCAATGGGACGGCGCTGCGGCTCCTCCGCATCGTCTCCCTGCTGCCGCGTCGCATTGTCGGGCGGCTTTGGCGTTGTCTCGCTGTCGTCGCCAGAAGTACCGTCCGGCGGGCCTTGCTCGTCATCTCCGGACTTCGTGCCATTCGACGACGGCTCGTGCGCGGATTCGCCGTCCTCACTCGACGTGCCATCCGGCGGACCCTGCTTGCCGCCTTCTCGCCGGGGAGATACGGGCTCCGCCGTGCCAGTGGACCCGGTCAGCGGATCCTCAGCAGCACCCGAACCAGGTTGGCGAGGGGCAGGTTTCGGCTTGGCACCGACGCCATCCGAACCACGCTCGTCGGTGCCATCGGAGGTGCCGGGTTCGGACTTCGCCGGATCGGACCCGCCGGGTTCCTGCCGAAGACCGGTCGAACCACCCGGTTGCGTCGGCGGCCAGACCCGGACGTCACCTTCCTGACCCGTATTCTGTTGCCGCACAGGCGGTACTGCTTCATCGACCAACTGCCATGCCGCATCGATCCGCTGCTGCAACGCACCCTGCGCTTCGTCGTACCGCGCGTCGCTGGCGCGCTGCACCTCGTCGAAACCCGCCGCGATCCGCTGCCGCGACTCCGCATCGCGCGCATCTATCCGGCGCTGCAATTCGTCGAAATCCGCGGCGATCCGATCACGAGCGGCCTGATGCTGCGCCGCGATATCGCTCCGCGGCGCAACGGCATTGGCCTCGTCCAGCTGCCGCCAGGCTTCCTCGGCACGGCGCTGGACCGTCTGTTGCGCCTCGGCGTACTGCTGATCTATGCGCCGCTGCAGCTCATCGAATCGTGCCTCGTCCGCTTGCCGCGACTCGGCGTTCTGCTCGGCGATCCGACGTTGCCACGCATCGAAGTCGGCGGCAATGCGATCGCGCGCTTCCTGATGCTGCGCGGCGATATCGTTCGGCAGTGCAACGGCATTGACCTCGTCCAGCTGGCGCCACACCTCGGCGAGACGGCGCTGTAGCACCCGCTCGGACTCCGCATGCCTCGCATCGCTCGCGCGCTGCACCTCGTTGAACCGGGCGGTGGCCTGCCGCAGCGACTCCGCGTTTCGCTCATCGATCCGCTGCCGCAGCGCCTCGAAATCCGCGGCGATCCGATCACGAGCGGCCTGATGCTGCGCGGCGATATCGCTCTGCGGTGCGGCGGCGACCGCCTCGTCCAGCGCACGCCAGGCCTCCTCGGCACGTTGCTGGGCCGCCTGCCGTGCCTCGGCGAAGCGCTGATCGATGCTGCGCTGCAGCTCATCGAATCGTGCCTCGGCCTGCCTGCGCGATTCCGCGTTTCGCTCATCGATCCGCTGCTGCAGCTGGTCGAAATCCGCCTCGGTCCGCTGCCGCGCCGCTTGGTAGGCCGTATCACTATCGCCAAGCGGCGCAATGGTATCGGCGTCCAGCTGACGCCAAGCCTCCGCGATCCGCTGATCCAGCACACGCTGCGCCTCCGCATAGCGCTCATCGCTCGCGCGCTGCACCGCTTCGAAGCCGGCTTCGACCTGCTGGCGTCCGGCCTCGTCCCGCTCGACGATCCGACGTTGCAGCGCATCGAAATCGGCGTCCGTGCGCTGCTGCACTGCATCGTGCTGCTCGGCGATTCGGCGGCGCACCGCGTCGAATTCGGCCTGAGTGCGCTCCGAGGACTGCCATGCTTCGACGACCCGGCGCTGGATCGCCTCCCCTGCCTGGTCGTAGCGCTCGTTCAGCTGGCGCTGCAAGTCGTCGAACAGAGCGTCGATGTCCTGCAGCGAATCTCGATGCTGCTCGGCGTTGCGGCGTTGCAGCGCCTCGAAATCGGCGTCGGTCCGCTGCTGCGACTGCACCAATTGCCGGATCGGGTCGACGGTGCCGTCGGTGATCGCTCGTGGTTCGGCCTGACGGGTGCGGGCGCCATCATGGCCGAAGTCGGTGCGGACGTGCGTGATTCGGCCGTCCGGAGTGTGGGTGATCTCCACGTGGCTGACCACGATGTCGGGTCTGGCCAGTATCGGGGCGAGCTCGGGGTGTGCGGCGGCGAGCTCGGCGCGCACGTCACCAGGGGTGTGCCAGCCGACAACGACGATGCGCGGCGGATCTCCGTCGACCACGCCGATCCGATCGTTGACGCCGAGGGTGTGCGCGCCCGCCTCGGCGAGGGCCTCACGTTCCATGGCGCGCGCCACCATGTCGTCCAGGAACGCGACCTTCGCCTCGGCCCGGTTGTATGTGGTAGCCGCTTCTTCGAGCGCCGCGACCCTGGCCTGGTACTCCGCCATTTCGTTGCCACCCGGTGTTTGCCGGACGGTCTTGGTCGCCAACGACTCGATGGTGCCGTCGAGCGCGTCCTCGGTCAGCCCTGCCTCGTCGACGGGTAGTCCGCGCATCGCGGCCTGCCGCGCCTCCCTGGCGAGCTCCAATTCCCTTACCGCGGCGGCATTCTCGGCGGCCAGCCGATCGGTCAGCTGGCGCGCGGCATCGACATCGTCACCGGTGTGCTGCGGCGGAGCCTGTCCGCCTTGCGGATCCGGCGCCTGCTGCGTCGCGCCGTCGCCCACGTCGCCGGTGGGCAGCTGCCTGCCCCCGCTGTCCGAGTCGGGCACATCGGGCCGCGGCCGTGGCGTGGCGAGCGGCGGATCGTCGGGTGGCCGCGTTCCTGGGTCGTCTCGCCGCGCGGGCGGCTGTGCGGCGTCCATGGCGGCGGCCTGATCGGTGAGCTCGATCATTCGGTCGAGATCCGCACCGCGCCTGCTGACTTCGTCGCGCAGCGCCGCCTGCACCTCGGCCAACTGGGCGGGTGTGAGACGTTCCTTCTTGTCGATCTTGCCGTCGCGGTAGACCTCGTACACCTTCGCCCACCGCTTGGCGTCGGCATCGGTCAGATCGACACCGACGGTCCTGGCCCAGTCCCGGCTCGCACCACGGTCATCGGGGTCGGGATCCCGCTCGTGCGCGGCAACCAATCCCTCGCCGTCCAGCGCGTCGGTGAGCGCGTCGACATCGCCGACCACCTCGAGCAAATGGTCGATCGCCTTGTCGTGCACGGAGAATTCGACATCGGCGACGCGCGGATCGACCGCTTTGTCGCCACGGGTGACCGCATCGAACGGATCGAGTTCGTTGATGGTCCGGTAGTACTCGGCCAGCGCATCGGCCAGGTTCTCCCGCTCGCTCGGTCTGCGCGCCAGCTTGCCGATCGCCTGCGCCAACTTCTTCGGATCGATCGCGTTGGTGTTCGGCACCCGATGCGCGAGGTCCGACGTGAACTTCAGCGGATACAGATCTTTCGGGAACCGCCCCGGTCGTTCCCCGACGCCGAGACGTGCGGCAAGTCGATCCCGCGCGGCAAGCACGTTCTCGGCGTCGTTGCCCTGCAACAGTTTTGCGTAGGCGACCATGTCCTCGACCGCCTGCAGCCGCCGCGCCTTGCCGAGCTTCGGATTGATCAGCGCCTCGGCCACCCGCTGCGGTGTCATCGGTTCGTTGTCGATGCCGAGCCGGTGCGCAAATTGCCAGCGCGCATCCTCGTGCGAGTGGTAGTCGTCGATATCCCATGCCGTGCGGGCGTAGTCGATGACCGCCTCGATCTGGGCAGCCCGAATCGCGTTCTCGTGGCGCAGTTGCCGCAGCCGTTCCGGCGAATCCCGGTCGCCGGGTGGGATGTCGAGGCGATCGCCGAGCTCCTGGCGCTGCGCCTCGATCTCCTCGCGAGTCAACCGCTCCGGCGGCCTGACGCCCGTCCCGTCGTGCTCGCTGTCGACGATCGGGCGCCACTGTCCGTCGTCGTCGCGCACCGTCGTCACCTTCAGCGTGCGCCCGTCGACCTCCTCGTGAATGTGGCGCACCTGCAACGGATCTGTCTCGCCGATGCGGACGGTCCCGTCGGGTTCGACGTGCGCGACGCGATGCACGACATCGACGAGCCCGGTGTTCACGGCCTCGGCGAGATCGGGATGGTTGGCCAGCGCATCGGCGAGCACCTGATCGTGCTCGAGCCGCCCATCGATCACCACCAGCCGCGGCCGCTGCCCCGGTTCGCCGGGAATCAGGCCGAGGCCGTCGACGTCGGGGAAGACGAAGCCGCCGTCGGACTCGATCGAGCCACGCAAGACCATGTCGGAGACGATCCCGGTGAGCTCGTCCACCTCGATGTCGGCCCGCACGAAGCGGTCGACCTCCGTCCGGAAATTCGCGAGATCGCCTGCGCTGTTGCGTATCTGGTGCAGCTGCTCGACCAGCGTCTCGGCGCCGCGCTCGCCGAGTGCCGCCAGGTCGACGCCGAGCAGCTGTGCCCAGACCGCCCGCTCGTCCTTGAGTTGGTCACGGCGCAGCGCGTTCTCGAAGTAGATCGGGATGCCCTCGTCCCGGCCCGGCTGGTCGGAATAGCTGAGATCGCCCCAGTCCCGGCCCGGTTCGCCGCCGTTGTTCACACCCTCCCAGTCCAAGATGGCGGTGCCCTGGTCGTTGGCGAGCAGCACCTCGCGCAGGAAGCGGCTCATCGGGTCGGCGTCGAAGAAGTTGACGTGGTCGCTGTAGGGGATGCGCTGGTTCTCGAAGTTGTAGCGGCGCGCGGCATCCACCAGCCCTGCGAGTGCGCCGATCCGGCGGACCTGCTGATATTCCAGCACCCGCACCGCACGACGGAGATCCTCGACGGTGACCTGCTCCGGCAGGTCGACGCCGAGTTGTCGAGCATGGTCCCGCAGCGCTTCGGAGAGCTCCGCCCGATGGTCGGCCGCGCCTGCCAGCTCGTTCATCAGCTCGCGGAAGACACCGCTCGTATCCGGGTGCACGCGTGGTGGTTCCGGCGTTTCCGGCAGCGTCGTCGACTCGTCGGACCGTGCTTCGGCCTCCGCCTTCTCCTTGGCGCGACGGTCCTCCTCGGCAGCCTCCCGCCGCAGGTCCTCGAGGTCGACCCCGAGCTCCTTGCGGACCAGCTCCGGATCGGCCTCGTCGAGCCAGTAGCGGTACTCCTCGCCGTCGCGCGTCTTCGGCACCGGGTAGTTGCCTGCCTGGTCCGGGATCCGGCTGGTCAGGTGCTTCAGGAACGGGATGAGCTCCCGGTTCTTCCACATCGTCGCGCCCTCTTTGAGGATGCGCGCGGGATTGAACTTGGTCTGCAGCACGTCGCCCTGGTCGGTGTGTTTGGTCAGCGGCACACCCGCCTCATGGCCGAGCAACGACTGTCCTGCACCGTCTACGCCGGAACCCGACGGGTACTTCGGGACGAGACCCTCGTATCCGGCGCGGATAAGATCCCACAGCTTGCGCAACCTCGACGGCTTGTCCGGCTTCGCTTCCGGCTCGGCAGGCTTCGTCGACGGTTCCTTCTCGGGCGCACCCTGATTCGGCTCCGGCTCGTTGAGCACCGGCTCGTGCTGTGGGCGTAGCTCGACCTCCCACCGCTTTTCGCCGACGGCGCGCAGCCAGAGCGGCACCTGCTCGCCATCGACGTCGAGGAAATGCGGCCTGGTCTCGCCCGGTTCGGCGAAGCGCGGCAACGAACCAGGGTTCGGCCGCTGCTGCGGCTGACGTTGCGGTTGTGGCCCTGGTCCGCGCGCTTCTGGCTCGGTACGGCCCGACTCCGGTTCGGGGGCAGGCGGTTTCGGTCGCGATGTCGGCTCGCCCTGCTGCTGCGATCCGTCCTTGACCGCCGGATCGGGTGGTGCGGTTGTCGGGTCGGCGGGTTCCGACTCCTCGCCAGGCCGCTTGGAAGCCGGGTGTTCGGAGTCGGGTGTGCCGTCTTCCTGCGGCGGACCTTCTGCGTCGTGGTGCCGCGGGTTCGGCGCCTCGCGTGCTCCGGATTCAGTTTGTGGCGACGACTTTTCGGTGTGTGCGGTGCCCGGGTCCTCGGTCGGCGGCAGGCCGATGATGACGTCGTCCGGGCGGTTGGAGGATTCGGCGTCACCCGTGGACTCGTGCATCAGCAGGTCGTAGAGCACGGTCGCCGGTTCGGAGGCCTTGCCCTTGGTTCCGTCCTGCCTGAGCTCGCCGTGCCTGCCGTTGAGCTGCACATCGAGATAGGCGTCGGCGAGCGCCTCTGGCAGGTTCAGATTGCCGTGCTTGTCGAAGCTGTAGCCGCTGAGTTGATTCAGCCAGACGCTGTAGTGGTCGGGATCGAGGTGGCCGCGCGTCGCCTCGTAGTGCTGCATCAGCAGGTCCTCGATCTGGCTGCGGGCGCGCATGCCGCCCGCGAAGTCCAGCGCGTGCCCCAGCTCGTGCAGGATCGTCGCGTACACCGGGCGAGCGGCCGCGCCGGGCGGCGTGTGGTGCTTCTTCTCGGCGTTGAGCTTCGAGGCCGCCATCCGTTCCGGATTGGTGGCGAAGTCGGCGTTCAGAGTGATGCGGCTCGTGAAATACGAGTAGATGTCGTTGGGGTCCACGTCGTAGTGAGCGCGCGCGTATACCGGTGCGCCGGTCTCCCTGTTGGGCGCGAGCGGCTCGATCCGGAGGCCGCGCAGGTCGATTTCCGGGTGCGCGGTGAGCGTTTCGTCGATCGCCCGCGCGAACTCGCGCAACACCTCCACCGGCACACGCGGGTTGTCGAACCCGACGATCTCCTCGAACCCGTACTTCTGCTTCAGCTCCCGCTCGATGTCAGCCGCGTCGCGATTCGACCACTCGTCATCGATCGGCGGCGTGGCATCCTCGTTCGCACGATCCGCCTGACCTTCGTGGTCGCCGCCCGGCTCCCCCTCCATGGCCGCGGAACGATCCTGGTCGGCGTGCGCGGGCGGCTCGGCAGGCCGGAACCTGTTGTCCCCCAGTTCCGGTCGGGCCGTGCCACGTGCGACCGGTGCATTCCCGCCGAGATCGCCGGCGTGCAGCGGAAACAACACCACGTTGTCCGTGAGTCCGGCAGGATCCGCGGCGCCACGACGAGGAACTGACTGCCCATCCCCCGTCGCCCGCGCCGACTCGTCACCGGCGCGAGCCGGTCGAGCCACGCTGCCGTCGACCGTGGCGCGGTGCTCGGGGGCTGCTACGCGGCGTTCGGGCGCGCCTGCTCGCGGCTCGGCACCGCCGCGCGACTCCGCATCGCCCGGCTGCCGGGTCGTGGCGTCGGCGCGAGTAGCGGATGCTGGTGCGCTATTGCGTGTTTCGGAACCGCCACGGGCCTCTGGGCCGGAGCGTGGTTCGGCACCGCCGCGGGGCTCGGATCCGATCCGCGGCTCCCCGGCGTGCACCGTCGGGGTGGCCGCGTTGGTGTGCGGCGTCGTGGGCAGCGGGGTCTGTGCTGCCGCGGCATTGTCGTGGCGGGAACCGATTTCCTCGGTGCCGCCGACACGCGGCTGGTGATCGACGGAGGCCGTCCGATCGACGCCGGTGGCGGGCAGCTGTGCCGACTGCACCGGCTTGCTGTGCGGCTGATCGCCGGCGCCATTGTTGTTGCCGTCGTGCACCGCGACCGGATCCGCGTGGGGTGCAGGGCTATCGGTGAGCGGTGCGAAGGCTCCGTTATCCGAATGTGCTTGTTGTTCAGGATGCCCCAGCTCGGTGTGGACGGATGGGCCGTCGTCTGCCGTCGGGGCGTCGTGCACGGTGGGTGCGGGTTCCGCGTGCACGCCGGCATCGAGCCCGGCGACCGGGGTATGGGCTTGCTCCGCTGGTGCGCCCGCGCGATTGTCCGCGGTCGCGCCGTCGTCTGCGCGGCCCACGTCGTTCGTCCCCGCCAGGGGTTCACCGGCAAGGCGCGCACCACTGTCCGAGCCGCCCTCGCCGGATGTCTGCTGAACGGGCGCGTCATCACCGTGAGCCAGCACATCGTCGACAACTCGACCGTTGGTCGAATTGTCGCCCGCGGCATGACCATTCGTCGACAGATCACCCGTGACATGCGAATCGCCCGGGTCGTCGGCATGCGCCAACGCATCACTCGCCACCCGGCCGTTGGTCGAATTATCGCCCGCACCATGACCATTCGACGCCGCGACACTGGTAGGGCGTACCCCTGTCGAACCATCGCCCGCACCGCGGGCACCATTGCCGGTGCCTAATCCGGTCGACGCGCTCGGGCCGGTGTTCGTGGTGTGCGGCGAACTGTCGCTGCCACCCGGCGGGCTACTGGATGGCGAGTGCGCAGGCGGCGGACCACTATCGGGACTTTCCGGCCCACTCGGCCGATACCAGTCGGGATGCCGGTTTTGATAGAAACTGTCCGCCTTGGCCCGGTTGCCGCCGGACATGGCCCCATTCGTCGCACCCGCCGTCAACATCCGCCAGTCGAACTGGTCCTTGATATTGAGGCCGTCCCAGGCCTTGCCCCAATCCCACTTGCCGTCACCCTGATACGCGGCGATGGTGAGCTGCGCGCCGATACTGCCCGCGAAGCCGCCGATGGCGCCCGCCGTGCCTGCGACGGTACCGGTGATCGCCCCACTCACCCACGGCTTGATCGTCGGCCTGCCGTCCGCGTCCACCGACCGGCCGAGCCGTTTCCCCAGCGCTTCACCGATCGGGCTGGCCACCCCGGCACCCGCGGCGGAGGCGATCGCGGTGATGCCGACCTGCTGCCAGTTGATGTCCTTCCGGTGCCCTGCCTGCTTCTGGTAGTACTGGATGCCGAGGTCCTGCCCCGTGCCGATCACCGTGTCGATGGCGATGTGCCTGACCAGGAAGTTGGCCAGCTTCCTGCCGAGCACCTTCGACAGCAGCTGCACGATCCGGTTCATCAGGCGCGCGGCGATCCATCGCACAGTGGCCCTGGTGCCGATGATGGCAAGCGCTTCGGTCGCGGGCGCCGTCGGCGGGAACAGCCAGGCAATCGCAATCTCCAACGCGAGCAACGCGATCGAGGTGATCACCATCAACTGCGCGTACTCGATCTCGGTGCCGACGCTCTCCGCCGACTCGGCCAGACTTTCGAAGTCCTTGGCCAGCAACTCCAATGACTGGTCGCCGTTGCGATAGACGTCGAGATCGGCGAGCATCGCCTCGACACCGGCGCCCTGCGGATAGGCGCCGCGGGTCGCCTCCTTGGCGATATCGATATCCGCCAGGATGGCGCGCAATTCCTTTGCGGCCGTGCGCCAGTCGCCCGCCACGTCGCGCATGCCATCCGCGTCGCCCTCCGGATACTCGGATCCGGCGACGACCTCGAGCAGCCATTGCAGCGCGCCTGGGATTTCAACCATCGATGGTTACCCGCCTACCAACTGGCTTGGGTGACTCCGCGGCCGCGATTCAAGGTGTGCGCCTCGACATTGCTGAATGCCGCAGCGGCGCCGGCATTGTCGGCAGCATCCTGGCGCTGCGTCGACCCCGGTGGCGCCAGCGGCACCTCGGGTTCGATCGGCTGGTCCGCCTGGAAGTCCGGCATGCCCTCGATCAGATCCGACACCTTCGGCAGCCGCGCACGCCGCTCCTGCAGCGGCGCCACCAACTCCTGCGCCTTGCGGCCGACTTCAGCGCAGGCCTGTTGCGCCGCCGTCGTCACCGCTTTCGCGATCTCAGGAAAGGTCAGCTCCTCGATACCGGGGCCGAACTTCGTGTCGATGATCGTGCCGTCGGCATTCACCGTCACGGTCACCCGCTTGCGGACCGTCGCACTCGCGGTGAGCTCGGCGCGTGCCTGCTGGATCTGTGCGATCGAGCGGAACTGCAGCTGCACTTCCTCCCAGACGGAGGCGAGTTCGGCCTTGGCGTATTCGTTTGTCATGCGCTGGTCCGATCCAGGATCACCGGTAGTTTTGCGCGTTGCCGTGATCCATGGTCTTCAACATGCCTGCCGAGGTGACCTGGCCCTTTTCGAAGTTGTCGAAGCTGGTCGAGGCGTTTTGGACATTCTTGGTCGCGTGCTCGCGCCCGATGCCGTAGCCGTTCGCACCGTCGAAGAACTGATGGCCGATCTTGTCGTCGCCCCATGGTCTACCCCGGCCCGCCAGCGAGGCCTCCAGCGTGGACAGCACGCTGTTGAGCCGATCGCGCACGTGTCCTGTCTTGTTCTGCGCGGCCTTGCGCAGCAGATCGGGATCATTTTCGACGTTCGGCGCCATGACTGTTCGCTCCTGTCGTGCCCTGCGGTCCCTCCGCACCCTCCACACCCGTGCTCTCGACACTGACAGCCGTTGGCGACATGCTCGTAGCCCGAACATGAACGGACAGTGCCGCCGCAGTTACCACACAGCGCCCTACCGGTGTCACCAGCCGGAGTCGGTGACCCCCGACCTGGTTCGTCCTATGACCTCGGCGAACGGTTCGGCACCTGCGCTGAAATCGCCGTTCTCGGCGGTGTCGGTCGATCCGGGTTCTCGCTCGCCGAGCCGATCTGTGAGATCCGGCATACCGTCGACAAACTCGTGCAGCCTTGGCATGCGAGCACGCTGAACAAGCAAGGGCGCCATCAACTCTCGCGCCTGGCGTGCCGCGTCCACGGCCGCCAGCTTCGCCGCCTCGGTCACTGCCTTCGCGATCTCGCGATAGTCGAGATCCGCGATGCCCGCACCGAATGTCGTGTCCAGGAGCGCACCCTCGACGTCAACCAGCACAGTCACTCGTCGGCCGCGCACCGACGCCCGCCCGCGGATCTGGGCCCGCTCCCGCCGAATCCGCCCGATCATGTCCAGCTGCTGCTCGAATTCGCCGAGCATCGACGACATCTCGGCCTTCGCCCAATCGTTGGTCACACAGCCTCCGTTGTGGGCTCGCGGTTCCCCGCAGTGGCGACCGGTCCCCTGGACCCGACGATGACACGTAATTACGCCGCAGGCCATCGTCGATGTGCCGTATTTACGACGTCCTGATGCCGCCAGCGGGACAACGACTCTCGCCGAACATCGCCACGGCGCTGGTCCGGCTGCCGCACCTGCCGAGCTGGCATTGACGGGACCTTGACGGCTCGACAGTCACCAATCCTGTTCGGCGACAACCGAACGCGGGCGAGAGTTCTCGACCGAGCCGTCAGGCGCCGCGGCAGCCGGTGGCGTGAGCGGCGCCGGTGTCCCGAGCTCAGGGACACCCTCGACCAGCTCGGACAGCTTCGGCAGCCGTGCCTTCCGATCGAGGAGCGGCTCCGTGAGCTCCCGACCCTTGCGTTCGACATCGGCGGCCGCCGCCTGGACCGCCTCGGTCATTGCCGCGGCGATCTCGTCGAAGGTGAGATCGCCGATATCGTCGGCGAATCGAGTGTCGATCAGGACGCCGGTGGCGTTGACGGTCACGTGTATCCGCTTGTCACATACCGACGCGGTGCCGACCAGTTGCATGCGCTTCTTCTGCAGCTCGGCGATGCCGGCCAGCTGGTCGTTGAGCGCATCCATCAGCATCGCGGCATCCGCCTTCAACCGCTCGTTCGTCATCGAACCTCCGCTTGTCGCATATCTTCTCGACACCAGGTCAGCCCTGGTGGTCAGCGTTCTCCGCATACTCGGCTCAGGCGGACAGACCGAACACCTTGGTGTTGTAGTGCTCCTGACCATCCAGATGCGCCGCGGCCTTCACCTGTCCGTCCGCGATGGCGCCGAACGTCTTCGCCATCGTTTCGGCGCCCTTGGTCAGGTTCTCGCGCGCGGGCAGATAGCCCGTCGCGAACTTGTCGCCGAAACCGTCTTTGCCCCACGCGGTTCCCGCCGCGATCAGCGACGTCTGCAACCTCTGCATCGTGTAGTCGATGCGTTGTTCGATACCGGCCGACAGTTCCGCCGCCGCGCGCAACTGGTCCGGGTTCACGGACACTTCGTTGACCATCACCGCTCCTTCTCGACATCTGGTTCGTCGTCACACATTTGGGGGTCCGGCTTGGGTGCATGCTCGTGATCGGGTGGTAACCAGTCCTCGGCGGTCGGTGCCTCGGGCGCCTCGAATCCGGCAGGCATCGGCCCCCAATCGACGATCAACTTGGGTCTGGTCTTCGCCTTCATGTCCTTGCCTGGGCCGAGGTATGGCGTCTCGGCGCGGGGGCTGGCCTGTGACGGTGGCAAGGTCGGCTCGGCGTCGGAGTTGGCCT
>NZ_BDAY01000018.1 GCF_001612685.1 Nocardia altamirensis NBRC 108246
ACGCGGGGGCTGGCCTGTGACGGCGGCACAGTCGTCTCGCCACGGGAACCAACCTGCGACGGCGGCGAACCCGCTTCACCACGGGAACCAACCTGCGACGGCGGCGAACTCACTTCGCCACGGGAACCGGCCTGTGGCGCATTCGGACCACCACCGACCGGGGCTGCACCGCTCGGCGACGCCGGACCAGAGGGCGGTACCACCGAAGTCGGCTGTCTGCCTACGGTGCTCGACGTCGGCGTGGGCCCAGTCGCACTCGGCGGCGGCGTCGCGGTGCCAGTAGGCGTCGGTACTCCACTCGCTGGCACACGACTGCCCGAGGTGGATGGAGGCGAGCCGCCGTCCACCGAGGTCGGCGGTGTGGTCACGCGTGGCGTCGTCGAGCCGGGGACCTCGCTGCGGGCCGCGAAGGACCGGTCATCGGAACTCTGTGGGCTGGCGGACGACCTTGTGGCCGCTGGGCCCGGCGATCCGCCAGGGGCCACGTGCCCATTACCAGTGGCCGACGGCACGCTGCGCAGAGTCTGTTGCGGCTGTGATCCGTCCGATGTCGAGCTCGGCGGCATCGCACTCGCGCTGGGCGGCGCCGCGGCGGACCCATCGGGCGTGCCAGGAACTCTTGCCGGGCTGACTGGAGCCGAAGGTGTGACCGCCACAGGCGTCTCCACCACCGCAGGTGGTTTCTCCGGCGGCTTGGCAGCCCAGAAAAACCGTCTCGGGTCCTTCTCGGAAATCGTGCCCATCGATGCCGCACCGCGCGCACCGCCCACCAGACCGCCCCTGGCTATGCCACCCACCCACCCGGTCGGCGAACCGAACGAATCCCACGATCCCGTGGCAACACCCACCGCGACATTGCCGACGGCCGAGCCGACGACACCCGACGCCGCACCGATGAAGGCGCCGCGCGCGGTCGGCACGCCCCACATCCCGGCGACCTGCGTTGGCGCCTTCTTCAGCGCCTTGTCCAGCCCGAAACCCAGGTATCGCGCAAACTCTCGCGATGGCAGCGCGCCTGCCAGCGAGGCGAAGGCCGAGACTCCGAGCTGTCTGCCGTCGAAATGCCTGCGATGCCCGGCGGCCATCTGACCGAGTTGCACACTTCCGTCCAGCGCCATCGAGGTGAGCGCGGTCTCCAGGAACTTCACGCTGTACACACCGATGCCCTTGGCGGTCGGCAACACCAGCTTGCCGAGCGACAACGCCTCGAAGAAGTAGCGCTTGTCGCTTGCCGCACCCAAACGCTTTGCCAGATTGATGATTTGGGTGGTCAACCGGTCCTCCAGCACCCGCAGGATGGACCGGGTTGTCAGGATCGCCGCCTTCTCCGCCGCAGGCGCGGTCGGCGGGAATACCCACGCCCACAGCAGTTCCAACGCCAGCCAGGTCAGCGAAATGATGATGTTGAGCTTGGTGGCTTCCAGCTCGGTCCCGGCATCGAAGGCGGAATCCCCGATCGTCTCGAACAGCGCCGCCAACGACTCCACCGACTGGTCTCCGGTGCGCAGCTGATCGAACCTGGCGCCCATCGCGGCACGACCCGCTCCCGCGAGATACGCCTCCATGGTGGCGCGCTTCGCCGCATCGATCTCGGTAAGCAGCGCTTCCAGTTCGCCGGCCGCCGTACGCCATGCGTTCGAGATCTCCCACATCTTGGTCTCGTCGCCGTCCGGCCACGACGAGCCTGCCACCCAACCGAGCCAGCGCAGTCCCTCCGGAAGCTCCAGCCCCATGCGATCCCACCCGTCCGCCTGCCGCTACGACGTGCTCAACCACACCGCACGCGGGTGAACTCGCGGTGTCTCCGAACGGAATTCGGCGTCGAGATGCGTCAGTTCGGCATCAGCGCACGATCATCGATCCCCGGTGCTCATCGGAACGATCGGCGTCGATGCTGCATCGATTCCGAATCGCCGGTCTCCCAATGTGTTTCGAGGCGTTCGACCATGACCTCGATCGCGTCCTCGATCCGGCCGATCAGCCGTCGCGTACCGATCGGAATGGCGACCGGATTCTCACCGAGTGGAATCACATAGCGACCGTCGTCGGGCATGTCTCGCCACAGCATGGCCTGCTCGAGGATGCCGCGCCGTCCGAACTTCGATTTGCCCTGATGAATCGTGATCACACCGCTGGTCGTGGCAGGCAAACCGAGGAACTCCATGCTGTGTTCCTGTGCCGAATCGACGGCATCGGCCACCATGGATCTCGACTGCCAGTAACTGTCACCGGCGCGCGTGGCCTCGACGACGATCGGCACGCTGCCGCGCTGCCCGGCCTTGACGTCAGGCAGCGTCGCAACGACCGCTGCGGGGATACCGCGGGCGCCGCAGTCAGTGATGGTGAAACCGCCACTGTGCGACAGGGTTTCGCCGGGCAGCTGGGTCACCACATAGCCGCGGGCGCCCGCCCGCGCGGCGCGTACGCGGATGCGCTTCTTCGGATTCGCCATGTCCGCGTCGTCCCACCCGTGCGCGATGACGTAAACGTCAGGCACATGCAGGGTTTCGATGACCTTCCCCAGGAAGCTGTCGGTGCGGATCCGCTCCCACACCTGCACCTTCTCGCGTTCGTAGTCGTTGTGGTACTCCGTACGACTCATGAAACTGAGCGGTTCCGGCATCAGCTCACCGGTGTAGCGCTCCCACAGGACCTTGAACTCCAGGTCCGTAATGGTGATGGTGGCGTTCATTGTTCGGGCTCGATCACTGCCTTCATCCCGGTCGGCAACTTACCGAATCCCTCCTCCAGATGTTTCTTGGAGTCGAGGTACTTGGCGCGCTTGTGCTGACCAGCGTCCTTCCCCTGCCCTGCCGCGCCCATCGGCGCGCCGGGCGCCATACCCGGGCCTGCCATGCCCGCCATCGGGGATCCTGGCACCGCGGACACCGTTGCCCCGGCGACGCCTGGCAACGCGACCCGAGGAAACAGCTTCGAATTCTGATTCGCCGCAAGCGGACTGCTGCTCGACACACCGGCGCCACCACCCGCACGTCCGCCGGACATGCCGGGCAGACCCGCGAGCGTCTTTGCAGCCTTCTCCCTTTCCGCCGCCGACTTGGCCGCCAGATCCGAGCGCGCCTTGTCCGCCTGCGCCATCGCATTGAGCGCTTGCGTACCCGGGAGACCTTGCGCCGCAGCTCGGGCCGCTGCGTCGAGGCCGTCGGCACCCGCGCCGATACCGCCCTGCTGGCCAGGGTCGAAGGGCGAATTCCCATCCGGGAGAGGAACACCCGGAGGCAACCCGCCAGGGGGGAGGACCGGTGGTTTCGGCACCGGTGGGCCCCCGATTCCTGGGCCGGGACCGAGCGACGGCGGCTTCGGCACGCCCACCTTCGGCGGTGGCGCGCCGCCACCAGGCCCGCCGCCTTTGCCGAGTCCGCCACCGGGCCCTGCCCCGAGGCCCGGGCCCGGCCCGCCGCCGAGACCACCGCCGGGGCCGCCGCCTTCCCCTTTCATCTTGTCGAGCAGGCTCTTATAGAAGTCATCGGCGGTGCTGCCGGTCCCCGGCCCTCCCGTGCCGGGACTGCCACCGCTGCCGTCGTTGGGCTTCTTGCCGCCGCCAGGTCCGGCGGGCGAGGTACCGCCACCGCCCTGCCCAACCATGGGATCGCCTAATTTGACGAACAATGTCGCACTGTGGTTCACCCCATCGACATAATGACTTTTGTACTCGTTTTGATATTTCTCCAGGTCACAGCTCGCACGAGGGTCGGTGGCAGCAGGGGCCTGCGGCATAGCATTCATGGTGGAATGCAGCCACTGTGCCGTGTAGCCGAGATTAGACTCCATTGTTTTCATGGGCTTGGACAGATCGTCGGTAATGTTCTTGTACCGAAGTACCGCCTCAGCAGCAGCCTTGGCTCCCTCGCCCCGCCACTTTTCTTCGGTTGCCTTCCTCAAGGCCTTATCCAGATCATCTCCGGTGTAGAACACCTTGTCAGCTGCCCATCCCCAGATAGAGCCGACTTCCGCCACTTTGTTCGCAATAGCGCTCTCCGTCACCAGTGCGGTTTTGTCCGTGTCCGTACCACTCTTTTTCCAAGTAAGTGTGGTTTTTACCTTCCGCGGTCCGCCGAGTGCTACACCCAGACCATATAACTGATCCCAATTCAGACTATTACTAGTTTCCGGATAGACGGTAGCAACTTCTCCACCCGACGCCGGCGGCTTATCCGGAACCTTCGTTTCAGGACCCTTGTGTTTCGTAAGATCAGGTTCAGGGAGATTTCCAGGTGACTTGTTTATTGCGATGTTGAGGTTCTTGAGCGCATCCGCGTTCGACTCGTCGATCTCCACGTACGCCTTACCGGCGTCGAGGAAACCCTGCGCGAGATCGGTCAGAAGTTTGACATGCGAGTTCAAGACCTTGGCGAGAGATTTGGCCCTGTCGTTGAATGCGTCCTGCAGTACGCTAGATGATTTCAGGTTACCGAGCGCAGGCAGGCTGGACGCCTTACTCTCCACCACCTTGAGAATGGCCAAGATATTGCCGATCGCAATGTTCGCGGCCTCCGCGCACTCCTTGGCGACCGTGGGGTCAACCCTGAGCAGCCCAAGCTTGGCCTGCCTCTTGAGCTCGGGAAGGCTCAGGTCCGACTTCGGTGGTTCCTTGGGCGGATTCTCAGCGGCCATCTCGACGCTCCTTCGATCCCCGTACGTGCGCCAGCCCCGCGCATCCGCCGCGGCTACCAGATGACACACTCGCGACATGCGAGTACTTGTGCAGCGGGTCACGGCGGCGCGGGTGACCGTCGGCGACGAGGTCGTCGGCCGGATCGACCCCGCTACCCAGGGTCTGGTCGCCCTTGTCGGCGTCACCGTGGGCGACACCGAAACCACCGCAAAGACGTTGGCGGACAAGCTCTGGCGGCTGCGCATCCTGGACGGCGAACGTTCCGCCGCGGATCTCGAAGCCCCAATACTCGTGGTCAGCCAGTTCACGCTGTACGCCGACACCAGCAAAGGTCGTCGACCGTCCTGGTCTGCCGCCGCACCAGGACGGCTGGCCGAGCCGCTGGTCGACCAATTCGCCAGTGCCCTGCGCGAATTGGGCGCGACCGTCGGCACCGGCCGCTTCGGCGCTCATATGCGCGTCGAGCTCGTCAACGACGGCCCTGTCACGCTGATGCTCGAGTCGTGACCAGGTATCCGCGCGGTCATCGCTAAGCCGCATCGCGACTGATCACACCGGCGAGCGAAAGCTGATACCAGGCCTTGGCGAAGGCGAACCGGTCATCGTCGCCGAGCACCTTCGTCAGCAGCTCGCGGGTGACAGCGCCGCTTTCGGCCGCATCGAGCAGCGCCGCGACCTGTCCGCGCTCCGCCGCGAGCGCGGTCGACACCACATCAATCACGGTGTCGGCAGTCCAGATACCTGGCACCGCATCGCTGATCTGTGCCGCGATCGGCGACCCGCTGTGCTGCCAGCCGTCGCCGTCCCACCAGTAGCAGAAGGACAGGAGTCCCTGCTGCGCTCGCACGTTCAAGACCGGGTCCGCGACCCAATCCGGCGCTCCCCCATACAGTTCGGGAAAGTCGCGCCCATCGTTGTACGCCGCGTCCAACGCCGCCGCGTTGGCAGTGCCACCAGACAGGACCGCCCGGCCACCGGGCAGCACATGCAGCGTGCTGCCGCCGTGCGTGCTGCCCTCGAACCAGCCTGTTGCCAACAGCATTCGCGGACCCCACCCGGAGCCAGCGGCAACGAACGCTGCCGAGATCACCGCCCAGCGTGCCCACAGCTCCGGCAGTGGCGGCAACTCGTCTGTGCGCGCACACCTGCCTCGCTCGGCCATGGCGTATTCGGCCGCCTCCTCCGGCGAGCGCAGCTGCCTACCGGTCTGATCGAGATACGCCCCGAGCCACACCGGCACCCGCTCGCGCGGAAAGGCTTGCAGATCCGCCTCATACGCTTCCGCGGGCAGCCGATCGTCGGCGGGAATCGGCTCATCGCCGTAGTCGTAGTCGACGAATAGCTCAGCGGCAGCAGTGAACCGCACCATCAATCGCCACCACGGTCGGCCCGTCAGCTCCGCCGACACCGTGCGATGCTCGTGTGCCAGCTCGATCACCGGCGTCGGCGGCTGGGCCTGCACCATGGTCTCGTCGGCACCGGTGAAGTAGGCCAGCGCCGTTCCGCCCGCGACGGTGAGGACGAGCAACACATCGAGGTGCTGCCAGTCAGCCGGACCCTCGTTCACGAATTCCATGGCGATTCTGCGAAGCAAGTCCTCCGAGTGCATCGCCAGCTCTGAAAGATCGGGAGCTCCGTCAACACCGGAGTCGGCCGGGCCCGCACCTGGTTCGACTGACTCGATGGCCTCGGCGCCGACCGGGTCGGCATCGCCGCCGAACGCCAACGTGAAAGCCACGTCGGGCGCGGAGTCGCCCAAATCGTCCGAGTCGAGCTGCTCTCGACGTCCCTGAATCGATTGATTCACCACGCCGGCTCCTGCCCTCGCTGCGTCGATCCCACCGTGAACTCCTCTGATTCCCAATGTGTTTCGAGTCGGTCAACCATCAGTTCAATGCCTGCGTCGATGAGGCCGATAAGGCGCCGCTTTCCGGTGCCGATGGCCACCGGCGGTTCGTCCGGCCCGATCACATAGCGTCCGTCGTCCGGAAGATCGCGCCATTGCAATACCTGCTGACGAATTCCGCGCGGACCGTACTTCGATCGGCCCTGCCGTATGACGATCTCACCGGTGGTGGTGGCCTCGATGGCGAAGAACTTCTTGCTGCGGACGGCGAGCGTCGCCTGCCCGTCGTCGGCCACTGCCACACCCCAGGCCGCGTCGTTGAGGTTCTTTACTTCGGGGACCACCACGGTGTTCTTGCGTTTGCCTGCCTCGACGTCGGGCAGTCGCCCGACCAGATCCGCGGCAAGACCGCGTGGATGACACTCGCTGACCGTGTAACCGCTGCTGTACCACACGGTTTCGCCCGGCGATTGCGTCACCACGTAGGCGCGAACGCCGGTCCGCGCGGCGAATATCCTGATCCGTTTCTCCGGATCGTCCATGTCCTGATCGCACCAACCGCGCACACTCACGAAAACGTCAGGACTGCAGACGGTTTCCATCGCGCCGACGACTTCGGCAGTAACTTCGCCGCGCATCCTTTCCCAGGTCTGCCGCTTTTCCGCCACATAGTCGTCGTGCAGCGGGGTTCGGGAGGTGTAGGTGAACGGAACGGGAAATGGGTACTCGGAGTGCCGCTCCCACAGCACCGCGAATTCCAGATCGGTGAACGACCACGTCGTCATGACTCGATCACCGGTCGGACGGCATCGGGCTCGATCCCGAACTCCTCGAGGAACGGTTCGTCGAGGAACTTCGTCGGCTTGGCGCCCTGTGCCTGCACCGACGAGTTGTGGCCTGCACCGCCCGGCGGCATGACGGGCATACCCGCGCCCGGCCCGAAAGGCATCGGCGGCATGAGCACTTCACCGGCCCTGCCCGGAATCGACGCTCTGGGAAAGGCTTTCGCCTTCAGCTCCATCAGACCGGGCTTCGCCGGGGGCGTGCCCTTGCCATTCGGGCTGCTTTCCTTGGGGGGCTCGCCAGGACCGGGTCCGACACCCTCGGGAAGTTTGAGGGCGGGCAGTGCGGCCTTCAACGCGGCGTCAGCCTGGACGCCGGCCTGGACCATCTGGCCGAACATCTGCACGCCCTGACCGAGCGCGGTGAGCAACGGCGCGATCAGATTCGGGACTTGGGGACCTAGTCCTGGGACATTGCCACCAGGAACATTAGGGTTCGGCTGCCCGGGAAGCCCGGGTTTCGGAACCTCCGGCTTGGGCTGAGTCGGGTCCGGTTTCGGAACCTCCGGCTTGGGTTTCGACGGGTCAGGTTTCGCAGGATCAGGCTTGCTGCCCTCGCCAGGGCCCGGACCACCCTTCTCTGAACCGGCGCCGCCTTTCGGACCGGGGCCGGGGCCGCCCTCCGTACTGGCACCACCCTTTTCGCCGTCGCTGGATCCTCCCCCGCCCTTACTGGGTTCGCTTTTGGTGCCGTCGTCCTTCTTGTCATCTTTGGTGCCGTCGGTGGCGCTGCTCTTACTGCCATCGGTGCTCGAAGTTCCGGTACCGCTCGCTCCTGGCGCCGGCGGAACCCGGCGGAACGATTTGTCGGACGTCGTGATTCCGGGGACATATGTGTCAGCGAATTTTTCGCGATATGTCAGAAGCAGCTTCTCCTGAACGAGGGGGTCCGTAATCGTGAGCATCGGTGCCAGCGCCACCTTCAGGTAACCGACCCAATCCGCGGTGTACTTTGCGTTGGCGCTCAGCATATTCAGGCTGTCCGCCAGGTCCTTCTGCACCACCTCTTCGGAATATTCGCTGGTAAGCTTGCGGGCCGCGTCTGCGCCTTCGCCTACCCATCTATCTTTCACCTGGGTGCTGATGATCTTCCGTTGCAGCGTTTCGACCTCCTTGACGGTCCGGTCCTTGACGTTGGCGAAGACTTCGCTCACCGTCATCATCGGGTTCATATCGCTGGCCACTTGATACCTGACCAGATCATCCCACGAAAATTTGGCGCCATTCTCCGGGGAAATAGTTGGACCGTCCATTTCGTAGCGGTCATTCGGCGCCAGAATCGTCGGGCGCGTCGGGGTCGCGCCTTCCCCGATAAGGCCCTGCTTCCACTCCAGCGTAATAGATTTCGATCGATCAGGCACGAGCGAAATATCGGTGAGGGCTTTCAGATCGCTCGCCGAGACGTAGTCCGTTTCCGCGTACGTCTTACCGGCAGCAATGAACCTGTCCCCCAAACTGGTAACGAATGCGATGTGTTCACCCAGTCTGGTGCTGAGCTGTTTCAGCTTCTCTTTGAACTTGTCCTCCAACTGGTTACCGGAGGCCAGATTGCCGATGCCGTCGACCCTGTCTACCGAATCCACATATCGCCGAATCGCGTCGAACTGGGTGATCAGCGCCGCGCAGGCAGCGGCCAATTCCCGCGCCACGCCTATTTCCAGCTTGAGCCTATAGGAACCACCCACGTCAGCCCTCCGATACCGTTGCGGCGCCGTCGATCCTGAATCCCGGACACCCACACCGCCGCAGTTCAGATGTCGCGCACTCGGATTCAACACCACAGTCGATCACCCGAGGATCACCCGCGGATCATCGAAAGCTCATGCCCCGTCGGAAGAGTCCCGCCACGGCGAAATCATGCGACCCTGGCATCATCCGCGCATCAGCAACCCGTCATGAAATCGCATATCCCCAGGAAACCCCCCGCACGCCAACGGTTCTCGAAGCTCCCGCCCGAGGGGAGGACACAGGTAACCTTCCGAGACCAGGAAGCCGACCTCGCCGTAATGGCCCTCGCTGTCATGGAGGATTGACATGGCCAACGAAGCGGCGAAGGCGAATCTCGCCGACCTCTTGGACAACGTCCAGACGCACCTGCGCTCGATCGGCGATGCCCACCAGCGACGAGCGCTGCTCACCGCCAGTGCCACCGCCTGCGAGAAGCGGATCGAGGTGACGGTCAACGCCGATGGGGTACTGATCCAGACCCGATTCGCCGACGACATCGGCGATCTCAGCTACGACGAGATCGCCGAGGCGATGACCGAGGCAGCGCAGGCCGCAGCGGCGGAGGTCAAGCTCAAGGCCGAGGAACTCTTCAAGCCCTTGCAACGCAGCCGCACACGGCTGCCCACCTTGTCCGAGATCATCCCGGGGATGGCTGATCTGCCGGAGCTGACCCCCAAACCGGTGCCCGCCCCGACCTCGCCGCCGAATGCCGAGGATCGCCAGATAGTCGAAACCGCCACGGAATTCGAGAACGTCGAGCAGCTCCGGGCTTGGACACCACGCCCCGCACTCGCCGACGACAGCTGGTAGTCACGCACCGATGACTATCACCATGCCGCCGTGGCTGGAGTGGGTCAGCTACCTGGCGGGTTCGGAGTGGCCGAAAGGCGACGAGGATCAGCTCTTCGGCCTCGGCGACGACTGGAAGCGCGCCAGCAGTGAACTGCGCGCGATCATCCCCGACCTGAAGAAGGCCGCCGACATCACCCTGCTGTCCTACGACGGCGACGGCGCCGACGCGATGCGCGCGGACTTCGACACCTACTTCAAGGGCGATACTTCCATCGAATCGCTCGCTAAGGGTCTCGCCGACCTCGGGGACTACGTCAGGAACTGCGGCACCCAGATCGAGTACTCGAAGCTGCAGATCATCACCACCCTGGCCATCACCGCCGCCGAAATCGCTTGGGCGCTGAGCACTCTCTTCGGTTCGGCCGCGGTCCCCGCGATCCAGACGGCGGCACAGATCGCTACCCGCACCATCTTCCAGCGGATGCTCGACGCGATCCTGCGGCTAGGTACCAGATTCGTCGGCCAATCGTTCATGAAGAAACTCGGGATCACGGTCGTCGTCGAGACCGCCATCGGCCTCGGACAGGAACTAGGGATCCAGGCGTATCAGGTCGGTCGCGGCCGCCGCGACAACATCGACTGGAAACAGGTCGGCATCGCCGCGGCCACCTCAGCGGCGGGTTCGGCCGTTGCGTTCCCCGTCGCCCACCGGGCAGGCACGCTCATCAACAAGTGGGCGGGCCCACAGAAGAGCATGTGGGGCGCTGGATTACGCGCGGCGGCCGCCGCGGTCCCCGCAGGCCTGGCTGGCGTCGGCGGCGGCTTCGTCGCGGGCGGGATCCTCACCGGCGAATGGCAGTTCGATCCACGCATGCTCGGCGGCGCGATCGGCGGCGCCCTCTCCGGTTCGGTCTCCGGTGTCACCGAATTCCGCAGCGCTACTCGTGGGCTGAACGGCAATCCCCCGATCCCGCTATCCCTCGCTTTGCGAGAGCCACCACCGTCCCACGAAGCACCGCCGCTGTCGCACCAATCCGTCATGACCGCACCAGGTTCGGATACCACTCCGCCCGCCGGTGCGAGGCCGAACCCTGCGTCGAGCACGCCGACATCGCCCGCCGGCGAGCACCGCGCGGCCACCCCTCCAACGCCGCTCGGCGATGGATCGTCGAGCCACCCGAACTCGGGCAACCAAAGCCCGCACAGCACAGTGCCTTCCGGTTCGGCGACGACTACTCCGGTGTCGGCGCACCACACCACCACGACGACCACCGCCCCCGCGACACACAGCATCGATACCGGCAGGCCGATCACACCTACCGCCCACGACGCCAGGCCTGCCAGCGCTGACACAGGGCCCCCAGCCCGCCAAACAGCCTTGTCCGACACCGGAACCCGCCAAACAAGCCTTGCGTCCGACACCGGGACCGGCGCCCGTCCGGCCGGCACCACGCCCGAAACCAGAACACCCGCACCGTCGACGACCGGACCGCGGACGGGTCTGCCTGGCGAGCCAGCTAGGTCCGGCACGACACCAACGCGCGCGGGCATCGGTGCCGACGTGCACACCCCCGGCGACCGCACCGCCCCGCTCACGGCAAGGTCGACGACCGAGGCACCGACACCGATCCGGTCCGACACCGAACGATCGGTGGTCCAAGGCAATTCACCGTCAACCGGACCTGTCCCGCACTCGGCGTCCCCACCTGGCGAAACCCGCCCCGGCCTACCGGGGGCGGGTCATGCGACACCCGATCCACCAGCTCGGACCACAACACCACCCAACGACGGATCGACCCGCAAGGTCGCTCCATCCGGCGAACTCGCGGGATCCAGCCGCGCACCGGATCGTTCGATGCCAACACCGGACAACGCCGCCGTGCTGCACGGCCGCACCGGCGACCGCACCACGCAGCCGGTGCGCAGCCCGTCACGGCTCCCCACAACACCCGCCCACCTCAACAAACCCCTCCCCCCAACGCCGCCCGACCTCCACAAACCCGTTCCCTCAACACCTGGCGACTCCGACGTCCCCTTCGCACTGACCACGACAGATCCCATTCCGCCCTCGCATACGGTGGGCGACGGTAGTTTCCCGCGACCACACACGAACCTCCAGCCAAGCTCGGCTTCCCTGAATCCGGTGCACACCGAGGCGCCGGGCACTACCCACGAAACCACCGCGACACACAACGACCCGACGTCGTTCCCTCCGACAGCGCACCTCCCGCTGACCGACGCGGACATCACCGCACTCGTCGAACACTGGCGCCCGCTGCTGGAAGGCCCACCCGCACAGACGATCTCCGCCTCGAAGCGGCAGGCGGTCACGGTCGCGAACGAGTGGAAGAAGTTGTCGGCACAGCAGCAGAATGCGCTCATCGAGCAGCTGTCACGGGCCGTCGGCGACAGCCAAGGGATCCCGGCAACCGACCGGGACCGCGCGAACCGTTTGGTGATCTCCCGTCAACTCGATGAGCTACGTGCCAAGGACCGGCTCACCGGCCTCGAGAAGCAGCAGTTACGCAACCTCGAGGACACCGCGCAACGCCTGACGGAGTTCGATGAGATTGCGCGGAGCATGGTGACCAAGGAGTCGGGTACCCCGCCGAAGGTCCACGTACTACATTACGACGCAACAGCTTTCAATGGACTTGGCCGGGCTGTGATCAGCATCGGCGATGTCGACACCGCGCACTCGGTGTCCTGGCATGTCGGCGGCGTCGGCAACAACGTGCTCAAACTCGGCAGGAAACTCGGCCAGGCGGCCAACCATTACCTGCAGACCGTCCGGCATCTCGAATCTGGCCAGTCTGCGGCGTCGGTGGTCTGGCTCGGTTATGAACACCCGCAACTGCCCAAGATGGGCAAGATCTTCGGCAGCCTGCACGATATCGCCACATCGGGACTGGCCAAGAAGGGTGGTGAACTACTCGCCCGCGACATCGCCACCTTCAATGCGGTTCGCGGAAATGCCAGGGGGGCAGGCACTCCGGCGGAGCACAAGAATTATCTGTTCGCCCACAGCTACGGCAGCACCGTCACTTCCTACGCGGGCGAGGGCGGTCGCCTTCGACACGAAGTCGGCGCCATCACGCTGCTCGGCTCGCCCGGCACGGGCCCGCAGAGGTATGCGAGCGACTTCGGCCTCCGCGACAACAAGGTCTACGTGGTGTCTTCGGCATGGGATGTGTTCACCCAACTCGGCACCGGCAGGCAGGGCTTCCGCAACCTGATCCCCCTCGCAGGCCTTGGTATCGACCCTTCCACCCAGGGGTTCGGCGCCGCGCGCCTGCACACCGGGTACCCGTCGGGCTGGCATTCCGCCAACCCGTTAGGGCCGCACGCACGCTACTACGACTTCCACGACGCCGACAGCAAGCAGCCAACGGCGTCGCTGGACTCCTTCGCCAAGATCGCTGCGGGCCAGGAACCGGATACCAGCAAACTCGGACGCCGCGACGCGGTGCCGATCTTCGATGCAACACGTCCCCGCCCCCAACAGATCACCCAGCCCACCGGTCCGACCGACCCCGAATTCGGCGAAACCTACTTCGGCGCGGACCTGCTCGCGAAGCTCGGAGCGGAACCGACCGGCACTACCGATCCGCAACGAACATCGTTCTCCGAGGACGGACTTCGACCACCGACCCTCCGGGATGCGGAGCTCTTGCCCAACCTCGCACCCGCGGACCGGGCGGCACTCCACCACCCTCCTGTTGCTGTTCGCCCGCAGGGTGACCTGCTCACGCTGATCGACGCACACGGCCGGTCCGTACACCTGCTCAACCACGCCTGGATCTACGCCATCCCGAATTACCAAGGCACACAACACTTCTACGATATCCATCTGCCGACCTCCGGACCGGGCGGGCAGTGGGTGCGGCTGCCTGCGCAACTTCTGCACGGCTTCACATTCCAGCCCGGCGCCGTGGGGTACCCCGGAGTCCTCGGTTGGCAGGTACCCGGCGGCGCAACTCGATTCATCGATGCAAACACGAACACGCTTGTGCACCTGCCGAACGACGCCACGTATGTCGCGATACCCGAAACGGGAACGCGGAAGTGGATCAAGCACCCAGGGACAACCTCGTGGCATCTCATCGACGACCGTGCTGGCATGCTGCCCATGCCGGCCACCGCCATGCGGCACGACGATCCATTGTTCGGCGCCAAGGGGCCGAAGCCGGAAGACGTGCGCCAGGGCACTTCCGGCGACTGCTATCTCCTCGCCGACCTGAAGAACCTCGCCACCCACAACCCGGACTCGATCACCGAGATCATCCACGACCACGGCGACGGCACCGTGAGTGTCCGGTTCTCCACCGAGGAAGCACCGGGCCGGCCGCCGCGGCCGGTATGGGTTCGGGTGGAAAAGCAGATCTACGTCGATCCGGTCACCGGACGCGCCAAGTTCGCGGGACACGAACCCGGTGGTCCACTGTGGCCCGCGATGATCGAGAAGGCCTACGCGCTGCACTTCGGCAAGGGCCTGGGATTCCACGGCATCAACGGTGGTCTGCCCGGTGCCACTGCCGGGAAGCTCGGCAAGAGTTTCTACCAGGGCTCTGGCGACGGATTCCAGCAGCCGGTACGCGCGATCGACGACACCGAATTCCTGCATCCGATGAGTTTCGACGTCGATACCCTGTACGAACAGATCGGCGGCGATGTCGAATTCTCCCGCCAGTTCGTAGCATCCCGTGACGACTGGGTCCTCCGCAGGGACGAGCTGCGCGCTGACACCTGGCGGGAACTGAATCAGTTGCATCCGAACGATGTATCTACCGCCACAAGCGAGTTCATGGCATTCCTGAGCACCGAGGATCTCCATACGCCGGAAGGCTTTCGTGGCTACCTCGACGAACGGTTCGGTAGTCGGTGGCCCGCTGAAACGAACCGTCTCAGGGAATTCATGCTCACCGCCCTCATCGGCGACAGCCAGAATCGGCACATGAGCGGCTTCACCGTCCTGGCCGAGTCGATCGCCGACCGCATCCAATACGCACTGGACCGCGGCACCACCGTGTCGCTCAGCACGCACCAATTCGGGGACGGCCGCGAAAACACCACAATAGTCCCAGGTTTGGTCGGCACTCATGCCTATTCGGTCGTCGGCATCGAACGTGATGCCAACGGACGACCGATCCGGGTGCTTCTGGAAAACCCCTGGAATCACAATGGACAACGCCCCCCGCAACCCATCCAAGGCATCGAATATCGAACGGACCCGACCGCGCCCACCCGTCGTGGAATAGTCGCCGTCGATCTGAAGCATCTGCCGAAGTTCCAGTGGTTCAGCATGCACGGCGCCGGGGCGCACGGCCTGTACGGACCGGGCCTGGCCCCCGCTGGCTCACAGATCGCCGCAGGCTACATCCACGCGTCGTCGACGAGCGAAACCCACAGCGCCCCAACGACACACCCCGGCGACGGATCGCAGAGCAGACCCGGCGACGGCCAGGAGAACCCCGCCCAGCCCACCGGACCGACGTACCCCGAACTCGGCGAAACCTACTTCGGCGCGGACCTGCTCGCGAAGTTGGGATCGGAACAGACCGGCACTACCGATCCACAACGAACGACCTTCTCCGAGGAGGGACTACTACCGCCGACCCTGTCGGACGCGGAGCTCTGGCACAACCTCGCGCCCACAGACCGGGAGGAGAATCTCCCTTTCGTTGCTGTTGACCTGACCGGTGACAAGCTCACGCTGATCGACGCAGACGGCTGGTCCGTCCGCCTACCGAACGACGCCACGATGCCCGCCGAGTCGAAGTACGAAGGCGCACAGCACTTCTACGATGTGGATCTGCCGAACGGGCAGCAGGCGTTGCTGCCGGCGGAACTACTGCACGACTTCACTTTCCAGCCCGACGCCGGGGGCCCCTCGGGATTCCTCAGTTGGCGGGTACCCGGCGGCGGAACCCGATTCATCGACCAGAACACGAACGCGGTCGTGCACCTGCCGAACGACGCAACCTACATCGCGACACCCGAGACAGGAACGCTGAAGTGGATCAAGAACCCGAAGGAATCCGCGTGGCATCTCATCGATGACGCTGATGATGTGCTCGGCATGCCGATCGTCGCCGTGCGGCACAACGATCCGCTGTTCGGTGCACAGGGTCCGAAGCCAGAGGACGTGCGGCAAGGCGAAAGCGGCGACTGCTATCTCCTCGCCGATCTGAAGAACCTCGCCGCCCACAACCCCGACTCGATCGCCGAGATCATCCACGACCACGGTGACGGCACCGTCAGCGTCCGATTCTTCACCGAAGAAACACCGGGCGAACCGCCACGACCAGAATGGGTTCGGGTAGAAAAGCGAATCTACGTCGACCCGGACAACGAGCACGGATGGTTCGCGGGACACGCACCCGGTGATCCGCTGTGGCCCGCGATGATCGAGAAGGCCTACGCGCAGCACTTCGGCAACGGGCTGGGATTCCACGGCATCGACGGTGGCTTTGCCGGCGAAACAGCTGGGCAGCTCGGCAAGGGTTTCTACCGGAGCCCGGGCGGCGGATTCCCGCAGCCGGTACGCACGATCGACGACGGCAAATTCCTGCATCCGATGAGGTTCGACGTCGATACCCTGCACCAACAGATCGGCGGCGATCTCGAATTCTCCCGCCAGTTCGTCGCGTCCTATGACGACTGGATCCTCAGCAGGGACAAACTTCGCGACGACACCTGGGACAAACTGGAGCAGTTGTATCCAAACGATGACGATACCGTCGACCGTGAGTACGATATTTTCCTCAGTACCAAGGATCTTGCTACGCCCGAGGGCCTTCGAAGCTATCTCGACAAGCAGTTCGGCGATCGGTGGTCCGCTGAAAAGGACCGTGTCGAGGAATTCGTGCACACCGCGCTCACCGGCGACAGCGATAACCGAAACATGGGCGACTTCACTGTACTTGCCGAGTCGATCGCCGACCGTATCCAGTACGCATTGAACCGCGGTACCACAGTATCGCTTTCCACCCACCAATTCGGCGACGGCCGCGAAAACACCCGCATAGTCCCAGGTTTGGTCGGCGGTCACGCCTATTCAGTCGTCGGCATCGAGCATGACGCCAACGGACGGCCGAGCCGGGTACTTCTGGAAAACCCCTGGAATGACAATGGAGAATACCCGCCACCCATCCCAGGCATCGAATATCGAACGTACCCAGAAGGATCCACCTATTGGGCGAAGGCGGACGGCACACGGTACCGCAAGGACAGTGATGGCACACAGCACACGACATTCCCCGACGGTCAGCGGTTCCGCGAAGACCCGGACGGCACGAAAACCTGGATCGAGCCGAACGGGGACACATCCCGGCGAGATCCAGACGGCACCTATTCCGAGGACGGCACTCAGAGTGAGATCGGCCCGGACCCAACCGTAGAGACCCGCAGGGGATTGGTCGCAGTCGATCTGACGCATCTGCCGAAGTTCCAGTACATCAGCATGCATGGCGCCGGGGCGCACGGCTTGTACGGACCGAACCCGCCCTCTGCTGCCGCAGGCCACACCAACGCCTCACCAACGACGTCAGGGTCCGCGCATCCCAACGCGCCGCATCCCGCCACACCGCATTCCGATGCCGAGCACACCGTCATCGACCACACCGACCCGAACCCAGCCGCAGTTCATGAGTCGACCATCGCCAACGTCAACGAACCCGCGGGAACGCATCTCGCCTTGGAACCCGTTGCCCTGCACTTCGACACCAACGACGCAGGCGACCAATACGGCGAAAAGGTACTCGGCCCGATCCGCGACAGCGTGCCCGCGCGCGACTTCGACGAGGCCCACCGCTACACCGTGGACTCGTGGATCAATCATCCCCTGCGCACCGGCGACATCCACCAGTGGGTCAAGGACATCACCGACGACCACCGCCACTACACGACGCTGTTGAGTCTGACCGACGAGCCCTCGGCGGCAAAGCTTTTCGCCATCAGAGAGGAAGCGATCTCAGGACTGCGGCCAGCGCTGACCGACGCGCAGCAGGACTCGATCAGGGTGATGTTCGAGGACGGCAACCCGGACCGCCGAATCGACCAGGCCAAGAAGAACTCCGATAAGCACGAACAGCTCACCCGCTGGCTCAACGACCGGCCGCCGACCGCGGCGAATCTCACCGAACATCGGGATGCCCTCGACCGCGCGCTCTCGCGCAGCCTGCCAGAGCCGGTGGTCGTCGTCCGCGGCGTGACCAGCGCGAAGTACATGCGCCTCGGCGACGGGCTGCTCGGTGCGGGCGACCCCATGCTGCTGAAGGGTACGGTCCAGATCGAGACCGGCTACATGTCGACCAGCCTGGGCGCCACCCCGCCCACCGGCTTCCACGGCGCCATCCGCCTCGAGCTCGAGGTTCCGGACAAATCCACCGCCCTCTGGATGGGTCCACGCAGCGCGTATCCGAAAGAGCGGGAACTGATCCTGCCGCGCGGGACCAGGTATCTCATCACCGATGTCGTCAAAACCCCTGCGGGCGAACGCTATGACGGTGTGCAGTACCTCATCAAGGGCCGGGTCGTCCCCACCGCCGCACCGGACACCCTGCGACCGGCGACGGCGTCACTGCCCGACCTCGCGGGCGGCGCCACCGATCCGGCACGAGCCGCCACCGATCTCACCGATCTGGGTATCGAGCCGACCTCCGGCCCGAACCTGGACGTCGGCAGTTGGCAACAGCACCAGCTGGCCTCAGGCAGCATCGTGTACCACGCGACCAGCGCCGACGCAGCGCGCAATATCGCCACGACCGGTATCCGAACCGTACAAAATGCTTGGGGCGGTGGCGCTCTCGGCAGCGGGTTCTACACCCATCGCATCCGTGAGTCCGCCGAGAACTACGTGGCAGACCACACCGCTGTCACCCTCGAGTTCGTCGTCCGCGATGGCGTCACCGGTCGCGACGTACCCGAAGGCACCTGGCTCGGCGACCACCCCGGGCTCGACTACGTCAGCGGGAACAGCTTCCTGCGCTCCAGCGACGACCCCGACGAGATCAAGTTTCACGGCGGATCTGCCCTCCGGCTCGTCGCTGTGCACGTGAACGGAACCCGCCACCTGATCGGCGCCTGGCTCGGCCCAAATACCACGGCGCACCCCGGCCTGATCGCCGAAAACGGCGCGTCTACAACGGTTCCCACGCCTGCCGCGGTCGACGAGCTCGCATCGACCGGTCCGTTCGTCGATCAGCTCGATGGTATTCGTCCGCCGGTAGGCCAGTGGAAATCCATGCCAGGCGAAGGCGACTGCCTCTTCCACGCCCTCTCCGAAAGTATGGGCATGGGCACCGACGGCCACACCGACCTCCGCGCCCGCCTCGCCGACGAACTCCACCTCAACCGCCGACACTTCCTCACCGAATTCCAACGCCGACTCGACATCGAACAACCCGGCCAATGGAACAACCCCCACCACGTCGACACCGAATACACCAGACAAATCGAAAGCCTGCTCAACCAGGGGGAATACCGGCACCACGCAGGAAACTTCCTCCTACCCGTCGCCGCCCAAGTCCTCCAACTCAACCTCCTCATCCTCCACCCCGACGGCCACATCACCCGCCTAGCCCACGGACAAACACCCGACCAACCCTTCACCATCCTCTACCGCGAAAACGCCAACGGCGGCCACTACCACCTCGCCACCAACCCCGACAACACCCCAGCCACCATCGGCCCCAACCACCCACTACTCACAACCGATACCAACCCCACCGCATCGCTCACCGGCGGCGCCACCAGAAACGGATTGCCCGACGGACCCGAGAACCGAATGCTCGGCGAGGCCATCGACGGACCTCGGGCGGACGTCGACACGCTGTTCGACGGGCCCGAAAACGAAGTATTCCGCAGGCTTTTCGACGAACCGACAACCCGCACCGACCCACCCCTGGACGGACTCGAAAACGAAGTACTCGGCAGACTCTTCCACGAACCGAGAACAGACGTCCACACACTGTTCGACGGACCCGAAAACGAAGTGCTCCGTGGGCTTTTCGACGAACCGAGGACGGATGTCGACACACTGTTCGACACCACGGATGATCTGGGATTACCGCATCTGTTCAGCGAAGTCGTTCGCTTCCCGTCCAACGACCAAGGCGAAGCCTATGGCGAGCACACTCTCGGCCCGATCCGAGACAGCCTGCCTCCAGCGGAATTCGGTGAGGCACACCGCTATACCGTGAACTCCTGGGTCAACTACCCGTTGCGCACCGGCGACCTCGGGCACTGGGTGACCAACCTGAGCAACGAACGGGCGCGATACGACACCCTGTTCACAGTGGACAACAGCGAGCCGACACACTACAGCCTGTATCAGGCCTACACCGAGGCCGCCAACGGTCGACGCACCTTGACTCCGGAACAGGACCAGGCCATTGTCGATATCCTCCGAGACCCGGCACCGGACCGGCGACTCGCGGAGGTCAGGACCACCGCGGAAACACATTGGACCGTGTCCAACTGGATCGGCGGCCCGGTCACCGTCGACAACATGAACGCTCACGTAACGTGGCTCGACCAAGCGGTGGCCCACCACCTTCCCGAGCCGGTGGAAGTCGTCCGTGGCATGCGTGACGTGTCGTTCCTGCGCGTCAACGGCGCGGTTCTCGGCACCGGCGACCCACGCACCCTGCTCGGCACCGTCCAAATCGAGCCCGGCTACATGTCGACCAGCCTCGGCGCCACACCACCGGCCCACTTCGACGGCGCCATCCGGATGGAACTCGAGCTGCCGCCGGGAGCCAGCGGCCTCTGGATGGGAGTCCGCAGCGCGTACCCCGACCAGCGCGAACTGATCCTGCCGCGCGGCACCCGCTACCTCGTCACCGAGGTGATCCAGAATCCGCAGGACCCCCGCTACGCCGGTGTGCAGTACTTGATCCGAGGACGAGTCGAACTCAACACCCCGGTGGTCTACGTACCGCCAGCCACGCCAGCGACCCACCCGTAGCCGACCAACCAGCGCCGGTCGATCCCAGATGAAAGAATCCAGCCCGATGAGTACCAGCTCTTTATCCGGCAACTACGACAAGTGGACCCGCTTGCCGGTCGTCTATCTCCCGGTCACCCAGGGCGGCACGCTGATCGGCTATCTGTGGGCCTCACAGTCAGGCAACGCCGCGGGCTTCGAGCGCAGGCTTTCGGTCGCGGGCGACAACCTCACCTGCCTGTTCGCCTGGGAGCGCAGGCTGTCCGAGGCCTCGGACGAGGGGCTGGCCCCGGCCGCCGCAATCGAACGCTGGATCGGCCAACCCGAGGAACCCGAGTACGGCGGGATCGCCGCCGATGCCACGCCGACCGCGGCACCGAGTTTGGCGGCGATCTGGAACGACCTGAACCCGGACGGCCCGCCGCTCGGCCCTGGTCCCATGGTCCAGGACGGCATGTTCCCCGACGGCACGCCTGCCGATCGTGCCCAAGGCTGGGGCCCGTTGGTCAGCGCGCCGCCGCCGCCGACATACGCCACGGAAACCGATACGCCAGTCCAGTTTCTGCCGGTCGTCAAGGGCGACGCGACGCTCGGCTACCTGTGGGCGGCGAGCACCGGCGACGCGGCGGACTACCTGCCCGCGGCCGCGGCAGGCGATGGCGGCAGGGTGGCCGCGGGATTGTGGCGCATGCGCCTCGGCGACGCCTACGGTGCGGGCCTGCCTGCAACGGAGGCGTTGCGTCAGGTCAGGACCTACCCGCCCGATTCGCTCGCAGGCTCGGTCGACTCGAACGCCGAACTGCGCACCGCACCGGACCTGGCAACCCTGCGCGACCGCGCGCAACACTGAGTCCGGAAATACCGGCCATTCGGAAGTCGACGAGGACGACGACCCGATCAGCGACGTGTTCACCATCCGATCCACCAGCTAGGAGAGAAGACCATGGGAAAGATCGTCAGGTTCGACGTCGATGGGTTCCGCACGGGCGCAGCCGGTTTCGAGGCATGCGCCAAGAGGACGGAGTCCATCACGAACCGCTTGCGCTCCGCCATGGAAAGCCGCGGGGTGTGTTGGGGCGACGACAAAGCGGGCCACGATTTCGCCGACGGCCCGAAGGGCTACCTCGCGGGCCGCGACGCCCAAATCGGCTCGCTGGACACCAATACGAAGCGGATGTCCGAACAAGCGACGGAGATGGGCAAGGCGGTAAAGGCCCTCACGTCCTCGGAGCAGACCAACACCAAATCGTTCACATAGCAGACACCAGCGCCGCAGCGCCGGTGTCTGCGGCGCCGGAATTACCCGACACCGCAACTGGTTTACGACACGACCGAGGCGATGCTCGAGTCATTTTGCCCCGAAGCCGATGGCTGAGCCGGTGTCCTGTCCATCCATCATGTAGGCGGCCTTTGTGATTCCGAAGGTGAAGTCGCTGAGCGCCTTGGACAGATCGTCCACGGTGCCCCGGAGCGTCGCCGCCACGCGCAGGTATCCGTGCTCGCCCTCGGCGAACTCCTTGCCGAATTTGTCGGTGCCCCAAGGCTGTCCGGCGGCATCGAGCGCACCGCACAGTTCCTGCAGAATCCCTCGCACCGAGTCACGCATCTCCTTGGTGATCGGCACAACCTGGGTTCGTAGCCCTTCCGGGTTGACGTAAATACTGGATGCCATCGTCTGTTTCTCCTACTCTTCGCCTGCCGGAGTACCGAGTCGACCGGTAGCGGCTACCCGGCGCCTGGCTTGCCGGACCAGCGATACGGTTCAGGCATCGGCACATCGTCCGGCCATTTCTTGGGCCGTGTCTTTCCTTTCAGCTCACCGCCCGCCAGCGTTGTCGACTTCGTCTCGTTCTCGCCGCCTGGGGTGATCTTGTGCGCGGTGCCGTCGTAGTCGATCACCCACACCGAGCCGTCCGTGCGAACGACCTGCGCCTTGCCGTCCGGCAGGACAGTGCGCACCGGAGCCTGCGGTGGAGTCCCGTCCGAAACCGGCGGGGGCACCGGAACAGGATGCGTGTCTTCGCTCAGTGATGGCGGACGAGTACTTGTCTGCTCCGGTCCATCGGACGACGTGAGGCCGCTCGGGTTGCTGTGTGCTGGATTGCGCGGCGCCGAATCCGGGCTGTCACCATGACCATGGTCGACCGGTCGGGCCGTCTCATCGCGCGCAGGCGGTGCGGCGTGGGACGGAGATTCCGCGACCGGCGAGTGCGGGGTCTGCGCCGTCGCCGGCGGCCCCGCGTTAACCGGTTGCACGTTGGTGTCGGCCGCGACCGACGATTGCGGGCCGCCCTCGACGGCTCGCGCCCCTGCGGGAGACGTCCCGGCGTGTGTCGTTGTCCCGGATGTCGTTGTCCCAGTGGGCGTCGTCGTCCCGGTCGGCGTCGTCGTCCCGGTCGGCGTCGTCGTCCCAGTCGGCGTCGTCGTCCCAGTCGGCGTCGTCGTCCCAGTCGGTGTCGTCGTCCCAGTCGGCGTCGAACCTCCCCTCCCTCCAGTTGCTTGCGCGGCAGCCCGGCCCGCATCCGGCGAACTGGCAGAACTGGATGACGTCGCGGGGCGTGAATCTGCCCCGGTTACATGCGGATTCGCATTCGGCCCACCCTGCGAGCTGTGCATTGGGGCCGGCGTGGCATCGGATCCACCGGTGACCGACGGTTCCGCCGCCGCGCGACTGGCTGGTGTCGGTGACGAATCACGCACGCTCGCATCACTCGCGCGCGGCGCATCGGCGCTTGAATGTGCCACGGTCCCAACAGATGTCGGCACCTGAGGGCTGTCCGGCCGTGGACCTTGCGTCGGCAGTGATGTGGCATCCGACGATGTCGCCGAACTGCCCATCGGCTGCAGTTCGTGCGTATCACGCGACGTCTGCGGCACCGCACCGTCACGCACCGGCGTCATGCTCGGGTCGAACACGCGAGAGAATGGACCGAGCTTCCCGTCGGCCGGCGCCATCTTCACCCCGAACCCACCACGCGCCGCACCGACCATCCCGCCGCGCGCCATGCCACCGACCCAGCTTTCCGCCGAGGTCATCGCGCTGGCGCCGAAGGGCTGCAGAAGGACAAGGTTCCCGAAGAAGGTACCGACGGCACCCGAAACAACACCGCTGGCAGTGCCTTTCAGCATGTCGCCAGCCATCGGCTTGACCGTTGCCCAGCGAGCACTGTCACCGACCTTCGGTGTGAAGGTCTTTCCGGCCAGCCGGTCGAAACCTCGACCGACGTGGCGCGCGGACTTGATACCGGGGTAGGTCCCCAAGCCGGAGGCGGCCATGGAGCTGAGCGACTGCTTCCAGTTGAACTCTCGGCGAGTCCCCCTGCCCATTTGGGTGGCTTGCACGATGAGATCGAGGCCGCCCGAAATCAACATGCTCTCCGGGATTTTCATCGCGTAGAGGCCGAGGTTCTTGACCAGGCTGGTTCGCACACCCACCTTCTGGGCGAGTTGGCTGGCGAGCGCGACGACCTTCTTCGCTAGTTCATCCTCCAACTTCCGCAGAAAGCTTCGCGTCACGGCGACAGCAGCCGCCTCGGCCGCAGGCGCAGTCGGCGGAAACATCCACGCCCAAGCGATTTCGACAGCAAGCGCGAGCAGCGAGACGATGATCGTCAGCTTGGTCGCTTCCAGTTCGGTTCCGGTGTTGAAGACCGCTTTCGACACCTGCTGCAGATGTTCGGCAAGCCGCTCCAGCGACTGATCGCCATGCAGGAGTGCGTCATAGGCCGCGGCGAGCGCCCGACCGCCCTCGCCTTCCCAGGAGCGCTCGGCGGCTCGGCGCGCCACCAGCACCTGATCCGTCAGTGGCCGCACCTTGGTGCTCGCGCGCTCCCAGGCTCGCGCCAGCTCGAACATCTTGTCTTCGTCGCCATCCGGCCATGCCGCGCCTGCGATCCAGCCGAGCCAGCGCAGTTCCTCGGGCAGATACAGGCTCATCGCGCCACCGGCGCACACCACGGCGATGTCTTCACACCCACGCTGGCACCACCAATCCCGATCACGCATTCGGCGCAGACCTAGGGTGAACACCCGGTGTCGCGCAGAATAATTGCACACCAGAGGCTGTCATCATCTGGTCATCAAATGATCAGTGCCGAGCGCCGACCGTCCGGCGCGCCCGCTCCCCCATCGATCCACAGGTTGGGCGAATCAACAGATGCGCCGCCTCGGCAACCGTGACAGACTCGGAGCCAAGAAAAGCGGTGTGCGGGCACCGCGCGTCGGCGGAGGAACATGCCTGAAACGAGGGTCTCGATGGATCTGGACGCGGCGGAGCGTCAGGTCGCCGCCGATCGGTATGCGGCGCTCGATCGATCGGTTGCCGCGGACCTTCGGCTCGCCACCTCGCTCGGTGAGCTCGCGAAGGCCTTCATCGCCACCAAGACCAACGGGTCGGTCCGGGATCGCACCAGGGAGGGGCTGGCCCCTGCCGAGGAGGCGGTCGGCATCCGGCTGCGCCTGCTCGCCACCGGCGCGGTGGTGCTCGACGCCAAACTGGCCGGCGAGCTGAACGAGGTGCTTCGCTCGGTCGAGCTCGCGGCACGGCACAGCGGCCGCAGGGAACTCGCCACCACCACCGTCCGCCGCGCCTGCGACGCCTATCGCCAAGTGGCGCAGATACATCCGGAGGTCGCCGGGCTCTGCGCGGACGGCCTGTCCAAGTGCGGCGTCTGGCTCGGCCGCCTCGATCAGGACGCTGCGGTCGCGGCGACCGAGGAAGCGGCCCGCATTCGCAGCAAGCTGGCCGCGGCGAATCCGGAGCTTTCCGGCAAATACCTCGCGAGCTTGAGCACGTTACTGCGCACGCTCATGGTCGGCCGGTCGCGCAAGCAGGCCCTCTCGATGTATCGCGAGCGGTATTCCGCGTTCACCTCGACGGGGATGTCGATCCGACTGCGCGCGTGCGGGATTCAAGACCTCGATCTCACGCCTAAGTCGTACAAGGCGCTCGCCGAGCTCGGATGCCGCACCCTGGAGCAGGCAGGGCGGCTGACCCAGCAGCAGATCCTGTTCAAGTCCTCCGGCGACCTGTCGACCGTCGAGGAGCTCAACTGGAAGCTGGCCCTCGTCGGCCTGCGTCCCCTTCTGCCCGGCCAGGAACCCGATCCGCCGTCGATGCCGGTGCAGATCGGCACCAGCTTCGGCGCACTGAGCGTCTACTGTCCGACCCCTGACGCGGTCGCGCAGATCCGCGCCGCGATCATCGGCGCCTACGCCACCGACGACGCCTACCCGCTGGATCGGGTCAGTTATCTCGGTACGCACGAAGAACATTGGAAGATCGTCGAGGCCGAGGTGAATACCGCGGAAACGCTCAGCGATGACGTCGTCCTGATCGATCAGCCGTACGGCGGCTGGGTCACGGTGATGAGCCTGAACTGGGAGCTGACGCCGGTCGGCAAGCATCCGCTGGCGCGGCGGCTGTCCCAGGACTGGCCGGTGGCCGCGATCACAGTGACCGAGCACATCGCCTACGAGCTGTGCTGGTACGAGCACGGCGCGGCGACCCAGTACGCCGCGCTCGGCAGGCCCGCCGGGCAGGCGCCTCTGGACAAACCGCTGGCACCTTTGGACTTCAAGATGCTTGCCGACCTGAACGCGGACCGCGTACCCGAGTCGAAGCTGCGCTCCGCGTTCGGCAACACACAGGTGTTCGCGAATCTGACCTATCTGCCGTCCAACGGCTTGCGACAGATTTGCGCGACCACCCCGCTCGCCGAGCACGGCGACCGCGCGCTGTTCTTCCGCACCACGCCGTAGCGCAGCGCCCGCCGGTTACCTCGCCTTCTGTTAACCGGCACTGAAACAAACTTCTCGAGAACTAATTGAACGCAACCGGCGCCGCCGGTCCACCGGGTGCTCTACTGAGATCGCGTTCGAACGGTGTCGTGGGTCACGCTGAGCACCCGAGACTATCGGTTCGGGCGGCTTCACCAGACACACGATGCTAGTCGAGGCTCCCCATGGACCAAGTGGCGTTGGCGGAAACCCCAGCCGCCCGATGCGCCTATTACCGCCACACCTGCGACCTCCCCGCCGGATTCCATCCGGCGATCGGCCGGATCATCGTCCGCGCCGGATTCGTCGGCGCGATCACCATGCCCGCGCCGCTGGGTCAGCAGGTCCACGACGATTTGATACACCACCGAAATCCATTGGGCCCGATCATCTCTCACGTCCGATCGAAGCGTTGGACCTACTTGATCCGCCCCGACCTACCCGACGATGTCCGGCTCTTCGCCGAGCTGTTCCGGCTCAACGTATCGATCGTGCCGATCGGCGGGGAGATCGCCTTGCCGTCCCCTGCCGACGTGCACGCGGGCCTGCGCGAGTGGATCATTCCGCCGCAGAACACCTTTCGCCCCTCCGGCGTTGCCATCGTGGACACCGTGCGGGTGTGCCGCAACGCAGGGCTGCGATGACGACGAGTCAACTGCCCGCGAAACATCAAGTGCTGCAGGCATGCCGAGGTGAGCATCCGGTGGGCAATCCGCTGCTGCGGTGCGCGCACGAGCTGACCACTCTGCACGAGCGCAGACTGTGCGCCCGGCGCGAGGAGCTCGACGAGATCGACGCTCTGCGTGCGAGTCTGGTGCGCGACATCGACCGCTGGATCACCGTCCAGTTGCCGCCCGCGCACGGTGCCGCGCATGTGCACACCGAAACCGTCGGCGCGGTGATCGACCGCCTCGCGCAGTTCACCGCCAATGCCTACGCGGCATTGGCGAGCAACTCGGAGTGGGACCTGTGGGATGCGTGGCAGCGCCTCGCGGAACTGGCCGTCGGCTACGACGATTTGGCTGCGGAGGTGTGTGCAGGCGTACGCCGACTCCCCGGCGCATCGTAATTTCGCACGCGGGGCGGTAGCTCGGATCTAGGGTGGGCGTGTGGGCAATACGACGAATCGAGATGCGGATAAACGTGCCCTACGTGCCCGGCGGGCCAGCTCCTTCGGCGCTCATGCGACCGCCTACGCCGAGCACAGACCGGACTATCCGATGGCGGCCATCCAATGGGCGCTGGAATCCATTCTCCCGGCCGCGCCCGCGCCGGTGGTACTCGACCTCGGCGCGGGCACCGGAAAGCTCACAGAGGGGCTGCTCGCCGCAGGCGCCACCGTGATCGCGGTGGAACCCGACGACGGGATGCGCATCGAGTTGATGCGACGACTGCCCGGCGTGCGCGCGTACGAGGGTGCGGCGGAAGCGATTCCGCTGGCGGACGGATCGGTGGACGCGATCGTGGCCGGGCAGGCCTTCCACTGGTTCGACCAGGATCGCGCCTTCCCCGAGTTCGCGCGGGTACTGCGGCGCGGCGGGCGCTTCGCCGCACTGTGGAACACCGACGACATGCGGGTCGACTGGGTCGCCGGACTGGCCGAGGTCGCCCGCTCGGTGGCGTCGACGCCGCCGCCGGAACCCGGCGAGGCGCGGCTGCCCGCCCATCCGTTGTTCGAGGCCTTCGAGCGGTCCGAGTTCCCGCACGTGCAGCGGCGTACCGCCGAGTCGTTGGCGGCGACCATCGGCACGCACTCGCACACGCTGGTGGTGTCCGAGCAACAGCGGGCCGAGGTGCTCAGGCGCATCACCGAGTATCTGCGCAGCAGGCCGGAGACCGCAGAGGGTGAATTCGACCTGCCCCTGGTGACTTTGGTGCTACGCACCCGACTGCGCACGGGCTGATCCGCGGGTACCTGTCCGCCATCGAACTCGCACGCCAGCGCCGCTTTTCCCGGCACACCCCGATATCGAGCCGAGGGCACCTCGGTCACGAACCGCGTGGTGCGCCAAGCGGATTCGAGTAGTTGCCTACTCGCGCCCGCTGCTCCCGCCCGGACATACGCTGATCACAGAGTCAGCAAATGTCACGGTCAGGCGCAGCGGGCGCAAGGAACGACGACACCGATCCAGCGATGCAGCTGGGTATCGTCCATGGTTCACACCGGCATAACCGTGCCGGAGAATCACCGAGGCGAGATCGTCCAGCGGAGGGACACTTCGCAGGCGTCGGTGCGTATCGACTCCTCGTCACGCGCGTCGCGGGACCACAGTGTCGCGGACAACGTTGTGCCGCTACACCTTCCAGGCAACGGCGCCTTCCGATCAGTGCGTCGTCCGCAGGAAGACGGGAACGTCCCACGCACGTCGACGCTCCAACCAAAGGTGTTGGACACGAAGGTATTCCATGCCAATCGTCGCATGGAATGGGTGGAATCGCCTGCGCGGGCGACTACTCCGGGCGCAGAGTGAGGATGCGGGGTCTGTCCTCGGTGACGGCGACCGTGTGCTCCCAGTGGGCGGCGCGGGTTCCGTCGATGGTGACGACCGTCCAGTCGTCCTCGAGCACCTGTGTCTGAGTGGTGCCGAGCGTCAGCATCGGCTCGATCGCGAGGACCGATCCCACCACGAGCTTCGGGCCCTTGCCCGGGTCGCCCTCGTTGGCGAGGAACGGATCGAGGTGCATCTCGCGGCCGATGGCGTGGCCGCCGTAACCGTCGACGATGCCGTAGGCGCGACCGTGTTCCTTCTCCGCCGCCCGCGTGCCGAGCTCGATGGCGTGCGAGACGTCGGAGAGCCGATTACCGGGCAGCATGGCCGCGATACCCGCCTCCATCGACAGTTTGGTGGCCTCGCTCAGCAACCGGTCCGCGTCGATGATGTTGCCGACGCCGAACGTCCACGCCGAATCACCGTGCCAGCCTTCGAGAATGGCGCCACAGTCGATGGAAACGAGGTCGCCTTCGGTCAAGATCTCGGCGGCGGTCGGAATACCGTGCACCACACGATCATTCACCGACGCACAGATCGAACCCGGAAAACCGTGGTAGCCCTTGAAGGACGGCACCGCGCCCGCATCCCGAATGACCTGCTCGGCGACCTCGTCGAGCTCGAGCGTCGACACGCCAGGCTTGGCGGCCGCGCGCACCGCGACAAGGGCGCGACCGACAATCGCGCCCGCCGCCGCCATCGCGTCGAGCTCGCCCGCCGTGCGGAACGGCACGACCTTCTTCTTCCGATTGAAGACCATTCGGCCTCAGCGCTCCGTCAAGTGGGGCATCAGTGGCCCAGCGCGCGCAGTGCGCGCGCGTTGACCTCGTCGACCTCGCCGATACCGTCCACCGAGACGACAAGGCCGTCGTAGTGATCCAGCAGCGGCTCGGTCTCCTCGCGGTACACCCGGAGCCGGTTACGGATCACGCCTTCGTTGTCATCGTCGCGGCCACGGGCGAGCATCCGCTCGACCACCGTGTCCTCGGCCACCACAAAACACAACACCGCGTCGAGCTTGGTGTCCATGTCCTTGAGGATCCGCTCCAACGCGTCGGCCTGATCGACCGTGCGCGGGTAACCGTCCAGGACAAAACCGTTCACGGCATCGGGCTCGGCCACCCTGGCCTCGACCATGCGGTTGGTGACATCGCTCGGCACGAGATCGCCTGCGTCCATGTACTTCTGCGCTTCGCGGCCGAGCAGCGTCTGCTGGCTGATGTTCGCACGAAAGAGATCCCCGGTGGAGATGTGCGGGACGCCAAGCTTCTCCGACAGCAGCACAGCCTGGGTGCCCTTGCCTGCACCCGGCGGACCGAGCAGTACAACTCTCACTTGAGGAACCCTTCGTAATTACGATTCATCAGCTGACTTTCGATCTGCTTCACCGTGTCGAGGCCGACGCTCACCATGATGAGCACCGCGGTGCCACCGAACGGGAGGTTCTGGCCACCACCGGAAGCGCCGATGTCGAGGAACAGATTCGGCAGGACAGCTACGAGACCGAGGTAGATCGAGCCGGGGAGGGTGATGCGGCTCAGGACATAGTTCAGGTAATCGGCGGTGGGCTTGCCGGGGCGGTAGCCCGGAATGAAGCCACCGAACTTCTTCATCTCGTCCGCGCGTTCCTCCGGGTTGAAGGTGATCGCGACGTAGAAGTAGGTGAAGAAGACGATCATGCCGAAGTAGATCGCGATGTAGACCGGGTTGCCCGGGTTCACCAGGTACTTCGAAATGATCTCCTGCCACCAACTCTGATCCGGATTGGTCCGCGAGGAGGTGAGCTGCGAGATCAGGTTCGGCAGGTACAGCAGCGAGGACGCGAAGATCACCGGGATGACACCGGCCTGGTTGACCTTCAGCGGCAGGTAGGTCGAAGAGCCGCCGTACATCTTCCGGCCGACCACGCGTTTGGCGTACTGCACCGGGATGCGGCGCTGGCCCTGCTCGACGAAGACGACGGCGACGATGATCGCGAAGGCCGCGACACATACCAGGCCGAACACGATGCCGCCGCGGCTGTCCAGGATGGACTTGCCCTCGGTCGGGATACGCGCGGCGATACCGGCGAAGATCAGCAGCGACATACCGTTGCCGACACCACGCTCGGTGATCTGCTCACCGAACCACATGACAAGGGCCGCACCGGCGGTCATCACCAGCACGATGATGATCATCGCGAAGATGCCGTTGTCGGCGAGGATCTTGTCCTGGTTCTTGCAGCCCTGCAGCAGCTGACCGCGCGAAGCCAGCGCGACCAGACCGGTGGCCTGCAGGATCGCCAGAGCGATCGACAGATACCTGGTGTACTGCGTCATCTTGGTCTGGCCGGATTGGCCTTCCTTGCGCAGTTCCTCGAACCGCGGGATGACGACAGTCAGCAGCTGGATGATGATGCTCGCCGTGATGTACGGCATGATGCCGATCGCGAACACCGAGAGCTGCAGCAGCGCACCACCTGAGAACAGGTTGATCAGCTGATAGATGCCGCCGGACTCACCGCCGGACACCTCTTTGATGCAGTCCTGGACGGCCTGGTAATCGACACCGGGGGACGGCAGCGCGGCACCCAGACGGTACAGCGCGATCAACCCCAGCGTGAAGAGAATCTTCCGCCGTAAGTCCGGAGTCCGGAAGGCCGATACGAAGGCGGAAAGCACAGATCCTCCTGGCGAACGACATGGTCAGGACATGGATATTTCAGCAATGTCCAGTTTCCCTGATTCGGCACAGGGGGACGCTGAAAACCATGACGAGGCTTGGCAGACAACAATGGAACTCTAACAGTGGCACCGGACGAGCCTTCACTCATCCGGTGCCACTGATGTTCAGAGTACCGTCAGCCCAGCTCGGTGACGGTGCCACCGGCCGCGGTGATCTTTTCCTTCGCTGCGCCGGTGACCTTGTCGACGGTCACCTGGACCGCGACACCGATCTCACCGTCGCCGAGGACCTTCACCAGCTGGTTCTTGCGAACCGCGCCGGCCGCGACGAGCTCGGCCTTGCCGATCTCACCGCCCTCGGGGAACAGCTTGGCGATAGCGCCGACATTCACGACCTGGTATTCCGTGCGGAACCGGTTCGTGAAGCCCTTGAGCTTGGGCAGCCGCATGTGCAGCGGCATCTGCCCACCCTCGAAGGCAGCCGGGACGTTCTTGCGAGCCTTGGTGCCCTTGGTACCACGGCCCGCGGTCTTACCCTTGGAACCCTCACCACGGCCGACCCGAGTCTTCTCGGTCTTGCTACCGGGCGCGGGACGCAGGTGATGCAACTTGATGGTCATGTCAGACCTCCTCAACTGTCACGAGGTGGCGCACGACGTTGATCAGGCCACGGTTCTGCGGGGTGTCCTCGCGAACCACGGTCTGCCGGATCTTGCGGAGCCCGAGCGTGCGCATGCTGTCACGCTGGTTCTGCTTCGCGCCGATCGTGCTCTTGATCTGGGTCACCTTGAGATCTGCCATTACCTGGCACCTCCCACAGCCTGGGCGCGCGCACGCAGCATGCCCGCAGGGGCAACGTCTTCGAGCGAGAGACCACGGCGAGCCGCAACCTCTTCCGGGCGCTGCAGCATCTTGAGTGCGGCGACCGTCGCGTGCACGACGTTGATGGCGTTGTCGCTACCGAGCGACTTCGCCAGGATGTCATGGATGCCAGCGCATTCCAGCACGGCACGAGCCGCACCACCGGCGATCACACCGGTACCCGGCGAGGCCGGGCGCAGCATGACGACACCGGCCGCCGCCTCACCCTGAACCGGGTGGACGATGGTGCTGCCGATCATCGGGACGCGGAAGAAGCTCTTGCGAGCCTCCTCGACACCCTTCTGGATGGCCGCGGGAACTTCCTTGGCCTTGCCGTAGCCGACGCCGACCAGACCGTTGCCGTCACCGACGATCACGAGGGCGGTGAAGCTGAAGCGACGACCACCCTTCACGACCTTGGAGACGCGGTTGATCGCGACGACGCGCTCGAGCTGGTTCTTCTCTGCGGCGTTGTCGCGACGGTTGTCGCCACCGCCACGACGGTCGCGGCCACCGCCACGGTTGTCGCGGTTGTCGCCGCCACCGGCGGCACCATTCTGTCCGGCGGGTCCGTTGCCGCCGTCACGCCGTTGACGTCCCGGCATCAGACGTTCCCTTCATTCATGTTTGCAGTCATCAGAACTTCAACCCCGCTTCGCGAGCGGCATCGGCGAGCGCCGCGATCCGGCCGTGGTAATCGTGGCCACCACGGTCGAACACGACAGTCTCGATGCCTGCGGCCTTGGCACGCTCGGCCAGCAGTTCGCCGACCTTCTTGCTCTTGGCCGACTTGTCGCCGTCCAGCGCGCGCACGTCCGCCTCGATGGAGGACGCGGCAGCGATGGTCTTGCCGACCGAGTCGTCCACCAGCTGCGCGTGCAGGTGCCGCGAAGAGCGGTTGACCACCAGGCGCGGACGCTCGGTGGTGCCTTCGACCTTCTTGCGGAGACGGAAGTGACGGCGGGTCTTCGACAGCCGACGCGTCGTGGACGCGTCCTTGCCGCGCGGCTTGCGCTTGGCGATCTGGTTTTCGGTTTGCGCCATGATCACTTACCCGTCTTTCCGACCTTGCGGCGAACGACCTCGCCGGCGTAGCGGATGCCCTTGCCCTTGTACGGGTCGGGCTTACGCAGTCCGTGAATGACGGCGGAGATCTGACCGACCGCCTGCTTGTCGATACCGGACACAGAGAACTTGGTGGGCGATTCCACCGCGAAGGTGATGCCAGCGGGCGCCTCGATCGGCACCGGGTGGCTGTAGCCGAGCGCGAACTCGAGGTTCGAACCCTTGGCCTGCACGCGGTAACCGACGCCGAAGATTTCCATCTTCTTCTCGTAGCCCTTGGTGACGCCTTCGATCATGTTGGCGACCAGGGTGCGGGTCAGGCCGTGCAGCGAGCGGTTCTGGCGCTCGTCGTTCGGGCGAACAACCTCGAGCTGACCGTCCTCGCCCTTGGCGATGGTGATCGGCTCAGCGACCGTGTGCGACAGGGTGCCCTTCGGCCCCTTCACCGAGACCTGCTGGCCCTCGATGGAAACCTCGACACCGGCCGGAATTGCGATGGGCTTCTTGCCAATACGCGACATTTGTCCTACCTCCCCTTACCAGACGTAGGCGAGGACTTCCCCGCCTACACCTTGCTTGGCCGCCTGGCGATCGGTGAGCAGACCGGTCGACGTGGAGATGATCGCCACGCCGAGGCCGCCCAGGACCTTGGGCAGGTTGGTGGACTTCGCGTACACACGCAGACCCGGCTTCGAAACGCGGCGCAGGCCCTGCAGGCTGCGCTCACGGCTCGGGCCGTACTTCAGATCGACGACGAGGGCCTTGCCAACGGTCGCATCTTCGGTCCGGTAGTCGGCGATGTAACCCTCGCGCTTCAAGATCTCGGCGATGTTCGCCTTGAGCTTCGAGTGCGGAGCCTTCACCTGATCGTGGTACGCCGAGTTGGCGTTGCGCAGACGCGTCAGGAAGTCTGCGATCGGATCAGTCATGGTCATAGTTCGACCTTGACACCTTTCTCGCTACGGTTCCCATACAACGCCGACGCGCTTCAACAGCACGTCAACCGTGGGCCTATAGCAATTCGGCGGTCCGGCCGACACTTGTCGACCGGATTGAGTTCTCGTGAGAGTTCTCGGTACCCGGGCCGTCCCACATGTGGGCGCAGTCACTGCGCCAAGACATGCGGACACAGAGGTGCCCGAGCAACCGGTCTAGTGTAGACAACCCCCAGCTCGGACCCAAATCCGGGCCCCGCGCGCTCCCGCCGCTCGGTTCACCGGCCGCCTGCCTGCCGACGTACTCGACCGCCTCTGGCCGGTCGTCGCCCGGCATCGCATTCATGCTCGAGAGCGTCGAGGGGGTACTGGTGTAGGTGGCTTCTCGCGATTTGCCGCCACCAGTGCCCAGTGATCATCCGTCCAGGTTCGCGGGACGCGCACAGACCTGCCTGATTGGCAATCGTGCAGCTTATTGGACGCAACGACAGCGCAATGCGGCTGTATGCGGGTGGCCTGTGACCTGCGATCGCTGGGTCGGCACGACCCAGCAACCCTGAGAGGACACCTCAGCGAATGTCACGTGACCTCTATTGCGCGGGGGTTGGTGCTGCCCATACTTCGTGGGGTACGCGTGCAGGCGTAACACTCCGAACGCCGATCACGGTGTACCGCCCGGAAACATTGCCGAGGAAGGATCGCGAGTGAACGTCCTGGTCGAGATGACCGCCCTGACCCTGAGCCGCCCCACCGCCGAGGCCGGCGACATCGAGCGCGCCGCCTGGTACGAGGCCAAAGCCAACCTCCACACCTACCTCGCCGAACAAGGTGGTTCCGACGCCGCAAGGGAAACCGCCCTCGCCCTCAGCGCCCACCAACGCTCCCTCGAACTGCTCGGCCACCAGAACTAACCCCCGGCGCCCCGCCCCAAACCAGCAGGGCGCCAGCAGTATCACCCCCACCGAGCCGCGCCCAACACCGCACCAGGCGGCTGCCCGCCTGCCCCGCCGGACTGCACCCCGTCGGTTCAGCAGCGGGGCGAGTTCTCAGATCGGCATCAGAGCGGCACAACACGCACGTCGTTTCCGGCGAGACCAGCTCCGCCGCCCCGACAAGGCAACTGGCCGATCGCACACCCGAACCCATTTGGCCCGTGCGGGATTCGCGTCCAGCGATTCACACCAGTTTCACCGCTGTTCGAACTCTGTGCCACTCGTATCATCGTAGAACTTCCGCGACGCTTGCCTCTGCTCCTCGGGCGGAACTGCAGCTATCTTTGCGCGAGCTTCAGCAAACATCTGCTTGGCTCGCTCTAATTCCTCGTCGCTCAGCGGCTCTAACCCCTCCTCTTCCAGCGACGAGAATTTTTTGCCGGCTATCTCCTTGCTCATCTGGCACGCTACCTTTCGATCAACTCTATAAATGTCTTACCGGTACCGGGGTCAAAGGTTTTGCTCACCACTTGGAATCTGACACCTGGCGGAAACAGAACCTCACTCTCAACGATCCCCGCAGCTTCAGTTGAAGAGTATTGAGATACATCTTTGCCAGTCTTCGAAATAATGGTGAATTGCGTATTTCCTGGAAACGCCGTCGAAGGTGAAGATGACGTGCTCGTGAACGCGTGCTCAGTCACCATCTCACCCGGTTTATAGTCGTCCAGAACACTTGCTGGAAGGTCAGTACCTCGGTACACGGTGCCGTTGTGGTTGGGCAACTTCGACAGCGCTTCTTCGATGGCCCTAACCCTCGCCTCCTGCGATGCATCCAATGTACCGTTCCTCAGTGCTTGGTTGAGATCCCAATACCCAGGCCCAGTGTAGTCGGCCAGTGCATCGAGATCCTTCTGCGAAAGGGTCGCCCCAGGTCGGGTCTTGACACTACTATCCGTTTTGCCGCGCAATCGCTCATATAGATCCTTGATGGCCTGTTTGCCCTTTGCCAGCGCAACCTTCGCATCGTCGGCCAACCCCTTGAGCTGTAGGATTTTGCGGGCCCGCCACGCTGTGACGGCTCCTTTGATCTTCACGGCCCAGCGCCGCGCCGACTCGACAGCCTTGGCACCAGCGATCAAACCACCGACGCCGGTGAGGCAGGTGGCAATAACCATGACTGCCATATCGATTGCCGCTTCCTGAATGATGGCGTCGATGAAGCCCTTGATCTCGTTGCGGAGCTCCTCGATCGATTCCTTGTAGTCGAGGCAGGTTTTGCTGATCTGCTTGCAGGTATTGAGCAGCGCACCGATGGAGGTCTCTAGGGTCTTCAGGTCTTCCCGAACCTGCATCGCGTCGTCAGACTTCACACCATCGAAAAGGCTTGCAGCGATGGTGATTTTGTCTTTGGCATTGGTGTTCTGATAGATCGTGCCCAGCCGATCCCAGGCGTCCGCTGCCTTGGTCAGGGTGTCGGTGTTGCCGTCTGGGAGTGGGCAGTTGATGGCATCGAGTACTTCGATGGACGCTTTTGCCAAGCCTTGCGGGGTTCCTCCGGCTGCTGACGCCGGGAGTGCGTAAGGCCCGAAGGTGACTGTCGAGGCCGGGTCCTGCGGCCTCTCCGGTTGGGTTGTGCCTTTCAGCACGGCATCGGACTTGGCGTGTTCAAAACCGAGATCGTTTAGGGCAGTACCGTAGGCACGCAGAGTCGAGAAAGTCTGGTCGAAGAACGCTACGGCGTCGCGGGCCGATTCGTCATAGGAGGTCGCCCATGCACGGCCGTCTTCGTCTCGTCCTGCCATCTGCCCGCAGCTATTGAGTTCGCCGAAAACGTACTTGAAGCTGTCGTTCAGAGCGACGGCTGCATCGAAGCAGTTGGTCGCGGCCTGGTAGTAGACCTTGGGATCTACCTCAAGCGTCTCGCTCATATGCCAAGGATCCGTCGGGCTTGGGACGCGGCGTTGGTGTAGCTTTCGTGCGCCTTCTTCAACGCATCCTCCAGCGCCGCAAGCCCGTCCTGCATATCGGTGACCCCGGCGGCCCACTCGCGGTGTGCGTCGCTGTAGGCCACTGCGGCGGAGCCGACCCAAACACCCTCGACCTCTTTGGCTTTCGCTTCGAGTTCGGCCAGCCGATCGGCAACCGCCGCTTTGTATCCGCGCATCCGAGCAGCCAACTGCTCGAGTTGGTCGAGGTCGACCGAGAAGGCCGGTGTGTCAGCGGACATCAGCTCCTCCTCACGGCAGATCCAAAGAGCTGATCCCAGACGCACGGGACTGATCGGAGTCGTGCAGCGTTTCCGCAGTGACGCCCAACTTTTCGGCCAGCTCGAGCAACGCATCCCACACCTGGTCTGCGCCCTGGTGGAACTCATCCCATGCCGCGGTGAATGCGCCGGCGTTGTTCCCAGCCCAGCTCTCGATGGTCACTTTCGTATCGGTCACCAGCGACGCGTACCCGGACTTGCACTCCTCGGCTATCTGGTACGCCAAGCGACCCAACGCTTTGACTTCCTCGGGATCAACCGCGAGTGATGACGGGTCTCCCATAGTCAACAACCTCCTCGGTCATGGCCAAGTCGCAGCCTCCTCCGTCCCTACTATGACGCACCGGACCCCACTCTGGTTCCAGTGGATTCACGCCCGAGGACCCAAAGTGGGAACTGGTGGCGGGAGCCTCTCGCGTTTTCCCGCCACCAGTTCCCGGTGATCATCCGTCCAGCTGCTGGAGACGCACGAAGGCACGGACTCGGCGGAGTCCGTGCCTTCGTGCGGTGTTCAGTTGGGTGCGCTCACGAGGAGCGCATGCTCACCAGGAGCTCTTGTGCACACCCGGGAGCTCACCGCGGTGCGCCATTTCGCGCAGGCACACGCGGCAGAGGCCGAACTTGCGGTAGACGGCGTGCGGACGACCGCACCGCTGGCAGCGGGTGTAGGCGCGGACCGCGAACTTCGGCTTGGCGTTGGCCTTGTTGACCAGTGCTTTCTTGGCCATATGCTCAGTTCTCCTTGAACGGGAAGCCGAGGTGCTTGAGCAACGCGCGGCCTTCTTCGTTGTTGGTGGCCGTGGTCACCACGGTGATGTCCATACCGCGCGGGCGGTCGATGGAGTCCACGTCGATCTCGTGGAACATCGACTGCTCGCTGAGGCCGAACGTGTAGTTGCCGTTGCCGTCGAACTGCTTCGGCGACAGGCCGCGGAAGTCGCGGATACGCGGCAGTGCGATGGAGACCAGGCGGTCGAGGAACTCCCACATGCGATCGCCACGCAGGGTGACCTTCGCACCGATGGGCATGCCCTCACGCAGCTTGAACTGCGCGATCGACTTGGTGGCCTTGCGGATCTCGGGCTTCTGACCGGTGATCAGCTCGAGGTCCTTGACGGCGCCGTTGATCAGCTTGGCGTCGCGGGCGGCGTCACCGACACCCATGTTGACGACAACCTTGACGACGCCGGGGATCTGCATCACGTTGTCGTAGTTGAACTCGCTGTTGAGCGCGTCCTTGATCTCGGCGCGGTAGCGCTCCTTCAGCCGAGGCTGAACCTTGTTCTCTGTAGTCGTCATGTCAGATGTCCTTCCCGTTGTTACGGGAGATCCGGACCCGCTTGCCGCTCTCCTCGTCCGTCCGGTAGCCGACGCGGGTCGGCTTGCCGTCGGAGTCGACGATCATCACGTTGGACACGTGGATCGGAGCTTCCTGGGTCACGATGCCGCCCGAGGAGGCGCCGCGCTGGTTGGCGGAGTTCGCGACGTGCTTCTTGATCCGGTTCACGCCCTCGACCAGGATGCGGTTGCGGTCCGGGTAGGCCTGAATGACCTTGCCCTTGGCGCCCTTGTCCTTACCCGAGATGACGAGCACGGTGTCGCCCTTGTGCACCTTCATGTCAGAGCACCTCCGGGGCCAGCGAAACAATCTTCATGAACTTCTTCTCACGCAGCTCGCGGCCGACCGGGCCGAAGATGCGGGTGCCACGCGGATCGTTGTCCGCCTTGATGAGCACGGCAGCGTTCTCATCGAACTTGATGTAGGAACCGTCCGGACGGCGGCGCTCCTTGACGGTGCGCACGATGACCGCCTTGACGACCTCGCCCTTCTTGACGTTGCCGCCGGGGACCGCGTCCTTGACGGTGGCGACGATGATGTCGCCGATGCCGGCATAGCGACGTGACGAACCACCGAGAACGCGGATGCAGAGAATTTCCTTCGCACCCGTGTTGTCGGCGACGCGCAGTCGCGACTCCTGCTGAATCACTTCAGCCTCCTTGACCTGGATGTATACGCACGCCGGATTGCCGACCCGACGGGCATGGTCCGCTGCCCTCCGGACGCGCGCCTGCCAGCGGTTCGACGGATCTTGCGACCCAACCACTGGGGGTTCGCTGCCGGATTGCGGGCATAGCTCCCGCAGGCAACCGGTCTAGTGTAGGCGAATCCGCAGGTCGTTCCCAAATCGGGGTGCGGCAGACCAGTGGCGGAGTCTTTTCGCGTCGCTACCCTCGAACTGAGCAAGATCAAAAGGAGATGTCACCCGCCCTGTTCGACCGCACCGAAAAGGGGAACCCCTTGAGCTCGTCCGCTCGCCAGACCCGCATCGATCGACGCGCCTTCCTGCTCGCCATCGGCGCCGTACCTGCCGTCGCGGCCCTCGCCTCCTGCGCGCAGGACTCGGCAGGATCGAACATCCAGCTCACCGGTGTCGACATGGGTGGCGCGGACCCGGCGATCCGACCGCAGGACGACCTCTATCGACATATCAACGGCGCGTGGCTGCGGGATTATCGACTGCCACCGGACAAGTCGTCGTACGGATCCTTCACCGAGGCCGACGACCGCACTCAGCAGCAGTTGCGCGGCATCGTCGAGGGCATCAAGGATCCGCGGCCCGGCTCCACCGAGCAGCAGGTGCGCGACCTCTACGACGCGCGCCTCGATCGCGACCAGATCGAGCGCCTGGCGATGACGCCGCTCGCCGACCTGTTCGCCGCGATCGATGGCGCAGCGACCAAACCGGAGCTGGCCCGGGTGATGGGCGCACTGCCGATCAGCGGGCTCATCGGGATCGGCGTCGTCGTCGACCAGCAGCACTCGGACAAGTACATCGCCACCATCGGCCAGTCCGGCATCGACCCGAACCTCGGCGAGCAGTACTACCGCAAGCCCGAATACGAGAAGCAGCTGACGGCCTACCGGACCTACGTGGAGCGGATCGCCGCCGGCGCAGGCCTTCCTGACCCGGCGGGCACCGCGCAGCGAGTGCTCGGCCTGGAGACCCGGATCGCCGCCGGATACTGGGACAACGTCCGCGACCGCGACCCCGACACCACCTACAACCTGCTCGGCTGGGCCGAACTGACCGGTCTCGCACCGCAATTCGACTGGGATCCATGGCTTGCCGGCAACACCGAGCGGCCCAAGCAGCTCTTCGACAAGGTCGTGGTTCGGCAGCCCTCGTTCGTCACCGCGGCGGGTCAGCTGTGGGCGGAGGTCGACATCGCCCAGTGGCGCGAGTACCTGCGCGTCGCCGTGGTCAAGGAATTCGCGCCCTACCTACCCAAAGCCATCGCGGACGCCGCGTTCGACTTCGCCGACACGACGTTGCAGGGTCGCGACCAGCGCGAGGAGCCGTGGCGCGACGGGCTCGCGACGGTCAACCAGGCGCTCGGCGAACCGTTCGGCAAACTCTATGTGGCCAAGCACTTTCCGCGGCAGGCAAAGGAGCGGGCGCAGGCGTTGGTCGCCGACCTGATGGCCGCGTACCGGCAGGATTTCACCAACTCGGCCTGGATGTCGCCGCCGACCAGGACGGCCGCCATCGCCAAACTCGACAAGATCGTCGCCAAGATCGGCTACCCCGACCACTGGATCGACTACTCCAGCGTCACGATCACCAAGGGCAAGCTGGTCGAATCCCTGCGTGCCACCCGCACTTTCGAGAACAAGCGCGCCTTCGGCAAGCTCGGCACACCGGTGGACCGGACCGAATGGGGTTTCCCGCCGCAGACGGTGAACGCCATGTACGACCCGACCGCCAACCAGATCACCTTCCCCGCCGCGATCCTGCAGGCGCCGTTCTTCGACGCGGACGCCGCCGACGCGGTCAACTTCGGCGGCATCGGCGCGGTCATCGGCCACGAGATCGGGCACGGATTCGACGATCAGGGCTCGAAATACGACGGTGACGGCAACCGGCGCGACTGGTGGACACCCGAGGACAACGCCGCGTTCGAGGCGAAAACGAAACAGCTGATCGCCCAGTACGACGCGCTGGTACCCGAGGGGCTCGACCCGAGCAAGCACGTGAACGGCGCGCTCACCGTCGGCGAGAACCTGGCCGACCTGCGCGGACTCCAGATCTCCCTGGCCGCATACCGCGCCGCCGCCGAACGCGACGGCAAACAACCCGACCTGCAGGCCGTGTTCTTTTCCTGGGCCAGGATCTGGCGGGAACGCTCGACCATCCAGACCCAGGAGCTGCAGCTGGCCAGGGATCCGCACGCGCCGAACCAGTTTCGCGCCAACCAGGTGGTGCGCAACATCGCTGATTTCTACTCGACATTCGGCGTCAAGGACGGCGATCGACTCTTCCTCGCCACCGACCAACGCGTCACCCTCTGATCTGCGCGAACGGGTAGCCTCGGGCGAACAAACTCTGCTCGACGAGGATGCGGCGCAGTCGCATCGAGAGAGGAATCTTCGTGACACGTCTCGGACGGCTGGACCGTCGTGCCTTTCTGATCGCGCTCGGCCTTGTCCCCGCCGCCGCGGCGCTGGCTTCCTGCTCGAACGACACCGAAACGGCGAAGCAGCTGGCCGGAGTCGATCTCGGCGGCGCCGACCAGGCGATCCGGCCGCAGGACGATCTGTATCGGCACGTCAACGGGAAGTGGCTGCGCGAGTACCAGCTACCGCCGGACAAGGTCGCCTTCGGGTCGACCAGCGAGGCCTTCGAGCGCACCCAGCAGCAACTGCGCGAAATCGTCGAGAGCATCAAGGATCCGAAGGACGGCTCCGAGGAGCAGCAGATCCGGGATCTGTACGACGCCAGGGTCGATTGGGACGAGATCGAACGACTCGGGATGACCCCCTTGGCCCCGATGTTCGCCAAGGTCGACGCCGCCACCACCAAGGCCGACCTGGCAAAGGTGATGGCCGAGTTGCCGATCGGCGGACTGATCGGCCTCGGCATCACCGTCGATCGGAAGAACTCGAACGCCTACGTGCCCTCGATCGGCCAGTCGGGGCTCGGGCTCGGCGAGCAGTACTACCGGAAACCGGAGCACGCCGAGACGCTCGCGCAGTACCGGGTGTTCCTCGAACGCATCGCGGCGGGCGCCGGTCTGCCCGATCCGGCGGGCCTGGCGCAGCGGGTGTTCGACCTGGAGAAGCGCATCGCCCCCGCGCACTGGGACAACGTACGCAACCGTGATGCCGACGCCACGTACAACGTGTACAAGTGGGCCGATATGACCGCTCTCGCACCGGGATTCGACTGGGACCCGTGGCTGGCGGGCAACACCGACCGGCCCAAGCAGCTGTTCGAGACGATGGTGGTCGGCCAGCCGTCCTTCGTCACGGCGGCGGGCCAGCTGTGGACCGAGGTCGACATCGCCACGTGGCGCGACTATTTGAAGCTGAGCGTGCTCCGCGACTTCGCGCCGTACCTGCCGAAGGCCATCAACGACGCGAACTTCGACTTCAAGGGCAAGGTGCTCAACGGTCAGGAGGAGCGGCCGGAGCGCTGGAAGTACGGCGTCGGCATCGTCGACGACAAGCTCGGTGAGCAACTCGGAAAAGTCTACGTGGACAGGTACTTTCCGCCTGAAGCCAAGCAGCGCGCGAAGGAAATGCTCGACGATGTGGTCGCCGCCTACCGCGAGAACTTCACCAACTCGTCGTGGATGTCGCCTGCGACCAGGACCGCGTCCATCGCGAAACTCGACAAGATCGACCCCAAGATCGGCTATCCGGACAAGTGGGTCGACTACTCGAAGCTGAAGATCACCAGGGGCAAGCTGATCGAATCACTGCTTGCCATCAACGACTTCGAGGTCAAGCGCGCCTTCGCCCGGCTCGGCGGCCCGGTCGACAAGACCGAGTGGAGCATGTCGCCGCAGACGGTCAACGCGTACTACCAGGCGACCACCAATCAGATCGTGTTCCCCGCCGCCTACCTGCAGGCGCCGTTCTTCGACAAGGACGCCGAACCCGCCGTCAACTTCGGCGCGGTCGGCGCGACCATCGGCCACGAGATCGGGCACGGATTCGACGACCAGGGCTCGAAATACGACGGGGACGGCAATCGCCGCGACTGGTGGACCGCCGAGGACCGGGCGGCCTTCGACGCCAAAACCAAGCAGCTCATCGACCAGTACAACGTGCTGGTGCCCGAGGGGCTCGAGCCGAACCAGCACATCAACGGCGAACTCACCGTCGGCGAGAATCTCGCCGATCTGCGCGGGCTGCAGATCACGCTGGCGGCGTTCCGGAGGTCCGAAAAGCGGCGCGGCATCGACAATCCCGACTACCGGACGATGTTCCTTTCGTGGGCGCGCAGCTGGCGGGAGAAGCAGACCACCGAGCTGACGGTGCGGTATCTCGCCACCGATACGCACTCCCCCGCAGAGTTCCGGTGCAATCAGGTGGTGCGCAACCTCCCCGAGTTCTACGACACCTTCGGGGTCAAGGAGACCGACAAGCTGTTCATGGCGCAGGACCAGCGCGTCACGTTCTGATCGGCAGGGACGGTCCGGTGGTGGATGTGCCACCGGACCGTTCGGCTATCAGGCTTCCTGAGTTTCGCTGATCTGCGCGGCGGAAACGTCCACGGTGCGGGTGTGTTCGGAATCGGATTCGGAGCGCTGCGGTGCTGGCATTGCGCCCATCAGACCGCCATTGGGTGTGCCGGGGTTGCTGATGGTCGATAGCTGAGGACCGGTGGGTGGGGTGTCGGTCGGCGCAGTGACGGACGAGGCTTGTGTTCCCTCGGCGGGCTTCGCAGCCGGCTGATCGCCAGTGGGCGGCTTCTCCGCGGACTGTTCTCCGGTGTGCGGCTTCTGCGTCGGTTGATCTCCGGTCGGCGGCTTTTCAGCCGATTGCTCTCCGGTCTGCGGCTTCTGCGCCGGTTGCTCTCCGGCAGGCTTCTCGGCGGACGGGTCCCCAGCAGGCTTCTCCGCTGACGGGTCCCCGGCGGGCTTCGCCGCTGACGGATCCCCGGCTGCCGTTTGGTCGACCGGCGTAGCACCCGGAACCGAATCGACAGCCTTGTCGACCGCGCTGACCACGCTCGTTATCCCGTCGGCACCACTCTTGACCGCTTCGCCGCCCGCTTTGATGATGTCGTCGAGGTCATCATCGAGGCCGGTCAGCGACGTGATCAGGTTGGGCACCGTCCCGGTGATCTTGCTGGCCGCGGAGACCAGATCCGAGATATCGCCGGGGCGCCATACGCCTGCGGTGCCTTTATCGGTGTTGGCGGTGGTTTCCTCTGCGGGTTCAGTCTGCTCGCCGGTCTGTTCGCCCGTTTGCTTGCTCTGTTCGCCTGTCTGCTTGCTCTGTTCGCCTGTCTGCTTGCTCTGTTCACCGGTCTGTTCGCCGGTCTGCTTGCTCTGCTCGCCCGTCTGCTTGCTCTGCTCGCCGGTCTGCTCACCCGTCTGACTGACCTGGGTTGCCGCGGGCACCGTGTTCTGCTGCGTGGTCTCCGTAGGCTGTTCCTCGGTCGCCACAGTGCTCTTCGGTTGTCCTTGCAGCAAGCTCTGCGAATCGTCGCTGGTGGTCTCGTCGATCGGATCACCCGTGCCGATCCGCTCGCCCTGGGTCTGCACCTCGGATGCCGCGGTTTGGATCGCGGTTTCCGACTGGGTCTGGATGTCCAGCAGTTGGTTCAACGCGGTGGTGATGGCCGTTTGATGGGTGAACGCGTCCTCGTCGCCGCCCGAACTTCCTTCGGCCGCAGTGACTTTCCAGTCGTCGCTGACCGTGAGCCCGGCCTCGGTTGCGGCAAAGACCTTGTCGAGCACCACCTGCCGGTAGCTGGTCAGGTCGCTGCCCGCGGTCACCAATGCGGTTGCCAGGTCGCCGATTTCGTTGGACACCGACTTCCCGACGTCCCGGTCGCCCGCGATTCGGTCATAGGCCGACCAGTAGGCGTCGCCGCTCCAATGGGTGCCTGCGTCGCGGATCTGCGTGCCCATCGCCTCGAGGTAGGTGACGAACTCGGTGTTGCGGAGTTTCATCTCCTCGCCGGCTTCGCCGAGCTGCCACGGCTTCCACGAATCGCGCACCTGCGACAGGGTTGGGGTACCGCTTTTCACTGTCCACCATCCATTGCCGCGAGACCGCTCCGGAAATCCTCGTCGCTGACTTCGTAATTCGTTGCGCCGCCTTTGGCGATATTGGAGACGCGTTTACACCGCGTCGCCATTTGCTTCCAGACCGCCTCGGCATACTCGCCTGCGTTGACGACCTGGGTGCCGATCGCCGTACCCGGTAGCGCCGCACCGGCTTCGGAGGTTTTCGCGGTCACCGTCAACGCATTCATCTGCGCACCGATTTGATCCATCGATGCGGCAAGCGCGCGCAGCTCATCGGGATTGACTTGCATCCCCCAGCCCCCTCCGAATTTCCCTGTCAGATGATCGCGGCAACTCCATACCACGACCGAAGGATGCGGCTCAGCCTAGCCGACCGCCTCGACCCGTCAAGTCTGGCAACAGGACAGAGAGCAGGCATAACCGTGCGATACGCACTGACTGCCTGATCTCTGCCAAAGCCCGTTTCGAGGCAACCATTCCGAAAGAGCGTCACGTCGGATTACCGCCGGTCCCGGCCTAGCGCCACTGGACACACTTGATCGCATGACACGACCGACCACCGACCCGACGACCGTACTGACCGGCATGTACGCGGCCGAGGCCGAATACCTGGCCGCGGGCGGGCCGGGCAAGGCCTCGTTCGACCTGCTCGCCCCCTTCTTCGCCACCGACGTAGTGCTGCACCAAGCCGACGGTCTGCCCTATGGCGGCACGTGGCGTGGTCATGCAGGCATGGAACAGTTCTTCCTCTCGATGGCCGAGACCTGGACGACTTTCGACCTGCTCGAGCAGGCGTTCCTCGCGACCGGCGCCACCGCGGTAGTGCACACGCGCGTCCACGCCCGAGCCCGTGCGACCGGCCGCGAGCTGACTTTTCCCATCCTGCAAACGATCTCGATCGAGGACGAGCGGATCACCGAGGTACATCCCTTCTACTGGGACACCGCGGCCATCGCGAATATCTGCGTGCCGCCGCTCGCATAGGACGATTCGGCATAGGCTGACCCCTATTCCTCACCGAGGAGGGTCGACTGTGTGGTCCGGTGCCCGCGTCGCGACGCTGGTGGTGAGCATCGGCGCGCTGGTGTACGTCGCCGCTACCTGCACCTCGCCGACCCGGGATGTGGCAGATCGCTACGAGTCCATCACGGTGCACCACACGATGGGCACCACCACAATCGACAGACTGCCGAAAAAAGTTGTCACCCTCGGCGACCAGTGGACAGCGAACACACTGGCGCTCGGGGTGACCCCGATCGGCGCATTCGCCCCGCTGCCCGGCACCGCGCCGCCCTGGTTACCGAAGCTCGAGCCGCCGAGCCTGATCGATCCGGCAGGGAATGTGATTGCGCAGATCGCGGCACGGCAACCCGACCTGATCCTGCTCGACGGCATGTTCGCCGATCGGAAGAACTACGACGATCTGGCAGGCATCGCACCGACAGTCGCAGGACTGACCGGAGGTTGGCAGGAACAGCTACCCACTCTCGGCCGGATACTCGGCAAGCAACAAACCGCCGACAAGCTCGTCAACCAGTTCGACAAGGCCCTCGCCGACATCGTCGCAGCCGTGCCGAAGCTGCACGGCGCGACCTACTGCACCAGCTGGCTGACGAGCGACACCCAACTCCTCGTGCTGGCAGGCCCGAACGACGACTTCGGCGGCACGCTCCCCCGGCTCGGCCTGCACCTTCCTGAACCCCTTGCCACCAAGGGGCGAATGTCGCTCCCGCCGAACCAGATCCACGAACTCTCCGCCGACGTCCTACTCCTCGGCTACTCCCCCGGACTCGCCGACACTTACCCCACGCTCCCCGGCTACACCGAACTCCCCGCAGCCCGCAAAGGATCCGTCGTCCTCCTCACCACCGAAGAACTGGCCGCCCTCCAACAGCCGACAGCACTGTCCGCCCCTTACCTCCTCGAAAAGCTGAAACCCGCACTCACCCTTGCGATGCGGTGATCCGGTCCGCCGCGGCGGCGCGAGCGCGCGGCCACTCGCGGGCCAGGGCGAGCAGGTAACGCAACTCGGCTGATCGATCGACGGCCGGAAGTGCAACGGACGCAAGCGGCATGCCGGACGGGAGGACGATCCGCCCCGGTCCGGATGCGCTATGGGCAACACCACTTCAGGAACGGCCGCGGTCAGGTCGCGCCACAGCGGCTGCAGGCGACGACACTGCCTACCTTCCCGATCCATATCGAACCGCGCCAGCAACGCCTCGAACATCGGTATCGCGATCAGCAGCGCAATCAAGGCCAGCGCAACGAAAGTTCCCACAGACCAGAAGATCCCCGGTTGTCCAGGACGAACACCTGCGACGATGCCCACTGCCATCCGCACCGCGGAAACGGTGCAGTAGGCGCCGAAAAACAGCAGCGCAGAATATGTCAGCTTCTCCCGCACAGCGGTCATTCCGGCACGGAATTCGGCCAGGGCCGCCCGCACGAAGAGCAGCCCGAACCAGGCGATGAATACCTCGACGATCCACCAGAGCATCGCGTCCCAATCGGCGCCGACCGGCAGTGTCACGCCGATCTCGTTGCCGAACGCATAGATCGCGACGACTGCACCGAATAGGGCAGCGCACGTGTCGTATCGGCGCTGGCGCACCCGCGTCAGCCGCGGATCGGCGCCGGCAAGCAGGATTGCGCACCCGATGCCGTTCGACAGCGCCAGCACACCGACGCTCAAATACAGTCGTAGTCCGAGGTCGGGACGATCGAGCACAGCCGCGACGGCGCAGAGGGCTGCCGCACCCAGATTCCATGTCAACGCGCGATTGATCAGGTTGTCGGCAGCGGTCGTATCGACAAGCAACCATCTGCCGACTGTCACCAGACCTACGAGCAGAAGGACCGCCCCGGCAAGCAGTGGCGGCGCGGAATTCATCACTCACCACACCCTCGATCAGCAGAGATCAGCCCACGCGATGCGCTGGCCCGACTCGCTGCGGCGCGGGCACGCGGCCACTCGCGAGACAGCGCAAGCAGATTGCGCAACTCACTCGTTTGGTCGGTGGCCGGAAAGGGGACGGAGGTGTCCCTTGCCGAGACCGGAATGCCCTGCTGTTTCCGCTGCAGCGCCTCGGCGATCTGTTGTGCGTAAACGCGGGCGTTGTCGGTGCACGCCGCGCCATTGTCGGGCGTGAAATGTTTGAGATGCAGTAGCGCGTCGCGGATTTCGACGGTCATCCGGTACAGCCTCGAGCTCGAACCACGCGGGCGATCGGTGGGCAGCACCACCTCGGGGACGATTCTGGTCAGGTCATGCCAGAGTGGGCGCAAACGCCGGCACTGTCTGCTCTCCAAATCCAGATGTGCTCGGGCGATCAACGCCTCGACCAAAGGGATCGCCACCAACAACGCGAGCACCGCGAGGGCCATGAATGAGCCGATGGCCGCGACGATCCCCGGCTCCCCGGGAGGAGTGCCGGACGCGATCCGTACGAAGCCGACAGCCGAGGCGACGACAACATAGACGCCGAAGAAAAGCAGCGCCGAGTACGCCAGCTTTTCCCTGGTCGCCATGCCCGCAGCGCACAGTTCACGCAGACACGCTCGTACGAGAAGCGCACCAGCCCAAACCATGCACACCCCGGTTGTCGCCCAGAGGATTCCCACCCAGTCGACGAGGTGATCCAGGTGCAGGCCGAGTTCGTCGCCGAGCGCACAGAGCACAACAACTACGCCGAATACCGCTGCGCGGGCGTCGTATCGGCGCTGACGGACGTTGACCGGCCGCCGATCGGCACCATCGAGCAGGACGGCGCAGCCGAAGCCGTTCGACAGTGCGAGCGCACCGATGCCCAAGAACAGTCGCTGTCCGAGTTCGGGATGGTCGAAGCCTGCCGCGACGAAAGACACGACAACAGCGCCGATATCCCATGCCAACATGCGGTTTATCAGTTTGTCGACGGCAGTCTCGTTCACCAGCAGCCACCGACCCACGGCGACGAAACCGACAAGGAGGACGATCGTCCCGGTGAGCAGTGGCGGCGCGGAATTCATCGCAGGCTGGTGACGCTGCCGGTGACGGTGGCGCGGGCCCGCGGCCACTCGCGAGACAGCGCGAGAAGATTGCGGAGCTCGTCCGCACGATCATCAGCTCGCAGGTGCATGACCGTGCCAGGGTTGAGGACCTGGATACCCTGCCGCCGCCGCTGTGCGGCCTCGGCGATGTCCACTGCATAGGCCCTGATGTCATCGGTGCGGACCGCACCCGTTTCGGCGGTGAACTGCTTCAAATGCAGCAGTGCGTCACGGATTTCGACGGTCATCCGGTACAGCCTCGAGCTCGAACCACGCGGCCGTTCCGTGTGCAGCACCACCTCGGGGACGGCTGCGGTGAGGTCACGCCACAGCGGATTCAAACGGCGGCACTGCCTACCGTCGAAGTCCAGATGCGCGCGCACCAGCAAGGCCTCGAACAGCGGTACCGCGAGCAGCAAGACCAACAACACGACGGCGACAAGGGAGGCTACGGCCATGAGCGTCCCCGGATACCCGGGTGCGGTGCCGGTCGCGGTCGCCATGAAGGTGTAGGCCGAGGAGACGATGTCGTAACAGCCGAGAAAGAGCAGGGCCGAGTAGGTCAACCTTTCTCGGGGTGTCGGGGACGCTGCGCGGAGCTCGCGCAGACAGCATCGGACCAGCAGCAGTCCGATCCAGAAGATGAATACTTCGGTGATCGCCCACACGATCGCCTCCCAATCGATGAGGCGATGCATGTGCACGCCCGCCACTTCGGCGAGGGCACTGAGAATCACGAACACGCCGAGCACTGCGGCGCGGACGTCGTATCTGCGTTGGCGTTCGTCCACCAGCCGCGGGTCAGCGCCGTCGAACAAGCGCGCACATCCGATGCATTTCGACAGCGCCATCGCACTGACGCCGAGGAACAGGCGCTGCCCGAGGTCGCGGTAGCCGACGGCTGCGCAGCAGCAGAACAGGAGCAGCGCACCGGCATCCCAGGCCAAGGCGCGGTTGATCAGGTGGTCGGTAATGGTCTCGTGCACGAACAGCCATCGGCCGACCACGATGAGACCAACGAGGACAACGAACGCCGCAACGAGCAGCGATGGCGCGGAATTCATTGCCACTGACAATAGGACCGGGCGAGAATCCCGCCAAGCAGAAGCGTTGTTCAGCGGGTGGCGAGCGCCGCAGCGCGAGCGCGGGCGGTCGGCCACTCGCGTGCTAGGCGGAGCAAACTCCGCAGTTCTGTGGTGTGGTCTCGCGTGTCGGGCAGCGGGACGGCACGCGCGGGATCGACCACCGCGGCATTGCCGTCGGCTTTGCTCTGTACGGCGTGTGCGAGCCAGAGCGCGTAGGCGCTGACAGTCATCGCTCGAAGGTCATGTCCGACACCGGGATCGGGGAGATGGTGCCTGCTGAGGTGGAGCACGGCGTCGCGGATCTCGACCGTCATGCGGTACAGGCGAGAGCCGGGCTCGCGGGGTCGCTCCTGGCGCAGCACCACCTCCGGCACCACCGAGGTCAGGTCCAGCCACAGCGGTCTCAGCCTGCGACAGGCACGCCCGTTCCGGTCCCATCCCATCCTGGCCGCGAGGGCGATTACCACGGGAACCGCGATCAGCGCGGCGAGGACCACAAAACTCGCGGAGGCCATCACCACCCAAGCAATGCCCGGATCCTGCGGTGCGATCCCGGACAGCGCGCGCACGATCACGAGCGTGCCGGAACACATCCAGTAGATGACCACGATGAGCAGGCAGGAGTACGCCATTTTCTCGGCGGGCGTGCCACCCTCGACCCGCAAGTCCCGAATGCATGCGCGCGCGATCAATACGGCCGAGAAGACCATCAGCACTTCGAAAGCCACCCACACGGTGGGGAACACCCACGCGGGGCCGACCAACACCGTCACCGCCACCACTGCGGCGATCAGGTCGTACCACCGTTGCCCGCGCGGCTCGGTGTGCGCGTCACCGCCGTTCAGCGTGCGCGCGAAGCCGACGACATTGACACCGATCATCACGCCGCAGCCGAGGAACAACCGTTCCGCGAGATCGTCCATGTCGAGTGCCGCGATCGACCCATACAGCACCATCGCGACGACGTACCAGGTCAGCCCACGATTGATGCGACGGTCCATGGCCGTGTCGTTGACCAGAACCCAACGTCCGACGACAACCGTGATGGCCAGGACAACGGCCGGTATCACGATCCAATACGGAATTGCGGTCATCGATGTCGACAGTAAAGCCGACGGCTATGGCCGATCAACTCCGACGGCGATCATCCTGCGGGAACGGGCGCGCCCCTGCGCTCGGCAGCCAACTCGTCGGCCTCGGCGAGCTCGGCCCCCTCGTCGTGCACGTACTTGTCGCCCGCGAAGTAGGAGGCGACGGCAGCCAGGAACATCATCACCGCGGCCGCGACGAAAACGACGACGAGGCCGGCGTGGAACGGCCCGGTGAGCAGGTGCGGGAAGAACTCCTGACCGGTCAGGGTGTCGGCGTTCACTCCTGGCTTGTCCAATTCCCCGGTGGGCCCGAGCAATTCCTTGATCGGGTTGAAGCCGAGGAAGGCGGCGAACATGCTGGCCACCGGTGGCATGCCGGCCAGCTCACCCGCGGCGCTGGCGGAAACGCCCTGGGCACGCAGCCCGGTGTCAAGCGCCGAGGGCAGGCTCGCGGCGAGCCCGACGACCATCAGCGAGAAGAAGATGCCCATGGACAACGCGTTGCCGCCGTTGAACAGCGTGCCGCGCATGCCGGAGGCCGCGCCGCGTTGCGCGGCGGGCACGCTCGACATAATGGCCGCGGTGTTCGGCGAGAAGAACAGCCCGCTTCCGATGCCGTTGAGCACGATGATCGCCGCGAAGATCCAGTAGTTGAAGTCCACGGGCAGGATCAGCAGCAGCACGAAGGTGACTCCGGCCAGCGCGGCGCCGCCGGTGGTGAACGGCCGCGATCCGTAGCGATCCGACAGCCACCCCGAAAGTGGTCCTGCGGCAAGGAATCCCACGGTCAGCGGGAGCAGATAGATGCCTGCCCACAGCGGTGTCGATTCGAAGCTGTAGCCGTGCAACGGCAACCAGATGCCCTGCAGCCAGATGATCAGCATGAACTGCATGCCGCCGCGTCCGATGGACACCATCAGGTTGGCGAAGTTGCCGAACCCGAAGGCGCGATTGCGGAACAGGCCGAGGTGGAACATCGGGTCGGCGACCTTGGATTCGACCACACAGAACGCCACCAGCAGTGCGAGGCCGCCAACTACCGAGCCGAGCACGAACGGACTGGTCCATCCGGTGGCATGCCCGCCGTAGGGCTGGATGCCGTAGGTGATGCCGGTGAGCAACGCGGTGAGGCCGAGCCCGAAGGTGATGGTCCCCGCCCAGTCCACCTTGCCCGCCGACCGGATGCCGACCTCGTGCAGCGAGCGGTAGGACCAGATCGCGCCGATGATGCCGATCGGCACGCTCACCCAGAACACCGCGCGCCAATCCCATTCCGAGAGCACGCCGCCGATGATCAGGCCGAGGAACGAACCGGCAACGGCGGCAACCATATTGATGCCGAGCGCGGTGCCGCGCTGCTTCGCGGGGAATGCGTCGGTGAGGATGGCCGCCGAGTTCGCGGTGAGCATCGCGCCGCCGACGCCCTGGATCACCCGCCAGATGATGATCCACATCGCGCCCGCGCCACCGTGGAACGGATCGAAGGACAGCGCGAGCGCGCAGAACGCGAACACCGTGAAGCCGATGTTGTACACGCGGACCCGGCCGAAGATGTCGCCGAGCCTGCCGAACATCACCACGAGAACGGCGGTCGCGAGGAGGTACCCCATGAGCATCCACAGCAGGTAGCCGACGTTGCCCGACTCGAGCGGGTTCAGTCCGACGCCACGGAAGATCGCGGGCAGCGAGATCAGCACGATGGACGAGTTGATCGCGGTGAGCAACACCCCGAGTGTGGTGTTGGTCAGCACGATCCACTTGTAGTGCGGATGGTCGCGGTCGTACCGCAGCCTGCGGCGGATGGTCGACACTTCGCCCAGATCGAGATCTGTGGATGGAATCGTCACGGCAGCCCCTCGCGAATGGTTATCTACGCAAACTATATAGTTAGCTGATGTAACGATCAAGACCGAGGGGTCTCAGCCTGGACAAAATAGGTTAGCCTTGGCTGACTAAATTCCAGGTTCGGCTCGCAGGGGCGCCGAGTCGGGGTCGGTCCCCGATGAAGGAGATTCAACGATGAAGAGTGTTCGAGCATCCCGCAGTTGGACGCGCGCGGCCGTTGCCGTGCTGGCCGGCGCGCTCGCCCTCGGCGTCACCGCGTGCGGATCGTCGAGTGACGATGCGGGGTCAGGTGACCAGTCGGTCGTGATCAAGCACGCGCGCGGGGAAACCACGATCTCCGGCACCCCGAAGAAGATCGTCACGCTCGGTAACCAGTGGCTCGACGCGTCACTGGCGCTCGGCGTGACTCCGGTCGGCTACATCGACAACATCGCGATCGTCTCGCAGAACACACCGCCTTGGGAACCGGAGTCGCTCGAGTCCGCGAAAGTGCTGAGCGCCACCGGCAATATCGCCGAACAGGTTGCCGCGCTCGAGCCTGACCTCATTCTGGTCGACGCCTTCATCGGCGACCAGGGCAAGAACTACGACGATCTGTCCAAGATCGCACCGACTGTGCCCGGCCTCGGCAAAGCCGCCGTCAACCCATGGCAGGACCAGGTGACCGCCCTCGGCAAGGTGCTGCACAAGGAGGCCGACGCGAGCGCCGTGATCGCGAACGTGGACAAGAAGGTCGAGGCGATCGCCGCAGCCAATCCCGGCCTGAAGGGCAAGACCTTCGCGAGCACCTGGTTCGGTGGTCCCACCATGCTGATGGTGCTGACCGACGTGAACGACGGCTCCGCAAAGGTATTCACCCAGCTGGGCATGGGCATCCCGAAGAACCTCACCGACCAACCCTCCAGCGGTGGCAGGCTGCAGCTCTCGCCGGAGCGCGCCGACCAGCTCACCGCCGACCTGCTGTTGGCCGGCTACTCCCCCGGCTTGGAGAACGCGTACAAGCAGCTGCCGGGATACAACGACCTGCCCGCGGTGAAGAAGGGGTCGGTGGTATTCCTCACCACGCAGGAGATCACCGCGATCAACCAGCCGACCTCGCTGTCGACGGTCTACATCCTGGACAAGCTCGCTCCCGCGTTCGCCGCAGCGGCGAAGTAGGCGACACGGTACGCGGAGGTATGTCGTTTGCCCACCGTCACTTATCCCGACGACACCAGGTTCGCGCTGCGTGACGATGTCACCTGTTTGACGACACCGGTGGCCGCAGTACTGCTGAATCCGCCACGCAACGAGAAGCTGACCGGCCTCGCCGCCGGGCAACTCCAAGCGCTCAAAACACTGAACCGCGGCCCAGCGACGCTGCCAGAGCTGGCAACGGCGGCAGGCGGCGCCGACGTCGCAGGCCTGATCGACCGGCTCACCACCGGCGGCTGGCTGACGGTCACGGTGCGCGACGGCGCGCGTGACCTCTACAGCATCCGCCCGTTCGGACAGCCGACGCCGCGACCGCCTGCTCCGCTGCCCGCATCGGCAACGTTGTCGAAATTCGCTGTGCTGCATCGTGATACCGAGGGCTTCGTGCTCGAACACCCGATGAGCTGGGGCGATCTGCGCATCCACGATGCGCGACTGCTCGCACTGCTCGACGGGCCACTCGCCGGCACTGCCCTACCGGACGGCATCGTCGAGCAGTTCGCCGCGGACCTCTACTGGTGCGGCTTCCTGGCCGTCGACGCCGAGGACCAGGCCTTCCGCACGCGGAGCTGGAACGCGCCGGATCTGTGGTTCCATCGCCGCAGCACGCTCGGCGAACGCATCGTCACCTGGGAGCACTTCGGCCCGACCAAGTGGGGCAAGGGACAGTTCCCGCAGCCACCCGCCCGCAAAGCGAACTATCCGGGCGAGGCCGTCGCGCTGTCCACGCCCGACTTGGCGGCCAAACGGCTCGCAGACCCGACGTTGACGACCGTCATCGAGGACCGGGTGTCGACCAGGTCGTTCGACGACGCCCGACCGATGACACTCGATCAGCTGGCCGAATTGCTCTATCGCACAGCACGAACCCGAAGTACCCGGCCCGCAGGCGAGGACGAAGTCCTGGTCTCGCGGCCCTACCCGTCGGGCGGCAGCGTCTACGAGCTCGAGCTCTACCCGGTGGTGCGCAATGTCGCGGGCCTGCCACCGGGGATGTACCACTACGACTCGTTCGACCATGTGCTTCGGCCCGTCGCCGCAGCGGATTCGTCTGCGGTGGTTCGCCTGCTGAAATCGACGTCGGCGACCGTGAGCGACGGCGCCGAGCCGCAACTGCTGCTCGTGATGGCGGCCAGGTCCGGCCGGGTGATGTGGACCTACGAACAAGTCGCCTACGCCGCGATGCTCAAGCACGTCGGTGTCCTGATGCAGACGATCTACCTGGCGGCGACCGCCATGGGCCTCGGCGCATGCGCCCAAGGGTTCGGCGACACTGCAGCTTTCGCCACCGCGGCCGGTGTCGACGAGCTAGCGGAGTGCAGCGTCGGCAGCATGATCCTCGGTGCACCCGCACCGGGCTGAGGCCATCCGGGCAGCAAAACCCATAGGCAGACCACGAAACCGAGGTCCCGACGCATGTCGGGACCTCGTTTCGTGGTGGCGGCCGGAACCGAGACCGGCCGCCGATCATGCCTTACGGCACAATCATTCAGCGTTGCGCCGACCAGGAGTCGCGCAGCGCCGCCAATGCGTCCTCGTCGAGCCCGGACGCAGACATCGGTGCGTGATGGCGGTCGGCACGCGCCTCGTCCGCTTCCGTCTCAGCAGGCGGATTCGCGATCGCATCGTCCACCGCGGCAGCCAATTCCGCGATGGTGAAGTGCTCGAAGACCAGTTGCGGAGCCATCGGCAAGCCGACTTCGCCGGCCCTGGTCGCCCACTGGATCGCGATCACGCTGTCGCCGCCGAGCGCGAAGAAGCCGTCCGCCCGATCGATGTCGGTGATCTCGAGCAACTCTTCGAGGATCGTCGCCAAGGTGCGTTCGGTATCGGTCTGCGGTGGTCCGCTGACGATTTCGCTGTCCGCGGCAGCCGCGGCATCCGTACCGGCTTGTCGCACAACGGAGGTAGCAGTGTCCCAGCCCGCAGGCAGCACGTCGAGCTCGCTGACCAGCTGATCGGGCTCGGTGGCGACGGCCTCGATCACCCGCGCGAGCACGTCGGCGAACACCGCACCGGTGGCGGGCCGGTAGAGATCGGAGTTCACCACGATGCGGGTGGTCAGGCTCCCGTCGGCCTCCGCCGTGTAGTCGAAGTGGAAGTCCATGAACGAGACCTCGTAGTGCTTGGCAATACTGGTCACGATCGTGGCGCCGTCCGCACTGAATTCGTTGGGCCGCATCCGATCTCGGAAGTGCATCACCACCTGGAACAACGGGTTGCGTGACAGCGTGCGCGGCGGATTGAGCGCCTCGACCAACCGCTCGAACGGCACGCCCTGTCTGGTGATCGCGTCCAGCGCCGCGTCCCTGACCCTGCCGAGCACGGTGCGTGGTGTCGGGTCGCCGGAGAGGTCGTTGCGCAGCACCACCATGTTGGCGAAAAGACCGATGAGGTCATTGGTCGTTTCGTCGAGCCGGTTGGCGACGGCGGCGCCGATGGCCAAGTCGTCGCCGCCACCGAGTAGGTGCAGGGTGATGGCGCTCATGGCCTGGCAGAGCATGAAGTCGGTCGCACCGGCCTCCTCCGCCCGCGCCTTGGCGAGCTGCCAGATAGCCGCGGGGACAACCCGAGTGGTGCTCTCGCCGTTGCGGCCCAGCACGGCCGGACGTGGGTAGTCGTGCGCGACAGCGATCTCGTCCGGTAGCCCGGCCAAGGCCTCCCGCCAGTAATCGAGCAGGCCCTGGCCGTAGGGACTGACTGCACCATGGCCGGGTGCCCGGTCGAATACTTCACGCTGCCAGGCCGCGAAATCGTTGAACTGGATGGCGAGTTCGGGCCAGTCCGGTGCCGCGCCGCGCACCCGGGCCCGGTAGGCGCGGGTGAGATCGTCGACGAAGATCTGGCAGGAGCGATGGTCGGCGATGATGTGGTGCATCAGGATCGACAGCACGTGGGTCTGCGGGCCGAGGACCAGAAGACGCAGTCGCAGTTGGACTTCGGTCTGCAGATCAAAGACGTAGGCCGAGTCGGCGGCCAGCTCGGCGTCGAGCCACGCCTGCGCATCGTTCGCGTCGCCTGCCTGCTCGACGATCGGCATCGGCACCGGTCCGGCCGGATGCACCCGCTGGTACGGCGTTCCCTCGTGTTCGGGGAACGTGGTCCGCAGCGACTCGTGCCGTGCGACCACGTCATCGATGGCAGCACGGAGGATTTCGACATCGAGCGGGCCGTCGAGACGAATCGGGTATGCGACGTTCTCGCCGTCGATCGCTCCCTCGAGCCGCCGCTGCAGCCAGTACACGCGCTGTGAGTAGGACAGCGGCACTCGGTCGTGCTGGTCTCGCCGCACCAGCGGCGGCCGACCAGCGGGCCTCGCCTCCGCGGCCGTGTCGGCAGGCTCGACAACCGCGTCGTCCGCCGCGGCGATCTCGTCGATATCGATGCCGAACTCGTCGAGGAACCGCGCGACGAGGTGTGCGGCCAGCCCGGTGACGGTCGGAGTGTCGAACGGCACTCGCATGTCGATCTCGACGCCGAACTCGGCGCGGATCATCGAAATCAGCCGTGCCGCAAGCAAAGAGTGGCCGCCGAGCTCGAAGAAGGAGTCGTCGGCGCCGATCCGCTCGCGCTCGAACAGCTTGCCGTACAGCTCGGCCAGCCTACGTTCGGTCGGCGTCGCAGGCTCGCGATAGGCGCGGGCCGTCTCCAGCTCAGGCACGGGTAGCGCGGCCCGGTCCAGCTTGCCGTGCGCCGTCAACGGGATCTCGTCGATGGTCGTCAACGCCATCGGCACCATGTATTCGGGCAAGGTGCGGGCGACATGTGCACGCACCGCCGCGACGTCGAGTTCGATGCCGGGCGCAGGCACCAGGTAGGCGGCAAGGATCTGCCCCAGCGACTCGTGCTCGGTCACCACCACCACGGAATGTGCGACGGCAGGGTAGTCGGTGAGCGCGGCCTCGACCTCGCCCAGCTCGATCCGGTGTCCGCGCACCTTCACCTGTTCGTCTGCGCGGCCGATGAATTCGATGATGCCTGCCGCGTCACGACGGGCGAGATCGCCGGTGCGATAGAGCCGTCCACCCGGTTGGAACGGATCGGCGACGAACCGTTCAGCGGTCAGCCCTGGCCGATGCAGATAGCCGCGAGCGAGCTGACGGCCGCCGAGATAGATCTCGCCGACAACGCCGCTCGGCACCAGTTGCAGGGCGTCATCCAAGATGTACAGGTAGACATTGCGATTCGGGATGCCGATCGGCACGATACCGGTGCCCTGCGGCCCGTCGACGGTCATGTGCGTCGACGACACCACCGCCTCGGTGGGACCGTAGTGGTTGCGCAGCTCCGCATCGAAGAGGGTGGCGAAACGATCCGCCACCTCGCCGGGTAGTGCCTCGCCACCGACCGGGACGTGCCGCAGCGTGTGCCAATCGTTGACCTCGGGCAGCAGCAGGAACGTCGCCAGCATCGACGGCACCATGTGCAGCACCGAAATATCGTGGCGAGTAACCAGATCCGCGACGTAGGGAATGTCACGGTAGGCGTTCGGTTTCGGGATGACCACCCGGGCGCCCGCCACGAACGTGACGAAGATGTCGAGCAGCGAGGCGTCGAAGCTCACCGAGGTCGACTGCAGGACCCGGTCCTGCGCGGTGATGCTCCACTGCGCGACGAAGCCGGACAGGTGCTCGGCGATCGCTTCGTGTGGAACGGGCACACCCTTCGGCTTGCCGGTGGAACCCGAGGTGTAGATCACGTACGCGGTGTTCGACGGATGCAGCGGGGTATTCCGGTCGGTATCAACCGGATTCGTCTCGGCCAAACCTGCCGCCGCGTTCTCCGCCGCAACCGTTTCCGCGGCGTCGAGCACCAATGCCGGACGGGCGTCGGCAAGAAGGTAGTCGATCCGGTCGGCTGGATAGGCAGGATCGATCGGCAGGTATGCCGCGCCCGCCTTCAGCACCGCCAGAATGCCGACCACGAACTCGACGGAGGTCGCCAGCCGCATCGCGACGATGTCTTCGGCGCCGATTGCCTGCCCGATCAGCCAGTGCGCCAAGCGATTCGCGCGCCGGTTCAGCGCGTCGAAGGTGAGCTCGATGTCATCGGAGATCAGGGCGATCTGTTCGGGTGTTGCCGCGACCTGCGCCTCGAACATGGCGACCATGGTGGTGGCCGGCTCGTCGACGACCTCACTGTAGGAGACCGCAAGGACATCGGCGCGGCCTGCGCCGAGGATGTCGATCTCGGACAGGCGCCGGTCCGGCTCTCGCAGCGCGCTGTCGAGCAGCTGCATGTAATGGTCGAGGAACTGGGCGACGAGATGCTCGTCGAGCGCGTCGACCAGGTAGGTCGCCTCGATCCGCGCACCCGCGTCGTCGAACACCACCATCAGGCCGAGCTCGTCCTCGGCAACGGTACTGCCGAGCGGGAGCTCGGTGGCCGCGACGCCGGGCAGATCGAATCCGATTGCGGCACTGCGCATACTGAAGCTGAGCTGGACCAGCTCCGCCATGGCATCCCGCCCGGCGACCCGGTCGGGGCTGATCGCGCGGATCACCTCGTCGACCCCGGCGCTTTGATGAGCGAAGGCACCCGCGCAGGTGTCCTTCGTCGCATCGAGCAGCGCGGCAAAGGTTTGCGCGTGCGCACCGGTGGCGCGGATCAGCACCGCATTGCCGAAGTACCCGATGAGCGGCTCCGCGTCGCGGCCCGCACGGTTGGTCACCGGAACCGAGACCAGGAAGTCCGTGCTCGCGGTGTAGCGTCGCACGACCGCGTCGAAAGCGGCGAGCAGCACCATGAACGGCGTCGCCGCATGCTCCCGCGCGATAGCGGTGATCAGGTCCTGCAGCTCCGGGGACAGCGGCACGACAACCCGGTCCGCGTTCTTCGACCGGCTCCGCGCCGCGCGCCCGCCGGGCAACTCCAGGCGCTCCGGCAGCGGCGTCAGCGCAGCGCGCCAATAGTCCAGATCGGCAGCGGTGTCTTTGTGCGCGCGGGTGGCGGCGTCGACATCCACGTATTGGGCCTGGAGCTCGGGCAACGCCTCGCCGCGGTAGGCGGCGTTGAGCTCGGCGAAGAACACCGGCCACGAGTCGTCGTCCCAGCCGATGTGGTGCACCACCAGGATCAGCACATGCTCGGTCGCACCGGTGCGCACCAGTGTCATCCGCAGCGGCAGGTCGGCCGAGAGATCGAAGGGCCTGGCGAACTCACGCCGGGCCAGCACCTCGGTCCTGCGCTGCCTCGCCGCTTCCGCAAGGTCGGTGAGATCGTGTTCCTGCCAGGATAATTCGGCGTCCTCGACGGCAACCTGGTACGGCTCACCCGCCTCATCGACGAGGTAGGTGGTGCGCAGTATCTCGTGCCTCGCCATGACGGTGGCACTCGCGGCGCGCAGCTGCCCGGCGTCGAGCGCTCCGTCGAGGCGATAGGCGAGGCACACATTCAACGTGGTGTCATCGGGGTCGAGCCGCTGCACGAACCACATCCGGCGCTGCGCGTCGGAGAGCGGGCTCGGGTCGGTACCGCGCCTGGCAGGCACCGACGTCGGCGCGGGCGCCTGCAGGTTTTCCTGACGCAGGCGCTGCTGCAGCAGCCGCTTTCGACGCTCGAGAATATCTTCTGACATGGCCGTCCTTCGGATCAACGTGGAAGCTCGCTTGGCGACAACGCGCGTTCGAGCGCGGTCGCGGCAGCAGCCCAGATCTCACCGAGCCGATGCACATCGGACTCGGTGAATACGGCGTCACTCCAACGCAGGAGTGTCACCAGCTGTGGGCCCCCCGGGGCCGCATGCACACCCGCGATCACGTCCATCGCGTAGCGCAGCGGGAAGTCAGGTTCCGGCGCCGTCGGCAGGCTCTCGAACAGCTCGAAATCGGTGACCGGCGCCCAGGATTTGGGTCCGCCTGCGAGGTCGAGCCGCCCGAGGTAGTCGAACAGCACCTGAGGTTCGGGCGCGGCGACCAGTTCGGGCACCTCGTCGAGATACCGCAGCACGCCGAAATCGATTCCGTTGCTGGGGATTTCGGCCAGGCGGGTGACGACGGAATCGAGCAGCGCCCGCGCCTTGGCTGGATCGGCCTGTGCGGCAGCGACATCCACATAGTCCGTGCCTGCCCCGAAGCGGGCGGGGAACACGCTGGTGAACCAGCCGACGGTACGCGTGGTGTCGATGTCGGCGCCGAGCGTCGTGTCCTCGCGACCGTGTGCCTCCATGGCGAGATAGGCACCGCCCGTCGGATCCTCACCGCGCTCGACGCGCCAGGTAGTCAGCGTGATGGCGAGAGCGGCGAGCAAGAACTCGCGCACACCGAGACCACCGGTGAGACTGTCGAGCACCGCTGCCGTCGCCTCGACCGACGCGGGCACGGCGTGGATGCGGTAGGAAGACAGACTGTCGGTGGCGGGATCGGGTCTGCGCTTACCGAGCGCCGGATCGGGACCGGTCGTCTCGCGCACCCAATAGTCTTGTTGGGCTACTACTTCCGGAGTTCCACTCCGGGCGTGCAAGCGTTCGGCCCAGCTGCGATAGCCGGTGTACTCCGCAGGCAACAGCGGTGTGACGACGGTCGAATCCGCCTCGACCAGCTGCGCCCAGCTGTCGGCGAGGTCGGCGCAGATGATGTACCAAGAGACCGGGTCGACGGCGATGTGATGAATACACAGCAGCAGCAGGTCGCGCGTATCGGTCCGCTCGAACCACACCGCACGCACCAGATCGCCTGTGCGCGGATCGATCTGCTCTGCGGCTGCCCGTGCATGGGTAGCGAGGGTCGCCGGGAAGTCGGTGCCGCCCTCGACCCTGGTGACGATGTCCGCGGCGCGCACCGCACCCGGAGCCCGGGTGTGCAGCTCATATCCCGTTTCGGTGTCGACGAACCGGGACCGAAGCAAGTCGTGACCGTCGAGCAAGGATTGCAGGACGGCGGTCAGCCGGGCCAGGTCGACACCTGGGGGCAATTCGAGCAGCGTGGACAGCGAAAGCCTGCGGTAGCGACCGTGTTCGTGCATCCACGACAGGGTTGGCACCGGGCCGACAACCCCGAAGTCGTCAGCAGTGGTCAGGCGCGGCGCTGCCGAGCCCGCGTCGATCTGTGCGGCGAGCGCGGCGATCGTGCCCGCGGTCAGCACCATCCGCGGGCTGGTCTCGATTCCCTTCCGGCGCAACGCGTTCACCAGGGAGATCGCCACGATGCTGTCGAGACCCAATTCGACCAGGTCGTCATGGACACCCGGCTCAGCGCCGCCGGTCAGTGCGGCGACCACAGCGCACAGTCTGCGTTCGGTTTCGGTGCTCGGCGCGGAAGTGCCGCCCGCAGACAGCGCTTCCTTGGCAATCGCATCCAACTCCCGGACGTCGAGCTTGCCGTTGGAGGTCACCGGCAGCCGCTCGACCGCGAGGATGCGCTGCGGAATCATGTACCCGGGCAAGCGATGCGCGATATCGGCGCGCACCCGGGCGACGTCCGCGCCGACGACGAAGGCGACCAGCACCGGACCGCTGACCCGGCGCACCGCGATCGCGGCGGCTGCGGCGACGTCCGGCACGGCAAGCAATGCGGTTTCGATGTCACCGAATTCGATTCGGTAGCCCCGAATCTTCACCTGGCCGTCTGCGCGTCCCAGGTAGGTCAGCGCACGAGAAGGTGAGTATCGCACCAGATCTCCGGTGCGATACATCCGCTCGCCGCGACGGAACGGATCCGCGACGAATCGGTCGGCGGTACCGCCTGGTTTACCCACATAACCGCGGGTCACCTGTGCGCCGGACAGGTACAGCTCGCCGACCACGCCGTCGGGCACCGCCCGCAGCCCGGAATCGAGCACGTATCCGGTCATCCCGGCGGTCGGCGTGCCGATGGTCGGCGTCGTTGCCGCGTCGGAGACCGCGGCAACCACCGCCTCGACCGTCGTCTCGGTAGGCCCGTAGCAGTTGAATACCTCGGTATTCGGCAAGGCACACAACTGTTTCCAGAGCGGAACACCGATGGCCTCGCCACCGAGCGCCAGCACCGCGAGCGGGCTGTTGCCGTGCTCGTCGACCAATCCGGCGGCGGCCAACTGCGTGAACATCGACGGAGTGGTGTCGATCATGTCCACTTCCTGCCCGATGACGCTGTCGACCAGCGCCTGCGCGTCGCGCATCTGTTCGGCGTCGAACAGGTGGACGGTATGGCCGTCGAGCAACCCGATCAGCGGCTGCCAGGACGCGTCGAAGCTCAACGACCACGCGTGGCCGATGCGCAGCGGCCTGCCGAGGCGGGCGACCGCGGGCCGGTAGATCCGATCGCGGTGATCGGCGAAATAGGCGGCCAGGGCGGCGTGCGTGCCGATGACACCCTTGGGTTCCCCGGTGGAACCGGAGGTGAAGATCAGGTAGGCGGATTGCGCGCGATGGATCGAAGGTGCGGACCTGGTCGCGGCATCGAGCGGACGACCGAGTGCCAGCACGGGCGGGTGGTTCTCGACGGCGTCCAGTACCGCGACGCTGTCCCCGTCGACGAGCACGAGGCGCGATTGCGATTGGCGCAGAATGGATTCGATGCGCGCCGCGGGCAGCTCGATATCCACCGGAACATACGCGGCACCGGCGGCCAGTACGGCAAGGATCGCCACGATCGATCGGGCCGAACGTGGTAGGGCAAGGGCAACAACGTCTTCCGCACCGATGCCGTGCTCGATCAGTACCGCGGTCAGCCTGTCCGCTTCGTCGCCGAGCTCACGATAGGTGTACCGATCACGCTCGGTCGTCAGCGCGAGCGCATCTGGCGTTGCCGCGACCTGCCGCGCGAACAGCTCGGGCACCGATACCCCGACGGCGTCCGGCGCGGGCAGCTCAGGCAGGTGCGGCCGCTCGTTCGGCAGCAAGACATCGAGCGCGTCGTGACCCGCATCGCCGATGGTGTGCAATTGCAGCAACACCGAAATCAGCCGGTCGGCAAGGTTTTCGACCGGAAGCGCACCGAGCAGTGCCGGCACGGCTTCGACAACGACCGTCAACTCGCTTTCGAGCAGATACGCCACCACGGCGAGCGGGTAATGGGTGAGGCCCTGCGATCCCGTCACCTGGAACTCGGTGCCATCGGAGAGGGCGATCGGCCGCAGCATGTCGGCGACCGGTGCGTTCTCGAACACGAACAGCGTGTCGAACAACTCGCCACGGCCCGCGCGCTGCACGGCCGACAGGCTGACATATCCGATGTCGCGCATGACCGCCGATTCGCGCTGCACTCGTGCGCAATTGCGCACCACGCCGCTCAGCGGGGCGGCCGGGTCGTCCAGCCGAATGCGCACGGGAACGGTGTTGATGAACAGGCCGATCATGGACTCGACCCCGGCCAGTTCGTCGGGCCGTCCCGAGACGGTGGTGCCGAACACCACATCGCGGCGGTCGGTGAGCCTGCCGAGGACCAGCGCCCAGGCGTACTGCACCGCGGTGTTCATGGTGAGCCCGTTGGCGCCCGCCCATCGGCGCAGCTCGTCGGTTCGCGCCGCGTCCAGCGTGCGCTTGTGCACGATCGGCACGATCGTGTTGACCCTGGAGATCGAGCGGTCACCGAGCATGAGCGGTTCGACGTCGCCGAGATAGTCGGACCAGGTGCGCAGAATTGCCGCGTGGTCGCGGGCGGCCAGCCAGCCGATGTAGTCGCGATAGGGCCGTACCGCTGGCAGCCCGTCGGCGGACCCGCCCGCCTCGTATGCCGCGTAGATCTCGCGGAAGAACACCCCGAGCGACCAGCCGTCCATCAGGATGTGATGGGCGGTCACGATCATCCGCCGTGACTCGTCCTGGAGCGTGACCAGCACGACTCGCAGCGCAAGATCGCGCTCGAGGTCGAAGCCGGTGCGGCCCTCAGCGTCGGCGATCGCCGCGAATTCCGCTGTGTCTGCGCTGCGTTCGAACCACGGCAGCTCCGCTGACGTCGGCACGATCTGGACCGGCTTCGGCAGGTCCCGATCCCAGAAGACCGCGCGCAGGTTGGCATGCCGCTGCAACACCGCCTCGACGCTGCGCCGCAACAGCGGCACGTCGACCGGACCGGTGATCTCGATGACGAACTGCATCAAGTAGAGGTCGCCTGTCCCTGCCAGCTTGGCCAGCGAGAACAGGCCTTCCTGGAGCGGACTCAGCGCGAGCACGTCCTCGATTTCCGGCAACCGCGCCGAATCCTGCTCGGCCGCAGGCACTTGCTTCTTCTCGGACATGAAGCGGACTCCTCAGCCGTCGATCTCGGGACATCAGTGCGTCGAATCCGATGTCGCCAGGCTCGCTCAAAGTAGCTACTTAGGTTAGCCTATGCAAATCATAGTCGAGGCTATGTGACGAGGTCGGCGACAGTGGCCACAAGGGTTGAACTACCGCCCAGTCCCGCCGCTAAGTTATGATAGCCTTACCTACTATCTACGGCTCGAGCGCCCGATGCAACGGGTTAGCCGAGAGCCGAGGATTCGGTCCCACTGCTCGACGCGCTCGTCCCACCCAGGTGCAGATCGTCGAGTGGGCGCAAATGAGATGCGGAGTAGTAGATGCAACATCGACCGACGTGGATCAGACAGTTCCACAGGCCGAATTCGCCTGAGCGCCTTCCTCTTTTAATCTTTCCGCACGCAGGAGCCGGCGCGTCGGCATACCGTGCGTTTTCCAAGGCGTTCAGTGCGAGTTACGACGTCGCGGTGGTGCAATACCCCGGGCGGCAGGACCGGGTGAAGGAGCCTGCACCGACTTCACTGCATGAGATCGCCGCAGGCGCATTCACCGAGTTCCAGACCTCGCCGTACAACCGAGGCGTACCGATCACCACCTTCGGCCACAGCATGGGCGCACTCGTTTCATTCGAGTTCGCCCGGCTCGCCGAGGTTGCGGGAATTACTGTGCGGCAGCTCACCATTTCGGCGGCGGTCGCCCCGTCGCGTGCGGTGAATCAACCACGCACGCCCAAGGAAGACGACCAACTGCTCGCGCACCTGGCGAAGTTGGAGGGCACGAATACCGCGGTCTTCGGAAATCCCGAGGTCATGAAAATGACGCTTCCGGTCATCAAAAGCGATCACGCTGCGGCGGAAGCATATTCATGTGATGAATCGGTGAAAATTTCGGCGCGGGTGCATGCGATCTGCGGCGACAACGATCCGATCGTCACGATGTCGGATCTCTATGGCTGGCGTTCGCACAGTGCCGACGTCGACGTCACGATCTTCGAGGGCGGGCACTTCTATCTGAACGATCACGTCGACGCGATCGCGGAATTGCTTGCGGCCAACGCGGAACACGAACAGACCGCATGAATCACAAGGATCAGCAATGACATCGACGGCGCAAGACCCGGATCCCATTGTCATTTCCGGAATGGCCGTCGAAGCACCCGGCGGAATCGACAGCCCCAGCGCCTTCTGGTCTGCACTCGCGGACGCCAGGGAACTGATCACGCCGTTTCCGCGCGATCGCGGCTGGCCGCTCGAGGATCTCCTCACACTGTCCAGGATCGACGGCTGGGCAAAGGTCTGCGACGCGGGCGGATTCCTCAACGGCGCAGCCGAATTCGACCCGGCCTTCTTCGGCATCGGACAACGCGAAGCCATCGCCATGGACCCGCAGCAGCGGGTCGGCATGCGAGTGGCATGGAAGGCGCTGGAGAATTCGGGACTCAACCCTGGCGACCTCGACGGCGCGGACGGCGGATGCTTCATCGGCGTTTCGCCGATGGAGTACGGCCCCCGCGGCGGAGAGGTCAACGCCTACAGCGGGCATCGGATCGTCGGTTTCGGACAGCTGGGTGTCGCGGGCCGGATCTCGCACGGCATCGGTCTGATCGGTCCGTCGATGTGCGTTGACTCTGCCTGCGCGTCTTCCCTGACCGCCGTGCATCTGGCCACGTCGGCGGTGCGGGCCGGGGAGTGCGAGTGGGCGATCGCAGGCGCCGTGTGCGTGATGGGGTCGCCGATCGCGTTCTACGAGTTCGCCAAACACAACGCACTCTCGACCGACGGACATTGCCGCTCCTACAGCGACGACGCCACCGGCACCCTGTGGGGCGAAGGGGCGGGCGCGATCCTCGTCGAACGAGAATCGCGCGCCCGGGCGCTTGGGCACCGGGTATACGGCCGCATCCTGGCCACCCACACCAACCACAACGGCAAAGGCAAACCGATCCTGGTCCCGCGTGCGGAAGCGCAGGAACGACTGATCCGCCGCACCATCGAGATCGCCGGGATCGACCCCGGTGCGATCGGCATGATCGAGGGCCATGGCACCGCAACCAGAGCAGGCGACCCTGCCGAGCTCACCGCGCTGCAAAACACTTATGGCAGTGGGGATTGCGCCCCGCTGGTCGGCTCGGTGAAGTCGAACGCTGGACATACCCAGGCAGCCGCCGGGATTCTGGGCCTGATCAAAGTGCTCCTCGCCGGCCAGCACGGCCACATCCCGCCCAGCCTGTTCGCGGAAAACCCCACCACCCGAGTGGACTGGGATCGTTCGAATCTGCGGCTGGCCACCAAGCTCGAACCGTGGGAACCGACGAACGGCGTGCGCTACGGCGCCGTCTCCTCGTTCGGCGCAGGCGGATCCAACGCCCACGCAATCATTGCGATGCCCGTTCGTGAGGAGAGTGACGATTTCTAGCTACCAACTGCCCGACGGCACCGTCCCGGTCCTGCTGTCGGCAGAAACCCCCGGCCTGCTGCGCAAAGAAGCGGCCGCCGTGCTCAGCTACGCGACGGATCATCCCGAGATTTCCCCACAGCGCATCGCCGACATGCTGTTTCGCACCCGGGTCGCGCGACGCAACCGGGCCGTGGCGATGGTCGCCGATCGAGCGACGCTGCTAGCCGCGCTGTACGCGATCGCCGAGGACACCGAGCATCGGGCTGTGGTGCGTACGACCGCACCGGCCATTGCCCGCTCGCTGGCCTACGTGTTCCCCGGACAGGGCGGCCAGCGCCCAGGCATGGGCAGGCTCTACTACGAGTCCATACCCGCGTTCCGCGCCGCAGTGGATCGTTGCGACGAAACGTTCCACGGGCTGTTCGGTGAGTCACCGCTGAAATATCTACTGGACGAGCATGTTCCGGCCGATGACAGCGCACAGGTGGTTCAGCCCGCGTTGTTCATGCAGATGGTCGGGCTTGCCGCGATGTGGCAGGCGGTCGGCATCGTGCCCACCGCCGTCATCGGGCACAGCCAGGGCGAGATCGCGGCCGCCTACGTGTCGGGCAAGATGACGCTGGCCGACGCGGCCTTCATCGTCGGCACCAGGGCGCGCGCCGTCGAGAAGATCTCCTCCGACACCTACGCGATGGCAGTGGTCGCCGCCGACCGCGACGAGTGTGAAGCACTACTCACGCGCCGGTCGGGGTGGGCACAGGTCTCGGTGATCAACGCACCGAACATGGTGGGAATCTCCGGTGAGCGCGACACGGTGCACGACATCGTAGACACCCTCGCCGATCGCGGCACCTTCGCGCGAGTGATTCGCGTGCGCTATCCGGCACACACCAACCTGGTCAACGAGTTTCGCGACGACGTCCGCGACGCGGTGCGGCGGCAGCTGACCAACGAATACTTCCTCGACAGCGAGATCGATTGTCTCGGAGCCACGCTCGGTGACTCGATCACCACGGACCTGCCGGTCGGCGAGTACTGGTTCTGGAACCTCCGCAACACCGTCCGATTCGACAAGGCCATCGCGGCGGCGGCGGCCAAGCAGATCGACACCTTCGTCGAGCTTGCCGACCATCCGACGCTGCAGCTGTCGATCCAGGAGAACCTGAGCGCCTGCGCATCCGACCAGAATGCACTGGTTGTCGGCACCTCGAGCCGAACCGCAGCCGACCTCGGTGAATTCGCCAGGAATCTCGCGCTGCTCGCCGTCAACGACCTGGACTATCGGTGGGACAGCCTGCGCGTGGAATCTCCTGGCGCCGTGCGACTCCCGCTGCGCGACTTTCCGAATGTCGTGATGAACGACGTGTCGTTGTGGCTGCCGTACAACTCCGGCGCCCCTCGACCCGGCACCGTCGCAGTCCCCGAGGTTGCCGCCCCCGTCGTCGAGCCCGTTGCCGAAACGAGCACGGCCACTACCCAGTTGGTCGTCGAGGACTGGACCAGGCTGGTTCGGCGCTCACTGGTATCGCCACGTCGGATCGGCATCATCGACCACACCGGTGAGTGTGCCGAACTGGCCGCTGGGCTGTGCGCCGAAGCGGTCGATCACGGTGCGACAGCACGCTTGATCGACGCGCACACCGAGAGCGACCGAGACGGTCTCGACACTCTCGTCATCCTGCTTCCCGGCTTGCCGGACGCCACTGCTGCCGCCGCCGCGGACGCGACCGCGGACTTCTTCGGCACCCGGCGGTGGTGGCCAGGACTGACCGACGACGTCACCACCTGCTGGCTCGTGACCGTCGGCGGCGAGGCGGTGCTGCCCGACGACGCACCGCCGCATCCGGTCTACGCCGCGGCCAGTGCCGGCTTCCGTTGTGTCGGCACCGAACATCCCGGCGTCGCGTTCCGCCATCTCGATCTGGCTCCGGAACAAACGGGGACAGCCGCGGCCGCCGCGATCACCATGGCACTGCACACTGCGGGCGAATCGGAGCTGGCACTGCGGGGCGCCGGTCTGTATGCCAAGCGGCTCATCGAGGCCGACCAGACGGTCCTGCACGCAAGCAGGCCCGAGAACATCGTCATCATCGGTGGCACCGGCAGCCTCGGACTCGAATTCTGCGCCCACTTCGCGCAACACCATGCGCGGCGGATCACCTTGGTGAGCAGGTCGGGGGCGAGCCCGGCGGTCACCGAGCGGTTGGCGCGGATTCGCGAGTCCGGCTCCGCCGATATCCGGGTGGTCGCCTGCGATGTCGGCGACGCGGCCGCCGCGCGCCTGCTGGCAGACGAAACTCGTGATGCGCCTGCACATCTGATCATTCATGCGGCCGCCGACTATTCGGACATCGTTGCGGTCGAGCTGTCGGACATCACCCCTGAACTGGTGCTCCCTGCGCTGCGTGGGAAGTTTGTCGGCATCGCGAACGTGCTCGACACGCTGGACCGCGCGGACGACTGCCAGGTGGTGCTGTGCTCCTCGCTCGTGGCGACACTCGGCGGTCGCGGCAAGATCGTCTACGCGGCCGCCAATCGGATGCTCGACGCGCTCGCGCACCGGGTGCGGGCCGAGGGTACCGACTGCGTCTCGGTGCAGTGGGGGCAGTGGGGCGTCTATCAGAATCAAAGTTCTTCCGATGCAGCACAATTGGCAGCCGTCGGCTACCTTCCCATGCCCTCTGCGGATGCCATCACCCTTGGACTGGGTGGGTTGCGTCGCAATGCGGTTGTCGCGGCATTCGATTGGGCTGTCGGACACTCCGTGCTCGGCGCCTACGGCTACGGTCCGGTGCTGTCCACGTTGGCGGCCTCGGCGGCCGCGGCCGCGGCGGCAGAACCGATTGCCGCCGACCGGGCGACGGTCGAGCAGGCCGAGTTGCCGCAACGGATGACCCGGTTGCTTGCCGACGTCCTCGGTGTCGACGACATCACCACCATCGACACCACCCGGCCGCTGGTGGCGATCGGCCTGGATTCCTTGCAGGCCCTCGACTTCCGTCGGCGGGTCAAGGCGGCGTTCGACCACGACGTGCCGGTCACCGAGTTGCTCGGCGGAGCGTCGGTCGATGAGATCGTGCGCACGGTGCAGGTGCGGTCACCGGGGCAGCCGCGCCGGTCGGAGGCCGCGGCGCAGGCCACCCCGGTACCGGCACCGAGTCCGATCACACCGGCGGCAGCCCGTCCATCGGCGGTACCGACCCGTGCGGACATCGCCGAGCGGGCACGGCAAACGGCCGAGCACGCGGTACCGGCCGACCTGGATGCCGCTCAGATCCGCTCCGCCCGAAGCGATCTGGACCTCTTCGGGTTGCGTGCCATGGTACGGACGCTGGATCCGGCACTCGGCGACGGAGCCGCACACACCGTCGACGACATCATGACGCGTCTGGAGTTCACGCCGCGGCACCGCTGGTTGTTGAACCGCTGGCTCGGCGTGCTCACCGAGCACGGCTGCCTCGCCGCCGACCCGAGTCACGGCTATCGGGTTGCCGGGGCGGTGCCGACACCGACCCGGCCGGACCTGTTCACGGTGTGCGCCGATCTCGGGTACTCGGTCGAATTCGCGACCTTCCTGCAGCGCAGCGACGAGGAGCTGACGGCGCTCGCCCAGGACCGGGTGCGCGTGCAGGAACTGCTGTTTCCCGACGGCGACATGCTCACCGCCGAGGCCGCCTATCGCGAGAACATCATCAGCCGATACCTCAATCTTGCTGCCCGCGAAGTAGTTTCCGGCATCGCGGCGCGGATCGAGCGGGACCGCTCGCCGGTGCGCATCCTGGAACTGGGAGCAGGCATCGGTGGCACGACCACCGAGGTGGCGGCCGGCCTGTCCGGGTTGCCGGTCGACTACCACTTCACCGATCTGTCGACGTACTTCCTCGGCGCGGCACAGGAACGGTTCACCGACTATCCGTGGATGCGCTACGGAATCGTCGACATGAACGACGGTTTCGCGGCGGAAGCACGCTATGACCTGGTGCTCGGCGCCAATGTGCTGCACAACGCACGGCACATCGGGCAGACACTGCGTGCGCTGCACGATGTACTCGATCCCGGCGGCGCAGTCGTCTTCATCGAGGCGTGCCGCGCCACCTATCCGGTGCTGACGTCGATGAAGTTCCTCATGTCGCCCGCGCCGGGTCAGCCGCATCCCGGGCAACACGATATCCGGGCCGGCGCGCGGATCTTCCTCACCGAGGACGAGTGGCAAAGTCAGCTCGTCGCGGCCGGCTTCACGCCGATGCTCGTGCTGCCGACGGCGGATCATCCGTTGCACCCGCTCGACCAGCGGATCTTCGCCGCCGTGCGTGACTAGAAGGTAGGTCGAGACCGCCTGGTGGACCGTGCCGGGCTGTCCGGGGAATTCTCCTCGGACAGCTCGGCATTCAGCAGGTCAACAGAGGTAGGTCGGGGGACTAGGCAACCGCGAAGCGGAGCGCCTCGGCCACGACCAGCCAACCCTCCGGGGTCCAGCTCGCTCGATCGCCGGTGCGGAACAGCCGGGCGGCAGGCTCGAACGGGTCGTCCACGAATCGGTGTGCGGCATCCGAGTTCTCCACGTCGAGGGCTGCGCCGCCGATGTAGATGTCACCGACCACATTGGGCGGCACCGGCATCAGTGCTTCGTCGAGAACCAGCGCCCTGGCTCCGGGGATCGGGCGGGTGCGCCCGGTGTCGTCGAGCGGGCCGCGGGCCACTGCGCCCGCGTACACGGGCGCGGTGTAGCAGATGGTGGTCACCGAGCCTGCCGAAACGGCCTGGAGTCGCGCGGAAAGTCCTGGGGTCGTGGCGGTTCCGGTCACATCCCAGCGCCGCACGGTCGGCAGCATGCCCGCGTCGGCCGCGATCCGAGCAACCGTGGCCGGTGTGGCAACGACGTGGGTGACCCGGTAGGCCTCGATGAGCTCGACCAGCGCGGTCGGATCCGCCAGCTGCGCCGGGGTGGCGACGATCAACGTCGCGCCGTCGGCGAGGGCGGCAAGCAGCTCGACCGTGGTATCGGTGGCGTTCCATGCAGCGGCAAGCAGGCGCACATCGGCCGCGCGGAGCGCGGGATCGATTGGCCTGCAGCGCTGTTCGGCCGCCACCGCGCGGCGATCGGCGATGGCCGCGGCCAGTGCGAAGCCTGCCGTGGCAGGCCTGGTTCCGCTTGTCGGATGCCCGACCCCGACCACCGCATGGACGGCATTGACCACCGCCTGCCCAGCGCCGACGACAGCGTGCCCAGCGGCGATCACGGCGTGCATCGCGCTCCCTGCGACATCCCGGTTGCCGAGCAACGGCGTCGAGCGGATCAGCTGATCGACCAGCGCACCGTGCGTTGTCGCGTGCGGTGCCACCCGGTCGAGCTGCCCGAAAAGTTCACCGTAAGTGCGGGTCTCGGCGCCGTACCGAATCGCGGTGCGCATGCCGGGAATGCTGCGGCCGCGCCGGATCAGTTCGGCGATGCCCGGCACCTCCGACAGTTCCACCCCGGTCGACCATTCGCCGAGTACTCGCCGCCGATCTTCGGCGGTCAACGCAAGTAACACCGCTCCCCCTGCTTACTCCGGCACGTCGGTGAGATATCCACCGCGCGTGAAGAACTCGGCACCCGAGTGCTCCGTCCCGTCCGCGGTGCGCACCCGGGTGATCACCAGCCCGTTGTTGTTTCCGCGAATCGGGTCGGGACCGCACACCACGGCGCCGCCGCCCTCCTGCACCACCACCCGGCCCACGGTGCCGCCGTATCTGGCGGTAGACACCTCGGCGGCCAGGATCTCGATCCGCTCGCCCCGGTAGTAGCTGAACGCGCGCGGATACGGCGCCGATAACGCGCGCACGAAGCGCTCCAAATCGACTGCGCTCCAGGACAGGTCGATGCGACTGTCCCGATCCGAGCGCTTGTGGAAGTAGGTGCGCGCGGTCTTGTCCTGCGGCCGCCAGTTCGCCGTTCCGGCTTCGAGCGCGCTGAGCGCCTCGTGCAGCGCGCCGGGAATCAGCTCCATGCCCGCCTCGACGAGCTCGGTGCCGGTCGCGGTCGGCCCGATCGGCAGCGAGCGTTGCACCAGGATGTCGCCGGTGTCCAGCTGCTCGTCCATCCGATGCACGGTAAGGCCGAATTCGGGCGCGCCGCTGATCAACGCCCACAACACAGGTGAGAAGCCGGTGAATTTCGGCAGCAGCGAATCGTGCAGGTTCAGCGTGCCGAACGGCGGCAGCTGATACAGCTCCGGCGGCATCCAGGTGTACCAGCTGTTGACCACGATGACGTCCGGCTCGGCCTGCTTGACCAGGTCGATGGTCGCGGCGTCGGCCCGCTCGGTGAGGTGCACGGGGATGCCGTGCTCCCTGGCCAGTTCCTCGACCGAGTCGGACCAGATCGCCTTGTAGGACTGCGCGCTCGCCGGATGGGTGACCGCGAGCACCACCTCGTGCTCCGAGTCGATCAGCGCCTGCAGGGTCTTGCGGCCCCAGGTCTGAAAACCGAACGATACGATGCGCATGAACCGAGCCCCATCCTTGTCGAGAGTAAGGCTAGCCTAGCCTAGCTAACAGCGGTCGTGGTGGTCGACCTCGCTGCCGCCCGCGCGCTGCTCGGCCCGGAGGCCAGCACCCGATCCGAAAGCTCGCCGAGGCAGCTGAGATTCGGAAATCCGGGCCCCTGCGCCAGGCCTGCCAGATTCGGCAGATAGAGCTTGGCGTCGAGCCCCGACACCGCGAGATCGTGACCGATCGACGCCTCGAGGCGATCCATGGTGATCGGCCCACCGAGCGCGAGCTCGACCCGATCGGCCGCGTCCGCGTCGAACATCTCGAGAAACCACAGCGGTTCGCCACCGGTGGCGTCGACCACCAGGTCGAAGGCGTGCACCCGATCCGAACGCTGCTCGTTGCGCAGCGTGAGCGCGACCCCCTCGCCTTGCCCGGCGACCCGCACGACTCGGCCCTGCAGGTGATGCACTCGACTGTCACCGAGCAGGCTCTCCTGCACCCGCACCGAGAAGACGCCGCGGTCGGTCCGCCGGACCACATCACGCCGTTCCTGGAGGCTGAGCGCGCGCCACTTGGCGGGGTCGCTGTACATCGTGTTCTCGAAGTAGCTCTCGCCACGGGTGTAGATCGTTGCGCCCGGCGAGATCACCGAGACGGTCAGCACATCGTGGCGGACCAACTCGTCCATCGCCGAGCCCGCGGTTTCGCCGCCGCCGATCACCGCGGCGCGGGAGGAGACCGGTAATCGCCTGCGGGCGACCAGATCCCAGAACTTCGCGATGCTCAAGACCTTCGGATGCTCGGCCAGCGCGCGGCCGCTCTGGCCGGGCCCGGTGATCATCAGCCGGTCGGTCGCGATCTCGGTCGCCGCGCCGTCCGCGTCGACCACCGAGACCAGCCAGCCGTCGGCCGCGCCGGAAATCGTACGCACCGAACCGCGTACGAGTTCGACGCCGGACTTCTTCGCGACCCACTGCAGATATTTGGCCCATACGTAATGCTGCGGATGCGGACGGCCACGGTCCACCCACTCGGCGTAGGTGCCCCGCTCAACCAGGAACGACGTCCAGCTGAACGCCATCATCGCGCGGTCGATCGCGTGACTGTTCCCGCGCGACCAGGTCGAGTGGTACGGGAAGCCGACATCCTTCTCCGGGCTGGTGCCGAGCCGATGCCTACCGTCGGTCCAGCCACCGCTCGGCAGCCAATTGCCACCCACCGCATGGGGTTCCACCACGGTCACCCGCGGCGCGGTCAAACCCAGTTCGCGCAGCACGTGCGCCTTCGCCGCGACGGCCATGGCCTTCGGACCTGCACCGACCACCAGGAGTCTGTCCACCGGTTTCTCCTATCCAACTTCCGAGCCAGCGCACAGCCACCCCCCGTCGAATCGACGCCACCGCAAGACTTCCAAATATACTTAGGCTAACCTAATGGCATGGGCAAAGGAACGAACGGCGTCATCATGAAGATGTGGCGCGCCGACGACTACCGACTGCGCGTGACCTCGACCGAGAACGTCACCGAGAAGTACCTGCGTATCGGGTTCGCCGCGGGCGGATTGCTCGCCGACCACCCGGCCCACCCCACCCAGTTCGTCCGGCTCTGGATTCCCGACGCCGCCACCGACAAGCTGCACCACCGCCCGTACACGCTGGTCGATCAGGATCCCGAGAACGACCACTTCTTCATCGAATTCGCGCTGCACGGCGGTCCGGCCAGTGCATGGGCACAGCGCGCCGCCGTTGGCGACGAGCTCGAGGTCTCCGTCCTCGGCTCGGATTTCCAACTGCCCGAGACCGATCCGGCCGAGTATGTGATCTTCGGCGACACCGCCTCGCTGCCCGCGATCAACTCGCTGCTCGATGCCATCGGCGACACCCCGGCCCGGGTCTGGCTGGAATGGCAGCACGAATCCGACACCTCGCTGCCGGTGCGCAACAAGCCGCACCACCAGGTGACCTGGCTGCAGCGCATCGACAACGGCAGGCTACTGCGCGAGCAGGCGCACGAGATCGAGTGCGCGCAGGACAATTTCGCGTGGGCGTGCTGCGACGGCAACACCACTCGATCCATCGCCAAGACGCTCAAGACGACACACAAACTACCCAAATCCTCGATGAAGTACCTGCCCTACTGGAAGTAGTTCGACAGTGCCTCGCCCACCGAGCGAGGCACCCCCGGCCTTCCTCCTAGGTCTGTGCCAGCACCTCGTCGTCGCTCATCGCGGCCACCTCGAGGTACATCTTGGCCACCTGCGGCAACCGAGAATCCTTGGCCTCCAGGCGTTGCGCGAGTCCCGCGATGGTCCGTGCCGCGAAAATATCGGCGACCAATGCGTGGTCCGCGTCGAGCCACTCACGCACCCTGGCAATGACCGTGGTTGCGAGCACCGAATCACCGCCACGCTCGAAGAAGTCGTCGTGCACACCGATGGTGCCGCCACCGAGTACGCCGCCGACGATATCGGCAAGCGCGGCTTCCACATCGGTGCGCGGCCGGCTGTCGGTCAGGTCAGCCGCCGCTGGTGCCAGCAGCGCGATCACGGCCCGCCGGTCCAGCTTTCCGTTGCCGGTCAACGGCATCTGCTCGAGGAGCTCGATCCGGGTCGGAATCATATAGCCGGGTAGCAACTCCGACACCGTGGCGACGATGTCGGCGGCAAGACAGGTCGCACCGGACACTGCCGCAACCAGTTTCGGCGAACTCTCGCCCACCACGGCGGCGACGGCGTGACGCACCCCCGGCGCCGTCCGCAGCGCGGTCTCGACCTCGCCGAGCTCAACCCGATAGCCACGGATCTGCACCTGATGGTCGGCCCGGCCGAGGAACTCGATGGTGCCGTCCGGCCAGTACCGCGCCATGTCACCGGTCCGATACCAGCGCAAGCCTTCATGTTCGACGAATCGTTGCGCCGTGCGCTCCGGATCGTTGCGGTAGCCGGCGGCCACGTTTGCTCCGCCCACCCAGAATTCACCAGGCACCCAGTCCGGGCAATCCCGGCCTGCGGCGGAGACGACCCGGCAGCGCACATTGCGCAGCGGCACACCGAAAGGCACCGTCGCCCAGTCTGCCGGCGGGTCGGCAACCTCGCAGATGGTGTTGTGAATGGCCGTCTCGGTTGCACCGCCCAGACCCGAAAACCGGCAACCCGGCACCTGACGGGCCAGCCTGCGAGCCAGATCGGCACCGACCCAGTCACCGCCGAGGGTCACCGCACGCAGCGAGTCACCCAGTTCGTCGCCGCCGATCTCCAACACCATGTCGAGCATGGCCGGCACACAGTTGAGGATCGAAACCCGTTGTTGCCGAAGCAGTTCCACCCAGGACGTCGCCTCGGCCCGCTGAGCCGCGTCGAGCGCGACCACCGATCCGCCCACCGAGAACATCCCGAACATGTCGTAGACCGAGGCGTCGAACTCCAGAGCGGACAGGCCGAGCACCCGATCAGCGGGACCGACCTCGAACCAGTCGTTCACCGCGTCGATGGTGTTCATCGCGGCACGGTGTGGAACGTCGACACCCTTCGGCACGCCGGTCGAGCCGGAGGTGAACAGCACATAGGCAATGGCGCCGGTGTCCGGGATCACCGCCTCGGACAAGGGATTCGGATAGTCGCGCGCGGCATCGATCGGCACACACCGCACCTGCGGACCCATGTCGGCGCCAGCGACGGTGAGCGCGGCGACCACATCACCGGTCTGCAAGATCTCCGCCCGGCGCGCAGCCGGCTGATCGAATCCGATGGGCACATAAGCGGCACCGGCGGCGAGCACACCGAGGACCGCGACGATCTGGTCCGGCCCCTTGGGCAGCTGCACCGCCACCGTGGCGCCGGGTTCGACCCCGTTGTCGCGCAACGCACCCGCGACCGCGAGCGCCTGTGCGGCGAGTTTCCGGTAGGTCAAGCCACCACCGACGCCATCGCGGGTCCACAGCACAGCAGGCACGTCGGGCGTTGTCCGCGCATACTCGAACAGACCCTCGTGCAGACAGCGCCCGCTGACAGGTCCGTCGGTGGCGTTCACGGTCGCCCGGACTGCGGCCTGCGCCACCGGAAGTCGCACCGGCGCTTCGGCTTCCCAGCCTGCCGCACCCTCGCCGAGCCGGGCGATCGCCTCGGTGTAGCTGGCGAACATGGCGTCGATCACGCCAGAGGGGAAGGCGGCTTCGCGGACGTCCCAGTTGAGCAGCAGCCCGCCGCGGACCTCGGTGACCTGTGCGTCGAGCAGCACCTGCGGACCCTGCGAAATGATCCACACCGGCTCACCGAAGGTGTCGGTGACCGACTCGGCGAACAGCTCGCCCAGATTGAGCGCACTCGTATACACGATAGGCGCGAGCACCGGTTCGCCGCGATGCCTGCCGAGATCGCGCAGCACTTCCAGCCCGGAATATGCTGCGTGCGCGCCCTTGTCGTGCATGCTGCGCTGCAACGCCATCGCCCGTTCTGCGACCGTCACGTTCTCGGTGACGTCCACGTCGAGCATGATCGATGAGGTGAAATCGCCGACGACCCGGTCGATGCCCGGATGTACCGGTTCGCGATGGAACAGTGGCACATTCAACAAGAACCGGCTCTGCGCCGACCAGCCGCCGATGGTCTCGGCGAACACCGCGGCCAGTGCCATCGCGGGGGTGATGCCGCGCTCGTGGGCGGCGGCGAGCAGTCGCTGCTTCGACTCCGGCGCCAGCCAATAGTCGTAACGGACAGTGCGATTCGGCTCGGCTCGCTCGCCGACGGGGGTGGTCGGCAGCTCCGGAGCGCCCGGCAACTCGGGCAGGCGCTGCTGCCACCACTGCCGGTCGCGCTCGTACGCGGCAGTGTCGACGGCGCGCTCGGTGCGGTACCGGCGATAGCTATAGGTCTCGGCGGGCAGCGTTGCGCCGCCGTACAACTCGGCGAGATCGCCGACGAGCACCCGGTAGCTCATCGCGTCGCCTGCCAGCATGTCGACGTCGAGATGCAGGCGAGTCCGGTCGTCGTCGCGCAGGGTGAGTGTCACATCGAAGACCTGCCCGTCCTCGATCGCCAAGCGCTGGTGAGTTTTCTGATCGCGTAGGTGCTCCAGCGATTGCTCGACGGCGCCCTCGGTCTGCCCGCGAAGGTCGACCACCGCGAAAACGCTCCGCCCCGGCGCGGTCATCGTCTGCTGAGTGCCGTCCGGCAGGAAGCGGGTGCGCAGCATCGGATGCGCCGCGACCAAGTCGGCCACTGCGCGTTCCAGCCGATCCGGATCAATAGGGCCGCCATCGAATTCGACGTAGAGGTGTGCGGCGACACCGCCGAGTTCCTGCTCGTCGGCGCGGCCGATCCAGTAGGCGTGTTGCATGGTGGCCAGCGGGAACGGCGCGGAATCATCCGGTGCGGGTGCAGCTTCGGGCTCCATGGCTGGGGCATCGGCCGCGGCGGGGGGCGCACCGGCCAGCAGGATTCTGCGCCAGTCCGAGACCGTCGGCGCCGCGGCCAGCGCGGCGAAGTTGACGTCGTAGCCGCGCTTGCGCCACGCGCCCGCCAGCTTCATGGTGCGAATGGAATCCAGGCCGAGCTGGATCAGGTCCGCCTCGTCGGCGATGTCGACCGTAGCGATGCCGAGTTGCGTGGCAACCGCGTCGCGGACCTCGTCGGTGGTCACCGTCACTCCGGCGACCGCATCGACCCCGTTCCCCCGCTGCCTTGACTCCGTCACTGCTGTCACTCCTCGATCCCGCGGCAAGCCCGCACCCGATCAGGGTAGCCCAACAAAATAGGGTTGCCTAACCTATGTACCGACTGCGGTGCCAAGGATCACGGCCATATTTCAGCAAACCCGTGGTCTAGTTTGCATAGCCTTACCTTACAGTGGGAGGGCGCGTTCGACCCGACCATGTGTGCGCGCTCTACACGAATGATTGGAATGAACAGATGAACGGAACCAGCCGCAAGACCCTCGGTGCCATCGCGGTGGCCGCCGCGGTCCTGACCGGCACGCTCGGCACCGTTGCCACCAGCACGGTCGCCCAGGCCGCCCCGCTCGTCGCTCCGCTACACGCCAAGGCGCCGGGCACCGGCGAACTGCGTGCCAAAGTGGCCATCCTCTTCAACGTGAACGCCCCGCGCGCAACAAGGGCCGCCGAGCTCGAGAACGGCGAGGCAGGCCTCGGCGCGTTCGACCGCGCCGCCGCCCTGATCGCGATCGCGCCCGCGAGCTGGCGCTGGGACGTCGTCGGCCCGGTAACGGTCGACGGCGACCTGGTCAACGCCAGGCTGCTGACCTCGACCGATGGCTACGAGCCCTGGTACTTCGAGCTGTCGTGGCGCCAGGTCGGCGGCACCTGGAAGCTGACCAAGGAGTCGGTCTGCACCATCGGCAATTTCGTCGGAACGGGCTGCTGACACCGATTCGCCAGCGCACCAACCGAAGTGCCCCGCATGATGCGGGGCACTTCGTCGTTTGCGGGCGAGGACCGACGACGAACGCCGCCCGCTACCTGAGGTAACGGGCGGCATTCTCGTTCGAGGATTGTCAGACCGCGGCAGGTTCCAGCCGCCAGCCCGACGCGCGCGAGCGCTCGTTCCAGAAGTCGGCATAGCGCCCGCCCGCGGCCAAAAGCTCCGTGTGCGTACCGCGTTCGACGATCCGGCCGCCGTCGAGAAACAGGATCTGGTCGGCGTGCGCGATGGTTGCCAGCCGGTGGGCCACAACGATCACCGTCTTGTCCCTGGTGAGCTGGTGCACGCCGCGCACGACCACCGCCTCGCTGTGCGGGTCGAGCGCGCTGGTCGCCTCGTCGAGCAGCACGATCGGCGCGTCCTTGAGCAATGCGCGAGCGATCGAAACTCGTTGCCGCTCACCGCCGGACAATGCCGCGCCACCCTCGCCGACCGCCGTGTTCAGCCCATCGGGCAGGCGCTCGACGATCTCGTCGACGCGCGCCGCCTCGGCCGCCTGCCACACCTCGGCGTCGGTGGCGTCGGGTTTGCCGATCCGAATATTGTCCGCCACAGAGCGATTGAAGAGATAGACGTTCTGGAAGACCAGCGACAGTTGGTCGAGCAGCGTCGCCGACGGCTGATCCCTGACGTCGTGCTCGCCGACCACCACGCGGCCCGAGTCGGTGTCGTAGAACCGCGCGGCCAGGCGCAACAACGTGGTCTTGCCCGCGCCGCTCGGCCCGACGATCGCCGTGGTCGTGCCCGCAGGGACGCTGAAGGTCAACTCCGAAACCACCGGCTCGCCAGGCCGATAACCGAAGCTCACATTGTCGAAGACCACCGAGGGAGCACCCGGCGTGACCGCCGCGGTTGCCTCGGGCAACATCGGCTCGGCCAGCAACTCGGTCACCCGATCGATGGCCGCGGCGGCACCACGCAAGCCGGTGCCGAGCAGGGCAGCCTGATTCAGCGGCTCGATGAACCGCGAACTCACTGCGATCAGCGCAATCGCCGCCGCCGCCGAAATCGCGCCGCCGGTGGCGCGGCTCACCACGATGTAGGCAAGCACCAAGAACACAGCCTGGACGAACAGCGAGAACACGATCAAGCCAGGCACGGACGCGAAGAGCATCCGCGAGGATGCCGACCGCTGCCGGTGCAGCGCCGCCTCCAGCGCGCGATTGCCTGCACCGACCGCGCCGAACGCGCGCAGGACCGGTTGTGCCTGCGCGAATTCCACCACCCTGCTGTCCGCCTCGGAGGCGGCAGCGTGCACCTGCGCGTCGGAACGGCTGTAGGCCAGGTTGGCGAGGTTGTTGACCACGAAGAGCACGGGCGCTGCGAGCAGCATGGTGAGCGCGATCCGCCAGTCGATGAACAGCATGCCCACCGCTACCGCAAGCGGTACCAGGATGCTGCTGAGCACCTTGGCAATCAGATACGCGACGGCGCCCTGGATTTCGCGCACATTCTCAACGGCAAGCCGCGACAGCGGTCCGGCACTGTGGGTTTCGAACCAGCCGAGCGGCAGCGCGTTGAGGTGATCGCCGATCCTGGTCTGCAGCCCGCGTTGCATGCCGACGGCCATCCGCAACCCGGTCGACGCCTGCAGGTAGCTGAAGATCGCGACACCGGCGACGGCGGCCACCATCAGCAGCACCCACACCTCGGCCCGGCCGAGGTCGTCGTCGAACAGCGCCTCCAGCACCGGGATCAGCAGGAGGTACGCGACAGCCTGGCACAGCGCCTGCAGCGTGATCACGGCGAGCAGTTTCGGTGTCAGAGGGGCGAACTCGTCCGGGACGAGCCCGAGAACCTTGCGAATCATCGAGCCTCTCATTCCGCCGCCTTCGTGTCGATGAGCGAGACCGCGCCGACCGCCGCCTCGTTGATTTCCCACAGCCGCTGATAGGTCCCGCCTGCGCGGACCAGACTCTGGTGGTCGCCATGTTCGACCACGGTGCCGTTCTCCAACACCAGGATTCGGTCGACGCCGGTGATGGTGTGCAGGCGGTGCGCGATGACCAGCACCGTCCGCCCTGCGACAAGTACCGCGAGTGCGTCCTGCACCGCCGCCTCGGATTCCGGGTCGGCGAAGGCGGTCGCCTCGTCGAGGACGAGCACGGGAGTGTCCGCGAGCAGCGCCCTGGCGACCGAGAGCCGTTGCGCCTCACCACCGGACAGGCTGGCGTCGACGCCGATCTCGGAGTCGTAGCCGCGCGGCAGCGCCACGATGCGGTCGTGGATCTGGGCCGCGCGCGCTGCCCGCTCCAGCGCCGCGTCGTCGGCGTTCTCGTCGGCCAAGCGCAGGTTGTCCCGGATCGTCCCGCGGATCAGCCGCACGTCCTGGAAGACGAAACCGACCGTGCGATAGAGCTCTTCGGTCGAATAGTCGCGAATATCGCGTCCCGCGATGGCGATTCGACCGGAGTCGACGTCGTAGAAGCGGGGCAGCAACTTGGCGAGGGTCGACTTGCCCGAGCCGCTCGGGCCGACCAGCGCGGTGAGAGTGCCTGGCGCCAGCGCTATATCGACGTCGTGCAGCACCTGGCGGTCCGACCGGTAGCCGAAGGCCACCGACTCGAATCGGACGACACCGGCTTGTGTGTCGTCCCGCTCCTGCGCGTCGCCGGAACCCGACACCAATTCGGGCGTCTGCTGCAACTCGTGTAGTCGCACCGCCGCGGCGCCCGCAGTCCGCAGCGCCTGTCCGCCGTAACCCAGACTCATCAGCGCACTGCCGAGTCCGAGTCCGACCAGCAGGAACGGCAGCACATCGAGCGGGGCCAGCCAGTCGAGCCGGACTGCGCCGAGTCCGGCAAGGACGATCACCAGCATCACGAACACCGGCATGATCACGATGTCGGACACCGATTGCAGCCGGATCATCGGCGTCTTCCAGCGGTCGAAGCTGCGGGCCTGGTTGTCGACCGCGTCCTGGAACACGCTGTGCGCCTTGCCTGCCTGTCCGAACGCGCGCACCACCTGAATGCCGTCGACGAATTCGACGGTGGCCTCCTGCACCCGCTTCTCCCACCGGGTGTAGACGGCAAGCCGGTCGCGGCCGTCCTGGTTCATCATCTTGCTCAGCGCGAACGCGTAGACGGCCAACGTAATAAGCAGCACCAGGGTGAGTCGCCAGTCGACGGTGACCAGATAGCCGAGGGTGACCACCGGAACGACCAACGCGCCGATGAAGTCCAGCCGCGCGTGCGCCACCAGATAGTGCAGCGCCTCGACATCGTCCTGTAGGAAACGCTTCACCTCGCTGGAGGTGCGCTCGCCGAACCAGCCGAGCGGGACCCTGGTCAACTTGGCGGCGAGCGCCTGGCGGACCGTCAGCTGGAATCCCGCGTCGACCAGATGCGCCCAGGTCAGCGCGGCGGCCTGGAGCAGGCCGCGGATCACGAGGATGATCGTCGCAGCCCAGACCAGCTGCCAGACCTGATCGGTGTCGACCTGCTCGGCGAGCAGTTCCCGGCAGGCCGCGACGATCAGCACGAACGGCACGACGGTACACACCGAAGCCACCGCGACGATGACGCTCGCGAGCGTCAGCATGCCCTGCACCGGCGCGAGGATCTCCTTGCGCGCCAATGCTTCCTGCTGTTTGAGCGCCTTGGCCGCCGCTTTGGTTGGGCGGTTCCCCGTCTCCGCCGCAGGCAGCGGCTCGACCTCCACCGTCATGTGTTGTCGCCTCTCGACCATCGTGGGATGCCTCGTCGGAATCGGGCCCATCCTCACATAGAACCGATCAAGAAGATAGGTTAGCCTAAGTTACTAAGGACTACGGCGGGTCATCCTGCTGGATGACGCAGTCGCGACCTGCTGTCGACGCGCGGGCGCCGGTCCGTGCCGCACGCTGGTACTCGGGTTCGGAGCGGGCAGCGCAGCCGAGGCGAACCGATCACGGAGCGGAAGGTCAGCGGCGCATGTCGGTCATGGATGTTCTCCTGGCGCTCGGCGCCATCGCGTACGCGGTGACGGCGATAGCGTCTCGGCGCCTCGCGCGCTGGGGCACCCTCGTGCTGCTGCCCGTGCTCGCCGTCGGAGGCGTGGCTCAGTGGATTGTCGAGGGGTTCTACTGGCAGTTCGCGCCGACGTATGTACTGGTTTGCGGCGCCGCCGGGCTGGTGGTCGCGCAGCGTGATCGAGATCGGCAGTCCACCTGGCGGCGCAGGTGGGTCGGTGTCGCCCGCGGCGGCGTCGGGATTCTGGTGGTGGTTGCCGGGATCGCCTGGCTGCTGGTGCCGGTGCCGAACCTGCCGAGACCGACCGGCCCGTATGCGGTGGGGACCGAGGTCTTTCGCCTGGTCGATCCGCAACGATCGGAGACCGCAACGGATTCGGCCGACGACCACCGCAATGTCGTTGTGCAAGCGTGGTATCCCGCCGACCCAGCGGTTTCCGGAACACCATCGACCTACCTCGACGGCCTGGATCGACTACCCGAGCAGGTGACGGTGTTGCCCGCATGCCTCATGCGCGGCTACGGGCGGATCGACACGCACGGGCGGACCGGGGTTCCGGTCAGTGCCGACCGGGCGCGCTGGCCTGTGGTGTTGTTCTCGCCCGGATACGGCGCTCCCCGCGGCTTTTACACCGGGTTGATCGCCGATCTGGCCAGCCGGGGTGTCGTCGTTTTTGCGGTGGATCACCCCTACGAGGTGGCGGTCACGGAGCTGGTCGACGGCACGATCGCGACGCAACAGCAGCGCTTTCTCGACGATGATCCGGACCAATCCCGTTATATGAGTGCGCAACTCGATGTCCGCACGGCGGATCTGCGCTTCGTGGTAGATCAGCTCGGGCGGCCGGGCGGGTTCGGCGCCCGACTGTCCGATCGCCTCGACACCGAACATGTTGCTGCCATCGGACATTCGTTCGGCGGCGCGACCGCCGCCGCGGCACTCGCGAGCGATCCACGTCTCACGGCGGCCGCGAATATCGATGGGACGTTGTATGGCACCCTCCCCCAGCAGGCGCTGACGAAACCGTTCCTGTTGCTGGAGAGCGATCATTCGGAAACCGGCCACTCCGCGCAGTACTTGGACGGCAACCGTGCGCTGCTGGATCGGCTGCGCGCGCCGGGCTTCCGCTACGAGATCGCCGAGGCCAACCACTACAGCTTCACCGACGCGCCGCGGTTTCTCGCCGACCCGGCCAGGCACCTGGTTGCCCAATTCATCGGTGGTTCTCGCGGGCCGAGGCAGACACAGCGCGCGACCAACGACATCCTGATGGCGTTCCTGCAGGATCCGCTCGGCATCGGCCACGGGGACACCGCGGCCGCGGCCGCCAAGTACCGGAATATTCACGGCGGGCCGGTCCGATAGCTGGAAACCACTCGACAAATCCCACGCGTCGGCCGAATAGGTTGTCGCACTGCGGACTTGTCCCGGACATCTGCGAAAACAATTAAGGGCTCGAGGATTTCAGCCGCCCATCACGTTGGGTAATGCTCTGTGAACGACTAGGCAACCAGGCCCGATAGCGCCGAGACATAGCTAGATTTCCCTCCGTACGGAAACACTGGCCATGGAGTCACGAATATGTTTGTTACACAGATCATTTCCACAATTGCGTCCTGTTCGGTCGATCCCGGCGAACTGACGCCGGAACAAGCACACCGCGCGATGCAAGTGCATTTGAGTTGCAGTGTCGACGCGTGCCGGATGCGCAGGCGGGCCAGGCGGACGCTGGTCGAGGCCAAGCGGATGGTCCTCGACGAGCGGGCTACGCCGTAGACCGCCGATGCGCACACCGAGGCAGTGCCGCGCGGCGGCGGCGCGGGCAGCGGCGGTCACCCACCAGGGATGGCGGATATCCGCGTATCGGAATCCGCCAGGGTGCCGTGGTGTTGTCCCAGCTATGACCACAACGGCATCCGAACGTTCCCTCGGCCCTGTCGTCGACCCGGACACCGATTTCGGTGCCAAGGTGATCGACCGCTTCCAGCGCGAAGAGGTGATCTGGCTGACCACCGTCGGCAGCTCCGGCACTCCGCAGCCCAACCCGGTCTGGTTCCAGTGGGGCAATGACGAGATCCTGCTGTTCAGCCAGCCCGACCAGGCGAAGGTGCGCAACCTGATCCGCAATCCGCGGGTCTCGCTGAATCTGAACGCCACCAAGTATGGCGGTGACGTCGTCGTGCTCACCGGCACCGCACGCGTCGATGAAGCGGGCGCCTCTGCTGACGAGATCGCCGCCTACACCGAGAAGTACGCCCGCGGACTGAAGAGCCTCTCGATGACCGCCGACCAGTTCTATACCGAGTACTCCGCCGTTGTCCGGATCAGCCCGGACCGCTTGCGCGGCTTCTGAATCGGACGCGATGTTCCAGCCGCCGCCCGCCACGGCCGCGTGGCAGCATCGCGACGCACGCGTTGGTTTCGAGAGCGCGTTCCTGGCGGTGACCACGGCCGGGATCCAGATCGACGGATGGGTCACCGCGGTCGAGGACGGGCGGGTGTTCGCGGTGGGCTACGAGATCACGCTCGACCCGTCATGGCACACCAGGCGCGCCAGGGTGACCAGTCGCGCTCCTGACGGCAAGCACGTGGTCGAACTGGTCACCGACGGAACGGGGATCTGGACGGTCGACGGCACCCGATTCGACAGCCTCGACGGCTGTCTCGATGTCGATCTGGCGGCGTCGGCGCTGACCAACGCCTTCCCAGTGCATCGGCTCGGGTGCGAGATCGGCGAGAGCGCGGAGGCACCCGCGGCTTATGTCGATGTCGACACCTTGACGGTGACCCGACTCGAGCAGCGCTACCGCCGGATCGAGGACGACGGTGCGCGGCAGCGCTTCGCGTACGCCGCACCCGAATTCGACTTCACCAGCACGCTCACCTAAGACGAGTCCGGATTCGTTCTCGACTACCCGGGCATCGCCGTTCGCGCATACTGACCGGCCGCATCGTCGGTCCGGATGGGCCGACGACTAGGGTCGATGCCGATGAGAAGGCGGCAGCAACCGCCGTTGCCCAAGCGGCACGGCCTGGATCCGGCCCGGCTCCGGCTGCCGGAAGCCGGTGATTGGGCGACGATCCGCGACCATCTGGTCGAGCGGCTGCCAAGGGTCGATCCGGCTCGGATCGATGAGCTGCTGCGCGACGGCGGGATCGTTGACCTCGACGGTCCGATCGCGCCGGACGCCCCGTACGCACCCGGCGGTGCGGTGTGGTTCCACCGCGATCTGCCCACCGAGACGCCGGTGCCGTTCGACATCACCGTGGTGCACCGCGACGACGACCTGCTCGTGGTGGACAAGCCGCACTTTCTCGCCACCATTCCACGCGGCCAGCACATTCTGCAGACCGCGTTGGTGCGGCTGCGCCAGGACCTCGAGCTCCCCGAGCTGATTCCGGCGCATCGGTTGGATCGGGTGACAGCAGGGCTGGTGCTGTTCATCATCAATCCGGCGCGGCGCGGGGCCTATCAGACGATGTTCCACAAGCGCACGGTCAATAAGGAATACGAGGCGATCGCGCCGTTCGATCCCGATCTGGAGTTGCCGCGTGTGGTGCGTAGCCGGATCGTGAAAGAGAAGCATGTCTTGGCGGCGCAAGAGGTTGCGGGCGAACCCAATGCCGAGACCTCGATCGAACTGCTCGAGCAGCGCGGCGGGCTCGGCCGCTACCGGTTGCGGCCGGTGACCGGACGGACCCATCAGCTGCGGCTGCATATGAACAGCCTCGGCATCCCGATTCTCGGCGACGATTTCTATCCGGTGCTCACCGATAAGCCGGTCGACAATTTCACGCGGCCGCTGCAGTTGCTTGCGGCGTCGCTCGCGTTCACCGATCCGATCAGCGGGCAGCCGCGGCGTTTCGACACCACGTTCAGCCTGCAGGCCTGGCGCGATCCGGACGGGTGGGTCGGCTGACCGCACGGAAAGGTCAGCCGACCCGTTGCGCCCGCCGCGGTGGCTCAGGCCACGCCGGGCGCGGCTCCTTCGGCTGAAACAAGTTCTAGTCAGATTAACGCGTTGCGTGCTGCGGCACGGTGAGACCGATAGATCCGACCAATTCGGGTACTGCGGGAGCAAATGGACAACCAAACTGCGGCCTTGACGCCGATCCGTACACTAGGCGGGATGCTCGCACAGGACCTCGAGGAAGCGACCCCGCCTCGCCACAAAATGCATGCGTATATCGATGTGGCCGTGGTCGTCGTCGTCTTGGCAGGCACCAATCTGATCGCTCATTTCACCACCGCGTGGGCCAGCATCGTGACCGTGCCCGTGGCGGCCATCGTGCTGCTCGCACTGGTGCGCAGGCGCGGCCTGCACTGGCATGAGCTCGGTCTTTCACCGAGGCACTGGCGGCGCGGGACGCTCTACGCGCTCGGCGCCGTCGGCGTGGTCCTCGCGGCGGTCGCGATCGGGGCGGCGCTGCCGATCACGCGGCCGTTCTTTCTCGCCGACCGCTACGCGACCATTTCCGGTGCGCTGGTTGCCTCGATGATCGTGATCCCGCTGCAGACGGTGATACCGGAAGAGTTGGCGTTTCGCGGCGTGCTGCACGGCACGCTCGACCGGGTTTACGGAGTCCGTGGCGTCTTCGCTGCCGGATCGCTGCTTTTCGGGCTGTGGCATATCGCCTCTTCGCTCGGCCTCACCAGTAGTAATCGTGGGCTCGCCGGCTTTGTGGGCGGCGGTGTCGCCGGTCAGGTCATCGGAATTCTGCTCGCGGTGGCCGCCACCGCAGGCGCAGGAGTCGTCTTCACCTGGCTGCGGCGGCGCAGCGGCAGCCTGCTCGCGCCGATAGCGCTGCACTGGTCGGTCAACGGTGCGGGCGCGCTCGCCGCCGCCATCGTGTGGCACACCACCCTGACCTGAATTCGTCACCTTCCCAGCGGAATTCCTTCGGTTTTCGATGCGCGGGCTCGGCGGCGGGTTGCCCGAATCGGCGTGTCACAAGATCACCCGAGGACAACCGAATATTCGCACGGGTTTTCGAGCGTCGGCATTGACCTCGGACTGCGGTCGGTCTAATCTCACTCCGATCACACATATGTTCGAGCAAGTAGGTCTGACTGACGATCTGCTCCGGGAAGGCTCGCGATGCGCGACGAACAATCGACCGGTAGTTCCGAGATCGCCGCGTTGGCGCAGCGGGTCGAGACAGCTCGCGGGAAATTGCCGCTGCAGCATGATTCCGCGCTTTTCGAGGTGATGTCCGAAGGGGAGATCGCGGCGGAACGCGAACTCGCGGAATGGGTTCGGGCCCAGCGGCGCAAGCAGCGGCGGCGGGCGGTCGAGGAAGAGCTGGCCGCCGAGAAGCGAGACCGGCAGAGCTCGGCGAACATTCGACGAGCCGACGAGGCAGACGCGCGCTGGCATCGGCGAGCGCTCGCGGCCCGGCGGCGGGTGTCCAGCGAGGATGCGCGGCTGGCGCAGCTGTATAAGCGGGCCGAATGGTCGTCGCGGGCACTGATCGCCGTCGTCGTGCTCGGCATGGTGTGGGCCGGTGTCAACGTGCAGCACAACCTGGTGCCGAGCGGCGACATGTCCGACCCGCTGTACTGGTTGAGCTACGGCATCGAAGCGATGATCTCGATCCCGATCATCACCATCATGGTCGCCGCGACCACCGCAGCCCGCTGGGGACGCGAACTGGCCCGCGGCAAGGTGATCTTCTTCGAAACCGCACTGCTCGGCACCACCATCGCGCTCAACGCAGGCCCACATCTGGCCTCCGGCGCCTACGGCCGCGCCGCCGAATACGCGATCGCCCCCGTGATGGTCGGCGTCGTGATCTGGTTGCACGCTTGGGTTTCCGCGCGGTACGCGCTGCTCATCGACGGAGCGCCGGTAGTCGACCACGAGCCGGTGCGCCGGGTCAACGCGGAACGCGATGCGCGCATCGGGATGACTCTCGACATGTCGACCAACCAGTGGGTGCTCGGCCGTGCGGAGGACGATCGATTTTCGCCGACGTACGGCGACGCGAGCCGGGGTATGCCCCCGGCAGGAACGCGATCCGACCACGATCCAGGCGCGGCGGAACAGCTCGAGCACGCCGACCTTCCGGCAAGCAACGGGCATGCGGTGCCATCGTTCTCCACCAACACGACCGACCTCCCTCACGTCCCCGCGTTCCCGCGCACCGTGTCGGAGCATGCCCACCCGACGACCAACGGCCACGCGGCGCATACGTTTTCGGACACCACCGCGCACCAGCTGCCCGGCGAGCCGATAACTACCGACAACGTCGCCAGCAGCGGACATGCGGGTCGAACCTTCCCCCGTGACCTCATGCACCAGTCGCTCGGCGAGCCAATGACTACCGACAACGTCGGCACCAACGGACATTCCGGTTCGCCCCTTCCAGGTCACCTCATGCACCCGCTGCCGGGCGAGCCCGCGACCAGCATCGAAGACGCCGCCAATGGCCGTGCGGGGCAGGCGTTCCCTGACGACATCTCCCACCGGACCAACGGACATTCGCCTCGCACCAGCCAGCCATCAGAAGACGCCCGCGCAACGGCCAACGGACTTGCGGACCGGTCATTCCCGCGTGACACCGCGCAGCAGCCGTCCGACGAACCCGCGACGAGCGACAAGAACGCGACCAACGGGTATCCGGGACAGTCGTTCTCGGACAGTCGGGCGGCAGCGTCTAGGAATACCGCCCAGCAGATCAGCGGGCACTCGCACACCAGCCAGCCAACGGAAGACGCCAGCGCAGTGACCAACGGGCATGCGGGCCGGTCGTTCCCACCTGACACCGCGCAGCAGCCGTCCGACGAACCCGCGACAAGCGACAAGAACGCGACCAACGGGCATCCGGGACAGTCGTTCTCGGACAGTCGGGCGGCAGCGTCTGGGCATACCGCCCACCAGACCAATGGGCACTCGCACACCAGCCAGCCAACGGAAGACGCTCACCCGACGGCCAACGGCCACGCCGCGCGTTTCGTACCAGGTGAAGGCCGTCGCCTCGCGGACGAGCTCATCGCCGTCGAGTCGGACCAGCACACCTCCAACGATCCAGTGTCTCAGCCATTCTCGGCCGCCAACGGGCATCCGCTGCCGATAACTGCCCACGGCACGCAGCACGACGGTGCCTCCTCGACCAATGGGCATGCCGTGCAGCCATTTCCGTTCGATCAGCCAAATGGCAGGACGGACAGGGACGATGTGCAGGCGCCGCCGAGCATGGCATTCGTCGTCGACGAAGCGTCGGCGACGCCCGACGCACGCACCGCAAGGAACGGCTACAACGGCGGCGACCGCGCCGCAACCAACGGCCACAACGGACACGAGCGCACCCCAACCAACGGCCACAACGGAGACCAGCGCGCCGCAACCAACGGCCACAACGGGGCCGACCGCGCCGCAACCAACGATCACAACGGAGATGAGCGCACGCCAACCAACGGCCACTCCGGAGACCAGCGCGCCGCAACCAACGGCCACAACGGGGGCGACCGCGCCGCAACTAGCGATCACAACGGAGATGAGCGCACCGCAGCGAATGGCCGCACCGGGGAGGGGCGCGCATCGGTGAATGGCCGCTGGAACAACGGGGTATCCGGTGACGGCGCGCCAACTAATGGCAATGCGGCGAACGGGCGGGTGCTGTCGACGAATGGGAGCGCCGGGCCGAAAAATAATACTGTCCAGCAGTTTCCGCTGAGTGAGGCATCGCGCGAGCGGCAACGGACCGAACCCACCGCTGCGGCGGACACCCCGCTCGGCGACGAGCCACAGGAGCCTCACCCTGGTGACCCCATTCGCAAGGCTGCCGCGACGATCGCCGACACCGTAGCCCAGGCGATCTCGGGCGACACCGGCTCCCGGCCTGCCACCGCACGGGGCAAGTCGCCCGCCGCCAGCGCCGGTCGCATCAGCGATGCCGAGATCGAACAGCTGGTGTTCGACGAGGTCCTCGCCCCGCCCGGGCCTCGACCGCGCCTCGAGCCCGCCCGACCTGCCGAGCCAGTGCGAGTGGCCGCGGCCACCCGCGTCGTCCCCGAACCACCCCCCGTCGCCGAACTCGACGACGAGGACCTGGACGACGAAGACGACGAAGACATCCTCGACGAGGACAACGAAATCTCGGCCATCGCCCGTGAAATCGTCCGCCGCCGGTGGTCGAACCTGCCGGTCGAGCAACTCGCCGAAATCCTGGTACTCGCCGACGAATCCTGGCCCACCCCCGGCATCGCCAACGAAGTAGGCGTATCGCGGGCAGCCGTGTCCCGCGCACTGGAAGCCGCCATCAAAGTCCGCAGGCCCT
>NZ_BDAY01000019.1 GCF_001612685.1 Nocardia altamirensis NBRC 108246
CCCGGCAACCATTCGACTACCGCCCGATGGAGGGTCAGTAACCATCCGCCTCACCCCGACGGACCCGGCAACCAATTCTCTCCCGCCGATCCACGGTTACCAGCCGCGTTTGACTCCCCGCACAACTACCCCCACACCTCACCCGACAAGCCCCGCAACTACCGCCCGAGAACGACTACCCCTGCTCAGGCTTCAACGGAAACTCGTCCCGCTCCGGCAACGAATCAATCAAGTCCTGCAACGCCGTCCGCAACCGCCCCGTGGTCCCAGTGGCAAGCGACGTCCACTTCACCCCATCATCAGACCTACTCGCGGTCGCAATGAGTCGCCCACCTCGAGTGTTGTAAACCGCGATGTGGTTGTCCGTGACATCGCGAGTGCCGTCGCCGTACACCACACCGACGATCTCGGCGTGTGAGTCAATCTGCACCATCGCGGACGCCAACGTTTTCGCATCCCGTGGCGGCGTACCGACTTTGGCGAGTCGAGAGGCGGTCGCCGTCGCATCGCCGGTGTCGTCGAAGATCGGGACGAGTTGTTCGGTGGGCGCGTTCATTCCGGTGATATCGAGCGGGTCGGCCGCGCCGAGCGCCGCGATCACCGGGCCGGGCAGGTCGTCGCCGGCTTCGTCGATCACGTAGGACTGCGGCCCGCGCAGGGCGATGGTGACGAGATCATCGCCCTTTGCGAGACACATGCGACTCACCTGACCGTCGACGTGCAGCCGCAGCGCGATCACCCAGTGCGGTCGATACAGCGCGAACAGCCGGTCTTCGAGTTCCTGGTGGACCGCGTCGCCGATCAGCAGTTCCCGGTCGATGAGCGACTCGGCCGCCACCGCCATTGCGGCGTCGTGATCGGTGACGTTGTCGTACTGCCCGCGGGCTTGGAGCACCACGGGCAGTTCGTCGATCTCCAGTTTCTCCAGGAGGAACTGCATTTCGTCGAGCGACAGCACGACGGAAGCGAGCATGGACGGGCCGCGGCCCGCACCCAGCACCGTCACTTAGGCGTCCCGACGGCGTCGGCGCCGATCACCCCGTCCGCGGCGTAGCGGCCGTCGTTGAAGTGCTCGGTCGAGCGCAGGAGGTCCTGGCTCTTGTGCTCGGACTCGTCGTCCTCGTCCCGGACCTGGTTGCCGAGCAGCGGGCTGCCGGACGCGGGGTTGTTGCGCACCGGCGCGCCGGCAGGCTGGCTGACCGTGGCGTTCTCCACGACCGGAGCCGTGGTCGGCGTGCCGCCCGCGACGTGGCCTGCCGCACCCCAGCCTTCGGGGAGCTTCAACGAGCCGTTGCCGTAGGACGCCGAGCCGCCTGCCGCGCCGACCGACGCGGAACGCGTTGCCGCGCCGCCGACGGCCGCCGCCATGCCCATGCCCATCCCGCCGGCCATGGAAGCCGGTGCCGCACTGGTGAATCCGGGGGTCACCGCGCTGGTGACCGCCGAGATCGCGTGGGTGCCGATGGTGCCCGCCGTCGAAACACCGGTCGTCGCCACCGAACCCGCGAAGTTCGCGGCCTGCGTGGCGGCGCCTGCGACGGCGGGGTTGTTCACGAATGCGCCCGCCGCTGCGATCGCGGCCTGGATCGGATCGGTCGGCTGGGCGGCCTGCTCGACCCCGTTCGGGTTCGCCTGGCCCGCACCGTGCGCGATGGCGGGCGGCTGGGCGAACTCACCGGGGGTCACCACCATCGCGGTGGTCGCCGCCTCGTAGGTCTCCATGGTCAACGCGGCGCGCAGGTCGAGCGCGGCCTTGGCCGCCTCGGCCGCTTCCGCGGTGCCGTTCAGGACGCCGCCGGTCGAGTAGGCGGCGACCCGTGCGGTGTCGACGGCCACGATCTCCGGGATGCTCGGCATGGCGATCGACGCCACGGTGTAGGCGATCGCGTTGGACGCCGCCTTCGAGCCCATGGTGGCCGCCATGACGCCCTGCTGCTCGGCCCAGCCGATGAAGCCGGTGAGCTTGGACAGTGCCGAGATGCCGTTGATGCCCTGCATGCCGACGCCGAGCTCGGCCATCACCCTGGCGACGGTCGCGGTGGCGTCGACCCACGCGGCGGTGAGCCCGCCCCACGCGGTCGCGGCGGCCGAGATCGGGATCGCGTGCGCACCGGCGTTGAGCGCGATCGAGTTTCCTTCTGCGAGGCGGGGCAGCCAGAACACCCCGGTGATTCCTGCGGTCATGCGTTTCTCCCCTTATTTGTTCTTCTGTGCTTGGCCCGCAGGCTCAAAGTGCGCTACCGGTGGCCGCGATGCCCGCTGCGCGGACGATGTCCGAGCTCATGTGCGTGGCGAGCTGGCTGCGCAGGGTTGCGGCGGCGTGATGCAGTTCCAAAATCCCCTGGGCGACGGCGTTGTCGTGGGTCACCGCAGCCTTGTTCAGGTGCTGCGCGGCGTGCAACGACACCTCGTCGACGCCAGAGGGAACGACATGCGTCGCGGGTGCGGTCAACGCGGCGGCGGCGGCGAGCCGCTCGGCGAGTAGATCCAGCTCCGCGGCGGCGGCGAGGACGGCTTCGGGTGCGACTAGTACGTGGCCAACCATGACTCGACTCCTTCTAGTGGCGGCTATGGGGCGGAACCACGAGAATTCCCCCTTCGAGTGATAGGACGCGACAGCGAGGCAATCGGTTCCATCGAATCCCCTAAATTTTCTTCCTGTCACACCCCAACTGCAACCGCACTCATACAGCTGGGGTAAAGACTAGCCCCATCCCAGCTGATGCAGGCGGTCTTCGTCAATGCCGAAATAGTGTGCGATCTCATGAATCACAGTGATCGCCACCTCTTCCACCACTTCCGCCTCATCCGCGCAGATCGCGAGGATGGTGTCGCGATAGATCGTGATGGTGTCGGGCAGCGAACCCCCGTAATGGCTGTCCCGTTCGGTGAGCGCGATCCCCTGATACAACCCGAGCAGATCCGGGTCATTCGGATTGTGAGGTTCGATCAGCACGACCACGTTATCGATGGCCCTCGTCAGCTCGGGTGGAATCCGATCAAGAGCATCACCGACCAATTCCTCGAACCGGTCTTCGGACATGAATACCGACATCCGGCGAACTACCTCGGCTGGGGTTGCGGCGGCAGCGGCGCGGCGCCGGGCAGCGGCGCAGGCGTGGAGCGGCCGGTGTTCGGCGGCGGCACCGGAGCCTGACCGTTGATCAGGATGTCGCCCTTCGCCGAACCGGTGATCGGCGCGAAACCTTCCCGATCAGCCCCCTTGCCGATCATGCAGTCCAGTTTGCGACTGCCTGCCAGCCAACTGCGGGCATCCAGGTAGTCGAAGAACAGCGTCAGCGTCTTGTTGCGCACCACATCGGGCCCGCCGAGATAGTCGGACGAGGTGCGCGCGCACTCGTCCTCGACGAACTTGTCCTGCGCGTCCTTGTCGGGTGGGCCGCCCTGGAAGCGCTGGCCGAGATCGATGGTCGAGACGACCTCGACGGCATGCTGCTGCGCACAGTCCACCGGATCGGTGGGCAGATTCTGGTTGATGCCGAGGCACACTCCCGGCCCGTACACCTTCGACTGATCGTGTTCGGCGGCACTGCCTGTCGACGCGGGCGTGCCCGCGCTCGCCGCGTACTGCAACCCGCAGCGCAACGTGCGGTCGCCGTGCTGCCAACCGTCCGGGCTCGGGTACATGAGTCCGACGATGTAGCGCCCGCGCGGATCGAACTTGCCGTTCAGGTACTGCTGCACCGCGGGCACGCAGTGCTCTTCCTTCAACTCGGTGAGCCGCAGCGAGTCCGGGAATCGGGAGCCGGGCCCGAACTCCTTGCCCGGGTACTTCGCCATGTCGACGTCGGCCGCGACCTCGAACATGTGCTTGTTCTCGCACCGCACCTTGACCAGATCGGAGTGGTCCGGCTTGGTCCAGCTCAGGCAATCACCTTCGACGGCGGTGCCGAATTCCTTGTCGACCACCGGCTCTGCGGGCGAGCCCGGCGTGTGCGCCTCCAGCCCCTTGTTGTCGAAGCCGGTCACGAACATCGTCACCAATGCCGCGACCACGGCCCCCGCCGCGACCAGCAGCAGCCCCCAGCGGAGCGTCGGCGCAGGCACGTGGGTCTTGCCGGTGAACACACCGATCACCGCGTCGAACGAGCGCCGCACCGCGTCGACGCGCGAGGGTGCGCCGCGTCTGGTCGAGCGCCCGGACGGCTTGGGCTTGGGCAATTGATCGGAAGAGGACATCGCGATCCATCATGGCAGTCTCTGCGCTGCGGTGCCATTACCTGGCCTGATCAGCGCTTTCCGGGCAGATCTTGGCCAACGATCCGGCGCGGCGGTGCACTATCCGCGCAGCGCGGACACGAAGATGCCGGGGATCTTGGCAGGATTGCCGCTGGCGTAGAACTCGGTCAGCCTGCGTCCGGTGGTGGCCGCGGTGGCGTTGTCGACGAACCACGGCGGCTTGGGCGACAGCGCGAACTCACCGCGCAGCACCGAGCGCGGGGCGGGCCGGAACGGTCCGTACACCACCGTGCGCTCCACGTCGTCGAGCAGGAAAGCGTTGTGCACCACGCCGATTCCGCTTTGCACGTCGTCGAGCGTGTGGCCGGGGAACGCGCCCCATGACGCGCGCGGTGCGAGGAAGGCGAGCCCGGTCCAGGTGTTCACCGCGATCGCGCCGTAGCGCAGCCGTTCGATGGCGCGGTCGAAGCCGATGCCGAGCGTGCGGATGGTCGCCGGATCCGCGAGCACGTTGGCGCCGAGCGTCCCCGTCAGTTCCGTGTTCGCGAAATCGACCGCATGCTGCAGGAATTCGCCACCCGCATAAGGCAATTCGACCACGCCGAGCACCGGCGAGAAGTATTCGGTGCGCAGCAGCGGGGTGTCGCTGAGCGGCAACTGATCGACAAGCACCCGGCCCGAGCCGAGCTGCTCGGCCGCCGGATAGGACGTCAGCGCGTCCGCAACCCGCGCATCGCTGCCCGGATAGTAGGCGGTGCGCTGCGGTGCGGCGGCGAGCGCGACGCGCAGCTCGGCCAGGAACCTGTCCTTGAGCGCCCAGTCCTTGCTCACCACGATCGCCTGGGCGGCGACGCAGTTGTAACCGCCGTTGTGCAATCGCTGCGTCGCCACATGCTCGGCCTGGTACTTCAGGTCGGCATCGGACCAGTCGCCGGGCACCACGATCGTCGGCGATACCCCGCCGAGCTCGCTGGTGATCGGCTTGTCCAGCAGCGGCCGGTTGTCCTTCTTACGCTCCAGCCCTTCCGGGCCGGGCCCCCACACGATCGTGTCGTGGGTGTTGGCGCTGCCGGTCATGTGCACGTGCGCGACATCGGCGTGGTGCACGAGATAGTTGCCGGTCTCCGCGCCACCCGTGACGATCCGCAACACCCCGAGCGAGCACAGCGGCGCGAACACCATCTCGAACACCGTGTACAGCGGGTCGGTGATCGGGTTCAACTTCAGCATGACCACCCGGTTGTGCGCATACAGCTCGTACAGCGCGTCCAACGGCGGGATCGAGGTGATGTTGCCCGCGCCGAGCACGACGCCGATGCCGCCGGTCGCGGTCGGATCGAGCTGGGCGAGCCCGGCCCGCCTGCGTGCGGTGTCGGCGTCGACGCCAGGCCGCAGCCACACCTCGCCACGAAAGCCACTGAGCAGCAGTTTGTCGTAGCCACTGAGCGGCAGGATCGGTACCGCGACGCGACCACCCGGCGCGTCCTGCGTGGTGACACCGTCGAGCGGGCTGCGCCCTTCCTCCAGCGCGGTCAGCGTCGCGGAGAGCGCGGCGACGGCCTGCAGCAGGGTCAGTGGTCCCGACATCCATTCCTCGCCGACCAGCGGCGAGTTCTCGTCGAGTCCCTTGATGGTCCGCGCGGCCCGCACCCAGTCGTCGGCGAACCGCCCGGTTCGGGTGTGGATGTCGTCGAGGAGCTCCCTGCGACGACGCAGCGGGGTCTGCGCCCACACCTTCTCGCCCTCGGTCAGCTCGTGCAGTGCGTCATCGATCGCTGATTCGTCGAAAGTTGTGCCCACAAACCAACTATGCCCGTGTCGAGGGGCCGGTGGCCCGCATCCTGGGATATCGGCGTGAAACAGCAATGGCCCGACCACTAGGCTGAGTGCCCATGATCGACCTCCGATTCCTGCGGGACAACCCCGACGCGGTCCGCACCTCGCAGCGGGCCCGCGGCGAAGACCCCGCCCGCGTCGACGCGCTGCTGGAAGCCGACGCGGCGCGCCGCGCGGCGGTGGCCACCGCCGACAACCTACGCGCCGAGCACAAGGCGATGGGCAAGCTGATCGGAAAGGCGAGCGAAGAGGAGCGTTCCGCTCTGCTCGCGCAGGCGCAGGAGATGTCGGTCAAGGTCAAGGAGGCCGAGGCCGCGCAGCACGCCGCCGACGCCGACCTGGACGCCGCGCACCGCGCCATCTCGAACCTGGTCGCCGACGGCGTGCCCGCGGGCGGCGAGGACGACTATGTCGTGCTGGAAACCGTCGGCACCGCACCGGAATTCGATTTCGAGCCGAAGGACCATCTGGAACTCGGCGAGTCGCTCGGCCTGTTCGACATGGAGCGCGGCGCGAAGGTCTCGGGTTCGCGCTTCTATTTCATGACCGGCTACGGCGCGCTGTTGCAGCTCGGTCTGCTGCAGCTGGCGGCGCAGAGCGCGGTGGCCAACGGCTTCACCATGATGATTCCGCCGGTGCTTGTTCGCCCGGAGATCATGGCAGGCACCGGTTTCCTCGGTCAGCATGCGGCCGAGATCTACCATCTCGCCGAGGACGACCTCTATCTGGTCGGCACGTCGGAGGTGCCGCTGGCCGGCTATCACGCGGACGAGATTCTCGATCTGAGCGCGGGCCCGAAGCGGTACGCGGGCTGGTCGACGTGTTTCCGGCGCGAGGCGGGCAGCTACGGCAAGGACACTCGGGGCATCATCCGGGTGCATCAGTTCGACAAGATCGAGATGTTCGTCTACACCACACCCGAACAGGCCGATGCCGAGCATCAGCGACTGCTCGGCTGGGAGAAGGACATGCTCGCGGCTGTCGAGGTCCCTTACCGGATCATCGATACCGCCGCGGGCGATCTCGGCAGCTCGGCCGCGCGCAAGTTCGACTGCGAGGCATGGGTGCCGACCCAGCAGACCTACCGCGAACTCACCTCCACCTCGAACTGCACCACCTTCCAGGCCCGCCGCCTCGCCGTGCGCTACCGCGACGAGAACGGAAAACCGCAGATCGCAGCAACTTTGAACGGCACGCTGGCGACAACCAGGTGGATCGTGGCGATCCTGGAGAACCATCAGCAGGCCGACGGATCGGTCCGGGTGCCCGCGGCGCTTGTGCCGTTTGTCGGCACCGATCTGCTGGTACCGCCCGCGTAGGTCGGCGGCCCGGCACGCGGAAACGCCGAATTCGGACAGTCGATTTGGCGTACCGGATGTTTCGCTTGGATGAATAGCTGTCGGTTCGCCATGCCGGATTCACGGGATGTGGCAACCGCTGGGATTCGTTGTGTCTAGGCTATTCCCCGTGCGAGGAATCGGGGCGCGCGGCGATACCCGAACCCGGGTGCGGGCGGCATCGGCGCTGGCGACAGCTATGGTCATGGCTCGAACCACCGGGGCGTTCTACGTCATGGGTGGTGTGCTTGGTCTGCTGATAACCGCGATCGCCCCTGGCGACGAGGGTAATCGGCCGCTGGTTGGCGCGGCTGCGGCGATTGCGCTGACGCTCGGCCTCACGCTGCTTGCGTGGGGACCGCGACTGCCGCATTCCATTCACCACATGTACGTCGCGATCGCGACGGTGCTCGTCACGATCGCGGTCTACGCGTTCCCCAACACCGTCGGCTCGATCAGCCTCGCCGCGTTCTACGTGTTCGTCGCCTGCGATGCCGCGCTGTTCTTCGCGTGGTCGCAGGCGGCCGCGCACATCGCGTTCGCGATGGTGTTGTGCCTGTGGGTGTTGCCCGCGCGGCCGGTGCTGCCCGGATTGCCGTGGTGGTCCGGGCTCATTCCGGCCGGTGTCACCTTCGGCGTCGGCGTGGTCGTCGGCATCCTGACCAGGATGGCCTCGGAAGCCGATATCGACGTGCTGACGGGACTTTTGAACCGCCGCGGCTTCGACCGCGCGCTGAATTCCGCGATCGAGCAGGCCACCCGCACCGGGCAGGGACTCGCCCTTGTCCTCGTCGACCTCGACCGCTTCCAGAAGATCAACGACCACCTCGGCCACCGCGCGGGCGACGCCGTGCTGCAGCGGGTCGCCGACACCTGGTCGAAATTGCTTGCGCCGGATCAGCGGCTGGCCCGCTACGGCGGCGACGCGTTCGCGATGCTGTTGCCGAACACCACCGAGCAGGCCGCGATCCTGCTCACCGAGCAGCTGCGCGCGGCGGTGACCACCGGCTGTTCGGCGGGCGTTACCTCATGGCAGCCAGGCGAATCCGGCTCGCTGCTGGTCAGCCGCGCAGACGTCGGCCTCTATCGAGCCAAGCAGGCCGGACGCAACCGGACGGTGCTCGAGTCGTCGCGGCAGCTGCCGCTGGCGGTGGAGCTACGCGAGGCGATCGACCGCGGCGCGCTCGACGTGCACTATCAGCCGATCGTCAGCCTCACCGAGGGCGGCGGCAAGGCGGTCGGTGTCGAGGCGCTGCTGCGCTGGTCGTCGAGCGCGCAGCCGGACGTCACCACCGAGGGGCTGATCCGGGTCGCCGAGGAATACGACCTCATCGCCGATCTGGACGAGCTGGTGTTACGCCGGGCCTGTGCCGACGCGGCCAGGCTGCAGGACACCTTCGCTCAACTCGATCTGACGCTCAACGTCAATGTCAGCGGACTGGAGCTGGCCGAGGCGGGCTATGCCGACCGGGTCGCCGACATCCTCGCCAGCACCGGTTGGCCCGCCGACCAGCTGGTGCTCGAGGTGACCGAGAGCGAGCTCGCGGCCGAATCCCACACGGCCATCGCCAATTTGCACACGCTGCGGGACCGGGGCGTGCGAATTGCCATCGACGATTTCGGCACCGGGTACTCCTCGCTGAGCAGGCTGGCCACGTTGCCGAGCGACATACTCAAGGTCGATCAGTCCTTCGTCGCCGCGATCCGCTCCGACTCCCCGGCGCCGCCGCTGCTCGGCGTGATCGCCGCACTGTCCAGCGCGTTGGATCTGCAGGTGATCGCCGAAGGGGTGGAAACCGAATACCAGGCCGCGGTGCTCACCGAACTCGGCTTCGCCCTCGCGCAGGGGTACCACTACAGCGACTCGCACCCGGTGGCGGACCTGATCAGCGACCTCAACACGAACCAGGGCCGCGTCGGTCCCGGTGTGGCGGATCGCAGTCTCGACGACGGCGATTCGATGCACACCGCCAACGGTTGGCTGCCGCTCGGATAAACGGCTTGACGCAGGTCGCGGGGCTGCGCATGCTGGTCGACATGCGTTTGCTTTTCTACGCCAGTTGATTCGTCAGCGGGCTGTTCGCCCGTCGCACGAATAAGAACGGCTGTTTTCGTTCGGCGGCCCTGCGCCCGCGCTGGATTCCGCCGCGCCGGAGCTCGGACCCGATCGGGGTTCGTGCGCTCACTGTGCGCGCGGTGCTGTTCGCGGGCATCGGCGATCTGATCCCGCTGTACGCGCTGTACTCCCTCTTGTTCGCCGACCACGGGCTCAGCACCGGGCAGATCTCGGCGCTGTTCGCGATCTGGTCGACCACCGCCTTCCTGCTCGAGGTGCCGTCCGGCGCATGGGCGGACACGGTGTCGCGGCGCGCGCTGCTCGTGTTCAGCGGCGTGCTGCTCACCGCGGGATTCGCGATGTGGACCCTCGTGCCCACCTTCCTCGGTTTCGCCCTCGGCTTCGTCCTCTGGGGCGCGGCAGGGGCTTTGAAATCGGGCACCTTCGAGGCGCTGCTCTACGACGACCTCGCCGCACGCGGTGAGCAGGCGTCCTACGCGCGCATCCTCGGCTACACCCGGGCGGCCTCGGAGGCGGCCATCGTCGTCGGCATCGTCGGCGCGACCCCGCTGTACCTCTGGGGCGGTTACGCGCTGATCGGCTGGGCCAGTGTGGGATTCGCCGCGCTGCACACGGTGATCGCGTTGTCGCTACCGAGTGCGCCGCAGTTCGTGTCGGCGACCGCGGTCGATGAGCTGGAAGAGGAGGATGCGCCGGATAACCGTGCCGCAGTGGTGCAGTCGGCCGAACGCGACGAGTCGACTGTCGTGGCGCGGCCGTTCGCGAGATACCTGGGCATGCTGAAGGCCGGTGTCGGCGAGTCGATTCGGATCAGCGCCGTGCGCAACGGTGTGCTGCTCGGCGCGCTGCTGTTCGGTATCACCGCATTCGACGAGTATTTCGCGCTGCTCGCCGAGGAGGCCGGAGCGGCGACGGCGGTGGTGCCGCTGCTCGTCGGCGTGACCGTGCTCGGGTCACTGGCCGGATCCGTGCTGGCCGGACGCACCGAGGGCATGTCGGGACGTGCCATGGCGATCGCCGTCGGCATCGGTGGTGTGCTGTTTCTCGGCGGTGCTCTCGTCGCCGGTCTGGCTGAACACCGGCCTAGTGCGGTCTATGTGCTTACCGGCCTTGGCTTTACGGCAATCGGCATCTCCTACGGCATTGTCTACAACGCGGGCGTTGTCGCGGGGGCCCGCCTGCAGGACGCGATCGAGGGACCCGCCCGCGCCACCGTGACCTCGGTATCGGGACTGCTCGGTGAGGTTGTCGCCCTGGCGGTCTTCGCATTCGCGGCCGTCGTGACCACGTGGTGGTCGATGTCGGTGTTGCTCGCGATCCTAGGTGCGAGCATCCTTCCGATCGCCGTGCTCGCGCCGAAGTGGTTGCCCGCGAAGGTTGTCGAGCCGGTCGATTCGAAGTAGCGCCCGCTATTTGTGCCGTCCTGCACGCGGAGGCGTTCGCAGTCCCGGCACGAGTCTCGGCCGTGGTACGCCTGCGGCGCAGCAGGTCGACTTGCTGCGCCGCAGGCGGATCCGTCGTGCGGGAATTCCGTTCCCAGCCGGTCTTATTCGGGAAGAGCGTCGGCCAAGCGATTACGGAACACGTACTCGACGCCAGGGTCACGCGGCAACTCCCACGCGGGTCCGACGAAATACTTGGCGGCGTCCTTGTCGTCCTTGGCGAGGTATTGCATCCACGCCAAGGTGAGCGTGGTGAAGGCATTGTTCGGCGGCGCATCCATCGGCTTGGTGTGGTTGGCGCCGCGGATGCACGCCAGGTAGGCGGGCACGGTAAGCGTGGTGTGGTACTGAAGCCACATGGGGTGATACCAGTGCCACACAATCACATCCATGCAGCCGGTCATGTGCATGGTCGGCACGTTGAGCAGGATGCCGATGGCGTAGGGGCTCGATTCCCACGGCACTGCGCCGATGATCCGTGCCGCGGGATCGATGTAGCGGTACACGTCCGGCGGCAGGCTCGCGTTTTGTTGAGTCGCGCCGCCGCCGCCGGAATGCCCGACGAAGAAGATGCGGCCGAGATCCACCTTGCCGAACATCGGGTTGTTCGGGTCCTTGTTGGCGTCGGACAGCGTCTTCACGCCGATGATGCCGATTTCCGGAAGTCCATTGAGCAGGTCGTACGGCATCGCGACGACATAACCGTAGCTTGCCCAGAACTTGGCGCTCGCGTCGTACCAGCCGGGATCCTGTCCGGTGCCAGGCGCGAAAATAACCACCGGAGCGGGGCCTGAATCGGCGATGTCCTTCGGATAGTAGAAGTTGACGCCGAACGGCAATTCATTTCCCGACGGAAATGAATTGGTGCACTGCAGGTGTGACTGATTTCCGAAGAATCGGTACGACTCGTCCATGGCCGTGGCCCACGGTGAGGAGGCGCAGCTGTGTACTTCGTTGGTCTGTGCGGTCTCGTGTGGCCCTGGCTGGCCATATGAGGTCAGCGGCACGTCACCGGGCGCGAATCCGTCGTCGGCCGTTGCGGCCGGAGCGGTCCCGATCACGAGGCCGGAAAGAACCAATGCCGCGACGAAAGCGGCGCCGAACGAACGATGGCCCATGCGCGGCCGTCGCCGGCCGAGTTGTGCTGTCAGCAAAAGAACGTCACCCGCTTCCATTTCGAACGAATACAAGCAAGGGAACATGGCGCATCCAGCGCCGAATCGACATCACTGTGGGGCAAATCAATCCGACAGTCAAGCGGCCGCGCGCATTACTATTTGCCAGCACAGTTTTACGCGCAAAACATGCGGTTGCCCTCGAACCGGACGGGTCGAAGGGGATTCACGATATTTGTCGCAGCCGATGTCGCGCCCGGCGACTATTCGGCGAGCGGAACGCCGATGAGATGGCTTGCGGTGAGCAGGAATTGGTCGGTGGAGCGGTCGACCAGGTCGGTCCTGCTGATCGGGAGCGTGCCTGCGAGCCAGCTGTTGGTGGTCTCCCACAGTCCGCCGAGCAGATGGATCGCCGCGAATTTGGCTCGGTCGCCCACGCTTTCGACGAGGTCCGCGCCGACCTCGGCCGCGCAGGCCGCCATCATGATGCCCGCGAAGGAGCGCATCACCTCGGCTCTGCGCATGAGCAGCGCCGGGTTCAGCTGTGCTTCGACGGTGACGATGCGCGCCTTGCGCGGGTCGTCGGCGATCAGGTCGACGGCGGCGGCGATGGCGGCTCTGGTCTTGGCGTGGATGTCGGTCGGCGTCGTGAGGAACGCCGTGACCACCGCCTGACCGATTTCGTCGACGATGCGGTCGAACAGCTCGCTGAACACCGCACCGAGATCGTCGAAGCTCTCGTAGTAGTAGCGCTCGGACAACTTGGCCTGGGTGCACAGCCCGGACACGGTCAGCTTGGTGAAGCCCGAGGTGCCGATGATTTCCTGCGCGGCGTCGAGCAGTGCGGCGCGGCGGCGCGCTCTGCGCTGTTCGATCGGCACGCCGCCGTAAGACCGCGAGGTGGTAGCCACCGTTCCATTCTGGCATACAACCTTGCCAGATATCTGTTTCTGTGGGACGGTCTTGTCAGAATGTGCGGCCGACGCGCATTCGCGACTCGTAAGTGTTCTCTGCTCGACGCGAACCTCGACCCGACGGGTGAAGTGCAATGGCGCATGACAACCAGAAACTGCCCACTCCGCAGCTCTTCACGGAGTTCCCCTACAAGTACGCCGTGCCGCTGCTCGCGCCGGGTGACCTCAGCTGCACCGCGGCCCAACGCGACTCGTTCCGCCGGTTCAGCCAGGTCGGCGACCCGCTCGCGGACGCCGTCGTCGCGATGTTCAAGCGGCTGCCGGTCGGCGAGGGACGGCGCATGTTCGAGACGGCGGTCGAACACGGCATCGACGCCGTGCCGGACGCGCCGCCGGAGCTGAGCGCGCTCTTCGAACAGGTCGAGGCGGACCCGTACTGGCTCGATCGCACCAAGCTCGAACACGGCGCCAGGGTCGTCGGCCGCACCGGCGTCTGGGGTGGCATCGCCATGGGCATGTTCGCGCTGATGGGCGGCTACCTCGCGTCCCGCGCGGACAAGACCCTGGTCGGCACCGGCGACCTCGACGCGATGGCGCCGCGCAGACTTGCCGAGACCACCCAGTGGTGGCTGGACGTGACGACTCCCGGTGCGCTGGAACGCAATGCGGTCGGCTTCAAGAGTGTGCTGCGGGTGCGGTTGATGCACGCGCTGGTGCGTTCCGGCATGAATCGGCGCCCCGACTGGGATTACGCGGCATGGGACCACCCGGTCAACCAGGTGCTCACCGTCGGCACCCTCGGCCTGTTCTCCATGGCCAACCTGGTCGGCGCGCAAGCACTCGGCCTGCGCTTCTCCGCCAAGGAGAAGGACTCGGTGTTCCAGCTCTGGCGCTATGTCGGCTTCCTGCTCGGCGTCGACCCCGAGATCCTGCCGACGTGTGAGACCGACACCTGGCGCGCCTTCTGGATTCTCGCCGACACCGAGTTCATTCCCGACGCCGACTCACAGCGCTTGGCCCAGGCGCTCATCCCCGCGGCAGGCGGGCTGTTCATCGGCGCCGACACCGTGCCGCAGCGCGCGGTGCGCAAGGTGATCACCAGCTACATGGTCGCCTACAGCCGAATCGTCCTCGGACCGACCAACTCCGACTTTCTCGGCCTGCCCGCCAGCAAGTTCTACCAAGGCGCCGTCATGGCGACCGCCGTCGTCAACGGCGCACTCGAGATCCCGCGCCGCATCATCCCCGGCGCCACCCGCTTCCAAGAAAACCTCGGCGCGCGCATCCGCACCCGCCTGGTCCGAGGTTCCATCGCCCGCAACGGCGGCGACCGCACCTACGCCCGCCACGACACCTACGCCGCCCGCCCCTTGCGCGTGAGCTGACCCAGCGAACCTCGGATCCGCACCCCCCTCAGCGGCCCGCACTGCGCGCGCGAATCCTGAGAGCGGGTGCGGATCCCGACCGCGCGGGGTGACGCCATCGATGCCCGCCACGACACGCACGCCGCCCGCCCCTTTGCGTGTGAGCTGACCCAGCGGCCATTGGATCCGTATCGTTCGGCCGACCTGCAGTGCGCGTGCGAATCTCGAGACCGGTGCGGATCCCGACTGCGGGCGGCGGCATTGAGGCTCGTGACACCTACGCTGGCCGGGCGGGTTGCACGGACTGGCCGCGTCCATTGGGCGCGGTGCCGGACTGGTTGGGCGGCGGTAACGTGCCGGGGGTGAGTGCGCGGGTGCGGTGGGGGCTGGTTTTCGGGTTCTGCATCGGCGCGGGGGTGGCGGTGCAGGGGCGGATCAATGGTGCGCTCGGTGCGCGGCTGCATGATGGGATTGCCGCTGCGACGGTGAGTTTCGGGTCTGGTCTGCTGGTGTTGTTGATCGCGTTCGCGGTGCGCGGGTCGCTGCGCGACGGTGCCGAACGGGTTCGGCGGGCGGTGTCGACGGGTGCGTTGCGGCCGTGGCATCTGCTCGGTGGTCTCTGTGGTGCCTTTTTCGTTGCCTGCCAGGGGCTTACGGTCGCCGCGATCGGAGTCACCGCGTTCACTGTTGCGGTGGTGTCGGGTCAGCTGCTGAGCAGTTTGGTGGTCGATCGCCTCGGCGTCGCACCCAGCGGCCGGACGCCGGTCACCGCAATGCGATTCGGTGGTGCCGCGCTCGGTGCGCTCGCTGTGTTGATCGCTGGTTGGGAACGCACCGCCACACCGGGTGGCGCACTGGCGGTTCCGGAGGCGCTGCGCGGTGCGCCGACGGCGCTGCTCATCGTCCTGCCCGCGTTGGCTGGTATCGGCTTGGCCTGGCAGCAAGCGGTCAACGGGCGGATCGGCGAAGTCGGCGGCCCGCTGTCGGCAACGCTGGTCAACTTCTGCGTCGGTCTCGTCGCCCTGGTCGTGATCGAGGCCGTGGTCCTGTTCTGGTCCGGCCTTCCCACCGAATTCCCTACGCAGCCATGGCTCTACCTGGGTGGGCTGATCGGCATCGCGTTCATCGCGCTGGCCGCAGGCACCGTCGGTCGAATCGGCGTCCTCCTCCTCGGCCTCACCTCCGTCGCAGGCCAACTCGTCACCTCGATCGTCCTGGACGCCCTCACCCCGACCAGTGCGGGACTATCCCTCACCGCAGTGATCGGCAGCGCATTGACCCTGCTCGCCGTCGCCATAGCCGCCCGCTCCCACCCCTGAACCGCGCCATTGGTCAGCGCGGCCCGGCCCATGTGACTCGACTGAAGTGGTCCGATCATGCCGCACGGACAGCGCGGTTCGACCGGCGCGCGTTGATCGGGACGGTCTGACCACCAGGCTCGTTGGGTGCGGCCTGACCACCGCGGCTCGACTGGCGCGGTCCGCCCTGTGCGGTCTGAATCGGGGCGGTCGGTTCGCCGCGCTGTTCGACGGCTTCCTCGAAAACAGTTCTTGCGATTCAACTTTCACCACTGCGGTGGTGTGGGATCGTGCGCTCATGCTGATCGAATACGGGGTGTGGATTTCGCGGCTGGTGGTTGGTGTGCTGTTCGGGCTGTCGGCGTTGGGGAAGCTGGCGGATCCGGTGGGCACCCGGAAAGCGGTGGGGGAGTTCGGTGTTCCGCTCAGGTGGGTGCCTGCGGTGGGATGGGGACTACCTGCGGTCGAGGTGGTGGCGGCTCTTGCCGTGCTGCTGCCGTGGACGGCGCTGGCAGGAGCGGTGCTCGCGTTGGTGCTGCTTGTCGTGTTCACGGCGGCAGTGGTTCGGTTGTTGCGGAAGGGGGAACATCCGGCCTGCTCGTGTTTCGGGGCGGTCAGTGCCGCGCCGATCGGGGCGAAGACGCTGGTGCGCAACGGTGTACTGATCGTGCTGGTGCTGCTGGTCGCCGGTGGTGCGATCGCCCATCCGCGGGTTCCTGGCGGACTGCCCGTCGACGACGCGGTCTGGCTGGCGGTGGCTGCCGTCTTGATAGCAGCGCTGACCTGGGTGTGGGGCGAGGTGCGTGCCCTGCGCCGCCGGGTCGATGAACAAGCGTTGTCGACGCTCGGCGCCGAGGGCTTGCCGACCGGGGCGGTCGCGCCGGAGTTCGAGTTGCTCGATATCGCGGGCGGCCGAACGAGTTTGGCGTCGCTGCTGGCCCGCGAGCGTCAGGTGCTGCTGGTGTTCGTGCATCCAGGGTGCGAGCTGTGTGCCGCGCTGGCCCGCGAATTGCCGCGCTGGCAGGAGCGTACCGCCGACGTGCTGTCGATCGTGGTGGTCGGCAACGGTGACGCGGTCGAACACACCGAATGGGGAAAAGCGCAGGGCCTCAACGGCATCCCGGTGCTGGTGCAGCAGGGAAACGAGGCTGCATTGCGCTACCGCGTACGCGGCACTCCCTCTGCCGTGTTGATTGCTGCCGACGGACGTGTCGCAGCGCCGGTAGCGCGCGGCGCGATAGCGGCCCGCGAATTGATTGCGGCGGCGAAGCGAACGGTGCGCCGATAATTGTGCCGCGCGGTTGGTCCGATATTGTTCAACTATTCGAAAAGTACTGTGCGGTGCCAAAAATGCGGGAGTAACAGATAGTCGGTTCGATCGGTACCATCGTACCGGTCGGCGCAGCAACGTATTTCACCGAAAACGGACCGGTTCTCTAATTACGTTGCGGCGCAACCAGTTTCATTGCCAAACTACGGCGTGACCACTGATCTTCTCGATACCATCGAAGGGCTAGATTCTCCAATCAGAGTCGATTGGCCGCATTCGACCGAGGGAAAGATCATGGCACTCTTCGCATTCACCGATTACTCAGGCAAGGAATTCGTCATCCAGCTCAACAATGACCAACGAATAGAGGAGGCCAGGCGAATACTGAAGGGCGAGGAACAGATGTCGACCCATGTGATGGGCCGCATCAGGAAGACTCGCGTCGAGTACAACCCGGAGTGGGACTTCCACCTCGACCCGGACACCATCAGCTTCTTCACGGTGGCCATCGAGGTCTGTGACGCCAGCATCATGTACGCCAACGATCACCTCGACGAGGCGTGCGGCGCGTTCTTGCCCGGCTGCTTCTGGTGTCCCTGGTCATCCAAGCTCACCCGTGAGCTCAACGGCAAGTAGACCTGTTCCGCCAGAACCATTTCCGGTCGATACCAGATGGTATCGACCGGAGTCGCGTGTCAGCTGAGCTTGCGTGACCGCAGCTCGTGACCCTTGGACGTCTTGCACCGCCCCGATTCCAGATCCCACTGCCAGCCGTGCAGGTTGCAGGTGAGGGTATTGCCTTCGACCACACCGAATTTCGACAGGTCCGCCTTCAGATGCGGGCAGCGCCGCTGCATCTCCCACCCGGACAACTCGGTGGAAGCGGAATCGTCGTGTGCCTCGGAGAACCAGCCGTCGGCGTAGGCGATGCGCTCGTCGGTCAGGCATTTGAAGAACGTGTAGAGGAATTCGTTGTAGCCGCCGATCCGCCACGCCTGGAAGCGGGTGGACAGGAAGATGGTGTTGACCCAGTCGGGTTCCTTGTCCCGCAGCACGGTACGCACCAGCTCGGGGGCGATGCGGAAGCCGTAGCGGTACTTGCCTTCTCCCGCGATCGCGCCGCGCACCACCCGCTTGGGGAAGTCGAGCACGACGGTCTCGTCGCCGATCACCAGGCCGATCGGGTAGCCGATGCCGTCGCAGATCAGATCGCTCTGCGCCATGATCGGCTCGAAGAGTTCCTTCAGCGGTTCCAGCAGCGGGCCGTCACCCGTTGCCCAGGAAGCCTTTTGGGCCGCAAGCACCGGCGCGAGCCGCTTGGCCATCAGCTCGATGTACTCGGCCTTGTTGTCGTAGATCAGGCCGGGCTCGAACGGATGGGTGAGGTCGAGTTCGCGACCGCGCAGGTCCGCGACGGAGCCGGGGATCATCAGGATCCCGCCCTCGTTGCCGTGGATCCGCATCTGCTCCAGGAACACCATCTGGTCAGGGAAGATGTTGCCCTCGTCGCCGCGATCGTCGTTGAGATAGCGCAGCTCGTCGTCGAGGAACACCGGTGGTCCCGCGGACGGCACCACCCAGGTCGCACCGACCTGCTCGATGTAGCTGCGGCAGCGATCCATGCCGCGCTGGCGCTTCTGCTTGCCGAAGTTGGCCTTGGTGCGGTTCGGAATGTCGTAGACCATCGGGTACCAGATGGCGCCCGAGTACTGCAGCAGGTGGATGTCGATGTGGCCGAACGAGTCGTGCAGCACATCCATGTCGACCGGGCGCGCATCGTTCATGTTGAAACAGGTGGTCTCGCCGTCGGAGACGACGAGCCCGGAGTCGCCGATCGGTCCGTCGGCGGGCGCGCGCAGCGCGATGATCATGATGTCCAGGTCACCGCCTGGCCCGGTCACCGTGTGCTTGACCGAGTCCTCGGTCTCGAAGAACTTGGTGAAGCCGAGCTTCTCCAGTTCCCGCTTCAGATCCGGCACCGGGTAGTCCGGCAGCAGCACGGTCGCGTCCTTGTTGACGTGCTTGGCCAGGTTTTCCGCGTCGAAGTGGTCGCGGTGCAAGTGCGAGACATACAGGAAATCGCAATTGCCGAGCTCGTCCCAGTCCAGCTGGGTGTTGTCGGGGAACGGGAACCACGCGCCGAAGTAGGCGGGATTGACCCAGGGATCGCAAAGGATCGACCCGGCCGCGGTGCGGATGTGGAATCCGGCGTGTCCGACGCTGGTGATCTGCACGAGCTGCTCCTCCTGAAGCGTTGCCAGCCATCCAGGGTAGTGGTTGCCTCGAATAGGCCGTCTACGGGGCGACGTCGCCGATGCAGTAGCCCTGTGGGCCGGCCGTCAGCGTGAACGTGCGCGTCTGGGTGGCACCGGACGAGTTGGTCACCGGCGCCTGGACCGTGAGGTAATCGCCGCGCAGGCGCTCGGAACGGATCTCCTGGTCGGCGAACTTGGTCGCGCCGGTCAGCTTGCCAGGATTGTTGGCGAGCGGGGCGGCGATCGCCGTTCCGGTGCCCTTGGGATCCCAGCTCGCCGGGGCGGCCTTACACACCAGCGGGTACGTGCCTTCTTTGTCGGCGGGGTCGAGCGGTGCGCCGACGAACCGGGCGAGGTACCGGCGCACCGTGTGCCTGGCGTCGGCGTCGTTGTATTCGATGTCGGCACCCGCCGTCGCGACCCGAGGGCAGGCGTACTCGGTCTCGAGTGCGGCGCGTTCCACGGCGACCGTGACGGTCCGGTTCTTCCAAGTGATGCCGTCTTTGTCGGCCGTGCCCGGCTGCGCGAGCGCGGCCAGGATGGCCTGCTCGTCGGCGTACATGTCGGCGACATTGCGCGGCGCGATGGTCCAGCACTTGGCCTGCAGCTGGGTGAGGCTGTCGGTCTTCAGATCGTCGGCCCAGCGCTGGACGGCGGCGGGTAGTTCGGCGACGGCGCCGGTCGCCGGGATGGTGGTCGACGGCGCCGTGGTCGACGAAATGTGCGGCGTGGTGGGTACCGCGGCAGGTGGTGTCGTGACCGCGGCCGCGGGGCGGACCGGCTCCTCGTTCGGGATGCCCACCGCGGAGTCGCAGCCCGCGAGCACGAAGGCGCTCGCGACGGCCAGCCCGCCGAGCAGGGTGCGCGCTGGTCGGCGCCGCCGAGCTGCCCGGCACGCTGCTGCGGAGAGGTCCGATCGGACCGGGCGGGCGAGCACGGGGGAACGGCCGGCGGCGTGGGCGGATGCGGTGCGAAGAATTTCGGAGTTGTTCACATGTGCTGCTGTCTGGTCGAGCTCGGCACAGCCGAGCTGAGGTGCCCGATCGTGGTTCCGGTGCGACTTCCGGTGGCGTCCACACGATTTCGGTAGGGCGCTGTCCACTTCGACGATCCTTTTCTCTGAGCCTGCTTCGGGGCCGATCGTGCTGCCTCGACCCGGGGCGGCGCGCAGAAGTGGCGGCGCAGTGCCGGATGGGACAGTCTGCGACTACGCTAGCGGAATTGTGGAACCCGTCTACCGGACGATCATCGGCCTGGCCCGTACCGTCTTCTTCGTCGAAGGTCTGAAATTCACCGTCAAGGGCGATGAACATATCCCTGCGCGGGGTGGTGCCGTGCTAGCGGTCAACCACACCGGGTATATGGACTTCACCTATGCCGGCCTGCCGGTGCGCACCCCCAAGCGCTACGTCCGGTTCATGGCCAAGAAGGAAGTCTTCGACGACAAGATCTCCGGCCCGATCATGCGCGCGCTCAAGCACATTCCCGTCGACCGTGGTGCGGGCGCCGACTCGTACAAGGCCGCGGTGGAGTATCTGCAGCGCGGTGAGCTGGTCGGGGTGTACCCCGAGGCGACCATCAGCCGCAGCTTCGAGATCAAGGACTTCAAGTCCGGCGCGGCACGGATGGCGATCGAGGCGGATGTGCCGATCATCCCGATCGTCATCTGGGGTGCGCAGCGGGTGTGGACCAAGGGGTTCCCGAAGCGTCTGGGTCGCACCAACACTCCGATCTCCATCGCGGTCGGCGCGCCGATCCCGCCGGCCGAACCCGCGGCCGACCTGACCGCGAAGTTGCGCGCAACCATGCAGGAGATGCTGGTCGATCTGCAGCAGGACTACGTGCACGAACCGGGCGCCTACTGGGTCCCCGCCCGACTCGGCGGCAGCGCTCCTACCCTGGAGGAGGCCGACGCGCTCGATGCCGCAGAGGCCGCGGAGAAGGCCGCGCGAAAGAAGACGGCCTCGTAGCAGCGGAGTGTTCGGATGGCGCGGGAACCGGTTTACGACGTACTCACCGGCCTGGTTCGCACCATATTTCTGGTGCAGGGCCTGCGGATAGATATCGCAGGACAGGACCGTATCCCGCGCTCCGGCGGCGCCGTGCTCGCCGTGAACCACACCGCGTACCTGGACTTCATGGAGGTCGGTCTGGTCGGCCGCAAGTCGCACCGCAATGTCAGGTACATGATGAAGGCCGAGCTCGAGCACGGGATCGTCGGCTTTCTGATGAAGCACTGCAAGGCGATCGGTGTCGACCGCACAGCGGGCGCCGAGTCGTACAGCCGCGCGGTGCAGGCGTTGCGCGACGGTGAGCTGGTCGTTGTCTACCCGGAGGCGACCATCAGCCGCAGTTTCGAGCTCAAGGAGTTCAAGTCCGGCGCCGCGCGGATGGCGATCGAAGCCGAGGTGCCGATCATCCCGTTGGCCATCTGGGGTGCGCACCGGGTTTGGACCAAAGACATCCCGAAACGTATAGGCCGCAACAACTTTCCGATCAACATCCGCATCGGCGACCCGATCCCGCCCGCCGGGCCGCCCGACGAGCTCACCGCAACCTTGCGCAGCCGGATGGCTGACCTGCTCGCCCGAGCTCAGGACGACTACCCGATGGCACCCGGCGCCCGCTGGGTCCCCGCCCGGCTCGGCGGCACCGCGCCGACGCCTGCCGAAGCCGCCGTCCTGGAACAGGAAGAATTGGCCCGCCGCCGAGCGGCCAAAGCCAAGCAGTCCGGCCACTGAATTCACCAGTGGCACATGGCTGCGGCATCGGCCGAGAAGCCCGCACCGTGGTGTGCCACTCGTCAGAGATGGTGGAGGGGACGGCAGGGTGTCGGGGCGGGGACGGTGCCGCGGAGGAAGGCGGTCGGTGCGACGCCCATGAGGCTGCGGAAGTCGGCGACCAGGTGGGATTGGTCGTAGTAGCCGGTGGTGGCGGCCAATTGGGCCCATGGGGTGCTGCCTGCCTGGGACAGGACTCGGCGGACGCGGGCGATGCGGGCGAAGTGCTTGGGGGACAGGCCGACTCCGGTGGTGAACAGGTTGCGGAGTTGGCGTTCGCTCACGGCGAGGGCAGTGGCCGATTCGGGGACGGAACGGCCGGTCGAGATCTCGGCGATGGCGGAGCGGAGCAGGGTGCGATGGGCGTGCTGGGTGCGATCCTCGGAGATGCGTTGCGGTAGTGCGTTTTCCAGGAAAGGAAAGATCTCGTCGGGGCCGAGCTCGAGCAGCTCGTCGGTGAGATCGGCGGCCGCGCCGGGCAGTTCGGCGAGACGGATCACCCGATCGGTGAGGACGGCTGCGGGCACACCGAGCAGGGCGCGGGCTGCGCCGGGGGACAGCCGCATCCGGATGCACCCGGTCGGCTTGCTCGCCTTCGAGTAGATCGCCTGGGTTTGCGGGCCGATGACGAGCGCGTCCCTCGGGCCTGCATCCGGAAGCCGCAGCACCAGGGTGGTCGCGGCCTGGGGCAGGTGGGCGAACGGCTCGATCCGGTCGCGCACGGTCGGGACGTAGTCGAGTTCGGTGAGCCATGGGCGCAGCGATTCCGGTGCAGGCACCGTCGCGGCGACGAGATCCGCGGTCACGACGGGTGCCTGGCGCGGCAGGCCGACCGAGTCGGCCGGGCTTGGTGCACGCAGACTGATCACCAGCTCCACTGTAGGCAGCCCGCGGGCCCGCAGGTGTGCCGGAATTTCCTAGAGCTGCTTGCGGTCCGCGCGGCAGCGTGGCGGTCATGATTCTGATCACCGGTGCCACGGGCACCATCGGCAGCGAAGTCGTCCGGCAGTTGGTGGCGCGCGGCGAGCAGGTCCGAGCCGTGACGCGCGATCCGGCGCGCGCCGAGTTGCCGCCCGAGGTCGAGGTGGTGCGCGGCGACTACACCGATCTCGCTTCGATGGCAGCCGCGCTGGCGGGCGCCGACGCGGCATTCATCGTCGGGCTCCTCGGCCCGGACTACGTCGACCTCGATCGCGCGCTGATCACCACCGCCCGTGACGCCGGTGTCCGCCGCATCGTGAAACTGTCCGCCATCGGCACCGGCTCCGCGGACCTCGGCCGTGTCGGCACCTGGCACCTGCCCGGCGAACAGGCGGCGCGGGACAGCGGTGTCGACTGGACGATCCTGCGCCCCAGCTCCTTCGCTTCGAACACCCTGAGCTGGGTCGATGCCATCCGTGCCGGCCAGCCGGTGCCCAACATGACCGGCACCGGCACGCAAGGGGTGATCGACCCGCACGATGTCGCCGCGGTCGCCGTCGAGGCGTTGCTCGCGTCCGGCCACGCAGGGCAGATCTACACGCTCACCGGTTCGGAGCTACTCACCACCGCGGATCAAGCGGCCACGTTGTCCGCCGTGCTCGGCCGCCCGGTCGGGGTGTTCGACGTGCCGGATGCTGTTGCGCGCGAACACCTGCGCGCCGCGGGCAGGTCCGACGAATTCATCGACGGTGCGCTGGCAGGCCAGGCCTTCGTCCGCACCGGCGGCAACGCCGTCCTCACCGACGACGTGCACAAGGTCCTCGGCCGCCCGCCGCGCACCTTCGCCGACTGGGCCGCTGCCCATGCCACCGCTTTCGCCGCAGCGCCGACTTCCAGCGCCGAGTAGATCGGCGGGTGCTCAGAGTGGGAACCGGGTAGGCGTTTCGCGAGAAACCACCTGCGTCAGTTCCCACTCTCGGCAGGGAGCCGGTGGCTGTGAGTCGGCTGGCAATGTGGCGGGAGGTTGCCGAGAGTCGGCCGCTGACCGTTGTGGAGTGTTGTTGGGCCGCAGTAGTTTTCGGTTGCCGATATCGCTCGACGGAAGGTCCGATTCATGCTCGCCTTGCTAACCATCTTGGGTGCGACCGGCAGTGCTGCCGCGGCGCGGGCAACGGGAAGTGCCGCGATGGCGTTGGGAAACAGCAACATCCTGCACTGAAGCCGGAACGGGGCGGCACCGAGTGGTGCCGCCCCGTCCGTTGTCCGATCCCTACTGTGCGGTGGAGCGGAAGCGGCGCAGCCGCAGGCTGTTGCTGACCACGAAGACCGACGAGAACGCCATCGCCGCACCGGCGAGCATCGGGTTCAGCAGGCCCGCCATCGCCAGCGGGATCGCGGCGACGTTGTAGGCGAAGGCCCAGAACAGGTTGCCCTTGATGGTGCCCAAGGTCCTGCGGGACAGCCGGATCGCGTCGACGGCGGCCCGCAGGTCACCGCGCACCAGGGTGAGGTCGCTTGCCTCGATGGCGACGTCGGTGCCGGTGCCCATCGCCAGGCCGAGGTCGGCCTGCGCGAGTGCCGCGGCATCGTTGACGCCGTCGCCGACCATGGCGACGACCTTGCCCTCGGCCTGCAGTCGTTTGACGGTTGCCACCTTGTCCTGCGGCAGCACCTCGGCGATCACCTCGTCGATGCCGACCTGGGCGGCGATGGCCTCGGCAGCCGCCCGGTTGTCGCCGGTCAGCATGATCGGGGTGAGCCCGAGCCTGCGCAGCTGCGAAATTGCTTCGGCAGAAGTAGGTTTCACTGCGTCGGCGACGACCAGCACGCCGCGCGCGGCACCGTCCCAACCCACCGCCACCGCGGTCTTGCCCGCGGATTCGGCGGTCTGCATCGCCCGCTCCAGATCGGCATCCAGGTGCTGCGCCCAGTCGTCGAGCAACCGGGACCGGCCGACGAGCACCGCGTGCCCGTCCACCACGCCCTGCACCCCGAGTCCCTCGATATTCGCGAAGCCTTCGACGGTGCCGAGTGCGCCGAACCGATCCTTGGCGGCCTTGGCGATCGCCTGTGCGATCGGGTGTTCGGACGAATCCTCCAGTGCCCCGGCGAGGGCGAGGATCCGGTCAGCGTCTTCCCCTTCGGCCGCAACGACATTCAGCAGTGTCATGGTGCCGGTGGTGACGGTGCCGGTCTTGTCGAGCACCACGGTGTCCACCCGCCGGGTCGACTCGAGCACCTCGGGGCCCTTGATCAGGATGCCGAGCTGCGCGCCGCGACCGGTGCCGACCATCAGCGCGGTCGGAGTGGCCAGACCGAGGGCGCACGGGCAGGCGATGATGAGCACCGCGACCGCGGCGGTGAAGGCCGCGGCGACGGAACCGCCGGTGCCGAGCCAGAATCCGAGCGTGGCGACAGACAGCGCGAGCACGATCGGCACGAAGACGCCGGAGATCTGGTCGGCCAGCCGCTGGGCCTGCGCCTTGCCGGTCTGCGCGTCTTCCACCAGCTGTGCCATCTGCGCGAGCTGGGTGTCCGAGCCGATCCTGGTGGCGCGCACCACGATCCGACCACCGACGTTCACGGTGGCGCCGACCACCGCGTCGTCGGGACCGACCTCCACCGGCACCGATTCGCCGGTCAGCATCGAGGCGTCGACCGCGGACGAGCCGTCGACGACCACGCCGTCGGTGGCGATCTTCTCGCCGGGGCGGACGACGAACCGGTCGCCAACGGCCAACTGCTCTACCGGTATCCGCTGTTCTGCGCCGTCGCGCAGCACCGAAACCTCTTTGGCCCCGAGTTCGAGCAAGGTGCGCAGCGCCGCACCGGCCCTGCGCTTGGACCGTGCCTCGAAGAAGCGTCCGGCCAGGATGAACGTGGTGACACCGGCCGCGGCCTCCAGGTAAATGCTTCCGGTGCCGTCCATCCGCGAGATGGTGAATTCGAACGGGTGCTTCATGCCCGGCATGCCCGCGGTGCCCCAGAACAGCGCGTACAGCGACCAGCCGAGCGCGGCAAGGGTTCCCATCGACACCAGTGTGTCCATGGTGGCGGTGCCGTGGCGCAGGTTCGCCAGCGCGGCCTGGTGGAACGGCAGCGCGCCCCACACGACGACCGGCGCGGCCAGCGTCAGCGACAGCCACTGCCAGTTGGTGAACTGCAGCGCGGGGATCATCGCCATCGCGATCACCGGCACGGTCAGGACGAGCGAGACCAGCAGGAGGGTCCGCAGTGCAGCTGTCGGATCCGGTTCGGCGGCAGTGCTTTCCGCCGGTTTGCCGGTCGGCGCGGGCAGGGTCGCGCGGTAGCCTGCCTGCTCGACGGTGGCGATCAGGTCGGCAGGTGAGACGTCGCCGGTGACGTCGACCCGAGCCTTCTCGGTCGCGTAGTTCACCGTCGCGGTGACGCCGTCCAGCCTGTTCAGCTTCTTCTCGATGCGATTGGCGCAGGACGCGCAGGTCATGCCGCCGATCACCAGTTCAACCTGCCCGATGCCGGGTGGCTGTGTCGCGGTGGTCATCGTGTGCTCCGTTCTGTGCGGCACGGGTGGGGATCGGGTGGATCAGCGGCTGGGACAGTGGTGTACCGGCGTAGCGAACCGGCGCTTTTCGGTCACGTGGCTCATCGGATGCTCCGTTCGAGGCGGTGCGGTGTCGGCTCGACCCGCCGGGGTCAGTGGCCGTGCCCGGTGGGTGCGAGTTCGGGGGTGGCGCCGTGTCCGGTGTGCGCCGCCTCGGGCACGGCGGGTCCCTGGCCGACGGTCAGCGTGAATTCGGCTGTGCGGACCACTCCTTCGTGCTGGAAGTCGAGGAACAAGCGGTAATCGCCCGCGCTCGGTGCGGTGACATAGAAGGTGATGCCCGGTCCTGCGGGGGTTACGCCGTCGCCGGGGTGGCCGTCGGGGTGCACGTGCAGGTAGGCGAGGTCGGCGGTGCGCAGGGCGACAAGGTGACCGTACGCCGCGAGGTAGGGCTGGAGGTCGGTGACCGGCTTGCCGTCCTTGCTCACCGAGAGGGTGACCTTCGAGGCCTGGCCTGGGGCTACGGTGCCGTCCAAGGTGACGGTGTAGCCGCCGACCGTGCTGGTGGTCGCGGCGGCGGGCAGCGGCTGCGGGTCGTAGGTGCCCGCGACCCGCAGGTCGGTGCCGAGGGTCAGGTTCTCGCCGCCGTCGGGGGTGAAGTCGGCGAACACCCGGTAGTCGCCCGCCCGGCTCAGATCCAGTGGGACGCTCCAGGTTCCGTCGCCGCCGAGGACGGGGTGCACGTGCTGGAAGGCGACCATGTCGCGGCGGACCACGATCAGGTGCAGGTCCTTGTCGTGGGCGCGCTGGTAGCGGGTGAGCGGGGCACCGGCCTGGTCGAGGATGCGGAACCGCAGCGGGACGTTCGGCGCCGCGGTGGTGCGCGCGGTGTCGAGCCGCAGGGTGTATCCGCCTTCGGTGGCCATCATTCCTCCAGGTGCGTGGTCGGGCTGGGCGGCGGGCGCTGCCTCGTTGTGTGCGTTCGAATCGGGGGTGGTCGGTTCGGGTCCGACGGTCGCGCCGACCGCGACGGCGATCCCGAAGACGGCGGCCAGGCCGAGGGCGAAGCCGGCGAACTTGGTGGATGCGTTCATCGGATGCTCGCGTGGCACATGGTGGTCTCTCCTTCGCCGGGTGGGCGATGTCGTTCTGTTGAGAATTACCATACCCCCCTAGGGTACTTAGTCAAGATGCTTCTCGAGGGCGGTCGCCGTGCGCCTGGTCACAGGGTGTGCGCGAAATCGCCACCGCAGTGACGGCCTGCATGAGCGACGGCAGATACGCGAAAGACCACCGCCCGATGTGGGCGGTGGCCTTTCTGTCGAGACGTCGTTGGCTCGATCGGGGGTGATGACTCCGGCGCGGCCTCAGCCTGCGTGCAGGTTGCGGGCGGTGGGGGAGGATTCGGTGGTCGCGGGGTCCGGGTGGGTGCCGAACATGCGGTCGGCGGTGCCGGAGGTGGTGACGGTGAACCAGTAGTGCTCGTTCTTGTAGTGATGGTGGCGGTGATTGCGCCAAACCGCGCGGTAGAGCGAGCCTTTCGGCTTGTAGTCGGTGTGGATCAGATAGTGGATCCACTCGTAGCCGAGGCCGAGCACCGTGATGGTGAGCAGGAAAGTGAGGCCGAGGCCGAGGCGTGGGAACGCGAAGGCGGCCAACGCGATCAGGACAACGACCAGCACCGACAGCGTCTTGGTCGGGATGAAGATCAAGGGGATGTTGCGCGGATCCACGTGATGCGCACGGTGTTTGCGCGCCAGCTCGCTGTCGATCGGGATCGGTCCGAGCTGCCTTGGCCGCCAATGCAATACCGTCACGTGCACGATCCACTCGAAGGCCGGGAACACCGCGAGCATGACCGCGGGGACCAGCGCGTCGGTCAATTGCCAATCACCGACGACGATCCGGCCGACCAGCGCCGCGAGCAGCGTCGTGCCGATGAGCCACGGCGAGGGGTGGCGGAGGAATTCGCGGAACGCCGCGCCGAGCGTGAGCCCGCGGCGCAGCGATCGTTCGTCCTTGCGTACCTGCTCACGAGCCTGGGTATCCACGGAATCCTGGGCGGACTTGGGTTTCGTCATGGTGATTCCTCGATCAATCAGTGTCCGCTGAGGACAGCGATCAGAGCGGTGGTCGCCGGCTCGAGCAGTGCCCGTGCGGTTTCGGCGGCCTCTTGCGGCCTGCCCGCAACGATGGCGGCGGCCAGTTCGCGGTAGGCCCCGACATTGCCCACCTCGGCGGACATGATCGGCGCCAGCGCTACGAGCGCCGGTTCATACGCGGCCCGCAGCATGTTGAACATCAGCCGGAACACGATCGAGTCGGCGGCATCGACCACGTGATCCCAGAAGTCCATCGCATGTCGCTGCTGCTGCACCGGATCGGTATCTGTCGCAAGCGCTTCCACGCTGTTCGTCAACGCGGCGCGCACCGATTCGCGGATCGCGCCATTCTCGCCTGCGGTGCTCGAGTGCGGCTGATCTGCGTCGGGCGTGGCCATGCGCGCCGCCGCGAGCTCGGCCACCTTCGGCCCGTTGTGCAGCCGTGCCTCCAGAATGCTGCGCGCCACTGCGGGATCGAGCTCCCCGCCCTGCACCAACAGCCGAGGCAACACCTCGAGTCCTGCTCCCCGCCGATAGTCCAGCACGGTCGTCGCATCCCCTTGCCGAACCGAAACCAGCCCGGCCGCGGCAAGCCGCTGCAGCGCCTCCCGCACCGCGGGCCGCGAGACCCCCAATGCCTCCGCCAACTGCCGCTCACTGGGCAACGTCGCCCCAGGCGCCAGCTCCCCACTCAACACATCCGCCGCGATCTGCTCGAAGACATCCCCCGACACCGACCGCTTGACCACAGGTTGCAACGCCATACCCCCACTCTGCGCCACCAAAGGTAAGGAGGTCAAGTGGTCAGACCAATTTCCTCGTGGGGTCTCGTGACCACGGTGTGCAGGGATGTCAGTTGGGCGGAGTACGCCAGGGGAGCAGAAGTGAGCTGGTCAGGAGGGCGACGGCCGCGCAGGCGAGCGCGAAGCGAACGCTGGTCGCGGCAGCGAGGGCACCGCCGAGGGCGATGAACACGGGTTGGCAGGTGCGCGCGCTGACCGACCAGGCGATACCGACTCGGGACATGTGACGGTCATCGGTGGCGCGCATACGGAACGTGGTGAACACCGGGTTGAAGACGCCCGCGCAGAGCAGCAGCATCGTCTCGGCTGCGACGATGACGACGAGCCCGGCGATCCCTGGCTGAGCGAGCACGACGAAGCCGAGCCAGCAGGTGCGCAGCACGCCGAAGCCGAGCAGGACGGTGCGTTCGCTGAGCCGCGCAACCAGCCGCCCGGTCAGCACGGAGCCGATGATCCCGCCGAAGGTCGGGATCCCCAGCGCCAGCCCGTATTGCCAAGGGGCAAGGTGCAGTTCGCGCAGCATGAGGATCGCCAGCAGCGGTCCGGAGAGTCGGATCGCACCACCGAAGACCATCGCGTTCCAGAACAGTGCGTGCAATGCGCGGTGCCGGAAGATGTACTCCCATCCGGCGCGGATGTCGGCCACCCAGTGGCGTTCCTCGTCCGCGACCGGTGGCGGCGGCTCGGGTGTCCGCATCGAGCGGATGCCCAGTGCGGACAGCAGATAGCTGACGGCATCGATCAACACGGTGACACCAGCCCCGAACCACCCGATGAGCAGCCCGCCGATCGGGGCGCCGACACCGCCAACGGTCCAGAACGTCGTCTCGAAACGGCTGTTCGCGGCCGTCAGCATCGACTCCGGCACCAGTGATTTGAGGTGCGCCCCGCTTGCCGCACTGAAAACCATGGTGCCGAGCACCTGCACGGTGGTCACCAAGCACAGCTGCCAATAGCTGAGCACCCCGAATGCCATTGCGAGCGGGACGGTTACGAGCGCCGCGCAGCACAACAGGTCAGCCCCGATCAGCACCGGCCGCTTGCGGCGGAACTCCACGAACGGCCCGAGCGGCAGCGCGATGGCCGCGCTGGCTACGGCCGAGAGTGCGGCGAGCAGCGCCACTTGAAAGTCGGATGCGCCGAGCACGACGATCGCGATCAACGGCAGCGCACCGGCCCCGAGCGAACTCCCGAGCTGGCTGACCGTGAACGCGCCCCACAACCGACGAAAGTCCTTGGGAAGCTGCACTTCCTCCGTCAGCACGCGAACAGGTTAGTCCCGCCGTGGCCGTACGCGGCGGCAACTCACCGTGTGAGTAACGTTCGGGCGGTGCGGATTTCGGGGATGCCGATCAGATGGGTGGCCAGCAGGAAGACGGCGGTACCCACGGCGGCACCGGCGGCTAGCGTGGCGAGTTGGTCGAGGGTTGGGGTGTGGATTTTGTGCTGTATGAGGGCGATGGCGGCCAAGCCTGCTGCTCCGGCGAGGGCCGTTGCCCAGATCACACGGTGGACGGTGACGGCGACGGCAGAGAAGCCGAGCAGGCCGTGCCTGCGGCGGAGCAGGATATGGCCGATGGTGGCGCCTGCCACATAGGCGAGTGAGCTTGCGACGCTGAGCATCACGATGACGAGCTCGTTGGGCAGCATGGTCGCCGACACCGCCAGGACCGTCACCTTCGTCAGCACCATGCCGAAGTTGATCAGCGTGGGAGTGCGCGTGTCGTTGTCTGCGTAGAACACTCGCATCTGCAGCATGACCAGGGCGAACGGTGCAAGACCGAAGGTCGAGCAGGCGACGGCGGTGCCGATCAACCTGGCAGCGTCGGCGTCGACCCGGCCGGTGAACACCAGTTCGGCGAACTCGGGTCCGAGCAGGCTCATCGCCATGGCCACCGGTATCAGCGCGGTGCAGAGGTACCGGGCGCCGCGGGAGAGATCGGTGATCACCGCGGTGTGATCGCCGAGGGCCGCGGCGCGCGAGATGCGTGGCATCAGCACGGTCAGCACCGAGGCGGCGAGAATGCCATAGGGGACCTGGAACAGCAGCTCGGCATAGGTGTAGATGGATACGCCGCCGTGGTCGAAGGCGACCCGCATGGTGATCGCGACACCGATCTGGCTGATCCCGGCGTACAAGAGCAGCCAGCCGAGGACGGGCAGTCCGGAGCGGACCGGACGCCAGGTGTAGGGCAGTGGCCGCACTCGCCAACTCCACGTGAATCCGTTGCGCCGCAACGCCGCAACCAGCCACCCGGTCTGGCCGACGATGCCTGCGGTGGTGCCGACGCCGATCGTCAGCACCTGGGCGGTGGTCATCGAGGCAGGCGTGAGGGTGACCGGACCGGGAAGCAGCACGAACACCGCGCCGGTCAGCATGACGATCACGTTGTTCACCACCGGCGCCCATGCCGCCGTCGCGAAACTGTCCCGGACGTTGAGCACCGCGCTGACGACGACACCCACCCCGTAGAAGAAGATCTGCGGCAACAGCAGATAGGCCAGCCAGGTGGCGAGCTGCCGCTGCGCGGAGTCGGCGACGAACACCCGGACGACCAGCGGAGCGCACAGCACCGTGAGCACGGTGACGGCGAGCAACGCCGTGACCGCGGCGACCAGCACGCGCTGAGTGAACTCGCGAGAATGCTTGCGGCCGTGGCGACGTGCCCTGGTCAGCACGGGGACGACAGTGCTGGCGAGCACGCTGCCGAGCAACAGTTCGTAGATCATGGTCGGCAGGTTGTTCGCGCCGTTGTAGGCGTCACCGACGGCGGCGGTGCCGAGCACTGCGGCGATCACGAGCGTCCTGACGAAACCGGTTACCCGGCTGACGACTCCGGCCAGCGCCACCTGTCGACCCGCCCGAGCCAGCCCGGCCGTATCCGAACGGCTGTTGGCACCAACACCTTTCAGCGTGACGGGCGCGGTAGCGCGCCGCGCGGGTCGTTGGATCGGCAACGGTTGCGTCGCAAAACTGCCGTAGTCGTGCACCACATCCCCCTCGACACCGGTATCTCGACCCCAACCAGGCTACGGACATGACCTCGCACCCGTTCGACGGTGCCGCCGACGCGGCACGGGCGGTAGGACTGAGCTGGTCAGCTGGGGTCGGAGCCGCGGATGGCGGTGAGCCAGAGGGCGGCTGCCGCGGCGACGGTGGTCGCGGCGAAGAAGGTGATCAGGGTGCCGCCGTCGATGTAGACCCACATGAGGGCCGCGAACGGTGCGGCGACGGTGGGTTGGGCGTCGAGCAGGAGACGGCGGCGGATGCTGGTGGCTGTGGCCGTCAAGGCGGGAGCGTCCGGGGCGGGCATGGACGGGTTGTCGATCAGCCTGCCCGGCGGTTCGGTGGCGCGGATGCGGCCCGCCGGGTACAGGCGATGACCTGCGACGGACACGGATCGGTCGGTGAGGTCGGCGCGAGACTCGGTCAGTGTGAGCAGCATCGGGTCGAAATAGACCGGCACCCACCGCGGTCGGCCGGTGCCGCTTATCTCGAGCCAGGACCGGCTGACCAGCCGATGCTGTTGCCGGATGCGGGAAATGCCAACGGAGCGCGGCGTTCCCGACGGCCAGAACGCGAGACCGCCCAGCGCGACCGCGATCCGATATCCGGAATACCCGGTGATGCCGAGCGCCACCGTCGCCACCATCGCCACCTGGTCCGAATCGCCGAACGGCGCCCAGGCGAGACATACCGCCAGGGCGCCGATCGTCACGATGATCGGATAGGCCAGGGGGCGGCCCGATCCGAAACTCACTTCAAGAAGCCGATTTTCGTGTAGTCCAGGGAGGCGAGGCCCGCCGCGCCGTAGTTGGCGAGGTTGGCACGCACCGCGACATTGCCCGCGGACTGCATCAGCGGCAGCGAGAAGCCCTCCTCGAAGACCTTGCGATCGATCTGGTTCGCCAGCTCGATGGCCTTCTCCGGGTCGAGTTCCGAGACCGCCTGCTCGATCAGGTCATTGAGCTCCGGCGAGCCGATCCGCCCGTAGTTGCCCTGCAGATCGTTCGGGTTGTATCCGTAGATCTGGAAGAGGCTGCCGAGCGGGAACGGATCGCCGATCCAGCTCCACTGTCCGGCATCGAAGTCACCCGGCTGGATCACCTCGGTGAAGAACCCCTTGCCCGGCTTGGTGTCGATGTTCAGCTTGACCCCGACCGCGGCAAGGTTCTGCTGCATGATCTGCGCCATCTGGATCCAGGTGTCGTCCTGGTACATCACATCGCGGATCTCCAGCTTCTTGCCGTCCTTCTCGCGGACGTCGCCGTTGAGCTTCCACCCGAGTTCGTCGAGTTCCTTTGCCGCGGCAGCAGGATCGAAGCCGAGGCTGTTGTCCTTGTACCCCTTCTGCCCCTGCAAGTAGACGTGGTTGTTCAGCGGCTTCGGATCCTCGACCAGTCCGTTCTGGATCGCGGTGACAATGCCCTGGCGATCGATGGCCTTCGAGATGGCAACGCGCAGTTTCGGATCCGCCAGGATGGAGCCGGGAGCTCCGTTGAAGGTGAGGTGGCTCCAGCCGTTGCCCGGCGCGCGCCGGATGGCGACACCGTTGGTGCTCTTCGCGGTTTTCAACTCGTCGCGGGTGCCGATGCCGACCGCGTCGATTTCGTTGTTCGTCAGGGCGGGAATCAGCGCCGACGAGTCGAGGACGCTGTAGGTGATCGTGTCGAGTTTCGGCTTGGCACCCCACCAATTGGGGTTGTGGCCGAGCACAATTCGGCCCTGGCCGCGATCGGTGGACTGCACGATGAACGGACCAGCGGTCGGGCCGACCGCGTCGACCAGGCTCTTGTTGAACGCCTCTGGCGTCGAGGTCACCGATTTCGGAAACAAGAAGCTGTTGCCCGCGAATTGTCCACGCCAGTCGGCGTAGTGCTTCTTGAAGGTGATGACGGCTTGCTTGTCGTCGACGCCGCGTTCGACCTTCTCGACCCGATCGAAGCCGTTGTTGAGCGCGATCAGGAATGTCTTGTCGACGCCGCTGAGCGCGTTGGCTTGGGATTGGATGTCTTCCCAGGTGATCGGGGTGCCGTCGGACCAGACGGCTTTCGGGTTGATCGTGTAGGTGACCTGCTGCGGCTCGGTGCTGGTGAGCTTGATATCGGTGAAGTAGTCCGTGTTGATCGTAAGATCTGCCGCCGCATCGGTCTTGAACGCCCGCGGCATCATCGGCCGCAAGACGCCCGCGATCTCGAAGTCGTTGCCGTCGTTGGACAACGCGTTCCAGTTCGCCGGGTATGCGGAGATCGCAAGCCGCAGATTGCCGCCGTCGCGCAGGTCGCCGACATCGTGCGGGTTGATGTCGTTGGTCGAACCGATCTCGGCACGCGCGCCTTCCGGGGCGGCCTCGTCGCCGCCACCGCAGCCCGCCGCGAACAGCGCGAGCGCGAGCAGCGGTACCGCGACATACTTCGAGCTACGTATTCTCACCGAACGTCCTTCCGTTCATGAAGCCCGGACTCACTTCAGGAAACCGATCTTCGTGTAATCCAGGGACGCGAGCCCGGCCGCACCGTAGTTCGCCAGGTTGTCGCGAACCGCGACATTGCCGTGCGATTGCATGAGCGGCAGGGAGTGTCCCTCCTCGAAGACCTTACGGTCGACCTTGTTGGCCAGCTCGATCGCCTTCTTCGGGTCGAGTTCCGAGATGGTCTGTTCGATCAGATCGTTCAGTTCCTGGGAGCCGATCCGGCCGTAGTTGCCCTGCACATCGTCCGGGTTGTACCCGTAGATCTGGTTGAGGCTGCTGAGCGGGAACGGATCGCCGAGCCACGTCCACTGCCCGACGTCGAAGTTGCCCGGCTGAATTTCCTTGGTGAAGAAGCCGGACCCGGCCTTGGTCTCGATGTTCAGCTTGACCCCGACGGCGGCCAGGTTCTGCTGAATGATCTGCGCGATCTGCACCCAGACGTCCTGGTTGTACATGACGTCGCGGATCTCCAGCTTCTTGCCGTCCTTCTCACGGACGTCGCCGTTGAGTTTCCAGCCGAGCTCATCCAGTTCTTTGGCGGCGGCGGCTGGATCGAACGGCAGGCTGTTGTCCTGGTAGCCCTGCTGGCCTTGCAGATAGACGTGATTGTTGAGCGGCTTCGGATCCTGGACGAGCCCGTTCTGCATAGCCGTTGCAATGCCCTGCCGGTCGATGGCCTTCTGAATCGCCACGCGCAGTTTGGGGTCCGCGAGAGGGGAGCCAGGAGCTCCATTGAAGGTGAGATGATTCCACTGGTTACCCGGTGCCCGGCGGATCGCGATTCCTGGCGTATTCCGCGCTGTTTTCAACTCGTCCCGGCTCGCCAGCCCGGTGGCGTCGATTTCGTTGTTCTGCAACGCGGGAATCGTCGCTTCGGCGGCGAGCACGCTGAAAGTGATGGTGTCGAGCTTCGGCTTGGCACCCCACCATTTCGGGTTGTGGCCGAGGACAACTCGACCTTGTCCGCGGTCGAGGGATTGCACAAGGAACGGCCCTGCCGTCAGCGTGATCCCGTCGACTTGGCTCTTGTTGAACGCCTCTGGCGTTGCGGTCACCGACTTCGGGTACAGGAAGCTGTTGCCCGCGAATTGTCCACGCCAGTCGGCATAGTGCTTCTTGAAGGTGATGATGGCTTGCTTGTCGTCGACGCCGCGTTCGACCTTCTCCACCCGGTCGAAGCCGATGTTGTTCGCGATGAGGAATGCCTTGTCGGCCCCGCTCAGCGCGTTCGCTTGGGATTGGATGTCTTCCCAGGTGATCGGGGTCCCGTCGGACCAGACTGCCTTGGGATTGATCGTGTAGGTGACCTGCTGCGGCTCGGTATTCGTCAGCTCGACGGCGGTGAAGTAGTCGGTGTAGACCGAGAGATTCGCCGCCGCATCGGTTTTGAACGATCGCGGCAGCATCGGCCGCGACAACGCGAGGGTGTTTCCTTCGTTGCCGTCGGTGTGCAGGTTGTTCCAGTTCTGTGGCAGCGCACTCAGCGAAAGGCGCAGGTTACCGCCGTCGCGCAATTCGCTGACATCCTTCGGATTGATGTCGTTCGTGGTGCCGAGTGCCGCCGCCGAACCTTCCGGTGCGTCCGCGTCGTCGCCGCCGCAGCCCGTCGCGACCAAGGCGACCGCCATCAGCGGAATCACCAGTCGTGTTGTCATTGAACGGATCCGCATGGATGCGCTCCTTTCCGCAGGAATGCTGCGTTCTTACTTCAGGTAGCCGATCTTCGTGTAGTCGTAGGACGCGAGCCCAGGCGACCCGAAGTTGGCGATATCGGCGCGCACGCCCCAGTTTCCTTCGGACTGGGTCAGCGGCAGGGAATGCCCTTCCTCGAAGACCTTGCGGTCCACCTCATTGGCCAGTGCGATGGCTTTCTGCGGATCGAGTTCGGACAGCATGCGATCGATGAGGGTGTTCAGTTCTTCGGACCCGATGTGGCCGAAGTTGTTCTGCCAGTCGCCGGGGTCGTACCCGTAGGTCTGCGGGATGCTGCTCAGCGGGAATGCGTCGCCGACGAAGACGAACTGGGTGGCGTCGAAATCACCGGGGATGACGACATCGGTGAAAAAGCCTGCGCCCGGCTTGGTTTCGATGACGATCTTGACGCCGATCTGCGCGAGGTTCTGCTGGATGATCTGCGCGATCTGCACCCAGGTGTCGTCCTTGTACATCACGTCGCGGATGACCAGCTTGCGGCCGTCCTTTTCGCGGGTGTCGCCGTTGAGTTTCCAGCCGAGCGCGTCGAGTTCCTTGGCGGCGGCGGCCGGATCGAACGGCAGGCTGTTGTCCTGGTAGCCGGCCTGGCCCTCCAGGAAAACGTGGCTGTTCAGCGGTTTCGGCTTCTCGACCAAGCCGTTCTGCACGGCGGTCGCGATGCCCTGCCGATCGATCGCCTTCGAGATCGCTACGCGCACTGCGGGATCGGCGAGGATGGAACCAGGTGCGCCGTTGAACGTGATGTGCCGCCAGCGATTACCCGGTGCCCGCCGGATGACGACACCCGAGGACTTCCGCACCGTCGTCGCGTCGTCGATGGTGCTGAGCGAGACCGCGTCGAGCTCGTTGTTCTGCAGGCCCTGTACCCAGGCCGTTCGATCGAGCACGGTGTAGGTGATGGTGTCCAGCTTCGGCTTGTCGCCCCACCATTTCGGGTTGCGGCCCAACACGATTCGGCCTTGCCCACGATCGGTGGACTGCACGAGGAACGGTCCGGCGGTCGGGCCCATGTTGTCGACGAGGCCCTTGTTGAAGGTCTCCGGATCCGCGGTCACCGACTTCGGGAACAGCGACATGTTGCCCGCGAACTGTCCCCGCCATTCGGCGAAGGGCTGCTTGAACGTGATGACGGCCTGCCGGTCGTCGGCCCCGCGCTCCACCTTCTCCACCCGATCGAACCCGACGGTGATGGCGATCAGGAAGCGCTTGTCGGTGCCGTCGAGCGCCTTCGCCTGCGCTCGGATGTCCTCCCAGGTGATCGGATTGCCGTCGGACCATACGGCTTTCGGGTTGATCGTGTAGGTGACCACCTGCGGGGAAGTGCTGGTCAGCTGGACATCGGTGAAATAGTCGTGATTGACGGTGAGCTCGCCCGCCGCGTTGGTGTTGAAAGCGCGCGGCATCAACGGCCGCTCGATGTCGCCGATCTCGGCGTCGTTGCCGTCGGTCGACAGGGTGTTCCAATTCGCCGGGAATGAGGTGGTGGCCAGCCGCAGATTGCCGCCGTCGCGCAGCTCGTCCGCGTTCTTCGGGTTGATGTCGCTGCTGCTGCCGAGCGAGCTGGAGACACCGGCGGTCGATCCGTTGTCACCCGAACCGCAGCCCGTCGCGATGAGGCCTACCGCGACGACGGGTATCGCCCACCGCAGTGCAGGCATGCGCCTCGATCGAATCCCCATCGCGCTCTCCTTCTATCGGCTGACGGCAGGCACCGGAACCGCGTCGATCAGTTTCCGCGTGTACTCGTGCCGAGGATCCGCGAAAATCTGTTCCGCCGGACCGGATTCGACGATCTTGCCGCGGTACATCACCGCGATGTCGTGCGCCAGATTGCGCACCACGGACAGATCGTGCGAGACGAACAGGTACGACAGCCCGCGCTCGACCTGCAAGGCGCGCAACAGATTCAGCACACCGGCCTGGATGGAGACGTCCAGCGACGACACCGGCTCGTCGAGCACGAGGATGCTCGGGTCGAGCGCGAGCGCCCTGGCGATGCTGATGCGCTGCTTCTGGCCGCCGGAGAAGTCGGCGGGGTAGCGCTCGGCATGATCGCGGCGCAGGCCGACCTGTTCGAGCAGTTCCGGCACCCGGCGGGCGATCTCGTCGCCGGGGCGGCCGTCGATGCGCAGCGGTTCGGCCAGCGCGTCGAAGATCGGCAGGCGCGGATCGAGCGAGGCGGTCGGATCCTGGAAGACGATCTGCATCTTCCGGCGGATGCCCCGTTTCTGCGTGGTGGTCAGGGTTGCGACGTCGCTGCCCATGATCTCGATCCGGCCCGATTCCGGCGCGACCAGTTCCAGGATCTGGGTCAGCGTTGTGGACTTCCCTGAACCGGATTCGCCGACCAGCGCCAGCGTGCGGCCCTCGCGCACCTCGAAGCTGATGCCGTCGACCGCGCGGATCTCGCCCTTGCGCCTGCGGATCAGGATGCCCGAGGTGATCGGGAAGGTCTTCACCAGTTCCGAAACCCGCAGCACCACCCGGTCTCCGGTGTCGGCCTCGCCCTGCGGTTCGTCCACTTCGTGCCGGTAGGCCTCGAACAGCGCGTCGGTGCCGACCTCGGCGGTGCGGATGCAGGCGGCCGCGTGCCCTGGGTTGGTCTTCTCCAACGGCGGCTCGGCGACCAGGCATTCGGCGATCGAGATCGGGCAGCGCGGCGCGAACGAGCAGCCGGGCGGCAGCGCGTGCATGGCGGGCGGTGCGCCGACGATCGGGATGAGCGGCGTGCGGGCCGGGCGGTCCATCCGCGGGATGGAGCCGAGCAGGCCGACCGTGTACGGCATTCTTGGAGCGTTGAAAAGCTCTGCGGTGGTGGCGGTTTCGACGATCTTGCCCGCGTACATCACCGCGACCCGGTCGGCGAGGGTTGCCGCGATCCCCATGTCGTGGGTGATCATGATGACGCCTGCACCGGTGATATCGCGCGCTTTGCGCAGCAGGTTCAGGATCTGCTTCTGCACCGTGACGTCCAGCGCGGTGGTCGGCTCGTCGCAGATGATCAGCGCGGGATCGTTGGCGATCGCCATGGCGATGACCACCCGCTGGCGCATGCCGCCGGAGAACTCGTGCGGGAATGCCCTGGCGCGCACCGCGGCATCCTCGATGCCGACCAGCTCGAGCAGGTCGACCGCACGCTTGGCCGCCTCAGTCTTGCTCATATCGCCGTGTGCCAGTAGGGCTTCGGCGATCTGCTCGCCGACCCGGTACACCGGGGTCAGCGCCGACAGAGGGTCCTGGAACACCATGCTGATGGAACTGCCACGCAGCCTGGACAATTCGCGATCGCCGAGGCCGAGCAGCTCGCGGCCGCGCAGGCGAATCGAACCGGCGATCCGCGCCTGCTCCGGCAGCAGCCCGATCACCGCGAGCGACGACACCGATTTGCCGGAGCCGGATTCGCCGACGATAGCGAGCACTTCGCCATCGGACACGGTGTAGTTGACGCCGCGCACCGCATCGATGCGGCCCTCCTCGCTGGGGAAGGAGACGCGCAGGTCGGTGACCTCCAGCAACGGTGCGGTGAAGTTCTTTTCGACCGTCGCCTTCTCGGTGGCGTCTGCGCCCGTCATACCTTTGCCTTCTTCTTCGAGCGGGCCCGTGCGGCGGAGGGGTCGAACGCGTCGCGCAGTCCGTCACCGACGAGGTTGGCGCACAACACGATGGTGATCAGCACGCCACCGGCGAACAGGAACAGCCACGGATAGGTCAGCGCCGATTTGGTGCCCGCCGCGATCAGCGAGCCGAGCGAGACATCCGGTGGCTGCACACCGAAACCGAGGTAGCTCAACCCGGTTTCGGACATGATCGCCGCGCCGACCGCGAGCGTGGTGTCGATGATCAAGATGGATGCGATGTTCGGCAGCACGTGGCTGAGGATCACCTTGCGGGTCGGCGCCCCCATATACCGTGCGGCCTTGATGAATTCGCGGTCGCGCAGGCTGAGGGTCAGGCCGCGCACGATGCGCGCACTGATCATCCAGCCGAAGACGCTGAGCAGCACGATCAGCAGCAGAATCGACCCGCTGCCTTTCGTCCTCGGCGCGAAGATCGCGACGATGATGAAGCTCGGCACCACCAGCATCAGATCGACCACCCACATGATCGCGCGGTCGGTCCACCCGCCGAGCAGCCCGGCCGTCGCGCCTGCGGTCGCGGCGATGATGGTGGAGAAAAACGCCACGCAGAAGCCGATGACCAGCGATTTCTGCATGCCGCGCAGCGTCTGGGCGAGCACGTCCTGCCCGATCTGCGTGGTGCCGAACGGGTGCTTGGCGCTCGGCGGCTTCAACAGCGCGGTGTAGTCGAGCTGCTGGTAGTCGTACGGAATCACCGGCGGCAGCGCGAAACTGGCGACGAACAACAGGATCAGGATGACCCCGCCGACCACGGCGGGCTTGTTGCGCAGAAAACGCCGCAACACCAACTTGCCCCGGCCCGCAGCCGCGGCCTCCGGCGCGCCCTGGATGATGATCTCGGCTTCGGTCACGACCGCACCTCGCTGGCGCTCGGCTCCGTCGCGACCGACGGTGCTGCGTTGTTGGTTCGCTGGCTCACTTCACACGCACCCTGGGATCGAGCAAAGCAAGCACGACGTCAGCGAGCAGCCCCGACACCAACACCACGAATCCGGCGAACGCGGTCACGGTGACAACGACATAGATGTCCTGGGCGTTGATCGAGTCGACGAGCCACTCACCGACGCCGTGCCAGCCGAAGATCTTCTCGGTGAACGTCGCACCGGTGATCAAACCGAGCAGGCTGTAGGAGAACAGCGTTGCCATCGGGATCAGCGCGGTGCGTAGACCGTGCTTGTACAGCGCTCTAGCTCTGGTCAGACCCTTGGCGCGGGCGGTGCGAATGAAATCGCTCTGCAGCACGTCGAGCATCGCGTTGCGTTGATAGCGGCTGTAACCGGCCATGGCCCCGAGGGCGAGACTGGTCGTCGGCAGCACCATATGCTGCAGGCGGTCGAGAAATTGCGGCCACAAGCCGTCGATCCGGTTGGCCGAGGTCTCGCCGGTGTAGAGGAATATCTGCGTCTCGGTAAGGGTGTTTATCTGCAGCGCACCGTATTTCAGCAGTGTCGCCAAGAGGAACACTGGCGTGCTGATGACCAGCAGCGCGATGATCGTGGTGAAGTAGTCGCTGAATTTGTACTGCCTGATCGCGCCCGCGGCACCGATCAGGACGCCGAGCACCGTGCCGACCACCGCACCGATGATGAGCAGCCGCAGACTGACCAGCACCCGGCGCGGCAACTCCTCGCTCACCGGCTGACCGGCCAGCGTCTTGCCGAAATCCCCTTGCGGGATTCCCTTCAGCCAGGTGATATAGCGCTGCGGGATCGGATCGTTGAGATGCAGCTCTTCAGCTTTCGCATCAATGACCGATTGGGGTGGTCGCGGGTTGCGCTGTTCCAGGCTGTCCAGCGGCTTGAACGTCAGCGACGCCAGGCTGAACGTCAGGAACGACGCCAGCAGCAACAGCACGACATAGTGAAGCGCGCGTCGTAGCAGGAAGCCGGTCATCAGTCCTCGTGGTCTTTCGGCTGGATGGACCAGCGTCGAGTATTAGCCCCTGATCATAAGGACGTAAACCCGGTCGCGCGTGGCACGCGGCGTTCGGGCATGTCCATTATTCTGTCGGCACGGGAGCGCGCGGTTCGACGCGCGGGAGGGGACGTCGTGAGTAATCCGCAATATCCGGGTGGGTACACCCCATATCCGGCAAATCCGGTCGGCGGGTCGGCGCCGTCGGGCGCCACCGCGATCACCGCCGGAGTACTCGCCGGCGTCGGCGCCGTCAGCCAATTGTTCGGCGGCGCACTCAATATGGTCATCGGTATCGTCGACTTCGAGAGTCTGATCGGTGAGTACGACACCAGCGGGTTGTTAGGGCAGAGCTGGTTTCGGACCTGGGCCGTCGTGAGCGGCGTTGTCGGCGTGGTGACGGGGGTGCTGCTCGGCGTCGGCACGATCGCGTTGTTCAAACGGAAGCAGTTCGGGCGAATGCTCATCGTGGTCGGCTGTGCCGTGGCGATCATGGTGGGGATCGCCGGATTCGCGATCAATCAGTCCGTCGACAGTTCGTGGAACAGCACGCTCATCAATGGTGGCAGCGGACTGTTCTCGCTCATCTTCCCCATCGCGACCGCGATCTTGCTGCTGGTGCCTGCGACGAGCCGCTGGCTGGCCCACGTGCCCGGCGCGACGGCACAGTACGGCCCGTACCCACCGCAGGCCGCGCAGTTCCCGTCGCAGCCTGGTCCGTACGGTGTGCCGCCGACCGGCCAGCAGCCCGGTGCCGCGGTGCCCGACGGTCAGAACGCCTGGCAGCAGCCGTCCGGGCCGCAAGCGTGGGGCGTGCCCGTTGCGCCGGAGAACGCCTGGTCGCAACCACCTACACCGACCGAGCAAGCTCCGTGGCAGGCGTCGGCCGTTCCGCCGGCCGCGGGCCGGCCTGCCGACGCGGGACCTACCCAAGTGGCGCCATGGCAGCAGACGCCCGGGGTGCAACCGGCAGCGCCCACTCCCGCCGACCGGAACGGCGAGTCCACCTGGAAACCCGCGCCATAGGCACGGACACGCCGCCCTCGCTCGGCGTGCCCTCGGACGACACGATCCGGCATCGGTCGCAGGCCCGACATAACGCCAAGGCCACCTTCCTGGCGATACGCCGGGCACGACGGGATGGTTGTCGTGCAGGATGGAATGGGTGACCCTCCTGCACCTGCCCAAGCCGAAGATGGTGGCCACCGATGTCGACGGCACCCTCATCGATCACGACGAGCGGGTCACCGCGCGCACCAAGGCCGCGGTCGACGCGCTGATCGGCGACGGTGTGCCGTTCGTGCTCGCCACCGGACGCCCGCCCCGCTGGATTGATCCGGTCGTCAACGGACTCGGCTACGCGCCGCTGTGCGTGTGCGGCAACGGGGCGGTGATCTACGACAGTGCCACCGACCGGGTGCTGGCCAGCATGACGTTGGACGTGGCGACGCTGTCCTCGCTCGCGGACATCGCCGAGAAGGCGCTGCCGGGGTGCGGTCTCGCGGCCGAACGGGTCGGGGCGAGCGCGCACGACGCGGTCACCCCGCAGTTCGTCAGCTCACCGCTCTACGAGCACGCCTGGCTGAACCCGGACGACACCTCGGTCGCCAGGCACGAGGTCATCGACGCGCCAGCCATCAAGATGCTGATCCGACTACCCGGCGCGCGCAGCTCCGACATGCGCACCGTGCTCGCCCCGCTGATCGGCGAGCGCGCCGACATCACCTACTCCACCGAGCACGGGCTGATCGAACTGTCCGCGCCCGGCGTCACCAAGGCCTCCGGCCTCGCGCTGGTCGCCCAACGCCTCGGCGTCGAGCCGACCAACATCGTCGCGTTCGGCGACATGCCCAACGACGTCCCGATGCTCACCATGGCAGGCCACGGTGTCGCGATGGCCAACGCGCACCCCGAAGCCATCGCGGCCGCCGACGAGGTGGCCCAATCCAACTCCGAGGACGGTGTCGCCCGCGTCCTCGAGCGCTGGTGGGTCTGAGCGCGCCGTAAACGAACTCGGAGCTCGCGGCCGGTGACGTGGTCACGGGCGGCGAGCTCCGAGGAGAGCGGACCGGGTTCAGCCCGCGGGAGCGGGCGTCCGGGCAGGAGCGAATACTTCTGCTTGAGAAGGGATCTGGAGAGGGGCCTGGGCAGCGGCAGGTGCTTCGGCGGGCGCCGAGGACTCGGTCGGTGCTGGTGTCACCGCGGGTGCTTGGACCTCCGCGGGTACTGGAGCCTCTGCGGGGACCGGCGCACTGCGCGCCACTTCCTGCTGGTAGGTGTCGTTGTAGGTCTTCCAGACCGTGGTGACGATGCCGGTCATCTGGTTGAGGATCAGTGAACCGTTCTGGAAGTCCGAGCGCAGCCCGTTCGGGATGGTGTAGGCGTTGCTCGTCGGCAGGCCGAGCACACCTGCGTCGCCGCCGAGCTGCAGGAAGCGGTCGAGGATCGCACCGAGCACCTCGATGATCTGGCCGTCATGCGCCGTGTACACGTAGCCGTTGGCGAACCTGGCGTACTGCTGGCCGTGCGCGGCAGGCTGCGGCTCGGACTGTACGGCGCCGAGTGGTCCACGGGCCCCGCCCTTGTCGACCCAGTGCTTGGCGATCGGATTCTGATCCACCATGTCGAACAGCTTCTTGGCCAGCGCGGCCAACTGGGTGAGATCGGGCTTGGGCCGCTGCGGCGCAGCCTGCGGTGGCGTGGCCTGCGGTGCCGAGGGCGTGGTCCCGGTGCTCTGGTCGCTTGGCGGGCCGGCGCGGTAATCGCTTGGCGCGGGGGTGAATCCGCCGGTGGCGCCCGCGGCGATCGACCGGATCCGGTCCATCATGCCGTAGAGGGCGTCGCCGGGGCAGCTGGTGTTGCCGACGTCGCGGTGCGCGAACACGATCGGCAAATTCACTGCCTGGCCCAAGGCGTAGGAGGTGTACTCCGTGCCTTCGGAGTACATGGTGGTGTACCCGATCGGGTCGAGGTGGGCGATCCTGGACCGCCAGCCGATGAAATTGCCGATGGCGTCGATGGATTCGGCGGTCGGCGATTCCGATTCGTAGTTGCCCATCAGTGCGACACCAGCGGTGTTCTCGTTGAACCCGCCCGCGTGCGCGCCCTGCACCGCGCGGTCGAGTCCGCCGAAGCGGCCCTCGAAGACCTGGCCGTACTTGTCGACCAGTGCGTTGTAGCCGATGTCGCACCAGCCCAACGTTTGTGCGTGATAGGTGTAGATCGCGCGGACGATGCCCGCGGATTCTTCCTTCGAGTAGTCGTTGCGTCCCGCGGTGTGGTGCACCGTGATGCCGCCGAGGCCGTCGCCGCCGGGGCCGTCGTCGTAGGTGGGCCCATCGCAGCGAATGCTCTCGTCGGCGCCCCATCCCTCACGGCTGATGAAGGTGGGACCACCGCCGGGCAGCGGCGCGGCGACCTTGTGCAGCGCGCCGTCGATGGCGCCGCGACCCGGATCGATGAGGACCGCGGTCAGGTCGATGCCGGACATCTGCGCCGGATCGTCGGAGCGCGGCACCAACGGTGCGGCGTCGGTGGCCTCGGGTGCCGTTGCGGCGGCAGGCTTGCGGGTCGTCAGCAGCTGCACCGCGTTGGTGGTGCCGACATAGATCGGTTCGGTGCCGGTCTTGCCGCCGGGCGCGGTGCGATCGGTGCGGCGGGTGTCCACCGGTTCGGTGCTGAACCACGGACCCCAGCTGCCGTTGGACTGCCGGGCGCGGACCATCGTCTTGGTGTCCGCCAGATTCGCCGCGGTCACCGCGACCACGCTGAACGGTGTGTCCCTGGAGAGTTCTTTGACCTGCGCGCCGACCTGGTCGACCAGGTTCGGCGGCACCGCACCCGGCGCAAGCGCGGGGGTATCCGGTGTGGTGCCCGGCTCGAGCCTGCTCGGGTCGGCGACGAACATCGCGCCGGGTGTTGACTCGGCGGGCTGTCCGGAAACCGTTGCCGGAGTTTGGCTTTGGCCCGCGTTGTCCGCCGGGATGCCCGGCGTCGGAACGTTCGGCGCTGGTGCACCGGCAGGTGCCTGTCCGGGGATCGGTTGTACAGGTGCGGTGTTTTGGGCCGGTGCGGCGGCCTGCTCAGGCGTCGCGGCCTGTCCCGGGATGGCGTTCGGTGCCGGTGCGGCCTGACCAGGAACAGCAGGCTGTCCCGGTTCCGCGGCTTGGCCAGGGAACGCGCTCTGGCCCGGCGTAACTGCCTGTCCGGGGAATGAGCCTTGTCCTGGTGAGGTGGGTGCCGTGGCCTGTCCAGGGGCGGCGTTCGGCGCAGGTGCGACTGCTTGTCCGGGGACGGCGCCCGGAATTGGCGCGGCAGCTTGGCCGGGGAATGTGGTCTGTCCCGGTGCGGCGGCTTGGCCGGGGAACGTGGCCTGTCCCGGTGCGGCGGCTTGGCCGGGGAACGTGGCCTGTCCCGGTGCGGTGGCTTGTCCTGGGATCGCGTTCGGTGCAGGTGCGGTGGCCTGTCCGGGGAAGGTGGTCTGTCCCGGAGTGGCGGCTTGTCCGGGGAACGTGGCCTGCCCTGGGGTGGTGGCTTGGCCGGGGTAGGTGGCCTGGCCTGGTGTGTTGGCTTGCCCTGGCACGGTGGCCTGTCCAGGGAAGGGAGTCCGACTCTGTCCGGGAGTGGCGTTCGATCCAGGTGTGGGGAGCTGACCTGGCGCGCTCTGCTGGCCGGGAGTCGGGGAATTCAGCCGGGGTAAGGGGATTTCGTTGGGTAGCTCGATGCCAGGCGGTAGGGGTAGGCCGTCCGGAATCGGGATGGATGCGGGCAGCGGCAGCATCCGCAGATCGGACAGGTGCAGGTCAGGCAGGTCGAGCCCGGTGAGTTCGCGCAGCGGGAGCACGATGTCGGGCGCTGCGTTCAGCACGACCTCGGCGAGCTGAGCGGGGACGGCGGCCAGCTCGGTGCCGGTGGTCGAGCGATAGTCGGGCGAGTCGCTCATTGTCAGCACCGCGAGCGGGGCCGCTACCGCCAGCGTGGTGACAACCGGGAGCACGTAGGAACGTTTCGGTTTGCGGTACGGCACGAGCTTCTCCATTCAGGTCGAACCAGTGAATCGCCAGCGAATCAGGGTTGCTTCCTGATGTATCAACGATCACAATAGTCACAACTGTCACAAATCTAAACCTCTGGTTGAGGATTATGTGATTGCTCGAATGTAGCTCTCGGAATGCGGCCGGATGGAACGACATGCCGACAGGTATCGAATCCGCCCGGCCCCGGAAAACCGTGGGAGTGAACGGATGCGACGTCACACAGCACCGGACTTGCAGAGCACGGGGGGAGCACGACTGCGGGTGAGTTTCGCCCGCAGCACACCACGAACACGAAGCGGTCGACTACAACCCGCACTACCTGGGCGTTCCCTGCTCGCCACCGGTAGTGCGGCAGTACTGGTCGGCACCGTGCTCGTGCTGTGGGCATGGCCTGCGGAGACGCTGTATCGCACCGTGGCAGGTCCCGGCCACGGCAGGGGGATGAGTCAGCTCGGTGCATTCGCGAATGCGCAAGAGGGATGGACCGCCGAACGCATCTTGGCGCACTACTATCCCGGCGCGAAATTCAGCACCGTCCCGGCAACTACCGTCGGAATACGGCTCACCACTCAGGACGATTCCACGCTCGACACTTATGCCGACGCAGGCTTGCGTGTCGCCGGTCAGGAATTCGGCGGCGGACAGGCCGCGCATCTCACCCCGCTACCCAACGGCGGCGCCAACGTGGTGGTGACGGTCGGCTGCGACGGCGCCGTGGTGTGGCAGGGGGACACCGCAGACCCGTGGGTGTATCCGATCGACCCGGGCCCGGCCCGCCCCGCCGCCGAACACCTGACCCTGTGCGGCGGCACCGGCTATCGCGGCGCGCTCGGCGTGGCCACGGAGAACGGGCTGGCGCGCACCGTCAACCGGGTCGACGTTGAGGACTATCTGCTCGGCGTCGTCCCGGCCGAGGTGCAGGCCAACTGGGCGGACAAGGGTGCGGCCGAGGCATTGCGCGCGCAGGCGATCGCCGCACGGTCGTATGTCCTTGCCGAGCAGCGGTATCCGTACGCGCAGACCTGTGACACCACCGACTGTCAGGTGTATCCCGGCACGGTCAAGGAGGATCCGCGCACGGCCGCCGCCATCGCCGCCACCGCGGGCACCGTGCTGTTGCGCGACGGCCGGATCCTGCGCACCGAGTACTCCTCGGCGCCCGACGGCGGCGAGCCTGCCGACATCTACGCCTTCGACGTCGGCCCCGCCGTGCCCGAAACACCAAACGCGCCAACGGATCCGCGCAGGCAGACCGCTGTCGCGGACTCGCCGATCGACATCGAATACCGGCGCATCGGCGGTGCCGCCAGCGCGGTCGGCCAGCCGATCGGCCCCGAGATGGTGCTCCCGGAAAACGCGGGCACCTATCGCATGTTCACCAACGGCGTCATCATCGACACGGAAACCCTCGGCGCACAGGTCGTCGACTTCACCACGCTGATGCAGATGGTCCCCGACCCCGCTGCCGCACCCTCCGGCGCCACCCCGCCGCCCGCGGCCTCGGTCGCGCCCGGCGCCACCGCCGCCCCGACCACCGCTTCCACCCCAACGCCACGCCCAACCCCGAACCACCCGAATCCTTCGGGTACGCCGACGGGCGCGGCACCCGAAGGTGTTCCGACTGGTCCGCTGCCGGAGGCCGCGCCGCCTGGTGCTCTGCCGGGCAACGCTCCGAAAGATGTTGCGCCGGCGGGTGTTGCGCCGGACAGTGCTCCTACGGACGTTGCGCCAGAGGGCGTTGCGCCAGAGGCAGCGCCGCCGGGAGTCGTTTCGGAAAGTGCACCAGCTGGCGTCGTGCCGTAGTCGCCGACTGGTGCTGTGTCGGATCTTCTCCGACAGGCGTTGTGCCCCAGTAGGTTCCGATGGATGTCGCGCAATCCGCGGCGACCGGCGGCTAGTCGGGTACGCCGTCGCCGAGTGATTCGGCGAGGGTCCGGAGCAGGCCCGCGAGTTGTTCGCGCGCGGGCAGGTCCAGTGCGGCGAGGATGCGTTGCTCGTTGTCCATGTGCTTGGGCAGCACGTCGTCGATCATCTTGCGGCCCTCCGGGGTGAGTCGGACCCGGATCACCCTGCGGTCTTCGGGGCACGGCAGGCGCTCGACCCAGTTCTTCGCCACCAGCCGGTCGATGCGGTTGGTGATCGCGCCCGAGGTCACCATGGCGACCTTGATCAACGCGCCTGCGGTCAGTCCTTCGTCGCCGCCCGATCTGCGGAGCGTGGCGAGCACGTCGAACTCCCAGAACTCCATGCCGAACTCGCTGAAGAACCGCTTCAGCTCCTGTTCGAACAGTCGCGACAGCCGCTGGACTCGGCCGATCACCGCCATCGGCGACACATCGACATCGGGTCGCTCCCGATTCCAGTGCTGGGTGAACAGGTCAACCGCATCCGCCACGGACCTCTCCTCTCCACTTTAAGAATCTTAACATTCATCTACTTGACGCTGAGGGTCTTGAGCGGGTAGATATTTCAACGTTGAGATTATCAATGAGGAGCGAACGACATGACCACAAGCACCATCCCGCGGACCGGAAATTCGTACGCGGGCACCCTGGCGCTCACCGCCCTCACACCGATCGTCTGGGGTTCCACCTACGCCGTCACCACCGAATTCCTGCCGCCGGACCGCCCGCTGTTCACCGCGCTGATGCGCGCACTGCCCGCAGGTCTCGCGCTCCTGGCCATCACCAGGATGCTGCCGCACGGCCGCTGGATCGGACGCGCCGCAGTGCTCGGCGTCCTCAATATCGGCGCCTTCTTCCCGCTGCTTTTCCTCGCCGCATACCGGCTGCCCGGCGGCGTGGCAGGCGTCCTCGGCGCGGTCGCGCCGATGTTCGCGCTCGCCTTCGCCACCGTGCTGCTCGCCGAAAAGCCCAACGGCCGCAAGGTGATTGCCGGACTCATCGGCGTCTTCGGCGTCGCACTCGTTGTGCTGCGCGGCACCGCGCAACTCGACACCGTCGGCGTGATCGCCGGACTGCTCGGCGCCGCCTCGATGGCGGCGGGCACCGTGCTCACGCAGCGCTGGGGACGGCCGGACGGCGTCGGACCGCTCGCGCTGACCGGCTGGCAGCTCACTGCGGGTGGGCTCTTCATCCTCCCGTTGGCGCTGCTCATCGAGGGCGCACCGCCCGCGATGGACGGCAGGGCTGTCGGTGGCTACCTCTACATCGGCGTCATCGGCACCGCGCTGGCCTACTGGCTCTGGGTGCGTGGCATCTCGAAGGTGCCTGCCACCTCGGTTGCCTTCCTCGGCCTGCTGAGCCCGGTGTCGGCCGCGGTGATCGGGTGGATCGCGCTCGGCCAGGCACTCACCCCGCTGCAGATCACCGGTTTGGCCATCGCACTCGGCGGCACGTTGCTCGGCCAGCTGGCGGGTCGGCCCAAGACCGGAACGCCGACGCCGATCCCGGTCGCGCCTGCCAAGCCGGCCACCGTCGCCGCGTCGACCGTGACCGTCACCCCGATCTCGATCGCCGCTGAACCGGTCTTGGCGGCAGCCCGCTGAGCTGCCCATAATTGAGGTTGACCTTGACGCTACGTCAACTTGCATGCTGGTAGCACCGACAAGAGGAGAGGGGAGGACGACGGTCATGGGCACCCAGGAATGGTCCATCCAGGACCTGGCCAAGGCGGCCGGAACCACCAGCCGCACGCTGCGCCACTACGGCCAGCTCGGGCTGTTGACGCCGAGCCGGATCGGCGCCAACGGGTACCGCTACTACGACCAGAACTCCCTGGTGCGGTTGCAACGCATCCTGCTCCTGCGCGAACTCGGCCTCGGCCTTCCGGTCATCGCCGACGTTCTCGCAGGCGAACAGGATCCCGCCGCCGCACTGCGCACGCACCTGGAACTGCTTCGGCAGGAACAGGATCGGATCCGGCGCCAAATCGAGTCGGTGCACTCCACGCTGCACAAGACGGAACGAGGTGAACAACTCATGGCAGCAGAGGTTTTCGACGGTTTCGACCACACTCAGTACAAGGATGAGGTGATCGAACGCTGGGGCAAGGACGCCTACGAAAGCGGCGACAAGTGGTGGAACTCGATGAGCGATGCGGACAAGCAGGCGTTCATGCAGACCCACCTGGACATCGCCGCCGACTACGGCAAGGCACACGCCGCCGGGCTCGCGCCCGACAACGCGCAGGTGCAGGCCGTTGTCCAGCGGCACAGGGACTGGCTCGGCGTCGGCTGGCAGAACCGCGCCGTGGTGAAGGAGGCCTTCATCGGCCTCGGCGAAATGTACGCCGCCGACCCGCGTTTCGCGGCCAACTACGACGTGCACGGGGCAGGCACCGCGGAGTTCGTCCGTGACGCCATGAAGGTCTACGCCGAAGCCGCGCTCTAGCTCACCCAACCCGGCCGGCCGGTCCGCATACTGATGCGGACCGGCCGACCGTTCTACTATCACCACGCCACCATCGACGGGGAGGACGTACGACATGACCACCGAAGGTGCCCTCACGACGCGCCCGTCGACCTCGAACGAGCTGATCCCCGGCCTCACCATCGCGCTCGCCGGGCTCACCGCGCTGTGCAATCTGTGGGGCGCCAAGGTCATCCTGGAGTTGTTCGGCGATCGAAAGCCGCACGTCGACAGCTCACTCGTGCTGTTCGCCGGCCTCGGCGCCCTCCTCGCCGCAGTGGCCATCGGCTACGGCGTCTTCCTGATGTCGCGCCGGGACGAAGCGGGCCGCTACACCGTCGTCATCGCCTCCGGCGTCCTGTCGGTGTTCGGCATGGCTGCCCTCGTCTGCGCCCTCACCGGCTACCACCCCGACTACGCCATCGACTGGTACCCCGCCGAAGGCCCCGTCGCCGATCCCTTGCTCGCCGTCTTCACCGGCCTCGTCGGCAGCGTCTCCGCGCTGGTCCACCGCGCCTGGATCCCCAGCTTGACCAGCCTCGTCCTCCCGCTCGCCGTCTTCCTCCTCGCCTCATCCCGCCCCACCGCGACCTGGATCGCCCAGCCTCGCTGGACATCTCGGCGTTATTGACGCTTTCCCGTACCTCCGCCCGCGTGGGGCTATGACCGTCTTTCTGTGTGTGGCTGGCGCAGGGATTCCATCAGCTGTTCGTCGGTCAGCGGGGGAACCGGGAGGGGGTGGGCGGCGTCCGCGCGCAGACCGTCGAGGGTGAGGGCGAGGTGGCGGCGCCACGCGGTCGGGGCGGTGGTGGCCGTTGCTTCGAGGATTCTGGTGTGGGACCAGGTGATGAAGGCGATGTCCTCGAGGACCCAGTCGGCCCGAAGGGCGCCGGATTGCTGTGCGCGGGTGATGATTTGGCGCATCATGGTGTGTCCGGTCGCCTGGGCTGCCGCGATGGCGGTGCTCGGCGCGGCGCGGACGGCCAGCCCGCCGATGAGGCGGTCGGCGGCCTGGAGTTCGCAGATCTTTTCCACCAGGTAGACGAACGCCTCCCAGGGATCGGGGATTGCGAGCGCTTCCTCGGCGATGCGCCCGCCCGCTTCGATGCGGTCTTCGACGGCGGCGGCGATGAGGTCGTCGCGGGTGGGGAATCGGTTGTAGAGGGTGCCGATCGCGACACCTGCGCGGGCGGCGATGTCCTTGAGCGGGGCGTCGAGACCGCGTTCCTCGAAGACCGCACGAGCCGCGCTCACGATCGCGTCGCGGTTGCGACGGGCGTCGCTGCGTAGCGGCTTGTCCACGGGCATCCGCAGATCCTACAAATTCGAGCGCAGATTTATGTTGAGCCCTGGTTCAAGTTAATGCTACGGTCGACGCTAACTTGAACAAGGGCTCAACTTAACGAGGTAGTCATGTCGAAGATCATTGCGATATTCGGATTCGGACCGGGACTCGGCATGGGAACCGCACGACGGTTCGGCAGGGAAGGCTTCCGGGTGGCGGTGCTCGGGCGGAATCCCGACAAGGCACGGCGGCACGCGGCCGACCTCACCGCCGAGGGCATCGAGGCCGCCGCCTTTCCCGCGGACGTCACGGACGAGAAGCAGGTCAACGCGGTGGTCGCGCAAATCGAAGCGATACTCGGGCCGATCGACGTCGCAATGCACGGGGCAGCGGCCGACATGGCCGACCGCAGCCAGGCCACGCTCGACGTCGACCAGGCCGCGCTGCGTATCCCGCTGGCGCTGAAGCTCTACTCGCCGATCCTGATGACCCGTGCGCTGGCACCCGCGATGGTCGAACGCGGCGCGGGCGCGCTGCTGTTCTCGTCGGGAGCATCCGACCGCACCCCGATGCCCTACCTGTCCAACTTCGGCGTCGCACTCGCCGCCCAGCGTGGCTACCTGCACCAGCTGGCCGCCGAACTGCGCGACACCGGCGTCTACATCGGCCTGCTCAATGTCGGCGCGCTGATCGGCAACAGCAAGGCCGAGCAGATCGTCGACGAACATCCGGAGTTGGTGCCCGCAGGCCTCGAGCTCACCCGCGTCGGCAATGACGAACTCGGCGAGCTCTATTGGCGGATGTACACCGAGCGCCTCGACCTCGAGGTCGAGGTCGGCTTCCCGAGCTGAGTGGAGACCGCGCCGGGTCCGCAGGATGCTTTGCCAACATTCGGCAAAGTTCTGGTGGCCAAACGACGCATATCGCCCAGCTAGAAGCGCTGAAATGGGTCTTGGGCAGCGTGCACAACCACACACCTCGCGACTCCGCCGGGGCCGGGCGCAGACTTCCGATACTCTGGGCTCCCGTGACCGTCGCATCGTCCCCGGGTAACTCCGCCAACTCCACCGCACAGTTCGATTTGATTGTTGTCGGCTCCGGCTTCTTCGGGTTGACCATCGCCGAACGCGCCGCCAGCCAGCTGGGCAAACGCGTGCTGGTGATCGATCGTCGCTACCACATGGGCGGCAACGCCTATTCGGAACCGGATCCGGATACCGGGATCGAGATCCACAAGTACGGTGCGCACCTGTTCCACACCTCGAACAAGCGCGTGTGGGACTACGTCACCCAGTTCACCGAGTTCACCGGTTACCGGCACCACGTCTACGCGTACCACAAGGGCCAGGCCTACCAGTTCCCGATGGGCCTCGGCCTGATCTCGCAGTTCTTCGGCCGCTACTTCACGCCGGAGGAGGCCCGCAAGCTCATCGCGGAGCAGGCCGCCGAGTTCGAGACGAAGGACGCGCAGAACCTCGAGGAGAAGGCGATCTCGCTGATCGGCCGCCCGCTCTACGAGGCGTTCATCCGCGACTACACCGCCAAGCAGTGGCAGACCGACCCGAAGGAACTGCCCGCGGGCAACATCACCCGCCTGCCGGTGCGCTACACCTTCGACAACCGCTACTTCAACGACACCTACGAGGGCCTGCCCAAAGAGGGCTACACGAAGTGGCTGGAGAACATGGCCGCCTCGGAGCTCATCGAGGTCAGGGTCAACACCGACTGGTTCGAGGTGCGTGACGAGCTGCGCGCGGCCAACCCGGACGCCCCGGTCGTCTACACCGGCCCGCTCGACCGCTACTTCGATTACCAAGAGGGCGAACTCGGCTGGCGCACCATCGATTTCGAGACCGAGGTGCTCGAGACCGGCGACTTCCAGGGCACCTCGGTGATGAACTACAACGACGCGGACGTGCCGTACACCCGCATCATCGAGCCGCGCCACTTCCACCCTGAGCGGGACTACCCGGCCGACAAGACGGTCATCATGCGCGAGTTCTCCCGGTTCGCGCAGACCGGCGACGAGCCGTACTACCCGATCAACACGCCGGAGGACCGTGCCAAGCTCACCGCGTACCGGGCACTCGCCAAGAAGGAAACCGCAACGGAGAAGGTCCTTTTCGGTGGCCGTCTCGGCACGTACCAGTACTTGGACATGCACATGGCGATCGGTAGCGCGCTGAGCATGTTCGACAATGTGCTGCGGCCGCACCTGGAGACGGGTGCCCCCCTTGTCGACGAAAGTGCAGAATGACCTCCCAGCCCCTTTTGGAAGACATGACCACCGAGACTCGCGCGACATCGCTGCTGCAGCGGATCATCCTGCCCCGGCCGGGTGAACCGCTCGACGTGCGCACCCTCTACGTCGAGGAATCCAAGACCAACGCCAAGCGCGCGCACGCCGCCACCCGCACCTCGCTGTCGATCGGCGCGGAGTCCGAGGTGTCGTTCTGCACCTACTTCAACGCGCTGCCCGCGAGCTACTGGCGCCGCTGGAGCATCCTGCCCTCGGTGGTGCTTCGTCTGGAGCTGGCTGGCCACGGCCGGGTGGACGTGTACCGCTCGAAGGCGGATGGTTCGCGAATCCACGTGCAGGGCAAGGAATTCGCCGTCGCGCCTGGCACCGAGTCGGTGCACGTCGAGTTCGAGACCGATCTGGGCCCGTTCGAGGACGGCGGCTGGATCTGGTTCGACATCACCACCGACACGGCGGTCACGCTGCTGGCGGGCGGCTGGTACGCGCCGATCGAGGCGCCGGACGAGGGCAGCATCGCGGTCGGCATGCCGACCTTCAACCGGCCGACGGATCTGGTGAAAACCCTTGCCGCGCTTGGCTCCGACCCGCTGGTGCTGGCGAAGATCGCCGCGGTGATCGTCGCCGACCAGGGCAACCGCAAGGTGGTCGACGAGCCGGGCTTCGCCGAGGCCGCCGCGCCGCTCGGCGACCGGCTGTCCATCCACAACCAGCCCAACCTCGGCGGCTCCGGCGGCTACAGCCGGGTGATGTACGAGGCGCTGAAGACGACCGACGCCCAGTACATCGTCTACATGGACGACGACATCGAGATCGAGCCGGACTCGATCCTGCGCGCGCTGGCCTTCGCCCGCTTCGCCAAGAAGCCGATGCTGGTCGGCGGGCAGATGCTCAACCTGCAGGAGCGCTCGCACCTGCACAGCATGGGCGAGGTCGTCGACCGCGGCGTCTTCATGTGGACCTCGGCACCGAATGTCGAGTACGACCACGACTTTTCGAAGTATCCGCTGAAGGACCGCGACAACTCCAAGCTGCTGCACCGGCGCATCGACGTCGACTTCAACGGCTGGTGGACCTGCGTGATCCCGCGCCGGGTCGCCGAGGAGATCGGTCAGCCGCTGCCGCTGTTCCTGAAGTGGGACGACGTCGAGTACGGCCTGCGGGCGCGCGACCACGGCTACAACACGGTCACCCTGCCCGGTGCCGCGGTGTGGCACATGGCGTGGAGCGACAAGGACGACGCCATCGACTGGCAGGCGTACTTCCACCTGCGCAACCGGCTGGTCGTCGCGTCGCTGCACCTGCCTGGCAACGGCAGGGGCATGGTGGTCAACACCATCAAGGCGACGCTGAAACACCTGCTCTGCCTGGAGTATTCGACGGTCGCCATCCAGAACCTGGCGATCCGCGACTTCCTGGCTGGTCCGGAGCGACTGTTCCAGCTGCTGCCGAGCGCTCTCGGCGCCGTGCACGCGCTGCGCAAGCAGTACCCGGACGCGGTGATCCTGCCGTCGTCCACCGAGCTGCCGCTGGCCAGCCACCTCGAGGTGGGCGCGGTGGGTGAGCCTGCCAACCCGATCGCCAAGGTGGTTCGGCTGGCCAAGGGCGTTGTGCACAACCTGCGCCCGGCGCACACCCAGCATTACGAGACCCCGCAGCTGAATGTGCCGACGCTGGACGCGCGGTGGTTCTTGCTGTCGCAGGTCGACGGGGTTACCGTCACCACCGCCGACGGGCGCGGGGTGGTCTACCGCAAGCGGGACCCGCGCCAGGCCCTCGGCCTGTTCAAGGAAGCGATGCGCCTGCGCAAGGAGCTGGCCGCGCGCTTCCCCGAAATGCAGCAGCGTTACCGCGCCGCCCACCCGCAGCTGACCAGCACCGCGGCCTGGGAGAATGCCTTCGGCATCGGCGCCGACACGAAGGGTGAGAAGTCGTGAGTTTGGGCGCAGCGGACAACACCGCCGTGAACCCGATGCAGAGCACGAACGGCCACGGCGGACCGGTGTCCGCCGTGCCGTCGGCGGGCCAGACGCCGCCCGAGGTGCAGATCATCAACGCGGTGCAGTCGAGGATCGCCACTCCCGAGGTGATCAAGGCCGCCCGCGGCATGTCGCATTTCGGCGAGCACGCGCTCGGCTGGGTCGGCATCGCCGCGGCGGGCTGGCTCGTCGACAAGCCACGCCGCAGGCAGTGGGCCGGCGTCGCGGTCGGCGCGGTCGGCGCGCACGCCGCATCGATCGTGATCAAGCGGATCGTCCGCAGACCCCGCCCGAACGACCCGTCGGTGCAGGTCAATGTGTCGACGCCGAGCAAGCTGAGCTTCCCGTCGTCGCACGCCACCTCGACCACCGCGGCGGCCGTGTTGCTCGGCAGATTGACCGGGCTACCCTTGCCTGCGGTGCTCGTGCCGCCGATGCTGCTTTCCCGAGTTGTGCTCGGGGTGCATTATCCCTCCGATGTGCTCGCGGGTTCCGCGCTCGGCGCCGCCTCCGCGGCCGCTGTGCTCGCCGCTGAAAAGAGACTCGATGACCGCCGCACAAGAAAGAGCCTCCGCTGAGATGAGTGAAGAGCCGACCGGGACCGACCTAGCCGAAGGGGTCGTCAAGGGCCCACCGAAGACGTTGGCCGGTGGGCTGTTCAAGGCTGTCCGGCCGCGGCAGTGGATCAAGAACGTCTTGGTGCTCGCCGCACCGGTGGCCGCGGCCTCGGTCAACGAGCTGGACGTACTGACCTCCGTCGGCATCGCGTTCGTGGTGTTCTGCATGGCGGCCTCCGGCATCTACCTGGTCAACGACGCGCTTGACGTGGAGGCCGACCGGGCGCACCCGACCAAGCGGTACCGGCCGATCGCGGCCGGTGTCGTGCCGGTGAACCTGGCCTACCTGCTCGCCGTCCTGCTGCTCGCCGGATCGATCGCCGGATCGTTCCTCGCCTCCTGGCATCTGGCGGTCGTGATCGCGGTCTACATCGGCATCCAGCTGGCCTACTGCTTCGGTCTCAAGCACCAGGCGGTGCTGGACATCTGCATCGTGTCCTCCGGCTTCCTGCTGCGTGCCGTCGCCGGTGGCGCGGCCGCGGATATCGCTCCGTCGCAATGGTTCCTGCTCGTCATGGCGTTCGGTTCGCTGTTCATGGCGGCGGGCAAGCGCTACGCCGAACTGCAGATCGCGCTCGGCACCGGCGCCAAGATCCGCAAGTCGCTCGAGTACTACACGCCGACCTATCTGCGCTTCATCTGGACGCTCGCGGCGACCGCCGTCGTGGTGTTCTACGGGCTGTGGGCCTTCCAGCAGGACAGCCTGAAAGACACCAATTGGTACGCCATCTCTATGATTCCGTTTACCATCGCAATTCTGCGTTACGCGGTCGACGTCGATGGCGGCGAGGCCGGTGAACCCGAAGAGATCGCGCTGGGGGATCGTGTCCTCCAGTTCCTCGCAATTGCCTGGATCGGAGCGGTAGGTGTCGCTGTCTATCTCACCTGACGAGATGTTGGTAGCGGGAGTGGAGCGAACGGAATACGCGAACGAGGGGCCGGCTGCACAGCCGGCCCGCTCGGCGTTGCGGTTCGCCCGGCTATCCAAAGCCACGTTCGTCGGTGGGATCGTCCTCACCGTCGTCCTTTTCGCCGTCGGCGGCTGGCAGCGCCGCTGGATCGCCGACGACGGCCTCATCGTGCTGCGCACGGTGCGAAACCTGCTGGCAGGCAACGGCCCCGTCTTCAACGAGGGCGAGCGGGTCGAGACCAACACCAGCACCGCGTGGACCTACCTCGTCTGGTTCTTCAGCTGGCTGACCCAGGCGCGGCTGGAGTACGTGGTGCTCGGTGTCGCGCTGACGGCGTCGCTGGCCGCGGTGGTGTTCGCCATGCTCGGCGCGTCCCGGCTGTGGGGCGGCACCCGTGCCACGCTGCTGCTGCCTGCCGGTGTGCTCGTCTACATCGCGATCCCGCCCGCCCGTGACTACGTCACCTCCGGCTTGGAGAGCGGGCTGGTGATCTGCTGGCTCGGCCTGCTGTGGTGGCTGCTGATGCGGTGGGCCGTTACGGATCGGGTGCGCGTGCCTGCGCTGCTCGGCCTGGTTTTCCTCGCCGGCCTGGCTCCGCTGATTCGTCCCGAGATGACGCTGGTCGGCGGCCTCGCCTTGCTGATGATCGTCATCGCGCCGATGCCGGAGTCCCGGCTGCGCCCGATCGTGTTGCGCGGCTTGATCATTGCTGTCGCGGGCCTGGTGCCGATGGGCTATCAGGTCTGGCGGATGGGCTACTACGGCCTGCCCTATCCGAACACCGCGGTCGCCAAGGACGCGGGCGGCGCCAAGTGGGGACAGGGTTTCACCTACCTCTGGGATCTGGTCGGCCCGTACTACCTGTGGGTGCCGTTGCTCGTGCTGCTCGCCGGGGGCGTCGTCGCGGCACGGGCCAAGTCCGCCGAGGCCGATCCGGCCGGGCGGCACGCCGCCCCCGAATCAGCACGTCGCTGGAACGCGCGCCTGGTGCGCGAGTGGCTGCGCTCGCCCGCCGCGGTGGTCACGCTGGTGCTGGTGAGCGGTTTCCTGCTGACGCTCTACGCGCTGCGCGTCGGCGGCGACTTCATGCACGGCCGGATGCTGCTTCCGCAGTTGTTCCTGCTGCTGCTCCCGGTCGCGGTGGTGCCGATCCGGTTGCCGCAGGGCGGACTTCGCGCGGCGAGCGCCGCCGACTTGTCCTTCGTGGTGATCGCGTTCGCGCTGCTCGGCACAGCGGGCTGGGCCTTGTTCGCCGCGGGCACCACGGCTATCAAGACCGGCACCAAGATCAGTTCGACCGGCATCGTCGACGAGCGCGTCTACTACGTCCTCAACACCGGCCACGATCATCCGATCCTGGCCGAGGACTACCTGGACTACCCGCGGATCCGGTCCATGGTCGACACCATCGCCGCGCATCCGGACGGTGGCCTGCTGCTGAACTCGCCGTCGTTCATGTTCTGGGACATGGGCTTTCCGCCGCAGCCGATCCCGGACGGCGGGGCAGGCCATACCGTTTACTTCCTCAACCTCGGCATGACGAGCATGAACGTTCCGCTCAACGTGCGCGTGATCGACCCGATGGGCCTGGCCTATCCGCTGGCCGCGCACACCGAGCGGCTCGTCGACGGCCGGATCGGGCACGACAAGAGCCTGTACTCGGACTGGGTCGTCGTCGACACCGGCATGGTGGACCAGCGCCCGTGGCTGCCCTGGTACATGGACCCCAAGTGGGTGGCGCAGGCGCGCACCGCGATGTCGTGCCCGGCCACCGAGGCGCTGCTGGTGTCCTACCGGGACCCGTTCACCTTCGAGCGTTTCCGGCACAACCTGCGCAATGCGCTGACGTTCGCCAAATACCGCATTGATCGAGTGCCCAAGTACGAGATCCAGCGGTGCGGCCTGGTAGATCCTTACCCACAACCGCCGCGCTGATCACAGCCTCGCCGGGCCCGGTGTTCGCACCGGGCCCGGCGTCTGTCTTTGGTCGGGTCACACAAAGGGGTGCTTGCTCGGCTGTCTCGGTTCGATAACGCCCGGCTAACGATGACACGCTAGGCTGCGAAAGTACGCCCGTCGTGACGTCCACTTGTTGGGGGGTAGCGGCGGGTCATCGTGAGACGGCCGCCTTGGCTGCCGCAGGAACGAGAGGTCGAAACTGATGCGAGGCGTGTTCGGGCGTCTGAATACTCGAAGAGCCGGATCGTGGTTCAAGCGTTCGGTGCTGGTGTCGATGGCGATTCTGCTACCGCTCGGGGTGTCGGTAACAGGTCCGGCAGGCCAGGCGTCGGCGGCGTTCAATCCCGACGGCTTCGATTTCTGGGTCGATTCCAGCATGGGCCCGATCAAGAACCGGGTCTTCCGTGCCGCGGACGGCAACACCAGGCGCGTGGTCTACGCGCTGGACGGCATGCGGGCGCGACCGGATCTGAGCGGCTGGGAAGTCGACACCGAGGTCGTGCGCGAGCTGACCAAATGGAACATGAACGTCGTGATGCCGGTGGGTGGGCCGTCGAGCTTCTACGCCGACTGGCTCGGGCCGAGCAATTTCTTCGGACTCGGCAGCTCAGGCAGTTCCGGTAGTGCCGGCTTGTCGTCCAGCGGTTCCGGCGATTCCGGGTCCGGCCTGCTTTCCGGTTCCGCGGGCCTCGGCAAGTCGAACACCTACAAGTGGGAGACCTTCCTCACCCAGGACCTGCGCTACGCGCTGCGAGATCGTTTGGGCTTCAACCCCAACGGCAACGCCGTGTTCGGCCTATCCATGGGCGGCAGTGCCGCGCTCACCCTCGCGGCCTACCATCCGGACCAGTTCCGTTATGCCGGTTCGTATTCCGGCTACCTGAACATCTCGGCGCCGGGTATGCGCGAGGCGTTGCGGGTGGCCATGCTGGATGCGGGCGGCTTCAATATCGACGCGATGGCGCCGCCGTGGGGCCCGCAGTGGCTGCGGATGGATCCGTTCGTGTTCGCACCGCGGCTGAAGGCCAACAACACTCGGCTGTGGGTGTCCGCGGGCAGTGCGCTGCCGAGCGCAAAGGACGGCCTGAGTTTCAACACCTTCAACGCGATGGGGCTCGAGGCGCTCGCGCTGGCCAATACCCGTGCGTTCCAGGTCCGCATGCTCTCGCTCGGCGCCAACAACGCCACCTACGACTTCCCGGCCGTCGGTGTGCACAACTGGACCTATTGGGCCGACGAGGTCTATCGGATGATCCCGGATATGTCCGCCAATATCGGGTGATTTCTCGGTAATCGCCAAGAGGCCGCCCGGTGTCCAACGCACCAGGCGGTCTCTTTTCATGTGTCCGTCGCGGTCTTTTCACATGTCGGTAGTCCAACTCGGGTTTGGTAACGAATGCAGAGGGTAGCGGCGCCATAGTTGTGGGTTGGGTCACTTTCCAGCAACATGGAAGCATCCGCTACCGATTCATACACGGAGAGCATGTACTGAGGTCGATTCGTCCGTTTTCGGCGGACGATGGCCTGCGGTGCCCGACATGGGGCTTGGTGGAGATCGCCAAATATTTGCCGCCCCGGCCGCCAGAGTGAAAGGTCGAGTTGATGCGAATTGCCCGCTGGAGACGTAGGCCCGGTACATCCGGAGCCACAGGTTCGTGGGTGAAGCGATCCGCATTAGGGATCGCTGTCGCGCTCCTGCTGCCTCTCGGGATCTCGGTAGTCGGCACCGGTGCCACCGCATCGGCGGGATTCGACCCTGCGGCGTTCGACTTCTGGGTCGACTCCGGCATGGGCCCGATCAAGACCCGTGTGCTCCGCGCCCGCGACGGCAACACCAATCGCGTGGTCTACGCGCTCGACGGCATGCGGGCGCCGGAGCACCTCAACGGCTGGGAGATCGAGACCAACGTGCCCGCGGCGCTCGCGGACGCGAACATCAACGTCGTCATGCCGGTCGGCGGCATGTCCAGCTTCTACGCCGACTGGAACGCGCCGAGCCAGCTGGCAGGCATCCCGGCGGGTACCGGTTCGGCCTCCGGTTCGGGTGCGCTGAACATCCTTGCCGCAGGACCGGGCAAGAGCTATCGGTACCAGTGGGAGACCTTCCTGACCAACAACCTGCGCTGGGCGCTGCGCGACCGGCTCGGGTTCAACCCGAATCGCAACGGCATCTTCGGCCTGTCCATGGGCGGCAGTGCGGCACTCACGCTGGCTGCCTATCACCCGGACCAGTTCAGCTTCGCAGGCTCGTACTCCGGTTACCTGAACATCTCCGCGCCCGGCATGCGTGAGGCGATCCGCATCGCGATGCTCGACGCGGGCGGCTACAACGTCGACTCGATGGCGCCGCCGTGGGGTCCGCAGTGGCTGCGGATGGATCCGTTCGTGTTCGCGCCCAACCTGGTGCGCAACGGCACTCGCCTGTGGATCGCGGCGGGCAGCGGCCTGCCGACGGCGACCGACGGGCCGAGCTTCAACACGCTGAACGGCATGGGCCTCGAAGCGTTGGCACTGGCGAACACGCGTGCATTCGAGGTCAGGATGGCGACGCTGGGCGGTGGCAACACCGTGTACTCCTACCCGGCGTTCGGCATCCACGCGTGGAACAATTGGACCGACGAGGCGTACCGGATGATCCCGGACATGTCCGCCAATATCGGCTGACCCTATCGCTGCGAACAGACCGCCCGGCGCGCACTGCGCCGGGCGGTCTGTCGTTGTCCGGGCTGGTCGGGGCATGGGTTGGTGAATGGCTGAGTGGTCGCTACCGATGCGCTCACGCGGCGGTGGACATTGCCCGCCTAAATAGCTGGCAAACTTCTAGCTTTCATTACGATCCGGCATCTCCATGCGTTTTGGTGGGGGCATCGCGCGAATACTGCCTATAGAAGAACGGTATTGCCGAGAACTTCGCGCATGGAAGCCATCGGTGCCCAGTGTCGATCTGCATGCACAACAGTTGCGGTCAACGACGATCGCACAGCGAAAGGTCGAATCGATGCGGTCAGGCGGAGTGCGCGGGATAGTTGCCAATGGTCGACTAGCGGGGTCGTGGCCCGGGCAGGGCCGCCGGTGGTTAACGCGTTCCGCATTAGGTCTCGTCCTCACGCTCGCGCTGCTATTCGGTGCCGCGCTCGGCGGTTTCGGCGCTCCCGCACAGGCCGGGTACAACCCGGCAGGCTTCGATTTCTGGGTCGACTCCAGCATGGGCCCGATCAAATCCAGGATCTTCCGCGCCGCGGACGGCAATACCCGCCGGGTGGTCTACGCGCTGGACGGACTACGGGCGCGCAACGACCTGAGCGGCTGGGAGATCGACACCGATATCTCCAGGGTGCTGCCGCAGTGGAACATCAATGTGGTGATGCCGATCGGCGGCCAGTCCAGCTTCTATACCGACTGGATCGCGCCGAGCAATACCAACGGCCAGGCCGCGCCCTACGCCTGGGAAACGTTCCTGACCAGCAACCTGCGCTGGGCGCTGCGCGACAGGCTCGGCTTCAACCCGCGCGGCAACGCGGTATTCGGCCTGTCGATGGGCGGCAGCGCCGCGCTGGCCTTGGCCGCGTACCACGCCGACCAGTTTCGTTACGCGGCTTCCTATTCCGGTTATCTGAATATTTCCGCGCCAGGCATGAAAGAGGGCCTGCGGCTGGCCATGCTCGACGCGGGCGGCTACAACATCGACGCGATGTGGGGTCCGCCATGGGATCCGCGCTGGTTGCGTAACGATCCGTTCATGTTCGCGCCACTGTTGCGCGCCAATGGAACTCGGCTGTGGATAGCCACCGGCAACGGCATCAACGGACCACGTGATGTGATCAACGCACCGATCGACGTCTATCACCTCGGCAACGCGATGGGGCTGGAAACGATCGCCCTCGCCAACACTCGTGCCTTTGAAGCCAGGATGAACAGCCTCGGGCCGAGTAATGCGGTCTTCGTCTACACACCTGTCGGCGTACACAGCTGGAGCTACTGGCAGGAGCAGGTTTTTCAGATGCTGCCCGATCTGAGCGCGAATTTAGGCTGAGTTGAATTCGTAGCGCCCACTGGCCCTTCCGGTTAAGCTCCGGTCGCTCTCCCGGCACAATGCTCGAGCCGGGGTGCTGACACTTCCGGCCATCAGGTGAAAATTTGGTGTTCCGACACGACAATCACCGGTGCGACGCGATAGGGTCACCGCACCATCACAGATTGCGTACGGGCGGATTTCGGCCACCTGGATGCCTCGGTCTTGCTAAGGCAACGGGCGTCGAATATCGTCCAGCGGGCGCGAGTGTGACCAGATCGTTGTAGCGCGATACAGGTACTGGAGTCGGGGTCCGGTGCGATGTGCCGCGTGTCTCGTTGGCAGCACAGGTGCAGCTCGGTCCCTCGGGATCGCGGACCGCACCACAACAGGCAGAAAAGCAGAAAGAGAGCAGGATTCATGCGTTTCGGCAGGGCGGCCGCGCCGATGAGAACCGAGTCGGGCCGGCGAGGCGCACCTCGTAGTTGGCGTCAGCGAATTCTGGCAGTCGGTGCCTCGGCACTGGCACTTCCGATTGCCGCCGGTGTGGCGGCCCCGATCGCCACCGCGGCTCCGGTGCACGCACCGGTATTGCGTGCTCCCGCAGGTGGACTCGAAGATCTGATGGTCCCGTCCAGCATGGGCCCGATCAAGGTCACAGTGCAGTGGGCATCGCGCGGCGGCAACGCGGCGCTCTACCTGCTCGACGGACTCCGGGCGCGGGACGACCGCAACGCCTGGTCGTTCGAGACGAACGCACTGCAGCAGTTCGCCGCCGACAACATCTCCCTGGTCATGCCGGTCGGCGGCCAGTCCAGCTTCTACACGGACTGGTACAAGCCGAGCAGCCTCAATGGCCAGAAGACCACGTACAAGTGGGAGACCTTCCTGACCAAGGAGCTCCCGACCTTCCTCGAGGGTTACGGCGTCTCCCGCACCAACAACGCGGTGGCCGGTCTGTCGATGGGCGGCAGTGCCGCGCTCGCGCTGGCCGCGTACCACCGGGACCAGTTCAAGTACGCCGCGTCCTACTCGGGCTACCTGAACGTCTCCGCCCCCGGCATGCGTGAGGCCATCCGCATCGCGATGCTGGACGCAGGCCGCTACGACGTGGACGCGATGGCGGCACCGTGGAGCCCGGCGTGGCTGCGGATGGACCCGTTCGTGTTCGCGCCGCAGCTCAAGGGTCTGCCGATGTACATCTCGGCGGCCAGCGGTCTGCCCGGCCAGTACGACAAGCCGAACTCCGCGATCGGCGTGTTCAACACCAGCAACGCGATGGCGCTCGAGGCGCTCTCGCTGGTCAACACCCGTGCGTTCCAGGCTCGCCTGAGCTCGCTCGGCATCCCGGCCAAGTTCGACTTCCCGGCCACCGGTACCCACTCGTGGAAGTACTGGGAGGGCGAGCTCTTCAAGTCCCGCAACGGAATCCTGGACGCCACCGGCGCCTGGTGATCTCTGACTGGCGCTCAGGCCGCACCCCGCCGGGGTGCGGCCTGAGTCGCGTTTCGGGACAGATGATTGCGCGTGTCGTCCCGGTAACCCGGCTCCCACCGGGGTAGAAAGCTCTTGTGGCAGGGATTCGGCGCGGCAGATGGGGGAGACGCGAGCGTCGCGGCGCGCGTCTGGTCGGCGGGCGTCTCGCCCTGGTCGCCACCGCCATGGTCATTCCGTTGGCCGCAGGCCTCGCCCCGGCCGCCGCGCAGCCTGCACCTGCGCCCGCCCCGGCCCCCGCGCCGGAGGCTGCCCCGGCGACCGTGCAGAAGGTGATCTGGCTGACCGACCGCCGGGTCGCGTTATGGATCAATTCGCCATCGATGGCCACCCCGATCCAGGTGCAGCTGCTGCTCGCCAGGGACTGGAATACGCGCCCCGACATGCGATTCCCGGTGCTGTATCTGCTCGACGGCCTACGCGCCACCGATGACGAGAGCGGCTGGACCAAAGACGCGGGCGCGGTTGATTTCTTCGCCGACAAGAACGTCACCGTCGTGCTGCCGATCGGCGGCCAGGCCAGCTTCTATTCCGACTGGCTACAGCCGAACAACGGCAAGAACTACAAGTGGGAAACCTTCCTCACCAAGGAGTTGCCGCCGCTGCTCGAGGGCCAGTGGCGGGCCACGGATGTGCGTGGCATGGAAGGCCTTTCGATGGGTGGCACGGCGGCCATGTTCCTGGCTGCCCGCAACCCCGGCTTCGCCAAGTACGCCGCGTCGTACTCGGGCTTCCTGACCACGACCACGATCGGCATGCCGCAGGCCATCCAGTACGCGATGCACGACGCGGGCGGCTTCGACGTCGGGGCGATGTGGGGTCCGCCGTCCGGCCCGGAATGGGCCGCACACGATCCGTACACGCTGGCCGAGAAGTTGAAGGGTGTCACCCTGTACGTCTCCAGCGGGAGCGGCGCGTCCGGTCCGTTCGATCAGGCGTCCGGTATCCCCGGGGTCAGCACCAACTATGCGGGCATGGGCCTGGAGATCCTGTCGCGGCTCACCTCGCAGAACTTCGTCACCAAGCTCGGCAAGCTGGCGATCCCCGCCCAGGTGAATTACCGCCCGTCCGGCACACATTCGTGGCCCTACTGGGATTTCGAGATGCGCCAGTCCTGGGTGCAGGCTGCGGCCGCGCTCGGCGTCGACCCCGGCGCGAGTGCCTGCACGGTCGGCGGTTCGATCGCTCCCGTCGCGACAGCGAACGGCTGGCTCGGCCCGTGCACGAGCCCGGAGTACCAGGTCGCCGGTGGTGTCGCTCAGGACTTCCGGTCCGGCCGGGTCTATTTCACGCCGGCCGGCGGCGCACATGCGGTCGGCGGCATGATCGGCGGCGGATATCAAGCGGCACAGGGTCCCAACGGCTCGCTCGGCTTGCCGATCGATGACGAACGTGCGCTGCCGGACGGCAAGGGACGACTGCAGACCTTCCAGCACGGCGCGCTCTACTGGACGCCGCAGACCGGCGCGCAAGCGGTACGCGGCGCGATCTTCGACGAGTGGGGCAAGCAGGGATTCGAGCGCGGCCCCGCGGGCTATCCCGTCGGACCCGAGATCAAGACGCCGAAACGCGACGGCGCCGTGCAGGCATTCGAGAACGGCCCCTTCTACTACAGCGCGAAGACCGGTGTGCGCCGGGTCGGCGGCCTGATTCTCGACAAGTACGCCCAAATGGGTTACGAGAACAGCTGGCTCGGCTTCCCCGCCGCCGAGGAGCAGCCGTTGAAGGACCTCGGCCGGTACAGCCGCTTCGAGGGCGGCAGTATCTATTGGAGTCCGCTGTCGGGCACCTGGGCCGTCAAGAACGGCGCGATCATGGACGCCTGGCAGGTGCTCGGCTACGAGAGCGGCAAGCTCGGCTATCCGATCAGCGACGAGTTCCCGGTCCCCGGCGGCATCCAGCAGAATTTCCAAACCGGCTACATCCTGGTTCGCGACGGTAAACCCGAAGTACACGGCCTGTGACCCCGCGCGATCGATCGGGATATGGCGCCCTGCGTAACCACCACGGAGCGAGTTTTGCGAGCGACCCGTTCGCGAGACTAAGGGGCCGCGAACCACGCCGCGGCCACGCGGCCAACAAAACAGCTAGCCTGGGGGCCGACTACCCCCGTTCGCGAACAGATCGAGGAACAGAATTCATGCAGAGGACCCGTGGAAAGGTATTCGGCGTTGTAGTGGCTATCGCCGCTACCGGCCTGCTCGCCGCGTGTGGCGGGAACGACTCGACCGCGTCCAGCACGCCGACGCTGACCCGCACCACGGCGGCGACGACGCCGACCGCCGCATCCACTCCCGGCAGCGACACCAGCCAGCAGCAGGCGCCTGCCCCCGAGCCCGAGCAGCAGCAGGCGCCGACGGTGGCGCCGGAGCGGCCGCAGCCGGTGCCGACGAATGCCGCGCCGCCCGCCGACGACTCGAAGCTGAGCGACAAGGACAAGAAGTTCCTCGACGCGCTGAAGCAGCAAGGCGTCACCCCTTCCACGCCGGATATCGCGCTGAGCGTAGGGAACTACGTCTGTCAGGGCGTCAAATCCGGCGCGTCGGATCAGGATCTGATGACGTTCGTGACCGCGATGGCCGGTTCCGATCCGTCGTTCGATCCGGCCAAGATGCCGGTGGAGAAGGCGGGGCAGGCCTACATTTCCGCCGCTAAGCAGACGTACTGCCAGTGATCGGACGCCGTGGTTCGACATCTCGCCGGTCACGACCGGCGGGATGTCTTCTGCTGCTCGGGATTCCGGTCCTGATCGTCGTTCTCGCACTGCTGCTCTGGTACCTGCTCGCCGGGCTGCTCCGGCAGCCGAAGCCGGGGCCGCCCGGCCCGAAGGAACCGACCTCGCAGTCGGCGAGCTGTCCGGACGTCGAGATGATCTCGGTGCCAGGCACCTGGGAGTCCAACAGCAACGACGATCCGCGCAACCCGAGCGCGAACCCGATGTCGTTGATGCTCAACATCTCCAACCCGGTCCGCCAGCAGTTCCCGAACGAGCGGCTCGACGTGTTCACCGTCCCGTACGTTGCGCAGTTCTCCAATCCGATCGCGCTGCCGCCGGATGGTCAGCAGTCCTACAACAACAGCCGGTCCGAGGGCACGCAGCGGATGGTCGAGGAGATGCGGCGCCAGTACCGGGAGTGCCCGCTGACCACCTATGTGATCGCGGGCTTCTCGCAGGGCGCGGTGATCGCGGGTGATGTTGCCGCGGATATCGGCGCGGGCAAGGGCCCGGTGCCTGCGAAGCTGGTGCTCGGTGTGACGCTCATTTCGGACGGCCGCCGCACCGGCGACACCGGTCCCGGTCAGGCCGTCCAGGTCGGTGACGTGCCGCAAGGTGTCGGCGCCGAGGTGGCGTTGAAAGGCCTCAACGTGCCAGGCATCACGATGACCGGTCCACGCCCCGGCGGCTTCGGGGAGCTGGCCGAGCGCACCTTCACCATGTGTGCGCGCGGCGACCTGATCTGTGACGCACCGCGAGAAGCGCTGAGCCCGTGGAACATCATGAGCAGCGTCGGGTCGCTGGTGCGGGCCGCGGGCAACCCGGTGCACAGCCTCTATAACGGCTTCGTCGTCGACGACAAAGCTGACACTTCCACTCAGTGGACGGTCAACTGGGCGAACAATCTCATCGAATCCGCGCCGCATCCGCCGCATTCGTGAGAACTCACAGGCAATGCTCTTGTCGGAGAGCAGTACACCCAGTACTGCTCCGACAAGGTCGCCTCGCGTTGGGCAGCACGCTGTAAAGTGCGCTGATGATCGCGACGCAGGTAACCCCTGACTCGGTGTCCGGGGCGGGACCGTCCTGCACGGTCGCGCCCGATTTCCTTACAGCCAGGAGCATGAGTTCATGACAGAAGCCGCCGCACCGGCCGGTGAGTTGACCGCGCTGGGTACGCCGCTGCGCAGCTTCCGCTTCGCGGCAGCTGGTGAGGGAAACAAGCAAGAAGGCGGTGCCCGCAAGTTCATCCAGACGGCGCAGCAGGCCGAGGAGTACGGCTTCGACACCTTTGTCGTCCCTGATCATCTCGGTGATCAGATCGGCCCGGTCGCCGCGCTCGGCGCGCTGACCCAGGCGACCGAGCGGATCCGCCTCGGAACCTCGGTGCTGGCCAACGGCTTCCGGCACCCCGTTGTGCTCGCGAAGGATCTGGCCACCATCGACGTGCTGTCCAAGGGCAGGCTCGAGGTCGGCCTCGGCGCAGGCTGGAAGCAGGACGAGTTCGCCGCCGCTGGCCTGCCCTACGAGACGCCCGGTGTGCGGCTGGAGAAGCTGGACGAGGCGCTGACCATCCTGGACGTGTTGCTGCGCGGTCAGGAGTGCACGTTCGAGGGCAAGCACTATCAAGTGAACGGGGTCAAGGGCACGCCGCGACCGCGGCAGGGTCCGCGTCCGCCGATCTGCACCGGCGGTGGCGGTCCGAAGATGCTGCGGCTGGCCGCCAAGCACGCCGACATCATCTCGGTCGTGCCGGTGACCACCAAGAACGGTAAAGGCCTCTTGTCGGGTATCACCCTGGAGAAGACGATCGAGAAGGTGAACCTGATCCGCGCTGCCGCGGGCGACCGGTTCGCCGATATCGAGCTGAACTGGGCGATCACCGCGATCGTCATCACCGATGATCGCGAGAAGACCGCGGAGATGGCACTTTCGGCCATCGATCGTGGTCTGCACCCGGATCTCGAGGTGGACGTGAAGCTTTCGGTCGAGGACATCTTGAATTCGCCGTACGTCGCGATCGGTTCCTTCGAGGAGATCGCCGAGCAGATCCGTCGTGTGCGCCAACTCACCTCGATGTCGTATGTCGGGGTGTTTCCCACCCAGATGGACGCGTTCGCCCCCGTTATTCCCCTGCTGCGGGACGAGTGAGCCGGTCTTCTCTGTAACATGACTCTGGTTTGAGAACATCTAGCCGATAGCGGTCACCGCGCAGACCGCAGAAAATCTGCAGGCTGTCTCGGCACGTTGGAGCAGCCCGCGGGCGATGCGAGTCGGGGCCTCACAGGTAACAGCGGCGTTGGCGCCGTCTTGCTGCGTGTGCCTCGGAGGAGAAGAAGGAATGGAAGAGACTTTCGACGACTACCTGGACGAGACCGGGAACATCCGAATTCCCGAGGATCACACCCTGGTCGACCACGTCGAGAAGCACACCCGGAACGACGCGAACACCCTGGCGTACCGCTACATCGATTACTCGCGTGAGCGTGATGGCGAGGCGCAGGAACTGACGTGGCGTGAGTTCGGTATTCGGCTGCGCGCGGTGGCCGCACGACTGCAGCAGGTGACCAACCCTGGCGACCGGGTCGCGATCCTCGCGCCGCAGGGCCTGGATTATGTGATCTCCTTCTTTGCCGCGATCTACGCGGGCACCATCTCGGTGCCGCTGTTCGATCCGGACGAGCCTGGTCACACCGATCGACTGCACGCCGTGCTCGGCGACTGCGAGCCGGCGGCGATTCTCACCGCGAGCTCCTCCGCGGCAGGCGTTCGCCAGTTCTTCCGTGCCCTACCCGCGGCACAGCGGCCGAGGATCATCGCGGTGGATGCCATTCCGGACAGTGTCGGTGAGGGCTGGGTCCGGCCGGACATCGCGATCGATGACATCGCCTACCTGCAGTACACCTCGGGCTCGACCCGTACCCCGGCTGGCGTGGAGATCACCCACCGCGCCGTCGGCACCAACCTGCTGCAGATGGTCGACGCGATCAACCTGGACTGGAATTCGCGCGGCGTCACCTGGCTGCCGCTGTTCCACGACATGGGCCTGCTGACGGTGATCCTGCCCGCGGTCGGCGGCAAATACATCACCATCATGTCGCCGAGCGCGTTCGTTCGCCGCCCGTACCGGTGGATCAAGGAGCTGGCCGCGCAGTCCGACGGCGCCGGAACCTTCGCCGCCGCACCGAACTTCGCGTTCGAGCACGCCGCCGCGCGCGGTCTGCCGAAGAACGGCGAGTCGCTCGACCTGTCGAACGTGATCGGCCTGATCAACGGCAGCGAGCCGGTGACCACCTCCTCGATGAAGAAGTTCAACGAGGCGTTCGCGCCGTACGGGCTGCCGAAGACCGCGATCAAGCCCTGCTACGGCATGGCCGAGGCCACGCTGTTCGTCTCGGCGACCAAGGCCGAGGACGAAGCCAAGGTCACCTGGGTCGACCGGCACGAGCTGAACGCGGGCCGGATGGTCAAGGTCGAGCAGGGCTCGGAGAACGCCATCGCGCAGGTGTCCTGCGGCTATGTCGCGTTGTCGCAGTGGGCCGTGATCGTCGATCCGGAGACCGTCGAGGCCGACGGCGGGCACGAGCTGCCCGACGGCCGGGTCGGTGAGATCTGGCTGCACGGCAACAACATGGGCATCGGTTACTGGGGCCGTCCGGACGAAACCTCCGCGACGTTCCAGAACAAGGTCTCGCACCGGCTCTCCGACGGCAGCCATGCCGAAGGCACGCCTGCCGACGCCAATTGGATGCGCACCGGCGACTACGGCGTGTTCCTCGACGGCGAGCTGTACATCACCGGGCGGGTGAAGGACCTGGTGATCGTCGACGGCCGCAACCACTACCCCCAGGATCTGGAGTTCTCCGCGCAGGAGGCGAGCAAGGCGCTGCGTCCCGGCTTCGTCGCCGCGTTCTCGGTGCCCGCGAACCAGCTCCCCGCCTTGGTTTTCGACCAGGACAGCCATTCCGGCCTGAAGTTCGACGCCGACGACGCCTCCGAGCAACTGGTGATCGTCGGTGAACGTGGGCCGGGCGCAGGCAAGGCGGATCCGCTACCCATCGCCGACGAGGTGCGCGCCGCGGTGGCGCAACGTCACGGCGTCACCGTGCGAGACGTGCTGCTGGTGCCTGCGGGGTCGATCCCGCGGACCTCGAGCGGCAAGATCGCCCGGCGAGCTTGCAAGGCCGCTTATCTCGAGGGAACGCTGCGGGGTGGTTACACCCAGCAGGCTTTCCCCGATGCACCGGAAGAGTAATTGCCCAGGGGGTGGCCTCGACAGCCGACGCCCGGTACGCAGACAGGTAGCTTGAGGAATTGATGGCCGATAACGAGTCCACCCAAACGACCGACATCCTGCCCGCCGACGCGGAGGCCGACCAGGCCACCGCGTCGGTGCCTGCCGCCTCCACCGAGGTGGCCGTGGGCGAACCGGCCGATCTGTCGGTGCCCGAGCTGCGCGAATGGTTGCGCCGCTGGGTCGCCGACGCGACCGGGCAGCCGATCGAACAGATCACGGTGGATCGTCCGATGGAGGAATTCGGGCTGGCCTCGCGCGACGCGCTCGCGCTCGGCGGTGACATCGAGGAACTGACCGGTGTCACGCTGAACGCGACCATCGTCTACAAGCACCCGACGATCGCCTCGCTGGCCGAGGTGGTCATCAACGGCGAACCCGAGTCCGCGGACGACGCGTCCGACGATGCCTTCTACACCGCCGGGTTCACGCCGGGCGAGGCGCACGACATTGCCATCGTCGGCATGTCGACCCGCCTGCCGGGTGCAGGCGATACCCCGGAGTCGACCTGGGAGTTCCTCATCGGCCGCGGCGACGCGATCCGGGAGCTGCCGGAAGGCCGGTGGGCGGAGTTCCTCAGCGAGCCCGCGGTGGCCAAGGCCGTTGCCGACGGCAACACGCTCGGCGGCTATCTCGACCAGGACGTGGTGAAGGGCTTCGACGCGGAGTTCTTCGCGATGTCGCCGCTCGAGGTCGAGCGGGTGGACCCGCAGCAGCGCCTGATGATGGAGCTGACCTGGGAGGCGTTGGAGCACGCCAGGATTCCCGCGAGCGAGCTCAAGGGCGAGGCGGTCGGCCTGTTCGTCGGCTCGTCCACCAGCGACTTCATGTTGATCTCGGCGCTCGGGCTCAGCTCCGACCAGGATCCGAACGTGCCTGCGTCCGCGCAGGCCTACGGGATCATGGGCAGCTCGAACGGCATTATCGCCAATCGGATTTCCTACTTCTTCGACTTCCGTGGCCCGTCGGTCACCGTCGACACCGCGTGCTCGTCGACCATCGTCGCGGTGCACCAGGCGGTCCGCGCGCTGCGTGAGGGCGATGCCGATGTGGCGCTGGCTGGCGGTGTGAACATGCTCCTGGCGCCGATGACCACGCTCGGCTTCGACATGGGTGGCGGCGTCGCGAAGAACGGCCGGATCAAGGCGTTCTCCTCTGATGCCGACGGCATGGTGCGCTCGGAGGGCGCAGGCCTGGTCGTGCTCAAGCGGCTGGCCGACGCCGAGCGGGACGGCGATCGAATCATGGCCGTGATCAAGGGCTCCGCGGTCAACAACGACGGTCGCTCCAACGGCCTGCTCGCGCCGAACCCGGACGCGCAGGCCGACGTGTTGCGCCGGGCCTACCGGGACGCGGGCATCGTGCCGTCCACCGTCGACTACATCGAGGCGCACGGCACCGGAACGCCGCTCGGCGATCCGATCGAGGCCGACGCGCTCGGCCGGGTGATCGGTCGTGGCCGCGACGAGGACAAGCCTGCGCTGCTCGGTTCGGTGAAGACGAACTTCGGCCACCTGGAGTCGGCCGCGGGCGCGGCCAGCTTGGCCAAGGTCGTGATGGCGTTCCAGCACAACGTGTTGCCGCCGAACATCAACTACGCGGGCCCGAACCAGTTCATCCCGTTCGAGCAGGCACATCTGAAGGTCGTCGACGAGCCGACCGAATTCCCGCGCTACAGCGGCAAGGCGACGGTCGGTATCTCCGGTTTCGGTTTCGGCGGCACCAACGCGCATGTCGTTGTGCAGGAATATGTTCCGGCGTCGGCCGAGGTTGTGACCGAGCCGCTGGTGCCGATGGCCGAGGCGTCGAAGTCCGAGGCGGAGCTCGCCGAGCTGGCGCTCGCCGAGACGCTCGACGACGAGACGACCGACGTGATCGCGGAAGCGGACGCGGTCATCGCGGCGGCCGAGGATGCCGCCGTCGCCGAAACCGTTGCCCCCGTGGCGGAATGGACCGCAGCGCGGACCGAGCCGCTGCCGGTCATCCTGCCGGTTTCCGGCTACCTGCCTTCGCGTCGCCGCCGGGCCGCCACCGATCTGGCCGACTGGCTGGAATCCGATGCGGGCCGCGATGTTTCGCTGGAGGACGTGGCCAGGTCGCTGGCCAAGCGCAGCCATTGGCGTTCGCGCGGCGTGGTGATCGCCACCACGCACGAGGAGGCCGTGAACGGTCTGCGCGCCATCGCGGCGGGCAAGCCGGGCGCGGGCGTGTTCACCGCGGACGCTCCCGCCGCCATGGGCCCGGTCTGGGTGCTCTCCGGATTCGGCGCGCAGCACCGCAAGATGGGCAAGACGCTCTACCAGGAGAATTCGATCTTCGCCAAGGCCGTCGACGAGGTCGATGTGCTGGTGGAGGACGAGGCCGGGTACTCGATCCGCGACATGTTCCTCGACGACAGCCAGGACTACAACGTCGGCACCTCGCAGGTCGGCATCTTCACGATCCAGATCGGCCTGGCCGCGGTGCTGCGTGCCCACGGTGCGGAACCCGAAGCGGTGATCGGTCATTCGATGGGCGAGGTCGCCGAGGCCTACATCGCCGGTGGTCTGCCGCTCGAGGACGCGGTGCGGGTGATCTGTGCCAGGTCGCGCCTGATGTACGAGGGCGAGCAGATGATCACCGACGACGACGTGCGCAACATGGCGCTCGTCGAGTACAGCGCGGAGGACATCGAACGGCTGCTCGTCGACTACCCGGATGTCGAGGTCGGCGTGTACGCCGCACCGACCAACACGGTGATCGGCGGCCCGAAGGAGCAGGTCGAGGCGATCGTCGCGCGGGTCGAGGCCGAGGGCAAGTTCGCTCGTATCCTGCAGACGCGGGGCGCAGGCCACACGTCGCAGATGGACCCGCTGCTCGGTGAGCTGGCCGCAGAGCTGGCCGGTATCGAGCCGACCACGCTGAAGACCGGCCTCTACTCGACAGTGCACAAGGGCGCGTTCTACCGTGCGGGCAACGAGCCGGTGCACAACGAGGACTACTGGGTCAAGAACATGCGCACCAGCGTGTATTTCACCAACGCGGTGAAGCTCGCGGTGGACACCGGGCACACCACCTTCCTGGAGCTCGCGCCGAATTCCGTTGCGCTGATGCAGGTTCTGGGCACCACCTTCGCGGCGGGGCTGCACGACGCGCAGCTCATCCCGACGCTCAAGCGCAAGGAAGACGAGTCGGCGGGCGTGATCGGCGCGCTGGCTCAGCTGTACGTGCACGGGCACAAGGTGAACCTGTCGTCGCTGCTGCCCGCGGGCGCATACGCCGACGTGCCGCGAACCAGCTTCGTGCGCAAGGAATTCTGGCCGAAGGTTTCACTGGCTGCGGGCAGCGGAAACACTCGGGTGCCCGGTGCGCACGTTGCGCTGCCGGACGGCAGGCATGCGTGGGAGGTGCAGGCCGCCTCGGCAGGCGACCTCACCGCGCTGGTGAATGCCGCTGCGGCACAGGTGCTCAGCGACGTGTCGCTCGGTGCTTCGATCGCCCACGGTGCCGTACCCACCTCGGGGACGTTGACCACCACACTGACCCCGCACCCCGGTGGTGCGTCGGTGCAGGTGCATGCCAGGGCGGGTGCGACCTTCCGGCTGCTGTTCGACGCGGTGGTGACCTCCGGCGCACCGCTGCCCGAATCGGTAGTGGCCGTGGCTGTTCCGGCCGCCGTCGCCGCCGCGCCGGTGAACGGTGCCGAACTGGAGGTCGTGGAGACCTTCGGTGAGCGGTGGGATCCGAACGGCGCCCAGAAGCTGGAGGATCGGCTCGCGCTGATCGTCGCCGAGTCGATGGGCTACGCGGTCGAGGATCTCCCGATGGAGATTCCGCTGATGGAGCTCGGCCTCGATTCGCTGATGGCGATGCGCATCAAGAACCGCGTCGAGTACGAGTTCGACATCCCGCAGCTGCAGATCCAGGCCGTGCGCGACGCCAACCTGAACGAGGTCGGCAAGGTCCTGCGCTACGCGATCGAGCACCGCGACGAGGTGCAGGCGATCGCCGACAAGCAGGCCTCGGGTGAAGAGATCGCGGTCGACGGCGGCTTCATCGCCGCAGCCCGTGCCGCGGTTGCCGCCGGCGAAGATCCGGCCGCGATTGCCGCTGCGGCGGCAGAAACCGCTGTGCCCGAGGTGGTTACGCCGACTGCCGCGGATGAGCCGGTGGCTCCCGCGAACGAAGTGGCTCCGGCCGCGGCAACTCCCGCGGTAGCCGAGTCGGCGAAACCCGTTGTAGCCGAACCGGTTCCGGCTGCACCCGCGGCACCTGTCTTCGGCGGTCATGAGTCGGCCAACGAGGACGACGTACCGCCCCGCGACGCCGCCGAGCGCTTGACCTTCGCTACCTGGGCGGTTGTCACCGGCAAGTCCGCGGGCGGCATCTTCAACACCCTGCCGATCCTCGAAGAGGAGGTCGCCGAGAAGTTGGCGGCCCGCCTCACCGAGCGGGTCAAGGCCGAGGTCACCCTCGACGACGTGCTCGACTGCGAGACCATCGAGCAGCTTGCGGATATCGTGCGCGAACTGCAGAACAGCGGTGCCGATGTGGACGGCTTCGTCCGCCCGCTTCGTCCGCGTCCCGAGGGCTCGAATGCCTTGCCGGTCTTCGTGTTCCACCCGTCGGGCGGCAACACGCTGGTCTACGAGCCGCTGTTGAAGCGGCTTCCGGCCGACACTCCGATGTACGGCTTCGAACGCGTCGAAGGCGACATCATGGAGCGGTCGACCCAGTACCTGTCCGAGATCCGCAAGTACCAGGGCGACGGCCCGTACGTTCTGTACGGCTGGTCCCTCGGTGCGGTGTTCGCCTTGCAGGTCGCCCAGTTGCTGCGCGCCGAGGGTGCGGATGTGCGCCTCGTCGGCCTGATCGACCTGGCCATGCCGGTCGAGAACGAGGACAACAGCCCCGAGGAGCGGGTGCGTCGCATCGAGCGCTACCAGGTGTTCGCGAAGAAGACCTACGGCGTCGAGGGTGAACTGCCGGACGAGCAGATCCGCGAGCTGGCCGCCGCCTCGGATGAGGATCAGTTCAAGATGATCAGCGACCTGGTCAAGATCAGCGGCACCAAGATCCCCGGCGGCGTGCTCGAGCACCAGCGCACCTCGTGGATCGAGGGCAGGCATCTGGCCAAGACCACGCCGAGCCATTACGACGGCGATGTCGTGTTGTATCTGGCGGATCGCTACCAGGACGGCATGATCGAGCTCGAGCCGCGTTATGCGGATCGGCGCCCGAATGGTGGCTGGGACGAATACATTCCCAATCTCGAGGTCATCCACATCCCGGGCGACCACCTGCAGATCATCGATGAGCCGCGGATCGGAAAGATCGGAGCCGACCTCACCGCGAAACTCGCCGGGATCGAATCACGGAAGGGGTGAAGTGAGGGAGCTTCAGCGAGCGAACCGAGAACACAGCGCGCCAGGGCGAACGACGGAACCGAGCGACAGCGAGGTGCAGTCGTGAGCACTACGGCCGAGAAGCTTGCGGACCTGCGGAAGAGGCTGGATTTAGCGCAGGAGCCCGCAGGCGAAGCGGGGGTGGCGAAGCGGGCGCGTAAGGGGATCCCGAGCGCTCGCGATCGGATCAACATGCTGCTCGATCCGGGCACCTTCGTGGAAATCGGTGCGCTGGTGCGCAAGCCGGGTGACCCCACCGCGCTGTACGGCGACGGCGTTGTCACCGGGCACGGGCTCGTCGACGGCAGGCCGGTGGCCGTGTTCTCGCATGACCAGACCGTCTACGGCGGTTCGGTCGGCGAGATGTTCGGTCGCAAGGTCGCCGGGATCATGGAGTACGCCGCCAAGGTCGGCTGTCCTGTTGTCGGCATCAACGACTCCGGCGGCGCGCGCGTGCAGGAGGCGGTGACCTCGCTCGCCTGGTACGCCGAGCTCGGCAGGCGCCAGGAGCCGTTGTCCGGTCTGGTGCCGCAGATTTCGATGATCCTCGGCATGTGTGCCGGTGGCGCGGTGTACGCCCCGATCAACACCGACATCGTGGTGGCGACCGAAGAGGCGCACATGTTCGTCACCGGTCCCAAGGTGATTCGCGAGGTGACCGGCGAAGACGTCAGCTTGGAGGAGCTCGGCGGCGCACAGAGCCAGGCCGAGTACGGCAACATCCACCACGTCGCGGCCGACGAGCAGTCCGCATTCGACTGGGTGCGCCACTACCTGAGCTTCCTGCCGACCAGCTGTCAGGAGTCGCCGCCGATCGTGAATCCGGGCCTGGAGCCGGAAATCACCGACAGCGACCGGGAATTGAACGGACTCGTGCCGGACTCGGACAACGCCGCGTACGACATGCACGAGATCCTGCTGCGGATCTTCGACGACGGCGATTTTCACGAGATCGGCGCCACCGCCGGCCGCAACATCATCACCGGCTTCGCCCGCGTCGACGGCCGTCCCGTCGGTGTGGTGGCGAATCAGCCGATGGTTTCCGCCGGCGCGTTGGATGCGCGGGCGTCGGACAAGGCAGCGCATTTCGTGCGGCTCTGCGACGCGTTCGAGATCCCGCTGGTCTTCGTCGTCGACACCCCCGGCTTCCTGCCCGGTGTTGAGCAGGAGAAGATCGGCGTCATCAAGCGCGGCGGCCGGTTCCTGTTCTCCTTCGTGGAGGCGACGGTGCCGAAAGTGACTGTGGTGATTCGCAAGTCGTACGGCGGCGGCTACGCGGTGATGGGCTCCAAGCAGCTCGGCGCCGACGTGAACCTGGCATGGCCGACCGCGCGCATCGCGGTGATGGGCGCGGAGAGCGCGGTGAGCCTCATCGGCGGCAAGCAGATCGAGGCCGCACCCGAGGAGCAGCGGGCTGCCCTGCGTCAGCAGATGATCGACTTCTACAACGCGACCATGGCGACCCCGTGGGTGGCCGCGGAGCGCGGCTACATCGACGCGGTCATCGAGCCGTCGAGCACGCGGCTGGAGCTGCGTAAAGCGCTGCAATTGCTGCGGGACAAGACGTTGGCGCGCAACCCGCGCAAGCACCACCTGCTGCCACTCTGACTGCAGGAGTCGGAATCGGGCCGCACCCATTGGGGCGCAGCCCGATTCACGGCCCACCTTGGATGACAGTCTGAGGTAGTCGACTATCTCGGTGTTTGTCTTATTCCGTTGCGGTGGGTTCTTCGTCCTCGTTCGAGAGCCGTCCCCGGCAGGGGCGGCCTGATCGTCGATCTGGGTTGTCAGGCGATGGAAGCCGACTCGATCACGACGTCTTCCTTCGGCACATCCTGGTGGCCGCCCTTGCTGCCGGTGGCAACGCCCTCGATCTTGTCGACCACGTCCTGGCCCTCGATGACCTTGCCGAACACCGTGTAGCCCCAGCCCTGCGGGTTCGGCGCCTTGTGATTGAGGAAGTCGTTGTCGCTGGCGTTGATGAAGAACTGCGCGGTGGCCGAGTGCGGGTCGTTGGTCCGCGCCATCGCCACCGTGTACTTGTTGTTCTTCAGGCCGTTGTTGGCCTCGTTCTGAATGGGCGCCTGGGTCGGCTTCTGCGTCATACCCGGTGCGAAGCCACCGCCCTGAATCATGAAGCCGGGGATGACTCGGTGGAAGATGGTGCCGTCGTAATGACCGGCCTTCACGTAGTTCACGAAGTTCTGCACCGAGGTCGGCGCCGTGTCGTCGTCCAGTTCCAGGACGATCGGTCCGTAATTCGTCTGAAGATTTACGTTGGTCATGCCCCCTACCTTTCCAGGGTGTGGGTTACCAGTCAGCAGTACGGTGCCCATCCGCGTGGATTCGGGTGGCGGCTTTACGCCGTCGTATGCGCAGGGTTTCCGTCGAATGTGCTGGTAGTGAATATTTCCGGGCACGCGAACCCGCCTTGACCACAACGGCGCAAGTTACTCGAGCGCGTTCCAGACCAGCGAAACCCAGGGAACTCCGAACAGGAGGCGTCGTGCACTCCGACAAATCGACCACGGCACTGGGCGAATGCCCGGCGCGGCTCTTGCGGAGGCAGCGCCCGCACAGACACGCGGCCAGATAGCATTGCGAACCGTGCCCGACGCCGCTACCGCTGTCTTGACTAAACCACCCGCTGCACCCGAGGCCTCTCCGGCCGATTTCCGGACGGCGCGAATAGTCGCGTTCGTCGCCGGTGTGCTCGGTGCGCTGTTCGCGCTGGCGACGCCATTCCTGCCGGTGTCGCAGACCACCGCGGTGCTCAACTGGCCGCAGGGCGGCACGCTCGGCAACGTGCAGGCGCCGTTGATTTCGCAGATGCCGGTCGACCTGAAGGCCACCATCCCGTGTAGCACGGTGGCACAGCTGCCGGAGCGTGGCGGCATGCTGTTGGCCACTGCGCCGCCGCAAGGCGACCGGGCCGCATTGGAGGCCTTGTTCATTCGAGTGTCGGACACCTCGGTGGACGTGGTCGACCGGAATGCCGTTGTGGTGTCGGCGCTGCGGGCGGACATGGAGCGGTGCTCGAACATCGAGCTCATTTCCAACCACGAACGCACACACGCGGAGTTCGTCGGCTTGACCAGGACGATCACTCAGCCGGTCGCAGGTGCGGCGCCGGGGACCGTGCAGCAGGTCGAGGTGCCGGTCGAGGGCACACTGACCGGTGATCTGCGGCCGCAGGTAGTCGGCGTCTTCTCCGAGCTGAAGGGCGCGGCGCCCGCGGGGCTTTCCTTCAAGATGACGGTGGACACCCGCTTCAGCACGAGCCCGACGGTGATCAAGCTGATCGCGATGATCGCGGCGGTGCTGTGCACGCTGGTCGCGCTCGGTGCGTTGGCTCGGCTCGACGGCAGCGACGGTCGCGGACACCGCAGGATTCTGCCCGCGAATTGGCTGAAGCTGACCTGGGCCGACGGTGCGGTCGTCGGCACACTGCTGGTCTGGCATTTCATCGGCGCCAATACTTCCGACGACGGCTACATCCTCAGCATGGTGCGGGTCGCGCCGCACGCCGGCTACATGGCCAACTATTTCCGCTGGTACGGCGTCCCCGAGGCGCCCTTCGGCTGGTACTACTACGTCATCCAGGTCTTCTCGGAGATCTCCACCGCAAGCCCGTGGGTGCGCCTGCCCGCACTGGCCTGCGCCATCCTCTGCTGGATGGTGATCAGCCGCGAGGTGGTGCCCCGGCTCGGGCGCGGTGTGCGCACCAGCAAGGTGGCCCTGTGGACCGGCGGACTGGTCTTCCTCACGTTCTGGTTGCCCTACGACAACGGGCTGCGTTCGGAGCCGATCGTCGCCCTCGGCGCGCTGCTCACCTGGGTGTCGATCGAGCGGGCGATCGCGACCGGCAGGCTGCTGCCCGCAGGCGTCGCGGTCCTGATCGCGGCGTTCACGCTCGCGGCCGCACCCACCGGGTTGATGTGTGTCGCCGCGCTGCTCGCCGGTATCCGGCCGCTGGTGTGGATCGTGGTGCGCAGGCGACGGCAGTTCGCTGAGCACGGCGGGAAGTGGTGGGCCACGCTGCCGCTGCTCGCGCCGATCGTCGCGGCCGGGCTGCTCGTGCTGATCGTGGTCTACAGCGACCAGACGTTCGCGGCCATCCAGGAGGCCAACCGGGTGCGTCAAGCCACCGGGCCGAACCTCGCCTGGTACGAGGACTACCTGCGCTACTACTACCTGTTCGTGCTCACCCCCGACGGCGGGTTGCCGCGCCGGTTCGCGTTCCTGATCATGCTGCTGTGCCTGTTCACCACCATGCTGGTGTTGTTGCGGCGCAGGCAGGTTCCCGGCATCGCGAGCGGGCCGAGCTGGCGGTTGATGGGCGTGGTCTTCGGGACCATCTTCTTCATGATGTTCAACCCGACCAAGTGGACGCACCACTTCGGCGCGTACGCGGGCATCGCTGGTTCGCTGGCCGCGGTGACCGCGGTCGCTGTCTCGGCATCGGCGTTGCGGGCGCGGAAGAACCGCGCGATCTTCCTTGCCGGGTTGATGTTCGTGCTCGCGCTCGCCTTCTCCGGCATCAACGGCTACTGGTACGTGTCGTCCTACGGCGTACCGTGGTTCGACAAGGTGATCTCGCTGCGCGGGTACCAGTCCAATACCCTGATGCTCGCCCTCTTCGGCCTCGCACTGGCCATGGTGGCCTGGCTTTCGCTGCGCGAGGGTTACACCAAACCGCAGGCATCGCCGAAGTCGGCGCGCGGCAAACGGATTCGCAAGTTCGCCGCGATCCCGCTGACAGTCGTCGCCGCGCTGATTGTCCTGTTGGAGGTGGCTTCGCTCGCCAAGGGCGCGGTGTCGCAATACCCTGCGTACTCGCTGGCCCGCTCGAACTTCGACGCGCTGCGCGGCAACAGCTGTGGTCTCGCCAATGACGTTCTGGTGGAACCGGATCCGAACGGCGGCAGGCTGGCGCCGATCATCGATCCTGCGTACCCGCTGACCGACCCCAACGATCCGCTGGCAGGCGTCGACGCGGTCGGCTTCGGTCCCAATGGGGTGCCCAAAGACCTGTCCGCCGACACCGTCGAGGTGAAGCCGGGTACCGGCAACACGTCGAGCCAGTCGATCGGCCCCGCGTTCGAGAAGGGGCAGAACGCGGGCACCGGCGGTGGCGAGGGTGCGCGCGGTGTCAACGGGAGCACCGTTGCACTGCCCTTCGGGCTCGACCCGGCGACCACGCCGATCCTCGGCAGCTGGCAGGAAAAGGTGCAGCAGCCCGCGCACGTCACGTCGAGCTGGTACGGGCTGGCGCCGCGTTCGGAGGACAAGCCGCTCGTGGTGATCACCGCGGCGGGCCGCATCCTGTCCGTCGACGACACCGGCGACACCGAGTACGGCCAGTCGCTCACCGTCGATTACGGCAAGCGGCTGCCGGACGGCAGCGTCGAGAAGCTCGGCACCTACCTGCCGCGCGATATCGGCCCGCGCCCGTCCTGGCGCAACCTGCGGGTGCCGCTTGCCGAGATCGCGCCGGAGGCCGACGCGGTGCGCATCGTCGCCAACGACCCGATCCTGATCGGTGAACAGTGGCTGGCGTTCACGCCGCCGCGGATGCCGAAGCTGGAGTCGCTCAACAGCTTCCTCGGTTCGGAGCAGCCGATCCTGGAGGACTGGGCAGTCGGACTGCAGTTCCCGTGCCAGCGTCCGCTGTACCACAAGAACGGCGTCGCCGAGGTCCCCGGCTACCGCATCCTGCCGGACCGCCCACTCGCCATCACGTCCACCAACACCTGGCAGGCCCAGGAGTTCGGCGGTCTCCTCGGCTTCTCCCAGATGCTCGCGAGTTCCGCCACTGTCCCGACCTACCTGAAGAACGACTGGGCTCGTGAGTGGGGCTCCCTGGAGCGCTACGACCAGTACGACCCCACCGCCACCCCGGCCGAGCTCGACACCGGAACGGCCACCCGCTCAGGCTTCTGGTCCCCCGGCAAGCTCCGCGTCTTCTAACCGAATACCCCTGTCCCGCAGGCCCGGCGACCGGCCCCAGCCGCTCGCCGGGCCTGCGGGCGTCTCGGACCCTGGTGCGCTGAGACCCGTGCCGACCGCCGCAGTCGTGGATGTCCCGGATACGACAAAGGCACCGAATCGTGGACGATTCGGTGCCGCGGGTGACGGGAGGACGGTGGTGGGGGATCGGTGTGGAGATTCCTCGGCGCGGGTCCGATCGATGCCGCGTCGGGGTTGTCGGGGGCGGGTCTCAGACCTTGGTCATGCGCTGACCGAGTTCGCGGCGGAGGACCTCTTGGGCCGGGAGGCGGTTGAGGACACGCAGGATGGCGGGGCGCAGTTCGCGCTGTTCGTCCTCGGTGAGCAGACCGACGAGATCACGCAGATCCATCTGGTCGAATGCCGACGTCATAGTGAACAGATTACGGTTTCCGAGGGAATTCGTCCTGTGATTGTGCGGTGAAATCGGCGTCCAACCGGTCTGTTTACGACATCTTTGCGTCACCGCAACACCGGACCGTCTGGTCCGGTGTCGCGGGAAATGGCAAACGGCCCCTATCGGACTCGGATCGGATCGTCCTTGGCCACGCCGGATCGCGTGACAACGGTGACGCCGATCTCAGCGGGCTCGGCCTGCGGATCGTACGGGGTGAACTGCTCCAAGGAGCCCCAGTCGCGCGACCAGTCGTGGTCGAGATAGGTGGGGACGGTCTTCGATTCGAGCAGCAGCCCGGTCCAGCCGAGCGGCCCGCCACCGATATCGTCCTGCCAGGCGTTGGAGGCATCGGACCCGACCCGGTCGGGAAGAATGCGCCACCGTGGCACTTCTGCGACACCGTCGTGGTGGTTGAACGGGCGCTGGCACGGGAAGGCGAGCCCGACGTGCCAGTCCAGCAGCACCGGATCCTTCGACCCGACCACCGAATTCAGCGTCGCCAGCTTGGGCAGCCGAGGCGGCGTGACGGCGAGCCACTGCTTCGGCGTGATGTCGTTGTCGACCGCGACCAGCCGCACCGCGTTCGCTTCGAGCGGCAGCTGATTCAGCGGCACCCGCAGGTTGCGCCAGGACGGCGCGGGACCGATATCGAGCGGGTCGACCGAGCCGAGCTTGCGCACCGACCCATCCGCCTCGCGCACACCGTATTCGACGTGCAGCTCCTGCCCGTAGGTGACCACACCGTCGACGTCGACGTGCCGGATCCGGCCCGCCGCGGTGAGCGCGAGCACCTGGTAGGCCGGGTCGTGGCGCATGCTGTCGCTGAGGTCGAGGCCGTACCACTGGGTGGTCAGCGACGCCTGCTGCTGCTCGCCTTCCTGGTAGCTGCCCATGATCGGCGTCGTCGCCGGGTCGAGGCCGAACGGGAGGGCGACCGAGCTGCCGTTGATGCCGGTCTGCTCGGAGGTGCCGCCGCCGGTGCCTGCGCCGGTGGTCTTGGTTGTCTTGTTCTTCGAGTCGGAGTTGATCGAGTTCGCGCCGCCCGAGACGGTTTCGTCGGCGTCGGCGGTGAGGTCGCTCGCCACTCCGTTGGGCGTGAATCCCTTTGCTTCCGTGGCCAATCCGTCGGTGGGTGCGCCGGTGATGGGCAGCAGCAGCGACTTGGCCGTGTCGGTCTCCACCAGCACTTCATTGGCGAGCGCGCACGAATCACCGGTCAGCGACTCGAAGTTCGATTTGGCGACCGAGTACGCCGGATACTGGGCGACCGCGGCCTTCGCGAGCGAGGCCACCTCGAACAGTACGAGCAGCGCCGCGGCGATGGTCAGCGGCGCGGAGGCGAATCGATCGAATCGCTTGGGCGCGCCACTGACTCGGCGATACGGCTCCCGATAGTGCAGCCACACCGCGACGATCAGCGCGACGCCGCTCAGCGCGAGGAACAGCGTGGAGAAGCCCTTGCCCGCGACCAGCGGCGCCTTGTCCCACCACGGCACCCCGTAACTGGACACGTACCACCAGCCGTTGGATCCGGTGAAGGTGATGGCGAGCAGGAACAGCACCGCGGCCGCGAACAGTGCCCGATTGCGTGGCGACCGGATACCCTCGGTGCCCACCGCGACCGCGGCGAGCGCGGCCAGCGATCCGGCAAGCCCGGCGTAGACGCCGAAGTGGTGGGTCCACTTGGTCGGGGTGAACATCATCAGCAGCAGCGACGCGAACACGATGCCGAGGATCCGCACCGACGGGCCGCGAGAAGTGCCGGGAATGCGGCCCTTTCGCAGCACCTGCAGCACGCAGACCAGCAGGCACAGCAGCATCACCAGCACGCCGAAGCGCCGCGCGAGCGAACCGTCCGGCGAGAGCATCAGCAGCGAATCCCAGCGCGTGCGTTCGTCGAACCACGCCACGTTCGGTCCGACGATGGTGCGCGCCCTGGTCGCCTCGAGCACCGTCGACAGCGTCTGATCCGCGAAAACCACCACAAGCACCAGGGTTCCGGCGGACAGGCCAGGTGCGAGGACCGCCGCATACCGGAACACCGAGTTCAGCCAGGAGGGGCGGCCGGACTGCTTTGTCTGCGAGGACTTTTCGCCCGCAGGCCCGCCCGGCGCGTCGAGTCCTCCTGTCATCGCCGGACTTTCGGCGACACCGCCGCCGACCGCAGGCACCACCCCGCGCGCCCGCTTGATGATGATCTGCAGCACCGGCCGCGATCCCGCGATCAAGGCCGCGATGCAGATCAGCCCGGTCGGACCGGCGGCAAGGGAGAACCCGGCGATCAACACCGCGACCGCGGCGGGCAGCAGCCGCCCGGTGGCGATGGCCCGCTCGATCGAGCACCAGGTGAGCAGCGCGCCCGCCGCGATCAGCGGCTCCGGCCGCAGCCCGTTGTCGTAGGGCAGCCAGAAGGCGAGGAACACCAGCCCGGCCGTCCACAAGGCCACCTTGTTGCGCCGCACCCTGGCTCCCAAGCGCGGCAACACTTCCCGGCTGATCACCAGCCAGCACGCCACGCCGGCGAACACGGCGGGCAGCCGCATCCACGGGCTGGCGTCGGAGATCCTGGTCATCCACGCCAGCACCTCGTAGGACCAGCCGAACGGCGCCTCCGGCACCCCGAACCAGCGGTAGTAGTTCGCCATGTACCCGGCGTGCCCCGAGGCCCGCGCCATGTTCAGGATGTAGCCGTCGTCGGAGGTGTTGGCGCCGATGAAGTGCCACAGCCCGAGCGTGCCGAGCACCGCCGCGTCGGTCGGCGTGAACCGCCACCAGTGCGCGGGCAGGAAGCGGCGGGCGCGGCGCCCGTCGCTGGTGTCGAGCAGATGCAGTGCGAGCAGCGCGACGAGCGTGCAGACAACGGCCGCGATGATCGCGGCCAGCTTCAGTGCGGACGGCGACGAGGAGAACCGCGAGTCGATGTCGGCGTGCACCTCGGCGCCGTCCAACCGCGCTGCCGGGAGATCGGTGAACACACCGACCAGCTGCGGCCGGATATCGCGAGTCACGGTGTTGCGGAACGGTGTACCGTCCTGCCGCGTCGCCCCGGTGATCTCGGTGGTGGTCGCGGCGGCCGTCGACTCGATGGCGACGGCGGTGCAGCCCGTGCCCGCAGTGATCTCGGCAACCGGCGCCGCGAGCAGCGGCACATCACGCAGCACGACCGAGAGCACGCCGTCGGCGACCGAAACCACCAGTCCCTTGGTCGCCGCCTGGCCCGAACTGACCGGCACGGTGGACACCACTGTGCCCGACCCCACCGCCTGCACGAGCGAGCACGGCAGCGTCGCGTTCAGCCGTAGCGGCTGATACGACACCAGCGGTGCCTCGACACTGCTGACGCCGGCCTGCGGCCAGTCCAGCGTCGCCCGATCCTGCCGCACCGGCAACAGCGGTGTCAGCAGCGCCAGCACGAATCCAAGGAGCCCGGAGACGAGGGCGATCAGGCGGTAACAGGTGAACGCTCGAGTAGATCGGTCCGGTCGCACGGTCGTTGATGCTAGCTACCTCACCGCCCGAACGTTCCAGAGCCACACGTCGTCGACGCGAGCCGGTTCGAAGCCGAGCAGCTGCGTCACCGTGCTGCGCAGGGTGTCGACGTTCTTGGTCGCGGGCAGCACCAGCACGTCCGCCTGCCAGAACTCGAGGTCGGCGCGGGCCTGCGCGCGGGTCTCGTCGGTGATCGGCGGCACGGCCCCCGTCTCCTGTGCCCGCACCAGCAACGTGGTGGTCGCGCGCCCCTCCGGACCGTAGATGCCCTTCTTCGTCGCACCGGTCGGGCCGACGAAATACCCACCGGCCAGCGGGAAGTCGAAGCCTGCGTCGGCCTGCCAGCGCAGCGCGCCTGCATCGAGCGGTCGTGACGGCGGCACCATGACCACCGAGCCGGTGCCGACGTAGTTGCGCACCGTCCCGTCCGCGAAGAACTCCGGCGTCGGACCTCGCTCGACGACGGGAAGGATCGTCGGAACCAACGGCAGCAGCGCCAGCGCGAGCGTGCCGAACCAGGCCAGCGGCCGCCAGTCCACCGGCGACTCGCGCCACCGGCCGACCGCCCGCTGGGTGGCCAGCGCGAGGATCGCCGCGATGGCGGGAATCGCCGCCATGGTCAACCGCGTTTCCAGCACCGTGCTCAGCAGCGGGACGTGTTCGGCCCAGCGCCAAGGCAATTCGACGCCAGTGTTTTTCTTGCCGACCATCGCGACCGCGCCGAGCGAGAGCACGCCGAACACCATGATCACCACGCCTGCCGCACGCACCACCCGATCCCGCCACAGCAGCGCGATGGTGGTGGCGAGCAGGAGCAGCAGCGGCCAGCCGAAATAGGCGTTCTGCTCGGTCTCGTTGATCGCCACGTACTGGCCAGGCGAGAACAGCCCGCCCAGCGATTCCGACGGGAACTGCACGATCGCCTTGAGGTCGTTGCCCATCGGGCCGTGATCGATCGAGCGGTAGCTTTGCGGGCCGAAAAACTGCCACCAGAGCGGGATTTCGGTGAGCATCAGGGTGATCACCGCCGCGAGCAGGACCGTCGGCGCGATCCCGCGCAGCACGCGCACCCCGTAGCGCGGCGCATGCAGGAAGTACACGATCGCGAACAGCCCGAACGCGAGCGCGAAGATCAGCAGCGGCTCCTCGCCGAGCGCGATCTGCATCGCGACCAGCAGGCCGAGCGCGACGGCATCGCGCACTCGCCTGCGCGGCTGGTCCGGCCCGGTCACCGCGGCCCGGCGGGCCATCCGGATCAACTGGCCCGCGGTGATCGGAAGCAGCACCAGCACAACGAAATTCGGGTGCGCATTGGCGTGCGAGATCATCGCGGGCGCGAAACCGCAGAACAGTCCGCCGGTGCCCGCCGCGAGTTTGGACTCGACGAGCTCCCTGGAAAACAGCCAGTACCAGCCGAATGCGGTGGACGCGAGACCGAGCGTGAGCACGAGCACGAACGTGACCGTCGGCCCGAACATCAGCGTGATCGGCGTGAACGGCACCCCGACCCCGAACATGGCCGTGTTGGCCATCATGTTCACCCCGGCCGGGAAGTTCTGCAGGGTGGTGCCGAGCGGGTTCTCCAGGTTCGCCACCGAGTGCGCGGTGACCGCGAAGAACCACTCCCACATCGTCTGGTCCTGACCGCTCTTGATCAGGTACCCGCTCTGCGTGTTGCGCCACTGCCCCGACAGGACGACCACGGCCAAGGCGAGGTAGCCGAACCCGAACAGCAGATCGGCTCGGTGCAGGCGCGGGAATCTTCGTGTGCGGGCCGGGGCCGACGGCCCCGCGGTAAGCACTCCGGTCGCGGTGGTTTCCCTGCTCGCAACCCCTACCACCGACTCGTCCTGCGTGCCCGAATCGGCCTGTAATGCCCGTACCACCTGCAAACGTCTCCTCTATAACTACAGCTCAGCCGCCTACGGTACCCAAGGACGCGGTGCGTCGCCTGGCAACCGAGGCAGCGATCGACTGGGACACGGCAGCGATGTGCCGCTGTCATGTCCCATTCGATGCCGCGTTATCGACGGATGGTGACGAGGGCGAACGGGCCGATTTCGGTGGTGGTGAAGCGAGGATCGGCGAAGAGTGCCTTCGGGAACGTCACCGGATAGCGCTTGACGTTCGGGTCGTTCGGGTAGACGTCCTCCGCCAGCTTCAGCGCGTAGCTGTCGCCACCGTTGCGGAACAGGAAGGCGTCCGGGGCCCGCCACGGGCTGGCTGCCAGCGCATCGAGCAGCGCGCTCGACGACTTCAGCGTGCTCCACTGTTTGATGGCCGCGGCCCTGCCCTGGAAATCGGCCAGCGGGTTCGCGTAATGCGGCGTGAGCGCCTGGAAGCCGTAATACGGATAGAAGGCCAGGAAGCTAGTGTCCGCGGTCAGCACGACGGTGTCCGAGCGCGGTCGTCCGGTTTGCGCTAGGAGTGCCTTGTCCACCTCGCCGTAGTGCGCCACCGGCGAAGGGTTGCGCTGATCGCCGCGCTGACCGTTGCCGTCGGTATCGGTGTACGCGGTGGTGATCTCCGGGTCGAGGACGTGCGGGATGTCCTGGGTGAATGCCAGCGCGGCGGCCACGGTCACCACGGTCACCATCAGACGGAACCGGCCAGGCTCGTTCAACGCCTGGTAGATCGCTCGCGTCCCCTCCACCACCCCGAACGCGCCCGCCGCGGCCAGCAGCGCGAGCAGGATCGGCTCCAACCGGAACGACAGCAGCGTGGTCTTCGCCACCGTCGCCGTCATCGAGAGCAACGTCCACAGGTAGACCGCGACGACCCCCATGCCGAGCGCCTGCGCTCGACGCGACGAGCCCGCCCGCAGTACCAGCCAGATCACCCCGATCAGGCACAGTGCGCCACGCAGCGAGAACTCGACCATCGGGAAGAACAGTTCCGCACCGGACTCGGGCAGGTAGTGCTGTGCGGTGCCGGTGCTTGCCGTGGGGCTGCTCAGTGTCTTCAGCAGATACGGCGCCCACACGATCGCCGCGAGCACCCCGGCGATCACCGCGATTGCCACCAAGCGAACCAGCGGCGCGAGCGCGGCCCGCCAGGCGGGCGGCCTGTCGGCACCGGCCCGCCGATCCGCGGCCCGCCGTTCCCGCACCGCGAGCCCGGCAGCGAGCAGCCCCATCAACGCGACAGCGAAGGCCGCGAGGAGGAAGTAGAGCGTGTAGAAGGTGGCGCCCAATCCGAGGAACAGTCCGGTGCCGAGCACCGCACCCCAGCCACCCGCGGTTCCGGCCTTACCGTCCGCTGGGCGATGCAACGCGCCCCACGCCAGGATCAGCGCAGGCGGCAGCAGCAGCACGATGACGGCGCTGTACGCCTCCGGCGACGCGTACGCCAGCACGATCGCGGTGACCGCGGCCGTCACGGCGATCGCCCAGTCGGCGCGAATCAGCTTGGACCACAACACCAGCGAGATCACCGCAGCCACCGCGATCGAACCGATCGCGTACGGCTTGAACGCTTCCCACCCGGCCATGCCGAGCACGTCGGCGACCCGTCCGCCGATCCAGAACCACCCCGACGGATAGAACGGGGGCAGATTCACATAGGTCATGTCGTGCGGGACCGGAGAATCGGTGAGTCGGGTCAGGAACTCGGTCCGGAACTCCTGGTCCACCGAGACGCCGAACAGGTACAGCTTGGTCGCCGCGAGCGGCATCCCGAGGGTGAACGTGACGAATGTCGAAATGCCAACCCAGGACAGCGCTTTGGCCAACCATGGGGCGCCGAGCCAACCCGGCAGCGTGCCTGCCCGCCGGGTCAGCGCGATCGCTGCGATCAGCAGGGCCGCCGCGAAGACCTGCCCGACCGTCGTCAGCGCACGAGTCACGTTGGAGGAGTTGAACGCTGGCCAGTCCACCATCGAAAACGCGGTCAGCCCAACGGCTGTCACCACCAGGGCAACCAGCCCCGCCAGGACCGCCTCGCCGATTCCGGCTCCGGCCTGCCTGGCCAACAGGGCACCTCGGCCGCGGGGTGCGGCGTGCTCGGTGACCGCCGCGGTCATCGATCCACTCCGATACCGCAACCGGCACACCGACTGGATTGCGCCCGAAATCCCAGGGCGATCTGCGACCGCACGTCGGTGGTCTCGGCGCACGGCAGGGTGTCTCCGATTACTCGCATGGCATCTCCGGGTTCCCTCGGGTCGGCATTCGCATCGGCGCTACGACACCCGTGGAGGCGTGCCGGCGACCGGCGATCATGCTGCCAGGTCCGGCCGCCGGATGCGTCAGCGTGCTGGTCGTGGCGACAGAAAAAAGCCGCACCGCCCGGACTCACGCGGCTGCGCGAGGCCGATCGCGGTGCGGCTCACCAAGCTCCTAGATGGGCAGCTTGCGGAAGATCGGGCGCGGGATGTGGCGCAGGATCATCATCACGAACCGCCAGGTGCCCGGCGCCCAGATGAGATCCTTACCCTTCTGCGAGGCCGAAACCGCAAGCTCGGCAATGACTTCCTTGTCGACGGTGAGCGGCGCCTCTTTGACGTGCGCGGAGAACCTGGTCCGCACCATGCCGGGCCGGATCACCAGCACGCGCGGGCCGTGCGGGCGCAGCGCCTCGCCGAGCCCGAGGTAGAAGCCGTCCAGGCCGGCCTTGGTCGACCCGTAGACGAAGTTGGTGCGCCGCACCCGCTCACCGGCGACCGACGACATCGCGATGATCCGCCCGAAGCCCTGCGCCTTCATCTTCTCGCCGAGCAGCACGCCGACCGAAACCGATGCGGTGTAGTTGATTCCGGCGACCTGCACGGCCTTGCGCTGGTTCTGCCACAGCTCTTCCGGGTCACCGTCGAGGGCGAAGGCGACGATGGCGACATCCACGTCGCCGCCGTCCCATGCCGCGTCGATCACCTTCGGATGGCTGTCGGTGTCGAGCGCGTCGAAGTCGATCACGTCGACCTGGGTCGCGCCCGCCGCCTTCATCTGCGCGACCGCGTCCTCGCGGAGCGGATCGTTGGGCAGCGCGGCCAGCACGATGCGCGCCGAACCCTTGCGCAGGTATTCGGTGCAGATCGCCAGGCCGATCTCGGAGGTCCCGCCGAGCAGCAGGATGGCCTGCGGGTTACCGACGGCATTAATCACTGCAGCTCCAGCCTTCTCGCCATATCGGACATGAAAACGCCTGTGGGGTCGACACTTCGGCGGATCTTGATCCACTCGTCGATCCGCGGGTACATCTGGTGGAACGTCTCCGCGGTGGTCCGCGAGTCCTTCGCCGTGTATAGGCGGCCACCGAATTCCAGTACGCGCCGGTCCAATTCGCTGACCAGCTCGTTCAGGCCCGGCTTGATCGGGAAGTCGACGCAGATGTTCCAGCCCGGCATCGGGAAGCTCAGCGGCGCCGGGTTGCCCGCGCCGAACAGCTTGAACACATTCAGCGCCGAGTAGTGCCCGGACGCCTGGATGTCGATGATGATCCGCTTGAATTCCTCGACCGCCTCGGTCGGCACCACGAACTGGTACTGCAGGAAGCCGTTGGAACCGTAGCCGCGGTTCCACTCCGCGATCATGTCGAGCGGGTGATAGAACTGCGTCAGGTTCTGCACCTTGCCGGTGTAGTTGCCGCCCATCGCGTAGTACGCCTCGCCGATGGAGCGCAGCGTCAGCTTGTTCATCGTCCAGTTCGGGAAGATGTCCGGCACGGTCATCAGCTGCGGTGCGTCGAACTTCAGCGGCTTCTTGCGCAGCCGCTTGGGCAGTTCGTCGGCCTTGGCGAGGCGGCCGCGGGTGATGGTGGCGCGGCCGAGCTTGGGCAGCGGGCTGATCACGTCGAACCACGCGCTCGAGTACGTGTAGTTCGCCTCGCTGCCGTCGCTGTGCGCCGCGATCGTCTCGTCGAGCGTCGTCGTCTTCACACCGTCGTTGAGGAAGTACGCCGACTCGGTCGGGGTCATCTCGATGGTCGCGCGCACGATGATGCCGGTGAGCCCGTTGCCACCGACGGTCGCCCAGAACAGCTTGGCGTTGCGCTTCGGCGTGATGTGCTGCACCTGCCCGTCGGCGGTGAGCAGATCGATCGAGCGCACGTGGTTGCCGAAGCTGCCCTCGCTGTGATGATTCTTACCGTGGATGTCGGAGGCAATGGCGCCGCCGATCGTCACTTGACGGGTGCCTGGCAGCACCGGGACCCACAGTCCGAACGGCAACGCCGCCTTCATGAGCTGGTCCAGGCTGACGCCGCCGTCCACATCGACGATCCGCGTATCGCGGTCGATCCGATGGATGTTGTTCAGCGCCGTCATGTCGATGACGAGCCCGCCCGCGTTCTGTGCGTGATCGCCGTAGGAGCGGCCGAGGCCGCGCGCGATCACGCCGCGGCGCAGGTGCGCTGGCTTGGAGTCATTGTCCTCGGCGACCATGGCGACGGCCTTGGCGATCAGTTCGGGATCGCTGGTCGAGAGCACTTCGGAAGAGGTTGGTGCGGTGCGACCCCACCCGGTCAACGTGCGGGTCTGCGTCGGCAATGCGAACGCGTTCCCGGCGGCGGCGTCGCCGTTTGTGACGGTCGCGCCGTTCTCGTTCCCGGTCGTCGTGGTGGCGGTCGGAGCTTTCGTGGACATCGGGATAGAGGCTACAGGTATGACCGCACATCCGGTCGGTCTCGCTTACCCCGCGGTAGCGGCTGAGCGGTCAGCGCCGGAGGAGGTAGCGCAGCGTGACCACGTAGGCGCCCGCTCGGCCGCAGTCAGACACAGTGATACGTATCGCTTTCGGTACGGCTACGCTCGTCCGCGTGCATGCCGATCCCCATCTGCCGCTCCCGGCCGAATTGCCGCTGGTCGACGAGCCGGGCGGTACCGATGTCGACCTGAAGACGCAGATTGTCCGGTTCACCCTGACCGGTGGTCTGTCGGCGATCGTCGACTTCGGGCTGTACAGCCTGCTGTTCAACCTGGTCGGCCTGCCGCGGGAGGCGGCGAAGTCGCTCAGCTTCATCGCGGGCACGACGACGGCGTATCTGATCAACCGCCGCTGGACGTTCAAGGCGCCGCCGAGCCGAGCGCGGTTCGTCGCGGTGGTGATTCTCTACGCGGTGACCTTCGCGGTGCAGGTCGGCATCAACGCGGTGCTGTACGAGGCGTTGCCCGACGCGCCGTGGCGTCAGCTGCTCGCGTTCGTCGTCGCCCAGGGCACCGCCACCGTGATCAACTTCATCGTCCAGCGCGTAGTGATCTTCAAAATTCACTGACCGCGTTCACTGGGATTTCCTAGGCCCCATAGCAGTTGGACAGGTTTCGGTCACCGGCTGACGAGCGCGTTCGCGGAAAGTGCACGGCTCTCGGCTTTGGCGCCGAAGTAGTCGCCGCCCTTGGCGCGGACGTTGTCGGTGCCCCACTCGCGCTGTTCGCGGTCGGCGGGGACCAGATGCGGAATGTGCTTGCGGCAGTGGATGTATGCCTCTTCGACGTCGACGACGACCCAGCGTTCCGCGGCCCGGCCCTTGTGGCTCTCCGGTAGGCCGGTGACGTGGCGGCGGAGCGCGTCGTCTTCGACGATGCGGGCCGCGCCGTTGATGTGCAGGCCGATCAGGTCGCGGACGAAATCGAGGAGCATGATGCCGACGTGCGGGTTCTCCAGGATGTTGCCCAGGCTGGCCAGCACGCCGTTGCCCCGGTATTCGGGGTAAGCAATCGTGCGTTCGTCGATGACGTGCAGAAAGCCGGGCAGGCCTGCGCGGAAGCTCGAATCGCACTCGCCGTGCTTGTCCGCGGTCGCGATGAACGCCATGTCCATCCGCCCGATGAACTCGATCATGGTGGGGTTCAGGTGATCCAGCACCTGGTCGTCGTAGAAGCGACCAGCTCTTTCCTGGGTGCCGTACCGGTCCTGTAGCTCGTGTTCGCCGTCGCTACCGCAGTGTGTACCAGGCATCTTCGCCACCCTCTGGTTGCCGGAATCCGGTCCTTCGAGGGTCGACGTCGAGCCCGCGACTAAACCGAAATCCTGTCCATTTTAGTCAGATCGGCTTGAGCAAAACTACGAAATCCATGTTGAGAATGCACTGAATGCTTAGTTAGCACAAGGGTTTCCGGGAAATCGCGACAAGCCGACCGGCCGGGATCTTCAGCCTGATCCGATCGGTCGGCACTGTCGTCGATTCGACGGACCTCACGCCGGGGTCAGGGTCACCGGCACCCCGTTGAACACCGCGTTGCCGGAGGGCACGTCGACCACCGAATCATCGGTCAGCACATTCGCGTTGACGCCTGCGTGCGCCCTGGCGACGGTCTGCGTGCTGTCGGCGTGACCCCACCCGTGCGGCAGGCTCACCACGCCGGGCATGATCGCGTCGGTCGGCTCCAGCGGCACCGTCAGCGTCCCCGCGGCCGACTTCACCACCGCGTGCTCGCCGAGCCCGAGCCTGGCCACGTCATCGGGATGGATATGCAGCGTGCACCGGTTCGACCCGCTGACCAGCGTCGCGATGTTGTGCATCCAGCTGTTGTTCGACCGCAGCTGACGCCGCCCGATCAGCACCACGTCCGGCGCGGAGTCGGCGAGCTTGGCCCGCATCCTGGCCACGTCGTCCAGGAGCGGCGGCGGGGCGAGCTCGACCAGCTTCGATGCGGTCCGTAGCGCCCCCGGTAGCTTGGGCTGCAACGGCCCTAGGTCGACGCCGTGCGGATTGTCGAGCAGCGCTTGCAGATTGAGCGTTCCACCGGCCCACTCACCGTACGGGCCGAGCCGCAACATCATGTCGATGCGCTGCTCGGTGGTGTTCTCGCCGACCAATTCGGCACGCCGGTCGGCCATTCCGGCCTTGTGCAGGGTGCCTGCCATGATCAGTTCGTCCACCGCGGTGAGCGGGTCGACCCCGTCGACCCCGTCGTGCGGCGAGCCGGAGACCGCCGCGGCCAGGCGGGCCAGCACCGCGGCCTCCGAGGGGCGCGCGCCGAGCGGCACCAGCGGGCGCGAATAGCGCGCGTAGTTGCGCACCGCGAACTGCAGCAGCGCGAAGTCGTAGTGCGGCGACTGGGTCGGGCGCGGCGGCGGCAGGATCACGTCGGCATGCTTGGTCGTTTCGTTCAGATACCGGTCAACGCTCACCATGAAGTCGAGCTGTGCGAAGGCGGCATCGAGGCGGGCCCCGCTCGGCGCGGACAGCACCGGGTTGCCGGCGACCGTCACCAGTGCGCGGATCTGTCCCTCGCCCGACGTCAAGATCTCGTCGGCCAAGGTCGCGACCGGGAACTCGCCCATGGCCTCGGGCAGCTCGCGGACCCGGCTGGTCCAGCGCCCCAGCGTGAACGGCCTGCTGCGGACGATCCCGCCCGCCGCCGCGGTGGCGAACATCGCGCCGCCCGGCGCGTCGAGATTGCCGGTGAGCGTGTTGATCGCATCGACGAGCCACTGGGTGATCGTGCCGAATTCAGCTGTGCAGGTGCCGATTCTGGCGTACACCGCCGCCGTCGGCGCCGCGGCGAGCTCGCGGGCCAGGCGGATCACCGTCGCCGCGGGCACCCCGGTGCGCATCGCTACCGCGTCCGGGCTGAATGCCGCTGCGGCTGTGCGCAGTTCGTCGAGTCCGGCGACCTCGACGCGCACGTCGGTGAGCTCCTCGGCGAACAACGTGTGCACGATCCCGAACAGCAGGTAGGCGTCGCTACCCGGCCGGATGAAAAGATGCTCGTCGGCGAGCTTCGCGGTGCGGGTCACCCTGGGGTCCACCACGACGAACCGGCCGCCCCTGCGCTGCAGCGCCTTCAACCTGCCCGGGAAATCCGGTGCGGTGCACAATGATCCGTTCGATTCCAGCGGATTCGCGCCGAGCATCAGCAGATAGTCGGTGCGATCGAGATCCGGCACTGGCACGGTGAGCGGATCGCCGAACATCAGCCCGCTGGCCACCTGCTTGGGCATCTGGTCGGCGGTGCTCGCCGAGTAGATGTTCCTGGTGCTCAGCGCGCGCAGCAGCACAGGCACATACAGCGCGCCTGCCACGGTGTGCGCGTTCGGGTTGCCCAGATAGGCCGCCGCGGACTGTTTCCCGTGCTCGGCGGTGATCTGCGGGAAGCGCTCGGCGATGAGGTCGAAGGCCTGGGTCCAGGTCGCGGTCTGCCAGGTGTCGGTGGCCCGGTCCCGGATCATCGGCTCGGTGATCCGGTCGGGGTCTTCGTCCAGGTGTCCGAAGCTCGCCCCCTTGGGGCAGATGAACCCCTTGCTGAACGGATCCTCCCGGTCGCCGCGCACCGAGGTCACATGGTCGTCCGGATCGAGCGTCACCTCCAGCCCGCACACCGCCTCGCAGAGCGGGCAGGTACGCAGGAGGTTACGAGAGTCCGTGATGTGGGCCATGCCCCATCCTCTCGCGCTATCGCCGGTCTGAAAAGAGAACACGGGATATGCGATCGACGAGCGATGGTCGCGACCGTAAAACCAAAAACGACCGACATCCACACGCCGGGGCAGTCGGCGTGTTCAGGATGTCGGTCGTACTAGCCGGGCGTTGGCCCGGCGGTCTTCGGGTTGCTTCTTCAGCAGGCGACGCTGGTGAGCTGCGTCCGCTTGCGGGCGGTTGCGGCACGCACGGCGGCGCCGAGCGCGACGACCGGCGGGATCCAGCGGGCCTCGGCGGGCGTGACGCCCCAGCAGGCCGAACCGGCCGAGAGCTGAGTGGGCGGCAACAGGATGCCTGCGCCGTCGGTGTGGACGACGGCCCCGGCCGCGATGAGCGCCTCGAGCGCCAGCGTGGCCTTGCGGAGGCCGGTGACCAGGTGGATCTCGCGACGCTCCGCGCCGGGGATCTCGATGACCGGGCCGGACAGGTTGTTCGCGCGCAGGAAGCGGCGAACCTGGCCGGCCAGCTCTCCGCTGACCTCGATGCCGGACACTTCGTCATCGGTGATCAGGCAGAGACCATTGGCCGTTTCGGCGACCGTCCATCCGCGCTGGGTGTAGTCCTGCGCAGCGGCGGTCATAGTGGCCGCCGAGACGGAAGTCGGAAACGTGGTGCGCACTGTCTTCTCCATTCCCCGGTAGATCTGGGTCCTGCTTCATGGGGCCTATCGCCGCCAGACATCTTCGGTGTTACGCGATCTTCAAAACTTCTTTGCGAGTGTTGGCTACGTCTCTTCGTCACTCCTGTGACAGCGAATTGCTATGACGTTGCTCGACATTGCTCGGTATTGTTGTCCCGCCGCTACTTTCGCCCGCTGACCTGTTCTTTCGCTGTGCCGTTCCTGCGAGACTGCTGAGGGCGGTGGGTTTCGTGAGATCCGCGTGCGCCGCCGATTGGCCCGGATGGATGCGAGCGGGGAGTATTTGGTCATGAGCGACGAGCCCAACGGCAACGCCAAGGGAAGTGCGCTGCCGGACCCAGAGGAGTACGAAGCCGAATCGCGGTGGCTCACCTGGAAGGAATCGGCGGCGCGCCGGTTCTCGCGTGCCGACGCGGTCGAGGAAGAGGTGGCGCCGGAGCCGTTCGAGAGCCCGCGCGCCTTCGGTCAGTGGGCTGTCGAGGCGGCCCGCGGCCTGCTCGACGTCCAATTCCATCGGCCGGCCACGCGCACGCTGCTGCCGCTGGCCTACATTCTCGGCTTGGCGTTCGCCGTCGCGGCGCCGATCGCGCTGACGGTGTCGATGTGGCGGATCTCGGCGGTGCTCGGCGTGCTCGCCGCGCTGATCGGGGTGCCGCTCGGGCTGACCATCGCGGCCGTGGTCCGGTTGATGCTGGAGTTCCTGGTCAGCGTGTCCAGGCTGGCGACCAGGGTCGAGCACATCAGTGAGCTGGCCGACGATCTGTTCCAGGCACTCTCCGATGTCGCCGAGCCGGTCAACCAGCTCTCCGAAGACGTTCGTGCGGTGCAGTTCTGGCGCTTCCGCAAGCGCGGCTCGCGCAGGTAAAGTCGGCGAAACCGCACTTACCCATGGCATTTGGCGTTGTGATGCCACCGGCGTGGCTGAGACACCCACCATGCCCTATGGCAGATTTGCTGTGAAAGAATGCGGTTCCGATGCCCGGGTATTGCTTATGGGTATCTGATAGGGATGGTCGATGAGGAACTCAGCTGAGTTCGGGAGAGCGACCATTGCACGGCACCACTTGGGGGAGACACGCTAATGGCTTTACCGCAGGCAACGACTGGATCGACCATGCCTAGGCGCCAACTCGGCCGCCACTTACGCGATCTGCGCAACCGGGCCAGGATGACAACCAGAACGGCCGCACAGCAACTGGAGTGGTCCGAGGCCAAGATCTGGCGGATCGAAACCGGCCAGACCTCGTTGCGCAGCCTCGATGTCGAGGCGATGTGCAAGGTCTACGGCGCGCCTGCCGAGCTCATCGCACCGCTCACCGCGCTCGCGCGGGAGACGAAGGCGCGGGGGTGGTGGACCGCCTACGGCGACGTGATCGCCGAGGGATTCGAGGTCTACATCGGCTTGGAGGAGGCGGCCACGCGGCTGTCCACCTACGAGAACGAGGTGGTGCCCGGCCTCTTGCAGACCGAGGCATACACGCGCGCACTGCTGCTGGCCGCGCGGCCGGAGATGCCTGCGACCGAGGTCGACCGGCGGGTGCAGCTGCGCATGGCGCGCCAGGCGTTGATCACGCGCGCCGACGCGCCGCTGTACCTGGATGCGGTGATCAGCGAGGCGGTGCTGTGGCGATGTGTCGGCAGCGACGCGGTTTCCGCGGGCCAGCTGGCGCACCTGCGTCAGATGCGTGACCTGCCCAACGTCCGAATCCAGGTGATACCAACGGATTCCGGTTATCACGAGGGCATGGAATCGGGTCGCTTCGTCATGCTCGAGTTCCCGGAACTGCGCCAGGGCGAGCTGCCCGAGCCGCCGGTCGTCTACGTCGAGGCGTTCACTGGGCCGGTCTATCTCGACAAGGAAATCGAGATCGAGCGCTACCGCAAGGCATTCACCAGCATCAAGTCCGTCGCGGTCGACGCGCGCGAGGGGATCGAAGAGGCGAGCGCGGGGCGCACCGCCTGAGTGGCGTGGCCGGGCTCCGGCTCGGCCTTACGCGCGGGACGTCAAGTGCGTCAGCACTTTTGGCCGGGTGAGTCCCAGGTATTGGTGAGCACCGCCCGATGGGTCCACACGGCCTCCTCGTGCACCTCGCGACCCTTCTCGGTGAGGCAGACGAAGACGGCACGCCGATCATCGGCGCACATGGTGCGGCTGACCAGCCCATCGCGCTCGAGCCTGGCGACCGCGCGGGACAGGGCGCTCTGACTCAGGTAGATGTCGTTGGCCAGATCGCTCATTCGATAGTTGCCGCAGTTGGCCTCGATCAGCCGGTCCAGCGTCTCGAACTCGCTGAGCCCGATCTGGTGCTGTCCCTGGAGCGCTTTTTCGAGTGCGCAACTCACCGTCGCGTGCCGGTCGAGCAGCTCGCGCCACTCGCCGAGAAGCCCGGTCGGCGCGACGGTGCGGCGGGCTGGTTCAGTTGTCGACGGCTTCGACATGGCCCCATCCTAGTGGTTGGCAAGGCTTCATGCAACTGCATTAAATGTACTCGCATTTTATGCGCATGCATAGGATGGGTGAGGTGTCCCAGCTCATCATGCCGGTCGGCGCGGCAGAGCTCAGGAAAACGGCGGCGCCGCGGTGTCCTTGGCGGACCGGACGAAGGTCAGCGGCGTGCCGTCCAGGCCGACCGTCGGCCAGTCGATGCCGAGCCGCGGATCGAAAGCATCGATGTCCCTGTCGAATTCGGGCGCGTACTCGAGCGAACACAGGTAGGTGACGGTCGAATTGTCGGCCAGCGACAGGATCGCGTGGCCGAGCCCCTCGGACAGGAACATCGAGCGTCGATCGACGTCGTCGAGCAGCACGCTGTCCCACCGGCCGTAGGTCGGCGAGCCGGGCCGCAGATCGACAACCACATCGAGAAACGCGCCGCGCACGCAGGTCACATACTTGGCCTGCCCCGGCGGATCCTCGGTGTAGTGGATGCCGCGCAGCACGCCCGCCGCCGAGACCGAGCAGTTCACCTGGCGCAGATCGAAGGTGCGGCCGGTCGCCTTCTCGAATTCCGACGCCTTGAACCCCTCGAGAAACATGCCGCGCCCGTCGCCGAGCTGACGCGGGGTGATCACCCACGCGCCGGGCACCGCCAGTTCGCGAAACTCCATCGTCACCAATCCCGTCCGCGTTCGATCAGGTCGAGCAGGTAGCTGCCGTAGCCGGAGCGGACGAGTGGTTCGGCGAGCTTGCACAGCTGCTCGTCATCGATGTACCCCTGCCGCCACGCGACCTCCTCGGGCACGCCGATCTTGAGGCCCTGCCGTTCCTCGATGGTGCGCACGTAGTTGGCGGCGTCAAGCAGCGAATCGAAGGTGCCGGTGTCCAGCCATGCGGTACCGCGGGCCAGCACGTCGACCCGGAGTCGATCCTGTTCGAGGTAGGCCCGGTTGATGTCGGTGATCTCGTATTCGCCACGCGCGGAAGGCCTTAGCGTGCGGGCGATCTCGATGACGTCGTTGTCGTAGAAATACAGCCCGGGGATGGCGTAGTTCGAGCGGGGCGCCTTCGGCTTCTCCTCGATGGACACCGCGCGTCCGTCGGTGAACTCCACGACACCGTAGGCGGTCGGATCCGACACCCAGTAGGCGAACACCGCACCGCCGTCGATCTCGGTGAACCGGTGCAGGCTGGTGCCGAGGCCTGGCCCGTGAAAGATGTTGTCGCCGAGCACCAGCGCCGCCGTTTCGGTGCCGATGTGGTCGGCGCCGAGCACGAAGGCTCTGGCCAGACCGTCCGGCTCGGGTTGGACCACGTAGGTGATCGCGATGCCGAACTGGCTGCCGTCGCCGAGCAATCGGGTGAACGCCTCCGCGTCCGATGGCGTGGTGATGACCAGGATGTCCGTGATGCCTGCGAGCATCAGCGTGGACAGCGGGTAGTAGACCATGGGCTTGTCGTAGACCGGGACCAGCTGCTTGCTCACCCCGCGCGTGATCGGGTGTAACCGGGACCCGGTGCCGCCCGCCAGAATGATTCCGCGCATGCCGAGGAGTCTGCCAGCTCGGCCTGTCCTGGGCGTCGGCGAGGTTCCGACTGCTCGTCGAATTGATTACGGAATGGGCTTTCGGAGTTCCCGTACCCGCCGGTTCGGCGATCCTGTTGCTTAGGTCACACAACACATGGTGTTCTGAAAGAGCACTGTGTGAGATGTCAGCGCCGACACCTCGCCTGGGACCGTCCGGTCGTGATGCGGCGCGCCAGTAGGTGAGGTAGGTGCGCGATGACCGCGATCAGCGTCGGCGAATCCGGCATGGTGATGAATCCGGAAAATCTGAGCGCACCGGCGCGGCTGCTGCTGGCGGCGTGCCTCAGCGTGGTCCGTCCCGCCTTGCGTGCGGCGCCTATCACCCGCGTGACCATCCCGATCGGCGCCGCCGCCATCGACACCCTCGCGCGGCTGCGTCCGGAGCCGCGCGGCGTCGACCGAGAGCGGGTGTCGCTCAACGGTTTCCGGATGGAGATCGTGCGTCCGGCGGGCGCGGCGAGTGCACTGCGGCACGGTGCGGTGATGTACATGCACGGCGGCGGATTCGCGGTCTGCGGGCTGCGCACGCATCGACCGGTGGTGGCGAGCCTGGCCAGGCGCACCGGACTGCCCGTGGTGAACGTCGACTACCGGCAGCTGCCGGGCAGGCGCATTACTGATTCGATCGAGGACTGTCTTACGGCATACCGCTGGCTGCTGCGCCACGGCGCCGATCCGAGCCGGATTGTCTTCGCGGGCGATTCGGCGGGCGGCTACCTGGCCTTCGCCACCGCGCTGCGCGCAATCGAGGTGGGTCTGCCCGCACCGGCCGGGCTGGTCGGGTTGAGCCCGCTGCTCGATCTGGATTACGTGGCCAAGCGCGGCCACGTCAACGTCAAGCGCGACCCGTACATCCCGCTGCTCGCGCTGCAGGCGGTGGTCCGGATCGGCGCCGAGGTCGACGGCATCCTCGACCCGTTGCTCTCGCCGGTGAACGGCATCCTGGCCGGCCTACCGCCGGTGCTGCTCATCGCCGCCGAGGACGAGGTGCTCCGCTACGACTGCGAGCTGATGGCGCAGCGGCTCACCGCGGCGGGTGTGCCGAATGCGGTGGAGCTCTGGCGCGGTCAGGTCCATGCGTTCATGAGCATCGCGCCGAGCCTGCCGGAGAGCAGGGCGGCGCTGGCACGGGTCTCGCGCTTCGTCCGTGCCCGGATCGAGGAGAGCCAGCAGGCGCGGACCGCGTAAAGCTGTTCGGCCTGTCCAGGCGAGCCCCGTTCCGCTGTGGCCGGGACGGGGCTCGCGCATGTCAGGGAACGAGCGAACCCCGCTCTAGTGCGCTGAGCGGGGTTCGTGTCGTATGTGGTTGTGCGCGTTGAAATTACTTCGCGGCCGGCGGGGGCTGGATCGACGGCTGGTTGATGGTGATGAAGTACTGCACCGCGGCGGCGATCGCGACCGGGGCGGTCACGAAGATCTGGCCGGCGACGACGCCGAGTGCGCCGACGGAGGCGATGCCGAAGAGGCAGCCGACGGCCGCGGCCGGGATGAACGCGCCGAACAGGCCGACGATGGTCGCCATTGCGGCGATGGGGGCCATGATGCCGCCGAGGACACAGCCGACGGCGGCGCCGCCGAGACCACCGACGAGGGTGCCGATGGTGGCGCCCATGCTGATGGTGCTGGTCATCCGGCTCCAGGCCGCCTGCTCACGGTCGTAGTCGGTCTTCCACGGCGCCTTGTCCTCGTACGGGAGGGCGACGGGCTTGTAGACCGCCTTGTTCATGTCGAACTGCGGGGTCAGCGACGCCGTGCGGTCGGAAATGTTCGCGGCGATCGGGAATTCGAACTCGTCGACCCGGAACTTCAGGTCGGTGCCTGCGACGGTGGTGCCGTTGGCGGCCTTGATCTTGAAGACGCCGTCTTCGACAACCATGGAGCCGGAATCGGTCTTGATGATGGAGGTCGCGTCGACGGCCTCGGCAGTGAAGTTGACGGCGTCGGTAGAGGCCGGTGCCGCGTTCACGGTGCCGGCGGTGGCACCGAGCGCGGCGATGAGTAGCGCCGAGGTAACGGCAAACTTCTTGGCAATCATAGGTTTAGGTCCTCATCCAGGTGCTTTTAGCAGGGGTGGGGGCCGGAAACTGGGTCCGCAAACTGTCAGTAACACGGCCGGGCCCTAAGAAAGCCCTGCTCGACCGGGGTCGAGCAGGGTTTCCTAGGCTCGTCTTCTTCAGTTGTGCGAATTCAGTTGTGTCAGTGAACTTCTGGTCTTACTTCGGAGCGGGCGGCGCCACGAACGGGGCGGTGGTGGTTGCAAAGTACTGGATTGCGGCGCCGATCGCGACCGGAGCGGTGACGAGGATCTGGCCGGCGACGACGCCGAGGGCGCCGACGGAGACGATGCCGAAGAGGCAGCCGACGGCCGCGGCCGGGATGAACGCGCCGAACAGGCCGATGATGGTGGCCATGGCCGCGATGGGGGCCATGATGCCGCCGAGGACACAGCCGACGGCCGCGCCGCCGAGGCCGCCGACGAGGGTGCCGATGGTGGCGCCCATGGCGATGGTGTCCTTCAGGCGGTTGAACGCCGCCTGCTCACGGTCGTACTCGTTCTTCCACGGCGCCTTGTCCTCGAACGGCAGGGCGACGGGCTTGTAGGTCGCGTGCGCCATGTCGGTCTGCGGCGTCAGCGTTGCCGTGTTGCCCGAGATGTTCGCGGCGATCGGGAACTCGAACTCGTCGACACGGAACTTGAGCTCGGTGCCAGCGATGGTGGTGCCGTTGGCGGCCTTGACCTTGAAGACGCCGTCTTCGACGACCATGGAGCCGGAGTCGGTCTTGATGATGGACTGGGTATCGGTAGCGTTCGCCGTGAAATTAACGGCTCCGCTCTCGGCTTCGGGAGCCGGTGCCGCGTTGACGGTGCCTGCGGTCACGCCGAGGGCGGCGATCAGCAGCGCCGACGACACGGCGAATTTCCTCATCAGCATTTTGTGTGGAACCTCTATGTGAAGCGTTCGGAGGGGACTAGACGATCGAAATCTAGACCAGCTAACGCGTGGTGAACCGGTTGTGACCGTTAATTCAAATTTTGTTCACCAAAGAGACCCTCAGCATGGTGGGTTGTCGGAAATGCGTACTCTGACCGGGGATTTGAGCTTAAAACAAGTCCAGCGGTTCTATACCTACCGAACAGTATGAGACGAACGTCACAGATCGCAACTCTGGCGGCTGGATCGAGTTGTCTTGGGGTGGCGTCGATCCCGCCAGGCGGAACCTGCCGACGTAGAGTCATGGCGTGCGATTGCTTGTCACCGGCGGAGCCGGATTCATCGGAGCCAACTTCGTCAAGCAGGCCGTTGTCGACCACGCCGACATCACCGTAACCGTTCTGGACGCACTGACTTATGCCGGGAATCGAGCGTCCCTGGCCCCGGTTGCCGATCGGATCGATTTCGTGCACGGCGATATCGCAGACCTGGATCTGGTCGACGAGCTCGTCAGCGGTGTCGACGCGGTCGTGCATTTCGCTGCCGAATCGCACAACGACAACTCGCTGGCCGAACCGTGGCCGTTCGTGCAGACCAATATTGTCGGAACCTATTCGCTGTTGCAAGCCGTGCGGCGCCACGACGTTCGCTATCACCATGTGTCGACCGACGAGGTGTACGGCGATCTGGCGCCCGAGGATCCGGCGTTCACCGAGAACACCCCGTACAACCCGTCGAGCCCGTACTCGGCGACCAAGGCGTCGAGCGATCTGCTGGTGCGCGCATGGACCCGCTCGTTCGGCGTCCGCGCCACACTCTCCAACTGCAGCAACAACTATGGGCCGTATCAGCACGTGGAGAAGTTCATCCCGCGCCAGATCACCAACCTGATCGACGGTGTCCGGCCACGGCTCTACGGCGCGGGTCATCAAGTGCGCGACTGGATCCACGTCGACGACCACAACCGCGCGGTGTGGGACATCCTGCAGCGCGGGCGGATCGGGCAGACCTACCTGATCGGCGCCGAGGGCGAACTCGACAACAAGTCCGTGGTGCGGATGATCCTGGAAGCCTTCGACCGCGACCCGGACGACTTCGACCACGTCACCGACCGGCCAGGCCACGATCAGCGCTACGCGATCGACGCCTCGCTGCTGCGCGCCGAACTCGGGTGGAAACCCGAGTACGCGGACTTCCGCACCGGACTCGCGGCGACCATCCAGTGGTACCGCGACAACGAATCCTGGTGGCGCCCAGCCAAGGCCAGCACCGAGCGGGCGTACGTCGCCGCGGGCGAAGTGACCCTCGACGCGACGTCCGACTGACCGGCGATCAGCCCCAGACGATCTCGTAGTACTTCCATGCCGCGCCGACGAGCGCGATCACGGTGGCGACGATGACGGTCACCGCGGGACCGACGGTCGGCGTCCGCCCGGCGATGTTGGTGAGCCGCAACGGCATCCAGCGCAGCAGCACCGCGAAGGCCACGATCGCCAGCGGCACGAAGTAGCGGCCCTGTACGCCGTCGATGATGTAGTAGCCCACCGGCGTGAACGACATGTACAGCGTCACGTAGATCATCGCGACGCTGGCCGCGACGGTCAGCGCGACGAGCAGCGTGCGCCGGAAGGTGGCCGCGGTCATCCGATCCGCGACGCCGATGCTGACCGCGAACGCGAACAGGCAGGCCAGCATCGTCAACGCGGGCACATCGATGTAGGCGAAACCGAGCTCGCCGAAGAACTGGCTGAACCACCGCTCGTCGCGCAGCGCGATGCTCTCGCCGAACACGCTGAGGAAATGGCCTGGGTCGGTGAGGATCCCACGCAGCTGGTCGCCGGGGCGAACCGAATACCATTGGTGCTGCGGCCGCATCAGGCCCATGCCGTCGCCGGTGGGCGCCGCGACCTTCATCCACGCGGCGAAGACCAGCCCGCCCACCGCGGCGAAGAACCACGGAATCGCGCGCTGCCAGCCGCTGAACCCGAAGCGTTGCGCGGGCACCAGGACAACGAGCATCGCGAGCAGCACATAGGTCGGCTTGCTCACCGGCAGCAGGATCGTGGCGGCAAGCAGCGCACCGGTTTCCACGCGGCCGAGCCGGTCGCCGAGGAACAGCGCCTTCACCAGCAGCGCCGACACCATGATCGCCAGCGCGTTGGTCATCGTGTCCGCGGTGACGGTGCCCGCCTGGAACACCGCGATCGGCAGCACCGCGACGGTGAACGCCAGCCACTGCGCCCGGTACCTGCGCAGCGCGTACAGGCCGAAGCCGACGACGGTCAGGTAACTCAGCAGCCCGGCGAGCCTGGTCAGCGCGACCATCCCGGCGACGTCGAGGTCGAACAGCTCGGCAAGTCGAATGCCAACGGCGGCAGGGATATACGGCACCGGCGAGTAGGCGGCGGTGTTGGTGAACCAGACCGGTTCGGTGGCGTCCGACACCGCGGCGCCGCCGAGCCGGTCGTAGGCGCCGGGGTCCTCGACCATCGAGTCCGGCTCGTCCGGATTGGTGGTGTAGTCGCGCAGCGCGTAGCCCATCAGGGCGGTGATGCTCTTCGGCACGTCGCCGCCGTAGGCGACGCCGCGATTGTCGTGGATCTGCTGTGGCAGGAGCCCGCCGTGCGCGACCTGGTAGGCGCGGCCGAACTGGGTGATCTCGTCATGACCCCAGAAGGGCGGCGTGATGACCGTGAACAGCCCGCCGAAGATCGCGACCAGCACGGTGAACGCAACGGTGGCAGGCCCGAGCCGGGCGACAACCCTGCTGCCGAAGCCGCCTACCGAGCGGGACTCGGTCGACGTCGCGGCGGTGTCATCGGGCAGCGCCGTGGTCTGCGCGCCGTTCGTCGACTCGTTCAGTGCCTGTTCGGAATTCGGTGCTGTCGCCGCTTTTTCCGCCGATGCGGTCACGCGCCGGCTCCGCCGGTGCGGGCGTCACCGCCGTTGCCGGTCAGCCGCACGTCCTCCGCGCCCACTGCGGAGTAGCGCAGGTACACCAGCCGCGCCGCTTCGTGCCGCGAGCGCCGGATGCCGTCCAGGATCAGGCCCGCGGTCCAGGCCAGGCTGCCGAGCAGCAGCAACGTGAAGCCGAGGAACAGCGTCGGGAACCGGGGCACCTCGCCGGTGTTGTAGAACTCGACGACGATCGGGATGGAGAGCACGATCGAGACCAGCCAGCTCAGCGTGCCGAACAGGCCGTAGAACAGGACCGGCCGCTCGTGCCTGGCCAGCCCGATGATCAGCGCCAGGATCTTGAACCCGTCGTGATAGGTGCGCAGCTTGGATTCGCTGCCCGCCGGGCGATCACGGAAGCCGACCGGCACCGCGGTCCGCGGCACCCGCAGGTGCAGCGAGTGCACGGTCAGCTCGGTCTCGATCTCGAACTCGCGGGAGACGGCGGGGAAGCTCTTCACGAAGCGGCGGGAGAACACCCGGAACCCGCTCAGCATGTCTTCGACGTTCTCGCCGAACACCTTGCCGACCACGCCGTTGAGCACCTTGTTGCCGGTCTCGTGGCCCGCTCGGTACGCCGAACCGTTCTCGTCCTGCTTGCGGACGCCGAGGATGTGGTCGTAGGGGCCGTCCAGCAGCGTCTTGATCATCAACGGTGCGGCCGACGCCTCGTAGGTGTCGTCGCCGTCGATCATCAAATAGACATCGGCCTCGATGTCGGCGAAGGCGCGGCGCACGACGTTGCCCTTGCCCTTGGTGTGCTCGTGGCGCACGATCGCGCCTGCCTCGCGTGCGCGTTCGGCCGTCTTGTCCGTACTCAGATTGTCGTAGACATAGACAACGATTCCCGGCACGGCGGCCAGCAGGTCGGCAACGACCTTGCCGACGGCGGCCTCTTCGTTGTGGCACGGCACCACTGCGGCAATACGAAGCTCGGTGGAGTCCACCCGGTCAATCCTCGCGATCGGTGGCGAATGTGGGAACACCGGGAGGGTACAGGGAACCGGACCGGAACGCGTGGCCGACCTCACCGCGTTGGCGTTGCGCATTTCGGCCGAGGTGCGCAGGCTCCGAGTTGTCCGCGCCCGTCCCGCCGTCTCCGACGGCTGCCGTGCCGCTCGGGTACCGTCGGGCGGTGCCAACCAGTGAATCGACCGCGCAGGCGGGCGAGACCGTGCCGCCCGCCGACGCCTCGTTCGTCGGGAAGGTAGTCACCGCGCTCAAGCAGGGCAGCGCATTCCTGGTCGTCGGTGCGATCGGGTTTCTCGTCGACGCGGGCACCTACAACCTCCTGGTGTTCTGGGGCGGCGAAGGCCTGCTTTATCACTACCCATTGCCTGCCAAGATCATTGCGATCGTGGTGGCGACGGTGGTCACCTACTTCGGCAACAAATGGTGGACGTTCGCCCATAAGAAAACGGACAATCCGGGCCGCGAATATCTGCTCTACGCCGTTTTCAATGTCATCGCGATCGGCCTGCAACTGGGCTGCCTAGGCTTCTCCCGCTACGTGCTCGACCTGTCCTCGCCGTTGTCGGACAACATCTCTGGCACGCTCATCGGCCAGATCGTGGCCGTGGTGTTCCGCTACTGGGCCTACGACACGTTCGTCTTCACGGGCGCTCGGACACCCGGCGACGGTGCCGAGAGTGGCGCTCCAGCGAATGGTCAGCAACAGTAACGTGACACGGCGGCACCGCGCCTGAGCAGGCAGCTATCGAGCGTGGTTGATATCCTCACCCCCGCCGCGAACGGCATCCAGGGGCGTGTCTGTCCCGTCCGGCACGAGCGACGATTTCGAGGGACTTCATGGATCAGTCGGCTACCCAAGCCGTGACCGAAACGAATGCACGAGCAACGGCCGTTGACGCCCCGGCCACCCTGCGCTCCGACCATCGGGCGCCGGAACGACTGGTGTTGCAGCGGGGCATCTTCACGGGTCCGTCGGCGAAGGTGAGCGACGAGCTGTACGCCGTCGTCAAAGGCCGCGCCCACCGCGAGCGCCAGCTGCTTCGCCTGGACAAGGGCGCATCCGCGCACACCAATTCCTACTTCGGCCGGTTCGCGGCGAGCTACTGGCAGCGCTGGACCACCGTCACCCAGGTGCGGGTCTCGATGGTGCTCGACGTCGCAGCGAAGGCCAAGGTCCGGCTGGTCGCCTCCGATATCGCGGGGCACCGCAGGATCATCGACACCGCGCAGGTCACCGAGAGCGGGCCGTTGACGCTGACCGCGCCGCTCGACCAGTACGTCGACGGCGGCGCGATGTGGCTCGAATTCGATGCCGTCGGTGGCGATCTCGGCATCGCCGAGGTCAGCTGGACCACGGCGGCGCCGGATCACATCCGCCCTGTCGCCATCGCGATCTGCACCTTCAACCGGGCCGAGGACTGCGCGCACACGGTAGCGGCGCTGGCCTCCGACGAGGTCGTGCTCGCCGCGATCGACGCCGTGTACGTGGTGGATCAGGGCACCGACCTGGTGGAGAACCGCCCGCGCTACCAAGAGGTCGTCCCGGTCTTCGGCGACAAGCTGCGCTACATCCGGCAGCCGAATCTCGGTGGGGCAGGCGGTTTCACGCGCGGGCTCTACGAGGTGTCCGCGGCCAACGAGCACGCCGACGTCATCCTGATGGACGACGACATTCTCTGCGAGCCGGAAACGGTGCTGCGGCTCAACGCCTTCGCCAACATGACGGTGGAGCCGACGCTGGTCGGCGCGCAGATGTTGTTCCTGCTCAATCCCGACTACCTCAACGTCGGCGCCGAAGAGGTGCACCTGCAGGACCTGCGGCACGGGCAGAAGGTGCCGAAGGCGTTGCGCAACACCAGCATGCTCAAGCGCAACCAGGAGCGCAGGGTCGACGCGGGCTACAACGCCTGGTGGACCTGCCTGATCCCGGCCGAGGTGGTCGCCAAGATCGGGCTGCCGGTGCCGATCTTCTTCCAGTGGGACGACGTCGAATACGGCATCAGGGCGCGCGAGAACGGTTTCGTCACCGTCACGCTGCCGAACGCGGCGGTGTGGCACGCGGACTTCTACTGGAAGGACTACGACGACTGGGCGCGCTACTTCAGCACGCGCAACTCGTTGATCGTCGGATCGCTGCACACCGATCTGGATGCGAAGGCGATCTCCCGCAAGCTGTTCCGTGAGCTCTCCGAGCAGCTGGTCGCCATGCAGTACGGACTGGTGCACACCACGCTGCAAGGCATCGAGGACTTCCTGAAGGGCCCGAAGGTGCTGCAGGACGGCGGGATCGACGCACTCGCCGCCGCGAGGAGCAGCAGGGCGGACTATTCGGAGACGATCAAGCATCCGGCGTCGACTCCGCCGGTGCGCTCCGGTGACATTCAGTTGCGCCGCGCCAGTGGCGAACCGAGCCGGGTCATCCTGGTGCTGATCAAGCGCGCCATCAACCAGTGGTTCGGGCGCACCCAGCACGGCGTCATCGGTGTCACTCGCGAAGACGCCTACTGGTGGCATGTTTCGCTGTTCGACCATGTGGTCGTCACCGACGCCTCGCAGTCCGGTGTCCGAGTGCGGCAGCGGGACAAGGCACGTGCCCGCAAACTGTTGCTCCGCACCATCCACGTGCTGCGCCGCCTGCGCCGGGAACTGCCCGCCTTGCAGCGCGAGTACCGTGCCGCGGTGCCCGAGCTGACCAGCCGCGCGAACTGGGAACGGTTGTACGGCATCGAAAGCCCGGCCAAGCCGCAGGCCTAGCGAAGGAACGACGAGGGCCTGCCCGCCGACATCGGCGGGCAGGCCCTCGTTCAGTTGTGCTGGGTGACGGGGTCTTTCACAGGAACAGGTCGGTGGTGAGTTCGCCGTCGCCTGGCGTTACCCGGTACTTGTCCAGGTCGGTGATGCCGTGGGCCGCGAGGACATCGTCATCGATGAAGAAGTTGCCCGACGTCGACTTGGCCGGGGACGTGAGCACCAGATAGGCCGCGTCGGCGTAGATGTCGGGGGTGCGCGAGGTGGAGATCATCTGCTCGCCGCCGAGCAGGTTCTTCACCGCGGCGGTGGCGATGGTTGTGCGCGGCCACAGCGAGTTGACGCCGATCCCGTCGCCCTTCAGCTCCTCCGCCAAACCCAGTGTGGTGAGCGACATTCCGTACTTGGCGATGGTGTAGCCCAGTGCCATGCCCGCCCACTTCGGGTCGAGGTTCAACGGCGGGGACAGCGTCAGGATATGCGGATTGCGGTCGGCGGCGGCCGATTCGCGCAGGTGCGGGATGCTCAGCTTGGACAGCAGGAAGCTGCCGCGGCAGTTGATGTCCTGCATCAGGTCGTACTTCTTCATCGGCAGGATGTCGGTCGGGGAGATGTCGATGGCCGAGGCGTTGTTCACCACGATGTCGATGCCGCCGAATCGCTCGACCGTCTGGCGCACCGCCTCCTCGACCGCCTCGTCGATGCGTACGTCGCCGACGAACGGCAGCACCTGGCCGCCCGCCGCCTCGAGCTCGGCCGCGGCCGTGTGGATCGTGCCAGGAAGCTTGGGGTGCGGCGTATCGGTCTTGGCGATCAGGGTGATGTTGGCCCCGTCGGCCGCGGCCCGCTTCGCGATCTCCAGGCCGATGCCACGACTGCCGCCCGACATGATCAACGTTCTGCCCGCGAGCGGCTTGGATCCCGATTCCGTCATTGACCTGCTCCTGTCGTCTGCGCCGCGGGTGAGCTCCCGCGGCCTTACGCACTTCGACAGTAAGCGTAAACCTCGGTTCTATGCAATCAGTTGCATAGGGGTAACCGGCGTGCCCGGGTGCGGGGCGGGCGGCGCGGATCGCCGACCGTGTGCCGCCCACCCCGCGATTCCGGGCAGTGTCTCAGCGTTTGGTGCCGCGAACGCGGTAAGCCTGGCGCTGCTGTTTGGAGATGTCGCGCCAGACGCGCTTGCGCTCGGCTTCCAGCCGCTTGTCCTGGCGCGCCGCCATCCAGGCGTTTTCCTTCGCGAGGCGCTGGTAGCTGTCGAAGCGGCGCTGGGTGAGCTCGCCGCTGTCGATGGCTTCCTGGACGGCGCAGCCGGGTTCGCCGTTGTGTGCGCAATCGGCGAATCGGCACCGGGCGGCGAAGGATTCGATGTCGCTGAAGGTCTTCTCGATCCCTTCGGCGGCGTCCCACAGCCCGACCCCGCGCAGGCCCGGTGTATCGATGAGCGTGCCGCCTGCGGGTAGCGGTCGCAGTTCCCGATGCACCGTGGTGTGCCTGCCCTTCTTGTCCGCGGCCCGAACGGCGTTGGTGGCGAACACTTCCTGGCCGAGCAGCGCATTGGCGAGGGTGGACTTGCCCGCGCCGGACGGCCCGATCAGCGCGACCGTCCCGTCGAGCATGGCGGTCAGCACATCGAGCCCGGCGCCGTTGTTCGCGCTGACGGTGAGCGCGACCGCGCCCGGCGCGACGGCCTGCACCTCGTCGAGCGGGATATGCACTGCCGCATCGGCTTTGGTGAGGACCACGATCGGCTGCGCGTTGCTCTCCCAGGCCAGCGCGAGCATGCGCTCGATCCGCCCGAGATCGACGTCGCCGTCGGCCGCGGTGCAGATCAGCACGGTGTCCACATTGGCGGCCAGCACCTGGGCGTGCGAACGCCCGGACACCGACGAGCGCATGATCGCCGAGCGGCGCGGAAGCAGTTGCCGCACCGCTGGTTCGGCGTCGACGGTGACCCAGTCGCCGGTGCACAGCCCGCTGACTTCGGCATCGGCCCTCGGGCACCGAGCGCGGACAACGCCGTTCGGCGTCGCGACATCACATTCGCTGCGATCCATCCGGATCACCCTGGCGGGGACGCAGCCTTCCTCGATCATCGAGGTGTATTCGAGTGCTACGGCTTCGGTCCAGCCGTATGGAACAAGGAGGTCGTTGTCGACCATGATGGAAGGAATCCTTCGTTGGGCGCGAGCCCAACCAGGGGCTCAGCGAGCGGAGAATGAGGGGGAGTTTCGTGTGGCGGCGTGCGCAAGCACAGCTCGTCCGGACACGACAATCCGCACAGTCGTAGCCACGGTCCACACCTCCTTGCCTCTCTCGCAGTTGCCTCACACCATGGCACGCCCTTCGTGCCGCCCGCAACCGAATTAACTGGGCTTCTTCGGGTCCGGCTTGCCGAACTGCTCGTTGCGGCCGAGGGCGCGCAGCTGGAACCATTCGCGCAGGCCGGCCGGGTCACGCCGGGTGACGAGGAAGAACCAGGAGAAGCGAATCCATTCCTGCGGCAGCAGCTTGCGCATGCCGGGCTGCGACATCAGGTAGCCGCGGTTGCGGTAGGTGAAATAGCGTTTCACCGGGTCATCGGGGTACTGGGTGTGCATCCGGCCGCCGAGGATCGGCTTGAACTCCGCGGCGCCGTTGGGATGCAGGTACGCGGTCTGCAGACAGGTGCCGAAGGGCAGCCCGGAGCGGACCAGCCTGCGATGCACCTCCACCTCGTCGCCGCGCACGAACAGCCGCAGGTCGGGCACGCCGATCAGATCGACCGAGGCGGCGGAGATGAGCGCGCCGTTGAACAGCGACGCGATGCCGGGCAGGAAATCCTCGTCGCCGAGTTCGGACCGCAGCCGCCGCCACACCACACCGCGGCGCAGCGGGAACGCGAGGCGATCCGGTTCGTCGATATCGCAGACCACCGGCGACACCTCGACGAGCCCGTGCCGTCGCGCGCAATCCAGCAGGATGGCAAGGACTTCCGGGCCCTCGGGCCGACCGTCGTCGTCGGCCAGCCAGACCCAGTCCGCGCCCATGCTCAGCGCGTGCAGCATGCCGAGCGCGAATCCGCCTGCGCCGCCGAGGTTGTGCGCCGACCCGAGGTAGGTGACGTCCATCGGCTGATCGCGGACCAGGTCGGCGACCTCGGACTCGTTGGCGTTGTCGACCACGATCAGGTGATCGACCGGTCGTGATTGGGACGCAATGACTTTCAGCGACTCGGCGAGCAGTTCGCGGCGCTTGTGGGTGACAACGACCGCGACGATGAGTGCGTCGGGGTTGGCGTAGGCGGGTGAGCTCGCCGGCTGCGCCACCGGCTCGTCGGCCTTTTCACCGACGGCGGGCACCGTGTCGCCGGAATCCTCCGGCGCGGAGTCGACCTGGGCTTCGGCCCCGGTCTCGATCGGGGTGTCCTGCCCGGTCGGCTCACTCATGCTGTGCCTCCGTGGCATGGGTGGGGGGCCTGCGTGGTTACGCAGGCTGCCTCCTTCGGCCCTGACCCACTCATGCCTGATTCCGCTCCAGTTCTCGTTCGTTGCTCATGGACTGTTCCGCTTCCAATTCGCGCAGCACTGTCGCGACGTGGTTTCCCGCGTCCGGACCCTCGTAGGCCCGCACCACTTCTTCGATGCCGCCACGCAAACGGATCTGTCCGTGATCGACCCACATCGCGGTATCGCAGAGCTGCGCGAGAAATTCGTTGGAATGACTGGCGAATACCAGGATGCCGGATCTGGCCACCAATTTCTGCAGACGCAGCCGGGCCTTCTTCATGAATTCGGCATCCACCGCGCCGATGCCTTCGTCGAGCAGCAGGATCTCGGGATCGATCGAGGTCACCACGCCCATGGCGAGGCGCACTCGCATGCCGGTCGAGTAGGTGCGCAACGGCATCGACAGGTACTCGCCCAGCTCAGTGAAATCGGCGATCTCATCGATCTTGGCCAGCATCTGCTTGCGTGTCTGCCCGAGGAAAAGACCACGGATGATGATGTTCTCGTAGCCGGAGATTTCCGGGTCCATGCCGACGCCGAGGTCGAATACCGGTGCGACTCGGCCGCGGATGCGCGCGCTACCCCGCGTCGGTTCGTAGATGCCCGAAAGCAGCCGCAGCAGTGTCGATTTGCCCGCACCGTTGTGCCCGACCAGGCCGACCTTGTCGCCTTCCTTCAGCGAAAGCGTGATGTCGCGCAGCGCCTCGACGACAACGACATCGGACTGGTTGCGTCCGATCGCGCCGCCGGCTTTGCCGAGGAAAGCCTTCTTCAACGAACGCGATTTCGCGTCGAAGATCGGGAATTCGACCCAGGCGTTGCGGGTTTCGATACTCACATGATCGGTCATCGATCCGCTCCTAAACCCAGTACGGCACGCGCGAACGGAACTGCTTCATCGCGAAGATCGCCACGATCCAGCCGATCACGGTGATGGTGCCGACGATCACCCAGTGATACAGATGCTGGTCGTCGCCGAGCAAAGGTGCGCGGATGATCTCCAGATAGTGGTATGTCGGAATGACTTCGAGCAGTTTCGCACGCTCGCTGACCTGGCCACCCTGATCAACCAGGCTCTTGGTATTCCACATCACCGGGGTCAGCACGAACAGCATCAGCGTGAGACTGCCGAGGATCGGCGTGATATCGCGGTAGCGGGTGCTGAAGATGCCGAACACGATCGACACCCACATCGCATTGAGGAAAAGCAGCCCGAGCGCGGGGATGGCGAATATCGCGGTCCAGTGCAGTTTCTCCCAGACACCGAACGCGACGAGCACAACGGCATAGATCAGCATGTTGTGTGCGAAGAACAGCAACTGCCGCCACACCAGGCGGTAGACGTGCACGCTCAACGCCGACGGCAACTGTTTGATCAGCCCCTCGTTGGCGACGAAGACATCGGCGCCCTCGAGAATGCTCGCGTTGATCACATTCCAGACGATGATGCCGACCGCCACGTAGGGCATGTAGTCCTTGATCGGCTGGCCGAGCAGCGCGGCGTAGAGCAGACCCATCGCGGCCGCTTGAACACCGGTCGCGATGGTGATCCAGAACGGTCCGAGTACCGAGCGCCGGTACCGCTGTTTGATGTCCTGCCAGCCGAGGGAGAGCCACAGTTCACGCTGTCCGAAGCCGACGCGGAAGTCCTTGAATGCCCGCTGAAAGGTCTGCGAATCCGAGCCGATCGGCTCGGTGCTCACCGGCTCGGCGGTCGCTGTGTCGACGGCGGCTTCCTCCGGCACGGCAGGGGCGTCTCCCGTGCTCACGGGATCCTCGTCTGCCGAGCCGTCATCGGCGCGCACCGAGCTGTCGCCGGAGGGATCATCCTCGGGACGCACGGAATCATCTGGCAGAACTTTGCTGTCATCTGAACGCATCGAGCTCTCTTCACGACGCCCCGAACTCTGGTCTGAGTCGGGGCGAGCGGCAGCGGCGGGCACGGTGCCCGAGCCTACCCTTGGATATTGCTACCGACCCGGCTGGCACACGCGGGTCAGCACCTCAGAGGTACTGCCCGGAGCCGCCGGTGACGTGATTGGCCTGGCCGCCGCGGGGGTCCGCCGCGTGGATGCCGGGCGGTAGCGCGCCCTGGCGCATCTGCTCGAGTTGGGCTCGCGCTGCCATCTGCTGTGCGAACAGCGCCGTCTGAATCCCGTGGAACAGGCCTTCCAGCCAGCCGACCAGCTGCGCCTGGGCGATCCGCAGCTCGGCGTCCGAGGGGATGGCGTCGTCGGTGAAGGGCAGCGTGAGCCGCTCGAGTTCGGCGCGCAGTTCCGGGGCGAGGCCCTGTTCCAGCTCGCGGACCGAGGATTTGTGAATTTCTTTCAGCCGATTCCGGCTGGCGTCGTCGAGCGGTGCCGCGCGCACTTCTTCGAGCAGCTGTTTGATCATGGTGCCGATGCGCATGACCTTCGCGGGTTGCTCGACCATGTCGGCCAAAGATTCGCCGGAATCATCGCGGTCGTCCGACTCGTCCTTTTTGTCCTCGTCGGTCACCACCTGTGCGGTGAAGGGCGCGTCCGCTGCGCCCTCCGCGGGGATGACCAACGGGCGGCCGTCCGGTCCGACAACGACGATGTGGTCCGGTGCCTCATCCGATTGCGTCATGGTCCCTATCATGTCGCGTTGCCGAGGAACGCGCTAAACCGGTGTTCACAGGGCGTAGAAGGACCAGGTGCGCCGGGGTTGCCCGGTCCTCGTCATAGCGATGCGGCGGCGTTCTATTCTGTTCGGGTCGTGTGGTTCGGATTTGCTGAAAGTCGGTTGCCATGCTGAGTCCCAGGTCGCTGTGCCCCCGTTTAGTGGCGGAGGGGAACGCGGTTACACAGGCTCGCCCGCTGCCCTTAGAGTGGCCAACATGACTTACGACGTCGCGAGGGTTCGGGGCCTGATACCGTCCCTCGGCGACGGCTGGATTCATCTCGACCCGCAAGCGGGCATGTTGGTGCCCGACGCGGTATCTCGCGCCGTGTCAACGGGATTCCGAACTTCCTCTTTTTCGCATATCGGTCGCAATGGTGCCGCGGTGCGCAGCGCCGCCATTCTGGACGCGGCCCGCGAGGCGGTGGCGGATCTGGTCGGCGGCGATCCGGCGGGCGTTGTCCTCGGCCCCGACCGAGCCGTCCTGCTCGCCTGGCTCGCCGAATCGCTGAGCTCGCGGCTCGGGCTCGGCACCGGCATCGTGCTGTCCCGGCTGGACGACGAGGCGAACGTCGCGCCGTGGTTGCGTATCGCCAATCGCTACGGCGCCCATGTGCGTTGGGCCGAGGTGGAGATCGAAACCTGCGAGATGCCGTCGTGGCAGTTCGAGGAACTGATCGGGCCGACGGCGCGGTTGGTCGCGCTCACCGCCGCCTCGCCGATCGTCGGTTCCGCCCCCGCGGTCCGGGTGGCCGCGGACCGCGTGCACGAGGTGGGTGGGCTGCTCGTCGCCGACGCGTTCGGCGCCGCGCCCTACGCGCTCATCGATATCGACGAGCTCAACGCCGACGTCGTCGCGCTCAGCGCGCCGGCCTGGGGTGGCCCGCAGATCGGCGCCCTGGTGTTCCGTGATCCGGCGTTCCTCGACCGCATTCCCTCGATGTCGTTGAACCCCTACGCGAAGGGCGCCGAGCGGCTCGAGGTCGGCGGGCATCAGTACGCCCTGCTCGCCGGGCTGACCACCTCGATCGACTTCCTCGCCGGGCTGGACGAGCGGGCACGGGGCAGCAGGCGGCAACGACTGGAAATGTCGATCACCTCGTTGCAGGACTACCACGATCAGCTGTTCGAGCACCTGATGGATGTGCTGGACAAGATCCCGAACTTGACCGTGATCGGCCGCGCCTCCACTCGAATCCCCACTGTCAGTTTCACCCTCGCAGGCATGCAGGCCGAGAAGGTCGCGGCCAAGCTCGCCGACAACCGCATCGGCACCGTCAGCGGTGTGCACGGTGGCAGTCGGCTGCTCGACGCGCTCGGCGTCAACGACGAGGGTGGCGCGGTCACCATCGGACTTGCGCCCTACACAACCAAATTCGAGATCGATCAGCTCGGCCGCGCCCTAGTCGCTTTGGAGTGATCCCGCCGGGTTCACACGGTCAAGGTGACCTTGCCGAAGGCTTCACCGGATTCCAGTAGGCGGTGTGCCTCGCCGGCCTCAGCCATCGGAAGTTCCGCGTGGATCACCGGAACCACGCTGCCGTCGGCGACCAACGGCCACAGCTGCCTGCGCACATCAGCGATGATCGCGGCCTTGCTGCCTGCGCCGGTGGCCGGGCGGTTGCGCACGTTGGTGGCGTGCACGGTGCCCCATTTCCGCAGCAGCGCAGCAATATTCAGCTCGCCGACGGCGCCGCCCTGCATGCCGATCACGACCAGATGCCCGAAATTCGCCAGCGCATCGACGTTGCGCGTCAAGTAGGCAGCGCCCATCAGGTCCAGGATGACGTGCGCGCCACCGGATTCGGTCACCGCCGCGACGAAATCATCGGTGCGGTAATTGATCAGCAGGTCCGCGCCGAGTTCCTTGCAGCGTGCCAGCTTGTCGTCCGATCCGGCGGTGACCGCGACGCGCGCGCCGAGGCTGCGTGCCACCTGGATCGCGTGCGTGCCGATGCCGCTACCGCCGCCGTGGATCAGCAGCAGCTGGCCTGCCTGCAGGCCCGCCGTCAGCACCAGGTTCGACCACACGGTCGCCGCCACCTCGGGCAGGGCGGCGGCCGCACCCAGATCCAGGCCGTCCGGCACCGGAAGCAGTTGGGCGGCAGGGGCGACCACCTTCTCGGCGTAGGCGCCACCGGACAGCAGCGCGCACACGCGACCGCCCACCTGCCAGTCGTGCACGCCCGCACCGAGTTCCGCGATCACGCCGGAGCACTCGAGGCCGAGGATCGTGCTGGCACCGGGCGGTGACGGATAGAGACCCTGGCGTTGCAGCAGATCGGCCCGGTTCACCCCGGCCGCCGCCACCTCGATGAGGACCTCGCCGTGGCCTGGCGCCGGATCCGGCGCCTCGGACCACACCATCACCTCGGGCCCGCCGAAACCGTTCAGTTCGATTGCATGCACAGTCCCATCCTGCCCCGCCGGAACGCAGGCCGCGCGCGGGCCGTTTCCACGGATCGGATTTGCGCGAGCGGCCCGCAAAGGGTGGGCGCACCGACTACCGTCACGGTCGTGAGCAGCAGTTTCGCCGATTTCCAGCACGAGATCTACCTCGGCGGTCTCAGCGGTGCGGTACCCGAGTTACCCATGACGGCAGCGGGTTTGGAGCGACGAGCCGAAGAAGTGCTCGAACGCGACGCCTTCGCGTACGTGGCGGGCAGCGCGTCGTCTGAGCGCACTGCTGCCGCCAATCGGAGCGCCTTCGACCGATATCGGCTACTCCCGCGCATGCTGCGCGGCGCCACCGCGCCCGGCGCGCGTGACCTCTCGGTGGAGGTGCTCGGCACTCGGCTAGCCGCTCCGGTGTTGACCGCGCCGATCGGCGTGCTGGAACTGCTGCACAAGGGCGGCGAGGTGATCGCCGCGGCGGCGACCAAGGAACTCGGCATCGGCTCGGTGCAGTCCACCGCGGCGTCCTCGACCATCGAGGAGGTGGGCGCGGCCGCGGGCGAATGGTGGTATCAGCTGTACTGGCCCGCCGATGACGATCTCGCCAGATCGTTCGTCCGCCGGGCCGAGCGGGCCGGGGCCAAGGCCATCGTCGTCACCGTCGACACCCCGAGTCTCGGCTGGCGACCGCGCGACCTGGAGCTGGCGCACCTGCCCTTCCTGCACGGCAAGGGGATCGCGAACTACCTGTCGGACCCGGTCTTTCGCGCCAAACTCGCCGCACCGCCCGAGGCGAGCGCGGACGCCATGCGTGCGGCGATCCTCGCCTGGGCCGGGCTGTTCGGCAACCATGCGCTGCGGCCCGCCGATCTCGCGCACCTGCGGGAATGGACCGAGCTGCCGATCGCGGTGAAGGGCATTCTGCACCCCGACGACGCCCGCCAGGTGGTCGACGCAGGCGCCGACGCGGTGGTGGTGAGCAACCACGGCGGCCGTCAGCTGGACGGCGCCGTCGCCGCGCTCGACGCGCTGCCCACCATCGTCGCCACCGTCGGCGACCGTGCCGACGTGCTGTTCGACTCCGGCATCCGCACCGGATCGGACATGCTCATCGCGTTGGCGCTCGGCGCCAAGGCGGTGCTGTACGGGCGGCCGTGGGTGTACGGGCTCGGCATCGCGGGCCACGCCGGTGTCCGGCATGCCCTTCGGCTGTTGCTGGCTGATTTCGAGACCGCGATGGGCCTCGCCGGTTGTGCGAACCTTGCCGCGGTGCAGAGATCACTCGTCGTGACTGCCCGCTAAGCGAAATGGCTTTCTCTCACAGCGAGTTTCCCCAGGTGGTCGGACATAGAATGAGCAGCGTGCATCCCGAATCGAGCAGTCCCGTCGCGGCGGAGCCGAGATGGCTCACCCCGCCGCAGCAGCGGGCCTGGCGGGCCTACATGGACGGGCATCAACGCCTGATGACCGCGTTGAATCGGCAGTTACAGGCGGACAACGACCTGAGTGTCGCCGAATACCGCATTCTGGTGCTGCTGTCCGAAGCGCCCGGTCGCGCCTTGCGGATGAGCGAGCTTGCCGACGGTGTGCTCTCCTCCAGAAGCCGCCTCACCCATCAGATCCGGCGCCTCGAAGCCCAGCACATGGTGCGCCGCAACACCTGCCTCGAGGACGGTCGCGGCGTCCTCGCCGAACTCACCGACGAAGGCATGCGCCGCCTCGAATCCGCCGCCCCCGGCCACGTCGAGGCCGTCCGCCGCAACTTCGTCGACCTGCTCACCGCACACCAGCTCGAGGTCATCGCCGAAGTCTTCGCCCGCGTCGATCAGGAAATCGGAACGCGCCCCCTCTGAGCCGTCCGCTACCATCGTCGTCTGAGGAGACGTGGCAGAGCGGCCGAATGCACTCGCCTTGAAAGCGAGCGTCGCGAGAGCGACCGGGGGTTCAAATCCCTCCGTCTCCGCAACCGCCCCTGACCTGCCCCGGCTGGTCAGGGGCACTATTTTCGGGGAGGTCGGCACCGCTGGCCGACCATCTGGCCACATTTTGGCCACACTGGCCGCAGCGGCCTTGTCCAGCGCTTCGCCGACGGCGTCCAAATCGTCATCGAACAAGTCCGCGTAGGTGTCCAAGGTCATGGCGGCCGAGGCGTGCCCGAGCATTCGTTGCAGCGCTTTCACATTGACCCCGGCGGATATCGCCAGGCTCGCCGCTGTGTGCCTGAGGTCGTGCGGGGTTACCCGAGGAATGTCGGCGGCCTTCACGGCCTTGTTGAACCAGCCCGAGTGACTGATGGGTCGTTTCAGGTGCTCGCCGTTCTTGCCGGGGAACACCAGAGTGCTGCGGCCTTTGCCTTCACACTGTCGCGCAAGCTCGGTAACGATGAACGCAGGGATAGGCACCGACCGTTCGTCGTCCGATTTCGGCGTACCGACATGGACCTCCATGTTCACCTGTACGGCGTTCTCGACCACGGTGAGCCGCTTGCGCAACAAATCGAGGTCCTTGACCCGCAAGCCGATTGCCTCTCCCCACCGGATACCGCAGTACGCGAGGACCAGCACAAGTACGCGATGTTGTCCGGACTTGCTGGCGAGCAGAGCAACTTGCTCATGCGTGAGATAGGTGCGGGGCTTCCGCTTCTTCTTCGGCAGGTTCTCGACGCCGCGAGCCGGGTTCCTGGCCAACCGCTTGCTCTTGACCGCAGTGTCAAGAATTCCTGCGAGTACGCCGTAGGCGCGGATGATGACGGTAGCGCCGCTGCCCTTCTTCACCACCTTGTCCGAGTCGTTGCGGTCGATGATGGTCCGTCCCATTTCTGAGATCCATGTCTCAACCGAATCAAGGTCGACATCCGCGATACGCACGCCACCCCAACGCGGTTCGACATGTATCCGCCACGCGGTTTCAATCGATTTATAGGTCGACGGCTTCAGGTCAGATTCCTTGCGCACCAACCAGTTCGGCGCAAGCTCGCCCACAGTGATACGCCCTAGCGACGGCGCGACGTAGTCGCCCGTCATCTTCTGGACTTCGACCGTGCTCTTGAAGTTCTCGGCGTCAACTTTGCGCCGAAATCCCCGCTTGCTGGTCTGCTTGCCGTCCGGCTTGCGGTAGCGGACTCGGTACCGCTTCTGGCCGGATTGTGTGGAGTACGGCTCGACTGTGGCCACGCCTATCGACCCCCGACCGTCTCGCTACGCTTATCCATGCTGCTGCTCCATTTCCTTGCTGGGTTGTGGGGTGGTGGTGTCCGTGACCCTCGCCGCCCGCAGCGCCAACTACGGGACTTCCGGCGGGGGTCACCCTTTGGGTCATGCTTTCTTCTGGCCGGATGTGGTCTTGGGGAGTAGGCCGTATTCGTCGCTGCGGCAGATCTCGACATACCTGGCAGCGGTCCGCTCGGATACCTCGAACCGTTGCGCTATTTTCTGCAAAGGCTTTTCGTCGATGTACTCGCGGTACAGGGCGGCGGTCTCGGTGAGTAGGGCGTCGGTGATCTTGCGGCGTGAGTTCTTCCGCGCCGCCTCGTATGCGGCGTGTGCGGTTCGCTCGTCGGCGAACTGGGGTTCCTGTCCGGGCGGTGCGACGGTGGTCTGAGCCGTGCTCTTGAATGCCTCATCCATCCACTGATTGAGCTGGCGGCGGATTACCTCGAAATCCACGGGTCGCACGCCTCGTCCGGTTGACTTCGCCGAAACCTGGACATCGACGCAGGTCGGCTCACCGTTGCGTATCTCGAATGTGGCTGTGAGCGAAGGCTGATCACGAGCGCCGGACAGTCGGATGGAGACCTCACGCGGGCACACCAGGTCTCCCAGTTCCACCAGATCCCCCCTTTGGTCCCAGACGATCCAGCCAACCGGGTTTCCATCCATCTCCAGGGGTAGCCGGGCGATCCATCCGCTCGGGCTCATTCACTTCTCCGATCCGTCGATAGGACGCTCAGCTAATGACATGGACAGCTTGTCATTAGCTCCGCCAAGCTGTCAATGCCGGGTTATCGACGGAAATCAGTAGCGACGCAAGGAGATCGAATGACTACCCAGGATGGGCACGCCACTCCTGAACAGCTGGCGCAGCGGTGGCACACCACTCCGGCATCACTGGCGCAGGACCGTTACCGGGGGACAGGGCCGAAGTTCCTGAAGCGAGGGCGGCGCGTGCTGTACCCGTGGTCCGAGGTTCTCGAATGGGAGCAGCGAAATACGTTGTCCCGCACCGACGAACGATCGGGGGTGGCGTGAGGTGACCCAGAGATTCACGCGCCCCGGCGCGTCGATGGCGACCGGGGCAGCGAATGGTCGGGCGGACCGATTTCAGGATATAGCGACGAGTCGGTGGGTGCGGTGCATGGCCGATGTGAAAGCGATTGCGCAGCGGTGGAATCTGCGCGGCGACTACGCGCCGTCGCAGCATCGGGAGTGGCCGAATCCGTCGCTCGCCGAGGAACGGTCCGAGCATCTGTTTCATGAGGATGCCCGTAGGTTCGCGCTAGAGGTGCTCCGTGCCGTCGACGGGGGTGTCGCCGCGTCCGAGGTGTGGGCGCAAATCCTCGAGGGCGGGCGGAGCCTACGCCGCTCGGCACACGCGCGAGGGGTAGTGGAGTGAGCAATTACGAAGCACCACAACCAGATACGGCGAACCTGCTCGATGGGCTGCGTGATGGCGGATGGTTGGACGCGCAACAGTTCCCGCCGTTGGCGTGGTGTGTGGAGGGCATCATTCCCGAAGGGTTCGGGTTGTTGGTCGCGCCACCGAAGGCGGGTAAGTCGTGGTTCGTGGCGGGTGTCGGGTTGGCGTGCGCGGGCGGAGGGTTCGCGTTGGGCCGTATCCCGGTGCAGCGTCGGCCCGTGCTGTATCTGGCGCTCGAGGACGGCCACCGCCGCCTACAGTCTCGATTCCGCACACTGATGGCGAATAAGCCTATCCCCGAGGGTATTTCGGTGATTATCAAGGCTCGTGCCAATCAGGTGGTCCCGATGATCGCCGAGTACCTGATCCGTCACGCCGACGCCGCGCCGTTGGTCATCCTGGACACGTTGGGCAAGGTACGCCCACCCAAACAGCGCGGCGAGGATGCCTACGCCGCCGACTACGCGATCGGCAGCCAGCTCAAAAGCGCCATCGACAGCGCGCCCGGTGCGTCGCTGCTGGTGGTGCATCACACCCGCAAGGCCGAGTCCGTCGATTTCGTGGACGCGGTCTCCGGCACGCAAGGCATCGCCGGGTCAGCGGATTTCGTGCTCGTACTCAATCGCAAACGCAAGTCCGATCAAGCGGTGCTCTCAGTCACCGGGCGCGACGTGCCCGAGAACGAGTACGCCCTTGTCACCGACGCCGGGCGCTGGTCACTCGACGGCACGGACCTGATGGACGCGGCGGCGACCGTGACGACCAGGCAGCACACGGCCAACCTCGGTGATCGCACCGCCGATGCGCTCGCCTTTGTCGCGAGTCGGCCGCTGGGCACCCGAGCAACCGATCTAGCGACCCATCTGGGTATCGGCAACGACGACGCCGGGAAGTACCTGCGACGGCTGCACGAGAAGGAACTCATCGGCAAGCGAACACGCGGTGTGTACATAGGAACGTCCGAAGTGTCCGAACGGACCGTACACCCTGATACCCCCAGTTCAGAGCAGCAATCGCTTTCGGACACCGGAGCCGATCATTCGGACGCCTCCGCCCAAGTGTCCGAAATCCCGATGAATCTGTCCGAACCAGAAACGCATCATGACCAGGGGAAACGGCCGCTCTCGTACCGTTCGGACACATCGGACAGCGACGTAACGCCGATGGATGCGTTCTTGCAGAACGTGGCCGTACTGCCACCGCCTCGAAGGCGACGTAGCCGAGGTGGTCAGTCGATCGACCGGACCAAGTCATGACCGGGCTGTCGTTCGATCTGGTACTCGCGCATTGGCTCGCCGCCACCGAAATCACCCGCCGCCAACAACACGGCCTGCCTGTGCCCGAACGACTTCGGACACACCTCCGTGCCCTCGGTGTGGCGCTGGCGTCCGCGACCGGACCAGCCGATGCCGCCACCTCGGCAGGATCGGAGTCGACCGGTCCTGATCGGTTCATCACCACCGCCGAGGCCGCTGCCGCGCTGGGTTGCAGCACCCGTCACGTCCGGCGGCTTGGTCAGCGGATCGGCGGCCACAGGATCGGGCACCGATGGCTGTTCGACACCGACGCCATCACCGAACACAGAGACGGAAGGAACACCGAATGCGATACACACCCGGACGCGGACGCCAGGTAATCGGTAGCGCCGCAAGCCAATTGGATCCCTTGGCGCGACCACCACTGGAACTACTACCCGAGAAGCTGGTCGAACTCATCACCGAACGCGACCGACTACGCGACCAGTGCAGCACAGCCGAGTCCTGCCGCAACAAACTGTTCGATCCAGCCCGCGACACCGAAGCCCAGCAGGCCGACGACACTGCCGCAGCCGACGCGGCCCGCGCAGGTAAGCCCATCCCGAAACCGAAAGCCGTACCGGCCCTTGCCGAAACACGCGCTGCTGCCGAGCGTGCCCTCGCTGCTCACCGGACCGTTCTCGCCGAAGTCACCCAAGAATGTATCGACGAGCAATGCCGGGCTCGTGACGCCGCCAGCGACCCGCGCCCGGATCGGCTGGCCGAACTCGTCCCGCTCGCCGAACAACTCGCCGCAGCCCTCCAGCACGCGGTCTCCGAGGCCGCCGCCCTGGACTGGTTGCATGGCCGCGGCTACTTCACCGCCGCACAGGTCTGGCCGGTCGCTATCGACACCGACCTGCGGCGCCAGGGCCTCACCATCGACAACACCAACCCATTCCCCGCCCGAGACCTCATCCTCGGCGCGATCACCCAAGCACTCACCACGGAGGTCTAACCCCATGACCCACACCCGAATCCAGGACGCCGACAACCCATACCGCCACCGCGACCTACTGGCCAGCATCGCCGCCAAGCAGAGCGCACAACGCGTACGCGTGGACAGCCAGGGCAAGCCCCTCGAACCCCCAAAGCCACACCGCTACGACGGATTCGGCAACCTCCTCGGACCGTCCGAGCCGGACAAGGCATAGACCGAAATGTGGTTGCCCGTATCGGGGCCGGAGCTGGTGTGGCTCGACCGCAGCCAGCCCGGCCACCACATCGGCATCACCCGCCACTGGCTGACAAACCCGACGCGCGAGCAGTACCTCACCGAATGCACCTGCGGCTGGACGCAATGGAACATCGCGCTCAACCCCGCCGTGCTCTACGCCGCACGCCACCAGCGCAACGCCGTGCGATAGACCAACAGCTCAGGGAATGCGGAGCGGGCCGCGACCGCCATCCAGCCCGATCAACCCCTGAATCTGTGAGTTGACCCGTGTCGGCCGACGGTGATCGATACGACTGGGCCCACCTGGCGAGCCCGTGCTCGCCCTGCCACCTGGTCAAGACCTTGAGCGAATCCGTCGCAGCCAGAAGGCAAATGCCTGCGCGGCCGAGCCGTGCACTGGATGATTACCTGGCATGACGAACTGGTTCGCGGGTGTTGCGACGATCGTTGTTGGTTTCTGGGCAGGCTGGGTCTCGATGCGGGTATCGAAAGTCCTTCCGCATGAGCGTTTGAAGCAGCTCGCTGAGATCAGAGCTGAGCTTGAGGTGCTAGACAGCGAACACGTCATCGATGCTGCTATCCGACGCGAGTTGCGGATGTTGAAGAGACTTAACGATGCTCGGGAAGTCAGTCGGCTTCGCTACACGGTGGAGCTGATCTCGCAACACCCGCTTACCGCTTCGGCGGCAGCCATGCTCGTGTTCGTCGTTTCGCAGCTTGTTGGAATACAGGCTGTTCGGCGGCTCGGCGACGAGGCGCCCACCTGGCAGCGAATGGCCGTAGCGATCCCCGAGGTGCTGCTCTTGATCATCATTGCCGCTGTCTATTTCGTCACCAGCCGTTCAATGCGCCGCGAGCGACTGCGGCGGTCTTCCGGCTAACCAACTCTCCACAGCCCAGGCACACGCCCGGTAGGGGGTCGACCACATCAAATGAGCCCACCCAGGGCTTCGGAACGCGACTCGAAACCTGAGTCGCGTTACACTTAGTGCTTTTTGGCCATCTTCTTTGCCGCCTTTTTGGCGACCGCGTTCTTTGCTGCCTTTTTGGCGACCGGGGCGAGTTGCTTCGACCGCACTGGAGCGCCGATCACGCCTGACGTCGCGGTTCGACGAGTAGCACGGCCGGAGATTGTCACCGATACGTTGGTCGGCTTCTTCTTGGCCTGCTGGGTAGTGGGCGTGACCTTTGGGCGTGCGCCTCGGGCACGCTTGGCGGTGCTTGACGTTCCGTCCCCATAGCGCTGTCGGGCAGCTTCGCCAGAGGTCCCCAGGACCTCGCCAATTGCCGCCCAACTTTTGCCCTGCTGCTTCGCAAGCTCGACCCAGAGGCGCACGTTGCGTTGTGCGTTCGATAGCTCGATGACCGATTTGCCCAGACCTTCCAGTGCATCGGTCTCGACGACATTGGTTGGCTCGAAGTTATTTTCGAACCGGTCTGCGAGCTCGTCTGCGTGCGCGAGGATCTCCTCCAACGATCGGGGCATCTACCTCACCTCGGCTTCTGGAATCGCTTCAAGTACTTTGTTCGGGCTTTCATGGTGTGGATGACGAACAACGATCCATCGTCGCGGAGCACGTAGCCCACCTCAATCAGTGTCGGGTTGCAGGCGGCACCTATCACCATCGTGAGCCCGTCGTCGTCTTCAAATGTGCGGATAGCGTTGTTCAATGCGTGCAAGATGTCTGCTTCGTCGAATTCGCGCTTGAGTGCACTTGTATGGATGTGGATGCGCGGCCTCGACGCCATGATAGCAAGTTAACTTGCGACATGCCGGTGGCCAAGCGCACACGCCGATGCAAGATGGCTGATCATCTGTGCTGGTCCAAGGCTTGCCGTCGACATCGTTGCGAGCAGATCGAGGGATCGGCCGAAAGAGGATCCTCAAGGCGCACCTGGCACCCAGGCATGCGGGGGGCGGTAGCCCTTCCCCCTGGTCGGAGCGCTGGCGGTTGGCATAGCGTCTGTGGCTTTGTACGGGATTGGAGATTTCTGCACCTCGTAGGGATCGGGGTCGGCATCGCTGGCCCAGTCCGGCCGGACAACGCCTCGGTGGTGCATCTTTCGCACGCTCAGCTTGAGCATATGGGGGCATACGGCACCGGGGTGCGGCGAACCTGGTGCATAATTCCTCCGTGCCGCATCGCCGCCGCGTATTCCTCAGTGTCGCTATTGCGGCGTGCGTGGCGCTGTTTTCGGGATTGGCCGGTCTTCGAGCCATGCCGACGCCCTTCCAAATCGAGGCCCTTATGCTCGCCACTCTGGCTGGCGGTACAGCGGCCTGGTACGCCACTCGAGCCCCTCGCGACGACTCGCCGCACCTGTCAATCGCAACATGGCTGATAGCTGAGGCCGCATGGGCTGCAAGGCATACCGCGATCGAGCGGCATATAAAAAAACTCTGAACGTTGTGCGGGATTGCAACCAAAGCTGTCGTGATCCCGAACAGTTGCAGGTCAGAGGGCTAAGAATTGCCGCCCGACGACAGAGCTCAGAACATTCGCGCTCGACATGACTTCTGACCTGGACGTTTGTGTGAATTGCCTTGTGTTGGTGGGGAATTGGATAGCAATTTCGAGGGGTGTACATGGCCGCACCGACACCGCGCCCGGGCGTTCCGCGCGGTGTCACCAGAACTATGAGGATGACGAGCCGCCCTGGGGAGAGAGAAATCCTGACTGCCGTGTCGAGTCAGTAGGCGGGGGTGTGAGTTTCAAGAGCGGCCTACTTCGGTATAGACAACCGCGGGTCGTCGAGTAGTGCTTGCCATGCTGCGGCCCACGGGAACCGGTCGGCGGCGTCGCCACCGGACTTCGGTTCGTGTGGTGTGTCTTCAACCAGCATGGCTACGCCCCATTGCGAGAGCTTGTGTACTGCGTCCTGCACGGCAGGAAAACTGATCAATGCTCGATTGGCGAACGGTACTGCTACGACGGGCAGCTCCAGTCCGACGCCTTCGACCAGGAGCCCAAGCGGCAAGGTATCGGAGATGCCCGCCGCCCACTTCGCGAGCGAGTTGGAGGTGATCGGCGCGACAATCATTCCGTCGGCAGGAGGAAGCGCGTCCGGCGAATCGGGATCTTTGTACTCGCTACGCACCGGGTGACCGGTCTTAGCCGCCAGAGCATCAGTATCGATGAATCGGCGGCCATTCGGTGAGGCGATCACGCACACATCCCAACCGTCTGCGTGTGCCAGATCAATCAGTTTGTCGACGTCTCGGGCGACTCGTGCACCGGTCACGATGGCGTACAGGACAGGCGCTCCGTTCTCGTTCACTGGCCCATCGTCCCAGCAGAGACAGCCACAAGTCACACGTTCGGCGGGCGAGCCGTAGGTCAGAGGGTGACGCCGACCCATCGCGCGAATGCACCCAGGCTGTCACTGCGGCGCCGCTCGGCTGCGGCGATCCCGTACAGCGTTTCGCGGACGCCGGGGTGCAGTTTGGTCTGCTGGGGCGCGACGCTGCGGGCCGTATTGAGTGCTTTGAGCGCGTTGTCTGTCCGGCCAGCGAGTAGCCAGGCGCGGGCCGTGTCTTGCCAATGATGGCCTGCTCGCGGCGGTGCGACATCGGTGGGCAAGTGCAACGCCGATCCGTCGCGCGCGGCTTTGCCTGGGTCGCCTGCCTCTAATTCGACTGCACAGGAGTGGATTTCGGTGTTCGCCTTGCTGAATACGGTGCCGTAGGAGTCGCATTCGCCCTTAACGAATCGGGCTAACTTCCTCGCCTCGCTGATGTGGTCACGAGCGGTATCGAGTCGGCGATCTCGCGCGGAAATGATCGCCCCCGACAGATGGGTGAATCCGAGCACTTCGACCGAGGCGGGATCGTCGTCGTTGATCTGGCCGAGGGCCTGGTCGACAAGCTGGAGGCCGACATCGTTGGACCCGTAATACATCAGCACCTTCGCTCGCCGGGGCTTGGCCTGCACGGCATACAGCGGATCATCGGCTTGTGCAGCCGCCCATTCCAATCGGTCCAGCGACGGCAACGTGAGCGTCATGAAACCAAACCGGTGTGTCAGCCGCTCCGACTGGATATACGCGTGGGCCAGGAGCGAGAAGATTCGACCACGTTCGGCATCGTTTGATGCTGCGTGCAGCGCGCCGTACAGCTGACGAATCAGCACAGGGAGCCGGGTTAATGCAGTACGGCCCTTGTCATTTCGGTATGCGCGATTGACATCGGCCAAGGACTTGGTGAGCTGTGCAAGCGGCAGGGGTTCAAGCGGTCGAACGTAAGTGCCTTCGGCCAAGATGGCGCGCAATTCGGTAAGACCCTCGAGTGGTCCGTCCTCTTCGAGAGTGTCGTAGTACGGCGTCCCGGTCAGTTGCTCCGGCTCGATACCAAGCGCTTTCGCAGCGGCGGCAACGAATCCCGGTGATGCCGGTTCGCGCCCTTGCTCGACTGCCTTGACCATGCTGAGGCTGTAGGCGGCGCGGGTAGCCAACTGGCGCTGGCTGAGTCCGGCTACCTTGCGTTCGGCGGCAATTCGCCGCCCTGCATGGCCCATGTTTCGAGCGTAGATCGATCACCTCGCTCTGTCCCTCTACTGACCCTTAACGGCCTCGCCAGCCACGAAGCTGATTTCAGCCCCGCCGCCGGGTCGAACGGTTCGCTAGCTCCCCGGCGGTGGGTGCCACCCAACGACATCGAACGCGGCAGGGGTGAAGCGGTGGGGTTCAACTGGTGGCGGGAGACCGAGTCAGACGGCATGTCTGTCCAAGAGATCGTGGACCGCGTCCAAGCCGAATGGCGAGCTGAACGCCGACGTAGTCGGGTCAAGGATGAGCACCCTTCCGATGTGGGGCTGTGGCCAAGGGGATGGCCGCACGAGGCACCCGATCGGACCCTGAGTGTGCCGGAAGCGCACGCCACTATGCAGCGGCATCGAGAGTGCCGCGCGGATGAATGTCCGCGCAAGGCGGCAGCACGGCAAACACTGATTGCCGCTGGGCGCATGAAGCCGGACGCATCGCGGGAGTACTGAGCGGCACCGGCCGTCCGAGAGGAAACGACTGCGGCCCGGCACCTGGTGAAGGTGCCGGGCCGCTTGTCCGTGCCGTGGACACATCCTGGCCACAATCCGCTGTGAATCCGGGTCAATCGGTGTAAGTCACGGTGATGTGTTTCAGCTGGTAGAGGGGGTCCTGATGCCCCAACCAGCACCCCTAGAAGGGTTCAAATCCCTCCGTCTCCGCCAAGAACCACGCAGGCACCTGTTATCGGCGAGTGCGGCGTTGGGCGACGAAGCGGATCTGCGGCGAGCCCCTATTCTCGGGGGCAGTAGTTTCCATTGTGCTGGAACCTGTTGCGGGGCAGGATCGGATCGTGTGATGAACAGACGAATTCGAGGAGCTTTCCTGCTGGCTGTTTCCGCTGCGGCGGTCACACTAACCCCCTTCAGTGCCGCGCCCGCGGTTGCGGCGTCCCCCTTCAAGGCCCCCGTGGTCACCTTCGAAGGCACCGGACCAGGCACGGTGACCGCGACCCTGCACAACCCGAACGACCGCGGCCAGTGCTGGGCCGAGGCAGGCGTCGGCCCCAACAACGACCACGTCTTCTTCGGTGAGGCCAAGCCGGAGTCGCTGGCGCAACCCGGCCAGACGATCAAGACGTCGCTGACCGGTCTCCAGCCGGGATCCACCATCACCGCCCGCGGCGGTTGCGCCGACACCAGCCCCGCAGGCGGCTACGAGCTCGGCGAAACCGTCACCGTCGCCGTCCCCTCCGGCAAGCCCGCAACCGGCAGCTTCGGAAGCTGACCCGACCCGCTAGAGGCGGCGCAGGCTCGCCCCGAGCCTGCGCCCCTCCGCACCGAACCCTGTCGCCACGGAGACAGCGGGATTACTCCTCGGGGTCGCCGCTGAAATCTCGCCGGACGAAGTTGGGGCGGATGTCGGGGTCGGGTGGGTCGTAGTAGCGGTGGAAGGTGGGGGTCAGGCCGGACGAGATCGGGGGGTTGATCCAGCTCCAGTCGGTGGGGCAGGTGCGGCCCGCTGCTTCTTCGCGTTTGACGTGATCGCAGAACTGTTTGGCGACGGTGTGGTGGTCGACGATGTAGACGCCTGATTTGCGGAAACTGTGCAGCACAGCGCGATTGAGTTCGACGAGGGCCGAGTCACGCCACAGGTTGCGTTCGGAGCGCGTATCGAGGCACATCATTTCGGCGATCAGCGGCAGCATGTTGTAGCGGTTGGTGTCGCTCAGGTTGCGTGCGCCGATCTCGGCGCCCATGTACCAGCCGTTGAACGGCGCGAACGGGTAGGTGATGCCGCCGACCTCGAGGTTCATGTTGGAGACCGCGGGCAGCGCGTGCCAGCGCAGGCCGAGTCCGGCGAACCATTCGAACTCCGGATGCTCCAGCTCAACCTCGCGGGCCAGCTCTGGCGGGATGTCGAACCAGCGGATCGGTTCGTCCGGCGTGCTGATCAGCAGCGGGAGAATGTCGAATGGTGTTCTGGCGCCACGCCATCCGAGTTTCATCGCGAACTCGGTGAGGGTGATGTTCGCCGCGTCGCCGGTGACCGTGCCGTCTCCGTTGCGGTAGCCCGCGTAGCGGATGAGCTGCGGGCTGACGATGCGGAACTCGCGCCCGTCCGGCTGTCGCGGCGGCCCGACGGTGATCATCGATTGGATGGCGCCGCCGTTGGTGGCCATCTGCAGGTGCTGCCAGCAGACCTCGGCCAGGTCGCGCGCGGACCGCACTCGCCGCGCGTCGAGCAGTTTCAGTGAGCGCCAATGCTTTCGGCCGACACAGCGGGCGTGATTGCGCCACGCGAGTTTGGCCCCGATCAGGATTTCCTCGGCGGTCTGCTGGTAGCTGCCGGTCTGTTCGAGTTGTTCCAGCGCGGTGCGGCGGCGCTGGGACGACAGGTGGGCCAGTTCTGGCATGCGGAAGAATTCGTCGCACTCGCGCAGCCGGCGTTTCAGGTCGGTGCTGAAAGGTTTTGTGTCAGGCGAGTTTTCGATCGGTGTTGCGGGTAACACAGGATTCACGGTTTTCTCCGGTCGGGCATAGGTACTGCGGTGAAACAGACAAGTTCGAGCGGGAGAATTCGCGCAGGTGCGCAGCCGGCAGCATCGCTCGCCGGTGGTCCGCGGGTGCGGGGTGCGAGTGCGATGCCGGGAATTAGCTTCTGCCCGAAAATGATTGTTGCCACGCAGGGACTGTCCCTGCTCCGTACCGAGCGGCCGGTCTGTTTGCTGGGTATGTGCGCAGCGTAATGACCTCGATGCCGATGGTGCGGATCAACAATCATGCGCGTCCTAGTTCATGCCCGGAAAGGCCCGGAGAGTAGCGTACGGCGAGTGTGCTGATGGTGTGCCCGGATTTGCTGGATTTGCTGGGTTGGTCCACGTCGGCGCTGAAAATTGGTGACGTTCAGTGTCATTGACTCTGGCAGTTGATGTCGGCGTGCGCGTTTGCTCGTGCGCAATGCGAACGCGTCAAGGGTTGTCCGCGCGCATCCGGCCTTGTCGTGGCCGGATCGGCACGCCCTCTTGGCTCTGGTGTTGCTCGAGTCGTCCGGTAGCCCGCGTACTCACGGTGGGTGCTCGTGCGCCACGTCGTGACTGGACATTCGCCGCAATGGTTGCGAGTCGGTGTCGAACTGTCGACCGGCTGGGGTGCCGACGGCCGGATTTCGGTGATCTCGGATACAACGGCTTCGGCTCGGCCGTCGGCCCGCCGTCCCGTGGCCGAGAGCCGTTCCGGATGGAAATGTGCAGGCAGGCCCATGTGCTCGCCGACCGAGCAGCGAAAGTGGCCCTGGTCACATATTATTGCGACCCGCTATGGCCACCCGATCGAGCCGGGCATTTCTGGCAGGATGGGTCGCATGCTGTCTCGGCGTGGGGTGCGGCGCTGGGTTTCCAGCGTCTTGGTCAGCGCAGCACTGATTTCGGGTGCTGTGACGTTCGGCGCTCCGCAACTGTCGGCGGCGCCCCCGGATGATCCGAAACCGAGCACCGGCTCCTCGGACGGCCCGGCCCCCGCCGAGCCGACGACCAAGCAGCCGGCGCACCCGGCGATCGACCACATCGAACCGATCAACGACCGATGGCTGCGCGTGTTCGTCGCCTCACCCGCGATGAGCCGCCTCGTCGAAGTGCAGGTGCTGCTACCGCGCGACACCGCGAAGCCGCGCCCGACCGTCTACATGCTCGACGGCCGCAGCGCGAGCCCGACCAGCAACAACTGGACCGAACTCGGCCACGCCGACACGTTCTTCGAGGACAAGGACGTCAACGTCGTCCTCACGGTCGGCGGCCCGGCCAGCTTCTACACGGACTGGCAGAAACCGGATCCGGTGCTCGGCACGAACATGTGGGAGACGTTCCTGACCCGTGAGCTGCCACCGTTGATCGACGCGACGTTCAACGGCAACGGCCGCAACGCGGTGATGGGCGTGTCCATGGGCGCCGAGGCCGCGATGATGCTCGCCGTGCGGCAGCCGCAGCTCTACACCGCCATCGCGGCGCACAGCGGCTGTTTCTCCATGGGCACCGACCTCGGCCAGGCACAGGCGAGGGCCGTGATCGCCACCTATCGGGGCGTGCCGGACAACATGTTCGGCCAGCAGGACGATCCCGCCTGGCTCGACCACGACGTGACGCTGCACGCGGAAGCGTTGCGCGGCAAGACGATCTACATGTCCGTCGGCAGCGGCATCCCTGGCGTCCACGATGTGCCGGGCACCCCCGGTGTCGACGCGGCGACCACCATCAGCGTCGGCGGGCCGCTCGAGGCGGCCACCAACAACTGCACGCGCAGGCTCACCGACCGGCTTCGCGTGCTCGGGATCCCGGTGACCGCGGACTTCCGCACGACCGGCACCCACTCGTGGCCGTACTGGGCCGACGAGTTGGCGCGGTCGTGGCCGGTGATCGCCGGCGCGCTCAGCAGGTAAGACCCTTAACCGAGGAAGCGCGCGACAACCGCCGGGTCCGTGGCGAATTCGAGGAACAGATCGTTCTCGTGCGGATCGCCGATGGTCACCCGCACGCCGTCGATGCCGTAGGGACGCACCAGCACTCCCGCCTCGGCACTCGCCTCGCCGAACTCCGCGGTGCGCTCGCCGAGCGGCAGCCAGATGAAGTTGGATTGGCTCGGCGGCACCTGATAGCCGGCCGCGCGCAACGCATCGCGCACCCGGTCCCGTTCGACAACGAGAGTGTCTGTGCGGTCCAGCAATTCGTGCCGCGCCTCCAGCGAAGCGATCGCCGCCGCCTGCGCGACCCGGTTGACGCTGAACGGAATGTGCACCTTCGTCAGCGCCGTGATCACCGCCGGATCGCCGACCGCATAGCCCGCGCGCAGCCCCGCGAGGCCGTACGCCTTCGAGAAGGTGCGCAGCACAAGAACATTGGGCCGGGTGCGGCCGAGCTCGACGCCGTTCGGGAAGTCCTCCGGCGCGAGCCGCAGATACTCGAAGTAGGCCTCGTCCAACACGATCAGCACCTGCTTGGGCACTGCGTCGAGGAAGCGAGTCAGCTCCGCCTTGCCGACTGCAGTGCCGGTCGGGTTGTTCGGGTTGCAGACGAAGATCAGCTTGGTGCGCTCGGTGACCGCCGCGGCCAGCGCATCCAGGTCGTACACCAGGTCGGGGGTGAGCGGCACCTGCACGGCTGTCGCGTTGCCGACCTTGGTGACGATCGGATACGCCTCGAACGAGCGCCAACCGAACAGCACCTCGTCGGTCGGTGCGTCACAGGTGATCTGCACCAGTTCCTGGCACAGCGCGACGCTGCCGCAGCCGACGGCGATGTTCTCCGGCGCGACGCCGAGGAAATCGGCCAGCGCCGCGCGCAATTCGACGGCTTGGTTGTCCGGATACCGGTTCGCCAGCTCGGCGGCCTCGGCGATGGCTTTGGCGGCGGAGGGGAGCGGACCGAACGTGGTTTCGTTGCTGGCGAGCTTCACCGCACCGGGATGGTTGCGGCCGGGGACGTACGCCGGAATCGACTCTAGGTCCGGCCGGGTTGACGCTGTCACCCTCCAACCATATGTCGCCGCGCGGAAAGTCAGGCCTGCGTACCGAAAATTCTGTGGGTAACCGAGCCTCAACAGGAATTTCTTCCGAAGATCAAGAAGTCGCCCTACCCTGGATTCATGTCGGGTACTTACAACGACCTTGCCCCGCTGCGCACCGACGAACTGGAACCCGAACCTGCGACCGAGACGAGACGTCTGGCCGCCGACAGTCAAGTGCCCATCATCGTGCTCGAACCGGAGGGGCACGCCCGCGGCGGCATCGTGATCCTGCACGAATCCCGCGAGTTCACCGGCCCCCTGCTCGCTTTGATGGGTGCGCTGGCCTCCGAAGGCTGGACCGTGGTGGTGCCCAACCTGTTTCATCGCACCGATCCGCGGGGTGAGGTGTTCGGCGAGGAACTCTTCGACGATTTCGACGCCTGCTTCGACTGGCTCACCCGCCGCGGCGTCTTCCCCGACACCATCGGGGTGCTCGGTTTCGACTCCGCGGGCACCGCCGCCTTCCTGGTCGCCACCAACCGCCCGGTCGGCGCCGCCGTGAGCGTCGCGGCACCAGGCATCGTCGAACCGCTCACCGAACAGGCCGACGCTCTCGTGTGTGTCGCCCCACACCTGCAGGCGCCGTGGCTCGGTCTCTTCGGCACCGACGACCCAGCCACCCCGCCCGCCGAAGTCGAGCGACTGCGCGACGCGACCGGCCGCGCGGCAGTAGCCAGCCTGGTCGTCAGCTACCCGGGGCTCAACCACCGCGCCGACCGTCCCGTCACCGACGACGACTACGCGACCGTCGACTCACAAACCAGGATTTTCGACTGGTTCGACAGCAACTTACGCTGATAACCAGCCGTTTTGCGATCTGGACAACGGCTCCTGTAACCTTCATGCTCGGCGGTTCGAAAGGACCGGTGCCCTCGAAGAGAAGGCTCCAGGAGGCGTGCCAGAGCGGCCGAATGGGACTCACTGCTAATGAGTTGTCCCTTCACGGGGACCGGAGGTTCAAATCCTCTCGCCTCCGCCACACTCGGGTAACCGAGTACAACAACTGAATAACCACGCGGCTGTAGCTCAACGGATAGAGCATCTGACTACGGATCAGAAGGTTAGGGGTTCGAATCCCTTCAGCCGCACAACATGAAAGCCCTGGCAGGCCAACTGCCAGGGCTTTCATCATTTCACGAGGCATCCGTCGGATCTGCCACAGTCACAGCTTCGGCGTCAGCCCATGCCTTCCCGCAGTTGGGTGATCGCCGTGGAGCCGTGGCGCATCTGCTCGGAGGCAGCCTCCACGCCCTTCATGCGTTCGCCCCTCGTCCCCACGAGACCGAACGCGTTCGCTACGTCCGCGAAACCCACCCGTGCGCGACGTCGCAAGTTCCACCACGAAACATGGTGGTTGTCTTGCGATTCCATCTGCCAGCTTGCTCGCATTACTTCCGTTTGTGCGGCCGAGGCGGCAGTATCCTCCGACGGGCACGAGTTCTGCTGGACCAAAGAGGATGCGTCGATGTCGTCACCGATACCGGGAGTCGTGTCCTGGGTAGTGATCGGCTACGTCACTGTTGTCGGGTCGGGTCGGTTATGGCTTGTCGGCGGCGCTGTTATCGATCGGCTCGTAAACCACGTGGGCCTGTGGTGCATCGCGACCCTGCTGATATATCAGTGCGCGTCGACGCCGACCATCGATGACCCGGCGAATCAGCTTGCCCTGGGCTGCGTTCTCATGACCACCACATACCTGAACAGCATTGGTCGGCTCGTCAGCGCTGATTCCGTATGGCGCAACCAGCGCAACGCCGGTCTCCTGGCCCTGGCCGCGACGGCCTTGATAGTCCTGACCGTGGCATCTGCCAGATACTCGGGACGGTCGATCGACCTGCGTATCGTGGGGGTTGGACTGGGCATCGGTTGCGCCTTTGCTGTCACCTTCACCACGTTCGTGATCACTCGCAGCTGCCTCGGCGCACTCCGTGATGTCGATACTCCGCGCGCGGCGCGGATCGTGTGTATCGGCCTGATCGGCAGCAATGCCGTTCTCTGGGGTGCGCAGGTGCTCGCGCTTTCCCAGCTGGCCACCGGATTGCCCGATGGACCACAGCTGTCGCTGGTCCAGGCTGCGTTCATCCTGTGGGTCGCGACCAATACGACACTGCACGCGATACCGCTTGTCGCGGAGTTGGTGCGGCGAGCGGGTATGGATCGCGCCACCAGAACCTGCCGTCGGCTGTTGCCGCTGTGGCGTGATCTCACCGCGGCGGTTCCGGAGATTGTCATGCCTGCCGATGCGCGGCACGACTCGGATCCGGCCACCCGTCTACTGCGGATGACTGTGGAAATCCGCGATGCAATGCTTCACCTTGGCGCTTACCTCCCGGCCGAAACCGGTGAAACGCAACGCAATACCGTACGCGAGCCCAAATCGGACCGGGGGATTGCCGAGTACGCACATCGGCTGGTGCGAGCGGCGCAGGCCAGAAAGACAGGCTTACCGCCCGCCGGCACCGGGGCACCACCGCCATTGCCCGTGGTTGCGCACGATTTCGACGCCGAGCTCGCGCACCTGATCGACCTGGCCCGCATCTGGCCACAGGCCAAGGCCGCGGTGGGTTGATGGAACTCGTAGCGCTCGCGCTGGCGGCAAAGCCCCGCCGACATCGAATCATCTTGAGCGGCAGGGCTTTTGCCGACCTCAGAGCTATTCTGCGAACAGGGCGGCGTACCTACTCAGGTACAGCGGCCAGCCTGCATCGCCGTCGACACCATCGGTGATGGCCTGCCAGCCGGGTCCGTGCCGGTCGATATTGCGGTGTTCCAGTTCGACTCTGGTGCGCTGTGGGGTCTCGGCGATGAAGCGGACCTCGACTTCGCTGGTGTTGTCCTGTGTGGTCTCGATCTGCCATTGCGGGCCGATATCCCAGCTGAAGACGACCCGATCGGGCGGCTCGTAGGCGAGAATGCGCGCCCAATGGCATTCGCTGCCGTCGACGCCACGGTCGTAGATGTGTCCGCCTACTCGCGGATCGAAGACGGTTTCGGCGATGGCGACCCCGAGCAGGTTGTGCTCTGGTGGTTTGAAATCCCCGAAACGCTCGGTGAATACGGTGAAGGCGCGCTCGATGGGTGCTGCGACGACGATCTGCTTGCGGACCACCGCGGCCGGTGCCTGAGTCATGAACTCTCCTCTGTCGATTCTTCGATGACGTCCTCGTACCCGGCCAGCGCTCGGTTCCAGAACGTGTCGAGCTGGTCGCGCAATGCCGCCACACCGGCCGGGTTCAGCCGATAGATACGGCGCGTGCCTGCCATGCGGTCGGTGACCAGCCCCGCATCCTTGAGGACTTTCAGATGCTGGGACACCGCGGGCCTGCTGACCGGCAGCTCATCGGCTAGCTCACCGACGGCCCGCGGACGCTCCGCCAAACACGCGACGATCGCACGCCGAGTGCGATCCCCGAGTGCGTCCCATCCATCACCCTCTTGGTTAGTGCTCACGAACGGTAAGTCTCCACTTACGGAAAGCTCTGGTCAAGAGTCAGATGGCAGAAAAGACGAACAACAACCACCACACACGGCAAAGCCCCGCCCTCAGGGCGGGGCTTTCCTGTTCTCCGGCACGAGTGGCACACCACGGAGAGGCCTTCTCGCACTTTGCCGCAGCCATGTGCCACTCGTTGAAACTGGCCGACCCACAGGTCAGTCCGAAGGCGTCGTTGCGGTCTACTTCCAGTCGGGCAGCGCGGGCAGATCGCCGGTGAGGTCGGCGCCGTCCGAGCGACCGAGCAACCAGGCGGCCAGGGCGGCAACCGGGCCGCTGATGGTCTGGGCGGGTGTCCCTGCACCGACGATGCCGGTGAACGTGGAGTCGGTGGCACGCAACGAGAACGCGGGGACGGGTTCAGCTGCGGCGGTGGTGATTCGGTTCATGTCGACGGTCGCCTGGGCGAGGATTCGAGCGGCGAAGTCGGCAGGCCAGTCGGCGGGGGTGAACCCGACGTTCAGGTCGACGTGGTGAATCTCTACTTCCTGCAAGCGCATCCAGCGCACCTCGGTGGCCGGGATCGGACGCCCCTGCCTGGTGCGGACTTCCGCGTGCCACGCTTCGTCGGTCAGTGAATTCGCCACGGCCTGCCAGCGTTTCGCGGCAGCCTCGTTGTCGGCGAGTTGTGCGTCCATCGGCCGTGGCGCGCCGGCCTCGATGTCGAAGTCACGCAGAAACATGTTGGCGTACTGCGGAATCTCGACTCCGGTGTGCGCCCAGAGCAGCAAATTGAGCACGCTGTCGGCATTGCGTGCGACGTGCGCGAGCACATGGCCGCGGGTCCAGCCGGGCAGCAGCGACGGACCGGTCAGGTCGTCGTTGCCCAGCTTGCGGATGCTGTCGAGGAGACGATCGGTCGCCTCGGCGAGAGTGTCGAGTGAGACTAAGGAGTCGCTGGTCACACCTGCGACCCTAGCGACCCGATGGTCCGGCCCGCCGAGGATTACCGGCGGACCGGACGCGCTGGCGCGCCGACGTGCTACTCGGCCACGATCGCGTCGACTTCGATCTCCACCAGCAGGGCCGGGGTGATCAGTGCGCTGATCTCGTACATGGAGGTGGCGGGGCGGATGTCGCCGAACACCTCGGCGTGCGCCTTGCCGACCTCGGCCCAGCGCGAGATATCGGTGACGAAGATGCGGGTGCGGACCACATCGGCGAAGCTCGCGCCCGCCTCGGTGAGTGCGGTGTCGATGCGGCGCAGGACTTCCCTGGTCTGCTCGCCGATGTCGTCGCCGCCGACCGCCTGGCCACCGGGCAGCGATGCCGTTGTGCCGCTGACCACGATGGTATTGCCGAGCTTGACGGCGCGGCTGTAGCCGACGAGATCTTCGAATTCGGAGCCGGAGGAGATGTTCACACGAGCAGTCATGGCGTCAGCATGTCATGGGCTTGCCTGTGCCTCGAACCGTGTTTCGACACCGAGTTGTCATCCCCGCGTCGACCGGATGTCGGATCCGCGCGGTACGCAGTCCCGGTGAAAGCTGTCTCTCGTCCCCGAGTCGTCGCCGTCGCCGTGCTTTGCGTCGGTGTGCTGGCCGCAGGCTGTTCCTCTTCGAATTCGACCGCGGATTTCACCGCGACCAAGGATAAGCCGCTGGTGATCTCCCTGGACGACCTTCTCGCGAAGACGGGTGGCAGCGCCGCCATCCGCATCGCCGACCCGGAGCACGGGAAGGTGACCCGTCGCGTCGACGGCGCACTCGTCTACACCCCGAACCCGGGCTACACCGGTACGGACACCCTCCAGGTGACCACTACCGACGCGGTCCGCCTGTACACCACCGACATCCCGGCGATCGGCGAGTTCGGCGGAACCACGGTGCAGGGCAGCGGCTTCGGCTCGGCATGGACGCCGGTGCCTGGCAGCAAGGACGAGTTCTACGGGCTCACCGACCGCGGCCCGAACGTGGACGGCCCTGGCAAGAACGAGAAGCTTTCGCCGACACCGAGTTTCGTGCCGAAGATCGGCAAGTTCAAGCTGGTCGGCACCCGCGCGGTGCTGCAATCCTCGCTCGATCTGCACACCGCGGCGGGCGTCGGGTTCAACGGTCAGGTCGACGTGGCCGCGAACACCGGCGAGACCATCAAGGACCTCGCCGGAAACGTGTTGCCGCCCACCGATCACGGCCTCGACCCCGAGGGTCTGGTCGCGCTGCCCGACGGCACCTTCTGGGTGTCCGACGAATACGGCCCGTTCCTGGTGCATTTCGACGCCAAGGGCGGCGAGATCGAACGCCTCGCGCCCGGATCGGGTCTGCCCAAGGAACTTTCGCTGCGCACCCCGAACCAGGGTATGGAGGGCCTGACCATCACCCCGGATGGCAGCACCCTTGTCGGCCTGGTGCAGAGCGCCCTGAATGCGCCCGGGCTCAACGGTTCTGCCAAGGAGGTGTCGTTCACCCGCATCGTCACCGTCGATCTGAAGACGAAGGCCGTCAAGGAATTCGTTGTGCCGTTGGAGAACCCGAAGACCACCAAGGTCGCCGACTCGGAGATCACCGCGCTGAGCGCAACCACCTTCCTGATCGACGAGCGCGACGGCAACCTCGCGCCGAAGGCGGACAAGAAGCTGTGGACCGTCGACATCGCCAAGGCCACCGATGTCGGCCCTGACGCCAAGGTGCCCGGCGCGCAATACGATCCGGAACGCGGCGGCCTGCTGGTCGACGGCAAGCCGCTGGAGGCGTTGGTCGGCACCGTGCCGACCACCGAGGCCGTCGCCGCGCTGAGCAAGGTCGGCATCACCGCGGCGGCCAAGACGACGAACCTCGACCTCAACGGCCTGGTCAAGGATCTCGACGTGGACGGAAAGTTCTTCGGCCACGACAAGATCGAGGGCATCGCCACCCTCGACGGCGGCAAGACGCTCTATATCGCCAACGACAGCGACTTCGGGCTGGCGGGCAGCAAGGGCGAGCAGCCCCCGTTCGGGCTCAAGCCGAAGACGTTGCCCAACGGCGTGCAGGACAGCGGCGAGATCCTCTTCGTCGACACCACCAAGCTGCCCGCGAAGACCGCGAGTCACTCGGTCAAGCTCGAGGTGAAGTAGTTCGATCGGTGGGGTCGGTCCATTCCCGGCCCTCCAAGATCACCGCGGCGGCCAACGTGATCAGCCACAGCGACATCGAACCGACCTGAATCCGCTGGGCGATGCCGAGCGCATAATCGCCGGGCAAATTGTCGGCGACCAGCATCCACACGGTCGCCGCCGAGCCGACCACCAGCACGACGAGTCCGAACTCGCGCAGGATCCGCCACCGGTTGTAGCGGAACGCCGCGAGGCTGAACGCGAAGGTGGCCGCGGCGATCGAGGTGACCGCGATGGTGCTCGACAACGCATGCGGCTGGTGCAACTGCGGGAACAACTCGCTGGGACCACCGCCGCACGCGGTGTCGCTCGCCGTGCAGTCGCGCAGCGGAAGCAGCACATCGGCAATGGTCGCCGCGCCGAAAAAGAGCAGAGCGACCCAGCCGACGGTGGTGAGCCTGCGCCGGGGGAACACCAGCAGTCCGCCGATCGCGGCGGGGATGAGCAGCGCTCCGACGATCTTGTCCGCGGTCGCGAAGACCGCCCGATAGGGCTTGCCCTCCGCGTCCAACTCGCTGAGAAACGAGTTGACCGGGTCGACGTCGATCGGCAGAACGAACTCGAGCACCCAGGACGAGTAGCAAACCCCGGCGATCAAGATGGCCGTCGCGATCGCCAAAGACGCCACCCGCACGCGCCGTTCGGCGATCCTCTGGCTATCACTCACCAGTTCATTCTCCTACCTACTGCTGGACCGATGTTCAACGGTAACCAAACACACGCCTTTGCCACCTTGTCCACAGGCTCCTGTCAGGTTCGGCGGACAGGCTGAAACCGAAGCGTTCCTGAGGAGGTCCCATGATCGGCTACGCAACAGCCGCCGCCGGAGTCGTCGTGATGTCGGTGATGGTGGCATCGAGCTACCTGGCCGCGCACGCGCCACGCACGTTGGTCCGCGTCCGGAGTCGCCGCTGAATCACCGGCCGAGCGCGGCCTGCACGCGATCGGCCGCAGCAACGGCATCCTCGTGTTCCCACACCCGGATCACCTGCCACCCCGCCTCGATCAGCGCCGCGTCCGTCGCGCGATCCCTGGCCACATTGCCCGCGAGCTTGGCGGCCCACCATTCCGCGTTGTTGCGCGGATCGGTCGCGTGCTGCGGGCACCGATGCCAGAAGCAGCCGTCGACGTAGACCGCGACCCGCCGCCGGGGAAACACCAGATCGGCCCGCCGCCGTTGCCCACGGAGCGGCGCCCGATCGACGAAGTACCTGACCCCGCGCCGATGCAACTCCCGCCGCAACGCCAGCTCGGGTTTCGTCCCTGCCCGCCGTTGCCGCGACATCCGCGCGCTGGTCGCCGCATCGGTGGGCGGCCCGGCACTCATGCCGCCCAGCCGCCCATTCGGTCGAGATGGCTCTCCACGTCGTCGAGGAATCCCGGCGGAAATCGCAAGCTGCCCATGCCGGTTCGCCGGAGGAACCCTGCGGTCGCCCGCGCCGAGAGCAGCCGCGAATCGGTGAGGAAGTTCCGCAGATCCTCGTACGGCTCGTGCACCGGCCAGGTCGAAACGGGCACCCGGTAGGCGACCCCGTTCCTGCCCCACGCGGCCACGGGCCACGGCGTGTCGGGCGGCAACGGCTGGTCGCCTGGAATCGGGTCGAGCGGCGCGGCCAGCCGGGATCCGACCCAGTCGGCCATCCGCACGCTCACCGCGTTGCCGACCAGCTTCCATCGATGCCCGTGCCGGACGCCGGGCACCTCGGTCGCCGGCGCGGTCCACCCCGCGTCGAAACCTTGCAGCCGTTCCACATCCACCAGCCCCGGCGTGACGATCTCACCGGACGGCAGCCGAACGGCGGGCGGACTCGCGATGCCGAGCGCCGACCCGCCCTTCAGCGTCGGCACTGCGTTCACCGCCCAGCCGAGCCCACGCACGCCCTCGGTCCAATAGAACCCGCACGGATCGTTGTCGGCGTCACCGACGATGCGCGGCCCTGCGTCCTCGCCGAACAGCACCCCGCGCGGGTCCTCGGTCCGCGAAGCCAGCATCAGCACCCGCTGACGCCGCTGTGGCAGCCCGAACGCCCGCGCGTCCACCACTCGATAAGCCCAGGTGTATCCGAGCTCTTCCAGGGCGCTGGTGATGTGCCGCATCGCCGCGCCGCGACCGAGCTGCAGCATGAACGGCACGTTCTCGATCAACAGCCAGCGCGGCCCGCGCTTGCGCCGTACCAGCCGGAACACCTCGTCGACCAAGCCGGACCTGGTGCCGGTGATGCCTGCGGTGCGCCCGGCTTGAGACAGGTCCTGGCAGGGAAATCCGGCAGCGACCAGCTCGGTGCCCGCCGGTATCGCACGCAGCCTGGTGATGTCGGAATGCAGTGGCACATCAGGGAATTGAGCTGCGAGTACCCCTTGGGCTCCGGCATCGATCTCGCAGAGCAGCTCGGTCTCCCAGCCATTGCGGCCGAGGCCGAGTTCGAGCCCGCCGATCCCGGCGAACAGCCCGACCATCCGCGCGCCCGTCACGACCGTCCCTTTCCTCGCGTCCTCGGTCGAGACGCCGCCGACGTCGCCTCGTGCCCGGTGAGCAGGGTACTCGAGTTGGTTGGCGCCGTCCGCGAACTACGCCATGACCGTGCACCTGGTACCGTCCGCGTGTCAGCGAAGTGATCGGTGCGCTGCCCCTCGATAATGGTTATCGGCCGATCGCGGGTGCTGCCCTGATGACAGGTTGGCACGCTGATCTGCCTGCGCTCCAGCGAGCCCTTCGCGGCCGCCGACGCGGCGGCGTCGGCACTCGTGGCCGCCCGCGGCACGTCGCATGTGAAATGCCCATGCTCGACAAGGTTTTCGGCTTCACCAGTGTTTCCAGCTCGGCAAGTTTCCAGAGCGAGGCTAGGGAAGTGAGCGAAAATGCAGGTACCTTCCAAAACCAGGAGCTTTCCCAACGTTGTCGTCACCAGCCTGGCGGCGACCACGTCGATCGCCGGTGACATCGACTCGACGTGGAAAGGCCTGCTCAACGGGGAGAGCGGCATCGACGTGCTCGAGGACAGTTTCGTCGAGCAGTTCGAATTACCGGTGCGCATCGGCGGGCATCTCAAGGTCCCGCCTGCCGAGAGTCTGACCAGGTCCGAGGTCCGCACGATGTCCTACGTCGAGCAGATGGCCACGGTGCTGAGCCGCGAGGTGTGGCGCAACGCGGGCAGTCCCGAAGTGGACAAGGACCGGCTCGGTGTCGCCATCGGCACCGGACTCGGCGGCGGCGAGTACCTGATCGACGCCCGTGATCGCCTGAAAAATGGTGGCTACCGCAAGATTTCACCGCTCACCGTGCAGCGCGTGATGCCGAACGGCTCGGCCGCCTGCGTCGGTCTGGAGCTCGGTGCGCGCGCGGGCGTCGTCACGCCGGTGTCGGCCTGCTCGTCGGGTTCGGAGGCGATCGCCAACGCGTGGCAGATGATCGTCATGGGCGACGCCGACATGGTCGTCACCGGCGGCGTGGAAGGTTCCATTCAGGCGGTGCCGATCGCGGCATTCACCATGATGCGGGCGATGAGCACCCGCAACGACGACCCGAAGAGCGCCTCGCGGCCGTTCGACAAGGACCGCGACGGCTTCGTGTTCGGCGAGGCGGGCGCGATGATGATCATCGAGACCGAGGAGCACGCGAAGGCGCGCGGCGCGACCATTCACGCGCGAATCATGGGCGCAGGCATCACCTCCGACGCGTTCCACCTGGTCGCGCCCGATCTCGAGGGCAAGGGCGCGGCGCGCGCGATGACACGGGCGATCCAGAAGGCCGGGCTGAGCAAGCAGGACGTCACGCACGTCAACGCGCATGCGACCGCAACCCCGATCGGCGATACCGCTGAGGCGCTGGCGATTTCGTCGGCGGTCGGCAAGCACGCCTCGGTCTACGCGCCCAAGTCGGCGCTCGGACATTCGATCGGCGCGGTCGGCGCGCTGGAGTCGGTGATCACCGTGCTCGCCATTCGCGACGGCATCGTCCCGCCGACGCTGAATCTGGACAATCAGGACCCGGAAATCGACCTCGACGTGGTCAAAGGGCAAAGCCGGTCGGGCCGGATCGATTACGCCGTGAACAACTCGTTCGGTTTCGGCGGACACAACGTGGCGATTGCCTTCGGGCGGTACTGAACGACGGAAGGCGGCGCACCTGCTAGCCTTCCCGACGCTTCGTTATCGACCTGTGTTCGGTGTAACTGCACGGCCTGAGTGCGTGCGTTGGCAAAAGGATAAGGCGATGATCGACGAGACCTTCGACGACTATTTGGATGATCAGGGCAATATCAAGATCCGCGGTGACAAGACTCTGATCGACTTCGTCGACAAGCACAGCGCGGAGAACGGCGACGACCTCGCCTACCGCTACATCGACTATTCGCGGGAACGCGATGGCGAGTACCAAGACCTGACCTGGCGTGAGTTCGGCGTCCGGCTGCGTGCGGTCGCGGCCAGGTTGCAGCAGGTGACGCAGCCAGGCGACCGGGTGGCGATCCTGGCGCCGCAGGGGCTGGACTATGTCGTGTCCATCTTCGCCGCGGTCTACGCGGGCAATATCGCGGTCCCGCTGTTCGATCCGGAGGAGCAGGGACACACCGACCGGCTGACCGCGGTGCTGAGCGACTGCAACCCGGCGGCCATTCTCACCGTGAGCTCGGCGGCGGTCGGGGTGCGGAACTTCTTCCGGCATCTGCCTGCGACGCAGCGCCCGCGAATTATTGCGGTGGAAGCGATTCCGGACAGCGTCGGTTCGGCGTGGGTTCGCCCGGATATCAATATCGACAGCGTCGCCTATCTGCAATACACCTCGGGCTCGACGAGAACCCCTGCGGGCGTTGAGATCACGCACCGCGCGGTCGGCACCAATCTCTTGCAGATGATCGATGCCATTGGCGTGACCGAGAATTCGCGCGGTGTCACCTGGCTGCCGTTGTTCCACGACATGGGTCTGCTGTGCGTGATTCTGCCGACCGTCGGCGGCGGATTCATCACCATCATGTCGCCGAGCGCGTTCGTCCGTCGTCCGTACCGGTGGATCAAGGAACTGGCCGCCGCTTCCGATGGCGCCGGGACCTTCGCCGCGGCACCGAATTTCGCGTTCGAGCATGCCGCGGCGCGTGGTAAGCCGAAGCCGGGCGAAGAGCTGGACCTGTCGAATGTGATCGGTCTGATCAACGGCAGTGAGCCGGTGTCGGTGTCGTCGATGAAGAAGTTCAACGAGGCGTTCGCGCCGTACGGGCTGCCGAAGACGACGATCAAGCCGTGCTACGGCATGGCCGAGGCGACGCTGTTCGTGTCGGCGACCAAGGCCGAGGACGAGGCGCGGGTGGTGTATGTCGATCGCGGCGAACTGAATTCGGGCCGGATGGTCGAGGTCGAGCAGGGCACCGACAACGCGATCGCCCAGGTCTCCTGTGGTTACGTTGCGTTGTCGCAGTGGGCGACGATCGTCGATCCGGAGACCGGGGTCGAGCGCGCGGACGGCGAGGTCGGCGAGATCTGGCTGCACGGCGAGAACATGGGCATCGGCTACTGGGGTCGCCCGGACGAGACCAAGGCCACCTTCCAGGCCAAAATCGTTGCCAGGCAGCCGGCGGGCAGTCACGCCGAAGGCACACCCGACGACGCCAATTGGATGCGCACCGGCGACTACGGCGCCTATCTGGACGGCGAGCTGTACATCACCGGCCGGGTGAAGGACCTGGTGATCGTCGACGGCCGCAACCATTACCCGCAGGATCTCGAGTACTCCGCGCAGGAATCGAGCACCGCCTTGCGCCCCGGCTTCGTCGCGGCATTCTCGGTGCCCGCCAACGAACTTCCGGAGCTGGTCTTCGCGAAGGACAGCCACTCTGGCCTGCGGTTCGACGCCGACGACACCTCCGAGCAGTTGGTGATCGTTGCCGAACGCAACACCGGGGCAGGCAAGCTCGAGACCGATCCGGTCGCCGACACCGTCCGCGCGGCGGTATCGCAGCGGCACGGCGTCACCGTGCGCGATGTGCTGCTTGTGCCTGCGGGTTCGATTCCGCGCACCTCCAGCGGCAAGATCGCCAGGCGGGCCTGCCGGGCCGCTTACCTGGACGGCACCCTGCGCGGCGGTTATCAGCAGCAGGCGTTCCCCGACGCGGTCGAGCGGGAAAACGCGTCCGTCTAGAGCAGGATCTCCTGCGCAATCTCGAATTCGCTGACCTCGGCGCCCACGATGTGGGCGCCGAGGTCGTCTGGTCTATGGCGTAGACACGCCCTTGACCTCAAGAATGCTTCAGGTTGTTGGCTGGTCTCATGACACCGGTCGCGCGCTGTGAGAAGACGGTGATATCCAGCACGGATACCACGGTGGAGGTATCAGAGTGGACAGAAAATCGGTTGGCTCAACAGTCTGATGCTGCCACCCTGAACTGTCGGACCTCGATGCGAACATCACCGAGTGTCCCGTCTCGCGACACCGCAATCCACACACCTCGAGGGGGACCTATGTCAGTCGCAGTGGACTTCGCCGCGACCGATCAGGAGGCCGATAGAGCCGAGCGGCCGACGGCGCCTGCGCCGGGCCGCATGGCATCGTTACGGCGCTTCTGGCCGTACATCCGACCGCATCGGCGCGCGCTGCTCGCCGCGACCGCGCTCGCGGTCCTTTCGTCGCTGACCGCGGTCGTCATCCCGCTGATCATCGCGAGGATCATCGACGGACCGATCGCCAGGCGCGACTTCGGCGCGGTGTTCGCGCCGGTGCTGCTTGTGCTCGTGCTCGGCCTGCTCGAGGCCTTCGGCGTGTGGGGACGTCGCTGGCTGGTCTCGAAGCCGGCCACGATGTTCGAGATCACCATGCGCGCCAAGATCTTCCGCAAGTTGCAGGCGCTGGCGATCGGGCGCCACGATGCCTGGGAATCCGGGCAGCTGCTCTCGCGTGCGGTCGACGACATGGCCACCATGCGCCGCTTCGTCGCGTTCGCAGGCCCGTTCCTGATCATCCACCTCATCCTGATCCCGGTCGGCCTGCTCACGCTGGTCGGCTTGAGCTGGCAGATCGGCCTGATCTTCGCGATCATGGCGATCCCGCTGACCTACATCTGCATCCGCTTCGAGCGGGAGTACGCGGTGGCGTCACGGCGCTCGCAGGACCAGTCCGGCGACCTCGCGACCACCGCGGAGGAGTCGGCGCAGGGCGTGCGGGTGCTGAAGGCGTTCGGTCGCGGACTGTTCTTCGGCGGCCGGTTCACCGCGCAGTCGCGGGAACTGCAGCAGACCGAACTGCTCAAGGTGAAGCTGGACGCGCGGCTGTGGTCGGCGATGACCGGCCTGCCGCAGCTCGCCATCGCCTTCGCGCTTGGCTACGGCGCCTACGCCGTGGTCAACGGCTCGATGACGCTCGGCTCGCTGGTGGCCGCCATCACGTTGGCGAACTTCCTGCAGTGGCCGATCATTTGGACCGGCTTCCTGCTCGCCGAGCTGAACGACGCCCGCACGGCGGGCGATCGGTACTGGGAGATCATCGACACCCCGGTCGACATCACCGACCCGGCCGATCCGGCGGAACTGCCCGAGCTGATCGTCGGCGAATTGCGCTTGGAGGGTGTGAAGTTCGCCTTCCCCGACGCGAAAGACGAGGTGCTGAAGGATGTCTCGCTCAAGATTCGGCCCGGCGAGACGGTGGCCCTTGTCGGTGCGACCGGTAGCGGAAAGACCGCGCTGCTCAACTTGATTCCGCGGCTCTACGACGTGACCGGCGGTGCGATCACCATCGACGGCATCGACATCGCGTCGATGCGGCTGACCGATCTGCGTGCGCTGGTCTCGGTCGCGTTCGAGGAGCCGGTGCTGTTCTCCGCGAGCGTGCGGGAGAACGTCGCGCTCGGCGATCCGGAGGCCGACGACGACGCGGTCCGCCGCGCGCTCGACGTCGCCCAGGCGACCGAGTTCGTGGACAACCTGCCGTGGGGCCTCGACACCAGGATCGGCGAACAGGGGCTGAGCCTGTCCGGCGGTCAGCGGCAGCGGCTCGCGCTGGCCCGTGCCGTCTTGAGCGGGGCGGGGGCAGGCGGGCGCAGCCGGATCATGGTGCTCGACGATCCGCTGTCCGCGCTCGACGTGGAGACCGAGGAGCGAGTGCAGGACCGGCTGCGCACGGTGCTGGCAGGCGCGACGACGCTGCTTGTCGCACACCGTCCTTCGACGGCGGCACTGGCCGACCGGGTCGCGGTGCTTGCCGACGGCCAGATCGTCGCGGAGGGCACCCATGACCAATTGCTGCGTACCAGCAGCCGATATCGAGAACTGATGGGAGGTGAGCAGCAGTGAGTACCGACATTGCCACCACGAAAGACACGGTGACAGTCGAGGGTTCGTCCGAACCGCGCGACGAGGCCGCCGACTGGCGCGGCATCGCCAGCGAGGACAAGGAGATCACCGAGGCCGGAAACCTGGTGCTGGCCGGCCGATCCCGGCGACTGCTGCTCGACCTGGTCCGGCCGTACCGCAAGCTGGCCGCGCTCGCGCTGGTGCTCATCGTGGTCGACAACGCCGCGATGGTCTCGGCGCCGCTGTTCGTCGCGCACGGGCTCGACGCGGGTATCAGCGAAGGGCGCAAAGGCAATTGGTCCCCGCTCACCTGGACGGTGGGCGGCTACCTCGGTGCGGTGCTGCTCGGCATCCTCACCACGTTCCTGTTCCTGCGCGTCTCCGGCAGGCTCAGCCAGAGCGTGCTGTTCGACCTGCGGGTGCGCTCGTTCACGCACGTGCAGCGGCTCAGCGTGGCCTTCCACGAGAAATACACCTCGGGCAAGGTGGTCGCGCGGCTCACCGGCGACATCGAGACGCTGCAGGAACTGCTGGAGAGCGCGCTGAATCAGGCACTGAGCGCGATCCTTTCGGTGCTCACCATCGCGGTGCTGCTGATCTATCTCGACCTGACGCTTGCCGCGATCGTGCTGATCGGTTTCGTGCCGCTGGTTTTGGTGACCCGCTGGGCGCAGCGCAGGCAGCGGGCGGGCTACCGGCGCACCCGTGGCGCCATCGCGAAGGTGGTCGTGCAGTTCGTCGAGTCGATGGGCGGCATGCGCGCGGTGCAGACCTTCCGGCGTGAGCAGCGCAACGAGTCGGTGCTCGCGTACGAGGACAGCGAGTTCCAAGAGGCCACCACCACGGCCATGCGCGGCATGGGCGACTACGCCGGACTGACCAGGCTGCTCGGCAACCTGACCACGGTGATCATCATCGTCGTCGGCGCTTGGCAGGTGATCGAGGGCAACCTCGCGGTGGGTGTGCTCGCGGCATACCTGTTGTACCTCAACGAGTTCTACGGTCCGCTCGATGAGCTCGCCCAGGTGTTCAACTCCTATCAGTCCGCCGCGGCGGCGTTGGAGAAGATCTCCGGCGTGCTCGAGGAGGAGCCCTCGGTCGTCGAACCCGTCGATCCGATCCCGCTGACGAAGGCGTCCGGCGCGATCCTGCTGGACAAGGTGTCGTTCGGTTACGGTCCGGACCGCCAGGTGCTGCCGGAGTTCACCCTCGACATTCCGGCCGGGCAGGTGGTCGCGCTGGTCGGCGCCACCGGTGCGGGCAAGTCGACACTGGCCAAGCTGTTGACGCGGTTCTACGACCCGTCCGACGGCGCGGTCAGCCTCGACGGGACCGACCTGCGCCGGGTGTCCGATACCGATCTGCGGCGCAATGTCGTGATGGTCACGCAGGAGTCCTACCTGTTCTCCGGGTCGGTGGCCGACAACATCCGGCTCGGCAGGCCGGACGCGGCCGACGAGGAGGTGTTCGCGGCGGCCCGCGCGGTCGGCCTGTACGACTTCGTGCAGGCGCTACCGGAGGGCTTCGACACCGACGTTCGCAAGCGCGGCGGCAGGCTGTCCGCCGGTCAGCGTCAGCTGGTCGCGTTCGCCAGGGTCTTCCTGGCGGATCCGGCGGTGATCGTGCTGGACGAGGCCACGTCCAGCCTGGACATCCCCGGTGAGCGGCTGGTGCAGCGGGCGCTGGAAACCGTGCTGCGCGACCGCACCGCGGTCATCATCGCGCACCGGCTGTCCACGGTGGCGATCGCGGACCGGGTGCTGGTGCTGGAATCCGGTCGGATCGTGGAGGACGGCGCACCGGCCGACCTGATCGCGGGCACCGGCCGGTTCGCCAGCCTGCACGCGGCATGGCGGGATTCGCTCGTGTGATGCGAGCTGGTGTGGTGCGGCCAACCCCGTGGCGTCGCTTACGGTAGATACGTGACGACTCCAGCCCCCGACAGCCAGGCCGCTGGCCATGAGACTGCTCCGGCCTCCCGTTGGCCGGCGATTCTCACCTGGCGCGCGCACAACGCGTCACGGATGGAGTCGGTCCGCGTCACGCTCAACGGCAATCGCGTCCGCGCCGCCGGTCGCATGATCGGCGGCGCGTGCGATGACCACCCCGCGTTCAGCGCGTCCTACGACCTGGTCACCGACGAGGCGGGCGCCACCAAGCGCCTATCGCTGCGCACCACGACGGCGGCAGGGGAGCGGCACGCTTCCATCGCCAGGGACGAAGAGAACTACTGGCTGGTCGACGCGGGCGGCAGCCACGTCCGCTCCACCTTCGCAGGCGCGCTCGATGTCGACGTGGTGCTCAGCCCGTTCTTCAACACCCTGCCGATCCGGCGCTTCGACCTGCAGCACGCGGTGCACGACGTGCAGGTTCCCGTCGTCTACGTCCGGCTGCCCGACCTGCTTGTCCAGGAAGCGAGCCTCACCTACAGCAGTGCCGCCGACGGAATCAGCGTGCTGTCACCCGTCTCCAGCGCGACCGTCACCGTCGACGCCGACGGTTTCCTCCTCGACTATCCGGGTCTGGCCGAGCGCATTTAGATCTCGGCGGCCAACTGCCGCAAGAGGTCGAGGCTGTTGCGCCAGGCCATCGCGCTGGTGTCCGGATCGTCCAGCTCGCCGGTCTCGGTGATGTCCACCCTGGTGCCGCCGTCCTGCGGAGTGAGGGCGAATTCCACCACCGGGCCAGGCAGCGGATGCCATTCGAAGGTGAAGCGGTGCTGCGGCTCGACCGTGCGCACCGTGGCAGGGAAGCTGCCGTGCTCGTCCCAACGCAACACCATCGCGCCGCCCGGTCGCGGATCCACCTCGGCGCCGCCGAACGCGTACCACGCGGCGATGTGCTCGGCCTCGGTCAACAACGGCCAGATCGTTTCCGGCCGGGCAGGAAGAACAATTTGTTCGTGCACTGTGGATGCCATGTGCCCGCTTTCCTGGTTAGTCCAATCGGGTGATAACCCCGCCACGCAGTCCTGCGTCGCGCAAGTTTCGCAACCAATTGTGGTCACCGGGGCGGACATCGGTGACTTCCCAGCGTTGAGTCGTTTCGTAGCGCGCCCTGGCGTCGTGGCCCGCTTCGACAAGATCGGCGAGGGAATTCTGCGCGCGCAAGCTATCGCGTGCGGCGCCGAGCACCGTCAACGTTTCTTCCAGCACTTCCAGAATTGCCGCGGAATTCGGTTCGCAAATGGCACGAACGAGTGCCGGTGCGGTCGCGGCGACGCGGGTGCCGTCGCGGAATGAACCCGCCGCAAGCCCGAGCGCCAAGTCGCCGCCCGCCGCGCCCGCCGCCGCCAGCGCCTCGGCGAGCACATGCGGCAGATGCGAGATCCTGGCCACCGCACGGTCGTGCTCGTCGGCCAGCACCGGAACGACCACCGAGCCACAGTCGATGGCCAGCCGCACCACCCTGGTCCACGGGTCGACATGGGTGCCCTCGTCCACCCCCACCGCCCACACCGCGCCCCGGAAGAGGTCGGAATCGGTGGCGGCCCAGCCGGATTCGGAGGTGCCTGCCATCGGATGGCCGCCGACATAGCGTGCCGAGAGGCCTTGGGCGCGCACTGCGGCAGCGACCGGCGCCTTCACGCTGACCACGTCGGTCAGCGCGCAGTGCGACGCGAAGGCGGCGATGGACGAGACCATGTGCTCGACCGCGGGCATCGGCACCGCGATGACGATCAGCGCGTCCGCCGCGGCGGCCCGCGTCAGCGTGGCAGGCAGGTCTTCGGTGACATCGAAGCCGTCCGCCCGCGCGGCGTGTGCGCCAGCTGCCGAACGGTTGTAACCCCAGGCGTCGTAACCGGCCGCGACGGCGGCGCGTAGCAGAGAACCGCCGATCAAACCGGTTCCGAGGACGCAAACGGGGGCTTTCGCGGCAGGAGTCACCCGAACAGATTCGCATACGACTTCAACATTTCCGCTCGCACAGACTACCGTTGCGGCCATGGCAGCACAGCGCTCGGGCACGAATAGGGCGACGTCGGATGATTACGACGACGTAGAAGGGTTCGCAGTGGCGGTTGTCCGCGAAGAGGGCAAATGGCGGTGCAGCCCGTTGACACAGGCTGCGCTCACCGATTTGTCGGCCGCGGAAACCGAACTGAAGGCTTTGCGCAGCTCGGGCGCTGTTTTCGGCTTGTTGGACGTCGACGACGAGTTCTTCATCGTGTTGCGGCCCGCGCCGAGCGGCACCCGGATGCTGGTTTCGGACGCGACCGCAGCCATCGACTACGACATCGCCGCCGACGTGCTCGACGCCCTGAACGTGGAGATCCCGGACATCGACCCCGACGAGCTCGACGACATCGAGCCGTGGGAAGAAGGCGACCTCGGCGTGCTCGCCGATCTGGGTCTGCCCGAGCCGGTGCTCAGCGTCATCCTCGCCGAGACCGATCTCTACCCGGATGAGCAGCTCGGCATGATCGCCCAGCGCCTCGGCTTCGCCGACGAACTCGCGGCGGTGCTGGACAAGCTCCCGCGCTGACGTGGGTCTTTCGGACACTGACATGGTGCGTGCCGCGATCGCCGCGGCGGCCGCCGCCGATCCGCGCGACGTCCCCGTCGGGGCCGTCGTATTCGATTCCACCGGAAGGGAACTCGCGCGCGCCGCGAACGCCCGCGAGGCCCTCGGTGACCCCACCGCACACGCCGAAGTTCTCGCCCTGCGCCGGGCCGCCGCCGTAAACGGTGATGGCTGGCGCCTGGAGGGCGCGACCCTCGCCGTCACCCTCGAGCCGTGCACCATGTGCGCGGGCGCCCTGGTCCTGTCCCGCGTCTCCCGTCTCGTCTTCGGCGCATGGGAACCCAAAACCGGCGCTGTCGGTTCCCTCTGGGACGTGGTCCGCGACCGTCGCCTCAACCACCGCCCCGAAGTCCGCGGCGGCATCCTCGAACCCGACTGCGCCGCCCTCCTCAACGCCTTCTTCCACACCCAGCGCTGACCCGCCCGCCGCCGTCACCGCACCTTCCGTGCCCCAGATCACACCCGGGCCACCACCTTCCAGCCGATTTAGCGATCAGCCCCCCTTCCGGTATGGTTGTCCGCGGTGGCGTGTCCGAGCGGCCTAAGGAGCACGCCTCGAAAGCGTGTGAGGGGTAACCCCCCTCCGAGGGTTCAAATCCCTCCGCCACCGCCAGGAGCCCCTCACCTGTTAACTCAGGTGAGGGGCTTTTTGCCCTGGCAGCTGCTGCACTCCGCTGTGTCGCCCTAGATGATCGCCGCTGCCTGGAGCTGAGCGAACGAGATCGATACTTCTAGTTGGCTGCCTGTGCTTCGGATGGCGCTAGGCGGGCAGCTACTGCTCGCCGGGGGTCGGGTCGTCCGGCAGTTCGCCTTCCTGGAAGACCAGGAGTGCCAACCATGGCGCGGATCGTTCTGTTCGGGGTTCGAGATCCACCGAGTATGTGGCGACAGTATTTCCGGCGTCGTCGATTATCGGCAGCGTCGTTGGAATCACATGGCCGTTGCGGACCGTCAAGACGGGATGTATGTCCTGCTGGTACTCCACGCTCAGCGTGCCCAATTCCTCGCGCCGAGCCTCGAATACTGGAACCAGATTTTTCGCTTGGGGTGTGGCTTGCACATCAGACATGGCGTTGCCTCCTATGGTCCGGTGCGGTACCGGCCCTGGTAAAGCGTCCCACGGAGAACACGTCACCATGCCTAAATCGCAAGGGGCACAAACGGACTAGACGGAACGGTATTCGGGAAGGCAATGGAAAGAAGCGAAAAAGGCCCGCCTCCAACAGTTCTGGTGGGGGCGGGCCTTTAGGCCGGTGCGTGCACCGGTCAGCTGATCATCAGGGCAGGACCTGCGGGATCATGTCGGGGGCGACGGCGCCGACGATCGCGCCGATCACGGCGGCGAGCACCACGTAGGTGAGCGAGCTGATCGCCACGCACGCGAAGTAGCCGACGATGAAGGCGAGCAGGCCGGGGATGCACAGGACGGCGGCGATGCCGAGACCGACAAGGGCGCCGCCGGCGAGGCCGTTGGCGAGCGGGTCGTGGTTCTGGGCGTCCGGGTTGGTCGCGATGGGCTTCAAGCCGGCGGCGACAGGCTTCAGTTCGGCGGCGACCTCGGGGGTCACCTGCGGGGTGAGGACGAGCGTCTTGCTGTCCTGGGAGATCTGCGGAGTCAGCGCAATGGTGTTGCCCGCGACCGTCTTCAGTGACAGCGGGAACTCGCTGACCTTCGCGCCGGTGGCCGATTCCACCTTCACCGCCGAGGCGTCCGCGGTCAGGGTGAACTTGCCGTTGTCCAGCGTGGTGGAGATGGTCTTCAGATCCGGCGCCGTCGTGGTCTTGTAGTCGACGCCGCCCTCGCTGGACTTCGCCACCAGGTTTTCGGCCAACCGAGCCTGCTGCGCGGAGTAATCGGTCGCGGACGCGGTTCCCGCGCTGGCGACAGTGGCCACTACGGCGAAGGGCAGCACCGCCGCGGTGAGAACATTGCGGCTTACGCGCAGGGCAGCCGTACGAAACATATCGGTTTCCTCCTGAACTCCGATCCCGGATGGAACGCCTTGCGCCCCAGCCGAATCGAAGGATTGATATCGATAGCGAGCCCATTCATATCCGACAATCCTCTGAAAACGAATCGAATGTGGCGAGCGCCATATTCGGCGCTGAGCCACCCAGGGGCCGTTACAACAGTTGTGTACTATTCGCCGAGGTGGGAGACCTCTTTATCGTTCGATGATCGTTTAGTGATTTCCCGCATTAGCCGTCCCCGCAGCGCTGAAAGTCATTGCGCCGCCGCCGCCAGCGCAACCTCCGTCCGGTCATTCGACGAGTGGCACACCATGGAGAGGCCCTCTCGGCCGTTGCCGCAGCCATGTGCCACTCGTGCCAAGGATCGGTGCATGTTTCCGCCGTTGGTCGGGTGGGTACTTTGGATGGCGCTCATTTCAGTTGGGTTGGTCGTATGCTGCTCGAGGGCGCGGGTAAACCTGATGTACCCGCAAAGCTTGGGACATAGGGGCATCGATGTCACCGGACTACCGTCGGCAAGACGAGCTATCTACGCAGGACACCGATGTGTTCCCGGCCTACTCGGACGACCATGAGCCGTTTCGGTCGCGGCAGCAGCCTGCTCGGAAGCGTCAGTGGGTCGGCCGGTACGCGCTGACCGGGCTGGCGGCGCTGGTTGTCGGGTCGGTGATCGTTGTCGGCGGTCTGGCCGCAGGCGGCTACTTCACCAAGTCCGCTGACGAGGGCAAGAGTGCGTTGACTACGACGGCGAAACCGCCAACGACCACATCGGCCAAGGCTGCACCGCTGAGCCCGCCCGCGGCAGGCGCGCCGTTGTCGACGGTGATGGCTTGGGTGCGCGCGGGCGCCCCGGCCGATATGGCGAAGTTTCACACCGCGACGGCGAAGAGCGGGACGGTCAGCGACCTGGGTTCGGCGGTCGCCTTCGTCAGCCCGTCCGAAAAGATCCGATGCATGACGTCCGCAAGCGCCAAGGGCGGGCAGGGCCTTACCTGCATGGCTGAGCTGGACAGCCCCCCGCCGCGGCCGGCAAAGGCCAAACAGGGCAACTGGGCCGGTGGCTGGATCGAATTCCCCGGTCCCACCCTGGGTATCGGGAGCGTGCGCGGCGACCCCGGCCAATTCACCCTCGGTGACGGTGCGACCCTGCCTTACGGCAGCAGACTCACTTTCGACGACTATGACTGCCGCATGGATGAAACCGGCTTGTTCTGCATCAACAACACCGCGGGTTCGGCGATTCAGCTCAGCTCGGCGGGGGCGGTGCCGTTCGGTTGCCTCGGCAAGGTCGAGCCGAAGGACAACGGACTCGCATTCTCCTGCAACACCTTCGACGCCACGGCTACCAGCACCCCGAGCAGCACGTCCACCGCGGATCATGCTGCTGTCGGATCTTCCTGCGACAGTGCGGATGCCGGGTCTTTCGGCACTGCGAAGAACGGCAAAGAACTGCTGTGCAGCGAGGGCAGTGACCGTCGTGGCTATCGGTGGACCGACCCCGGCCCCTTGGCGAGCGGAACGAACGAGGACGGGGAGGTGTGCGACCGCGACGGAGAGAAGTACGGCAAGTCGGCCGACGGAAGTGCCGTCATCTGCCGACAGACCGGCTCCTCCACGTGGCGGTGGCAGTCGACGTCGTAAAACCGTGCGCCCGAACGCAACTGCGCGCTAGGGCAGGCGTTGGCAGGAGCTTCCGGTGTCGAGACCCGCGCCGGTGACGTCGACGGTGATGTACATCGACGAGGTGTATTGGCCTGGCACGCTCTGGATGGCGACGAGGTTCTGCGATCCGATGCGGGTGGGGGTCCAGGTTGCGGTGACGGTCTTGTCTGCCGGATGGAAGACCGCTTCGCCGGGAATGCGTTCACCGTTGCCGGGGATGACGCCGCCGGAGAGCACGAAGAAGACCGTGCCAGGCGCGACGTCGTCGTCGCTGACGGCGGCGCGAACGGTGGCCGGGCACCCGGTCACCAGGCCCTCTTGGCCGGCGAACACTTCGACCGCGAGCACTTGAGCGTTGGCGGGTGGGCCGGTCATGACGGCGATGGCGGCGAAGGCCGTGGCGCCGACAGCGGTTCGAGCGAAAGACCTGATCATCGTGCTACCTCCTCGGAAAGGCTGGTATACGGGCGACCCGGTACGACGGCGGAGCTGGCAGATCGAACCGCCGTCGGGGAAAGCCTAGCCCTGGTGGCCATCGCCTCGCGTCGGAAGCTTGGACCTCACTCGGTGCGGGCATGGAACCGCACGATCGTCTCGGCATTGGCGCCGACCCAGGCGAGCAGGCCGTGCAACTGTTCCGCCGCTTCGGTGCCGAGCGGCGTCAAGGCGTAGCTGACCTGCGGTGGGATGGTCGGTTCGACGGTGCGTTCGGTGAGGCCGTATTCGGTGAAGGTGCGCAGGTTCTGCGACAGCATTTTCTCGCTGATGCCGCCGATCCGGTCGCGCAGCACGTGGAAGCGCATCGGGCCGCAGCGCAGGGCGGCCAGGATGAGCACGCCCCAACGGCTGGTCAACTTGTCGAGGACGGTCCGTGCCGGGCAGTCCTTGTCGAATACGTCACGTTGCTGAGTCGCGTTCGAATCGCTCGCCTGGGAACCTACTTCCATACCATGAGCTTACTTCAAAGTAGGCCCTTACCAACGGTTAGTCGCATTCGTAGGGTGAGTTCATGGCTATCAACACGGTTTTGGTGATCGGTGCGACCGGTCACGTTGGCGGACAGGTTGTTTCGCAACTCTCGGCGACCGGGATCACGGTACGCGCACTCGCGCGTAACCCCGCGGCGGCCGCGTTGCCCACCGGCGTCGAGGTGGTGCCAGGCGACCTGACCGCACCGGCCACGCTGATCCCGGCGCTCGACGGTGTCGACGCCGTCTATCTGACCTGGCCGATGCTGTCCGGCGACGTGGCGAAGGCAGTGGTCGACGTGATCGCCGAGCGCACCGGTCGCCTCGTCCTGCTGTCTTCCGGCGCGGTCCGTGACGACCGCGACGACCAAGACAACGCGATCGGCGCCGCTCATGCCGCCATCGAAGCACCGATCAAGGCATCCGGCCTTGGCTGGACCTTCTTGCGCCCGCACGCTTTTGCCACCAACACCTTGGAATGGGCGTCGCAGATCCGCACCGGCAACATCGTGCGCGGCGGATACGGTGCAGCGATGATGACCCTGGTGCACGAGGCGGACATCGCGGCGGTCGCGGTGCGCGCGCTGACCACCGACGGGCACGTCGGCGTGAGTTATGAGCTGACCGGTTCGCCTGCACTCAGCCGGATCGACCAGGTGGCAACCATCGGCGCAGCATTGGGCCGCCCACTGGAATGGGCGGAGCTCCCACCGGAACAGGCGAAGCAGTACATGGATTGGGTGCCGCGGGATGCCGTCGACGCCGTGCTTGAAGCCTTTGCCGCGCTGGTCGATACCCCCGGGCAGCCGACCTCGACGATCCAGGACGTCACCGGATCGCCCGCCCGCACCTACGCGCAATGGGTGGCCGACCATGTCGCGGACTTCGCCTGACCGGTCGTAGGCGAATCCCTATTCGCCGCGCGAGAAGAACCGGACCGGGGGCGGCACCTTGTACCCGAAGGTCTTGATGAACCGCGCACCGATCCGCGCCTCCTTGGGCTCCAACGCTGCCGCGCCGACCGTGTTCAGCATCCGATTGATGACGTTGAACGTGGTGCCCACCCACACCGCTTCTTCGAACGCTTCCGCGGAAACCCCTGCGTGCCTTACCTTGTCGGCGTCGCCGGGCGTGAGCCCGTCGGGGTCGCGGACCATCTTGGCGAGGAATTCCAGCATCGCCTGCGCCTCGGGCCTTGCCGGTGAATCGGCGCCTTGGGCCAGCGACAGCTTCACCACGTTGATGTCGGTGTAGGCGCCTGCGATCGCGTGATGGGCGGACGCGCAGAACGGGCACTCGTTCGCCTTGGAGGCTTGTGTCGCAAAGATTTCGCGCTCAGCCACCGTCCAGAACGAGGGCCCGCGCATCACCTGCTGGAAGAGATCGGACAGCGGGGTGCCGAAGAAGCGGTGCCGATAGAACAGCACCTTGAGCACCGCGGGCACCGGAATCCTGCTGAACAGCTCCATCGTGCCGAGCACGACCTTGGTTGGTCGATCATGTCCGGATTCGATTGCGCCGATGTACATGTCAACGTCCTTCCCAGGCCCGGCGAGCGGCTCGCAGGCGCCGGTCGGCGGCCCCGTAGGCGGCGACGACGGCCGCCTCGAAGATCTCGTCGTCGCTGTGGCCCGCGTCCGTCACCGCGGTGACGGATTCCTGGGTGATCCGGTACGAACGGTCCGCGACCAGGTCGACGAACGGCACCAGCGCCGCCGGGATTCCGTCACCGCCGTCCCCTTCGGTCGCGCGTGTGCGGATCTGCCTGCGCACCTCGACCGGCAATCGACCGGGCGCGGACGCGAGGTGCTCGCCGAACTGCTGCCACTGTTCGTCTATCGACTGCCGTGCCATCGCCCCATTCTCGCCGATCGGCCCCTGTCACCGGAAGAGAAAGTCGGCAAAGATCATTGGCGGCAGCACGCGGTCAGGCGGGCGCCGAACTCTTGTCCGCGGTGCGCCGGCTGGTGCTGAGCAGCGCCGCCCCGAAGACCAGGCTGAGCACCGCCAGTGCGGGACCCGCCGGGAACAGCCCGAACTGCCAGATCGAATACACGCCTCCCGCAGCAAGCGCGGTACCGGCAACGGCGGGCATGGTCGCGTCGCGCGCAGCGTAACGGGCGCAGAACATGTCCCAGCGCGCGCTGAGCTGCACCACACCGGCCAGCACGACCGCACCGAGCAGAATCCACAACGGCCTTGTCTCCCACCATGTTTGCGGATCGCTCGGCAGCAGCGTCGTGGGCGCGAGCGTCGCGATCCCGGTCAACACCGCGATCACCGGAACATGCCAGAGGTAGATGGTCATCAACAGCGGCACGATCGCGCCGACGACGCCGCGCACGGCGCTGCCCGGTTCCCAGCCGATCACCCGCCGATCGACCAGGGTTACCAGCGCGAGCTGCAGCACGGCGAGGATCGAGATGGCCGAGGTGGGCGGCGCGAGGTTGGACACCTGCGCGTCGCCGACGCCGAGGGTGGTGGGAAAGTACGGCCCGGGCCCGACCATGAGCACCAGCAGCGCGACGCAGAGCCCGGCCAGCAGCAGCACGCCGAGGTCGGAGATCCGGCCGAGCGCACTGCGCGCGTGCAGCACGCCGAGCTGGTGGCAGAACAACCACACGAACAGCAGATTCGACTCCGCTACCTGCCCGGCACCGCCGAATCGCAAGGCGTCGACGGCAATCGAGCAGCCGAGCAATGCCAGCGGCAGCAGCAACGGCAGCCGATCATGCACCGCGACCGCACCCGGCGCGATCGCCACCGCGACCAGATACACCGCGAGGAACCACAGCGGACTGGCCACGACATGGGCGGCGGCCGTCGCCGTTCGCTCGGACAACCCGCCGATGAGCGCGATCAGCGGCGTGAGCACCGCGACCAGCGCGAGCACCGGTGCGGTGAGCCGCCGTATCCGCGGACCGAGGTATTCGCCGTAGGTCGCCCCTGCGGCCCGCCACCGGTCGACGATCAGCGTGTTCGCGAACCCGCCCGCCAGAAAGAACAGTGGCATCACCTGGATGAGCCAGGACAGTGCCCAGATCGGCTTGCCGTGCAGCGCGGGCTCGGCGCGGACGACGCCGTCGGTGACCGTCACGCGCACCGAAATCCAGTGGATGACAACGACAATGCTGATGGCGAAGACCCGGAGCAGGTCGACGGTCCAGCTGTGTTGTCTGCGCACACCTGTGACCTACCCGGCCCGGCTGAACAGGGGATGAAATACGCGACACGCTTGGGGGCACGAGCCGGCGAGCACTAGTTCGGTCCGGATCGGATATTTCGGAGGATCGGGGGTATACGACCCGATAGCCAAGTGCGGGAAGGACGTGAGCCCAATGCGTCGAACTGTCCGCTCGAGACCGATGAGCGAGAGAAACATGAGAATCGGAAGCATAATCGTCTTGATCTGGTTGCTGGTCGGTGTGGTCGCCGCAGCCCAGCGGGACTACTTCGACAGCGGCCCGGTGAACTGCGCCGGCTTCGGCACCATCGCGGTCACCGTGATCGCGGGTCCGCTCAACTACATGGGCGTGAACCCCAAGGTCGCGGATTGCAATGTGCCGCAACCCAGTCCGTAACCGAATGCGCCGGTAGTCACGAACACTCTTCCGGCACAACCTATTCGGCGACCTCGCGCCCGTTCCTTCGGCGCGGGGTCCGCCGTGTGTGGACTTGCTGTCACCTAGCCAGGTCGCAGACCGGCCGCGCTGTTCCGGCACCGAGCACCCGCCGGGAACTGTGCCGGTCGCGCGGCACGCAGGCGGATTCGGCACGCTCGGCGCGTCGCGTGATGGACCAGATAATGGGGTGCTCGAAATACGCCGAAGAACGAGGCAACATGAAACCAATCAGTCTGATTATCGTCATCTGGCTGGTGATCGGCGTGATCGCCGCAGGCCAGCGGGACTACTTCGACAGCGGCCCGGTGAACTGCGCCGGCTTCGGCAACATCGCGCTGACCATTCTGGCCGGTCCGCTCAACTACATGGGCGTGAACCCGAAGGTCGCCGACTGCAACGTGCCCCAGCCGAGCGCCTAGGGGGGGATAACTCCTGCTCGAGCGGGTATCCCGAGGTGGGGAGCACGAAAGGACATCGGTGACATGCCCGACCACGAGATCCGCCACCGCGATATCCACGCACGAGCGGTACGAAATACGGGTGCCCGGCTGTTCAGCCTGCTCGTACTCCTGTGGTTGGCCATCGGCCTGCTCGCGGCGGGCCAGCGCCACTATTTCGAGAACAGCCCGACCAACTGCGCGGGCTGGGGCACGATCGGCGTCACCGCGCTCGCAGGTCCGCTCAACTACGTCGGCGCGAACCCGAAGGTCGACAACTGCACGGTGCCGCAGCCGAGTCCGTGAAACGGGCCGTGACATGACAGTAGGCCAGGCCGCCGAAGCGATCCTGGCCTGCTGTCTGTGGTGATTAGGTGTTGCGGTTCAGCTTCGGCAGCTTGGTCGCGCTGATGGCGTTGTTCACCTGGGCGCAGTCAGCCGCCGTGGTGCCTGCGACCTTGTTGGTGACGTTGCTGTTGCACGCCGTCGCCAACTTGCTCGCCAATGCGGCGTAGTTGGAGTTGGACGACAACAGCGTCTGGGTGGTCCAGTACAGGGCGGCGGCCTTCGGGATGCCGATGCCCGTGACGTTCACGCCGTTGAGGCTGCCGCCGTCGACGATGAGCTGTGCGGTCTTGTTGCCGACACCACTGTTGGTGTGGACGCCACCGCTGTCACCGCTACCGGCGTACCAGTACTGACCCTTGTAGGTGTCGGGATCCTGGAAGGCCTTCGGGTTCTTCATGTCCCGGATCACGCCGATCGAGCTGCACGCGCCGAGCCGCCACCGGTTGGCGGCAGTGTTGCACGGGTTGCTGGTGTTCACCAGGAAGACGAGCTCGCCGAAGATGTCCGACATGGACTCGTTGATCGCACCGGGCTCATTGCGGTAGACCAGACCGTTGGTGTGCTGAGTCACGCCGTGGGTGAGCTCGTGCCCGGTGATGTCCTCGGTGGTGAGACCGGAGCCGTAGGCCATTTGGCTGCCGGACCAGAAGGCGTTCCGGTACGGGCATTCCGTCGTGGTGCAGAGCCGGACGGTGGCGCGCAGTGCCTTGCCTTTGCCGTCTCCGGTGTCGGAGCCGATGAGGTTGGTCAGGTTGGCCAGCTTGGTGTACTGGGCGTAGAACTTTTCGGTGTTGCCCAGGTAGGTGTAGATGTCGTCGACATCCTTGATGCCCGTGGCGGCCTGGCCCTCAGACCTGGTGGAGCGCAGGCTCCCGCTGCCACAGCTGACGTTGTTCGGGTTGACGCGCCGGTTGGCGTTGTCGCACACGACGCGGTTGAGGTGCTTGGTCTCGCTCCAGCTGTCGAGCACCTTGTCGGTCTTGTTGGCGTCGACGAAGACCATCCACTGGGCAGGCTCGCCCTTCTCGTCGCCGTCAGCGCCGGCGATCTCGAGCTTGAACGCCGGAACGGCGACACTCTTCGCGCCATCCTTGGCTGCCAGCTTGGCGTCGTACCAGAAGGTCTTCGTCTCGGTGACGCTCAGCTTGTCGGCCGCCGTCTTGCTCTGCTCGGCAACCTTTTTCAGCGCGGTGGCCTTGACCTGCTCGGACGGAGTCTTCGACGCGTACTTGCCCTGTGTGCTCTGGGTCAACGATCCGCTCGCCGCGATGAGCGAACCATCGGCGGCCAGGGACTGCGCGACCGAGGCGCCGAAGACGGGCACCCCATCGACCTCTTGCCGCAGCCGCACCGTAGAGCCCTCACCGACCTCGAAGGTGCTGTCGACGACGAGAGTGCCGACGGCATCGCCGAATGCCTTCTCGACGCCCTTGGCGTGTGCCTGCGCCGCGGCAGGTGCCTCACGAGTTGTGCCTGCGGGAGCAGGCACCGGAGTCTTGGGTACCACCTCGAGCACGGCGCCCTGCTGGTCCTTGGTCACATCCTTCGGCGCAGTGGACAAGTCCGAAGCCTGTGGGGTAGCGGGCGGTTCGCCGTATGCCATCGGCCCTGATGCGAAAGCCGTTGCTACAACGGCCATTACAGTGAATAGGGTCCATCTCGCGGACCTTCTATGTGTTGAATTCATAGTTTTGATTGGAACAACAACCAGTGCCAGTTCGGGCTGGAATTGGCTGCGTTCCAACGGGGCTGCGGCCCGGATTCTTCAATTCCCCGGCAGGGTAAGATTTTTCGTAAGATGCGATCTGTTGTCAGGTCGTTGCAGCCCGAGGATCTTGATGTATCGATCGTATAGAAAAATCTTGATCCGATGGTGAAAGCTGTACACAGAAATGGATTTCGGTGTTACCTGCCGAAACGCGGCCTACCGCTTGTCCATGGTCGAAGATCAAGTGTGAGCACTCTCACCTGGCCAAATCTTGACGCCTGACGTCAAGTGGGGTTGGCATCCGATCGCCCGACTCGCGGTGAATCTTGTCAAAAGCTACTGCATCGCGTCGGCGAGATGCGATTATTTTCCAGCCGTCTGGCGTGTACTGCACGAATTGCCTTGGTCTGCAACAGATGCGGTACCCAGTTGAACCCGATGAACTGTATCAGGTTGCGCAAATTCGGCATGCGGAGAATGGCCGAATTGTCTCCGGTTGAACGGTCGGATATGCACCAGTTGAACGCGGATGGCTGGCTCATCGCAGCGCGCATTTGTCGTGAATGTTGAACAGCCTGTCTGTAAAGCTAATTCAGCACCGAGCGTGGTCGTGGTAGAGCTGCCATTGCAAAAAGGTTGCGCCATATGATCAATGCGTGCCCCCACCCGATGGCGGGTGGGGGCGTTCGGGTCAGCTGACCTCGGCCGACTGCTTCGCCTGCGACGGCTGCTGCTCGCGCAGCGCGACCAGCTTGGCGCCCTCGACGTCGATATCGGGCACGATCTTGTCCAGCCACTTCGGCATCCACCACGCCCACTTGCCCATCAGCGCGAGCAACGACGGAATCAGCACCATGCGCACCAGGAAGGCGTCGAACAGCACGCCCGCCGCGAGTGCGAAACCCATCATCTTGGCGGTCACGTCGGACTCGAGCAGGAACGAGCCGAACACCGAGATCATGATGATCGCCGCGGACGTGACCACCCTGGCCCCGTGGTGGTAACCGCTGATCATCGCCTCCTTCGGCGGTTTGCCGTGCACGAACTCCTCGCGCATTCGCGTCACCAGGAACACCTGATAGTCCATCGCGAGCCCGAATACCAAGCCGATCAACATGATCGGCAGGAAGCTCACGATCGCCCGCGGATCCTCGATCAGCCCGAGCTTGCCCTGCTGGAAGATCAGCACGGTCGCGCCGAACGTGGCCGCCATCGAAAGCAGGAACCCGAGCGCGCCGGTGAGCGGCACCAGGATCGAGCGGAACACCAGGATCAGCAACACGAAGGCCGCGCCCGCCACGATCGCCATGTACGGCACGATCTTGCTCAGCAAGACATGGTCGATGTCGGCGTAGATCGCCGTGGTGCCGGTGATCCCGTATTTCATGCCGTACTCGTCTTCGAGCCGTCCCTCCGCGGCACGGGCGTCGCGGACCAGGTCCTTGGTGGACTGATCGTTCGGGCCCGACTTCGGCACCCCGTTGATGAGTGCGCCCTGGCCGTCCTTGCTGAGCGTCGGCTCGGTGACGTAGTCCATGTCCGGCGAGGATGCGAGTTCGTCGCGCAATGCGTTCAGCGCGGACGTGCGCGCGATCTCCGCGACCCCGGTGAGATCGACGGCAACCTGCAGCACGCCGTTGCTGCCCTCCCCGAATCCGGCCGTGCGCAGCTCGTAAGCCTTACGGACAGTTGAGGTCTTGGGCATGCTGTCCTCGCCGGGCAGCCCGAGATTCATCTGCGCGGCAGGCAGCGCGAGCAACCCGAGCACGATCACGCTCAGGATCAGCGCGACGGCGGGCGCCTTGCCGATGAGCTGCGCGAACCGCATGCCGTTGGTGACCGAGCTGTCGTCCTCCGGGTCGTGCTTGGCGATGAGCGGCAGCTTCGGCTTGAACAGGAATCGTCCGAACGCACCGATCAGCGCTGGCATCAGCGTGATCGCGGTCAGCACCGCGAACCCGGCCGCCACGGCGCCGCCGAGACCCATGAAGGTCAGGAACCGAACGCCGACAATGCTCAACCCGACCAGCGCGATGATCACGGTCAGCCCGGCGAACACCACCGCAGAACCGGCGGTGCCGAGCGCGGTGCCTGCCGCTTCTTCCGGTGAATCCTGTACTGCCAGTTCGTGTTTGTATCGCGACACGATGAAAAGCGCGTAGTCGATGGACAGCGCGATGCCGATCATCGATGCCAGGAAGGTGGTGAAGCTCGGTATCGAGAGGAAGCTGGTGCCGAGGAAGATCAGTGAGGTCGCGGCGCTGAGCCCGATGACCGCGGTGACGATCGGCACGAACGCTGCCACGATCGCGCCGAACGCCACGATCATCACCACCAGCGCGACCGCCATGCCGATCAGCTCCGACTTACCGCTCGGCGCTTGCTGTTCCATGGCGATGGTGCCGCTCATCTCGACCGTCAACCCGGAGGCGCGGGCCTGGTCGGCCACGTCGTAGGCGGCCTTGCGGTTGTCGGCGGTGACCGCGGTGAATTCCTTGATGGTGAACGGGACGCTGAAGAACGCGACGGTGTCCCGGTCGGTCTTGTTGAGCACGTTCAACGGTGCGCCGCTGCACTTCGCGGGATCCGGGTCGCCGACAAGGCAACCCATCTCCTCGGTCGCGGTGACCGGGTTACTGATCGGCGTGCTGTGGTCGACGATGTCGAGGTGGTTCAGCTTCTCGATCAGCGCGTCGATGGCCTGCCGGTTGACCGGATCGGTGAGCTGCTGTCCCGCGGGCGCGCCGAGGACGTAGGTTCCGGTGACCGCGTCGAACTTGAATCCCGCGGACATACCGGGGAAGTGCTGGTCGAGGATCTGCGTCGCGCGTTCCGACGGCAGGTTCGGCATGCTGAAGTCGTCGCTCATCGGCTTCTTCAGCTGGGCTCCGAGGCCGCCGAGCACCAGGAAAAGGACGATCCAGACGGGCAGCACCAGCCACTTGCGGCGGAAGGCGAACTTTCCCCACCGGTATAGATACACGGACACAGGGTTCTCCTCGCGGTGATCGAGTCGTGCCGGATCGGATCGAGCGACAAACGCGCGCGGGCCGACGTGGCCCGCGGGAACTACCGAGCTGAGAGGTCGAACTGCCTCTGAGTCTGCTGCGGTCGGCTCACAAGATCAAGAACTAACCCGTCAAACAGCACGGCCCCGCACCCGGAATTCGGGTGCGGGGCCGGAGTTTGTCGCGACGATCAGCTGACGCCGACCGGCACCTGCTGTGTCGGCGCCGACCGTTGCTGCAACTCACGCAGCTTCGCGCCTTCGACGTCGATATCGGGCAGGATCCGGTCCAGCCACTGCGGCATCCACCACGACCACTTGCCCATCAGGACGAGCAGCGACGGGATCAGGATCATCCGCACGATGAAGGCGTCGAACAGCACGCCCGCCGCCAGCGCGAAGCCGAACGACTTCGCTGTCACGTCGGTTTCCAGCAGGAACGAACCGAACACCGAGATCATGATGACCGCGGCCGAGGTCACCACGCGGGCACCGTGGTGATAACCGGCCACCACCGCGTCCTTCGGCGACTTGCCGTTGACGAACTCCTCGCGCATGCGCGTCACCAGGAACACCTGGTAGTCCATCGCGAGGCCGAACACCAAGCCGATCAACATGATCGGCAGGAAGCTGACCAGCGGATGCGGATCCTCGATGAGGCCGAACTTGCCCTGCTGGAAGATCAGCACTGTTGCACCGAACGTCGCAGCCATGGAGAGCAGGAACCCGAGCGCCGCGGTCAGCGGCACCAGGATCGAGCGGAACACCAGGATCAGCAGCACGAACGCGGCACCGGCGACGATGGCCAGATACGGCACGATCTTGCTGAGCAACACATGGTCGACGTCGGCGTAGATCGCGGTGGAGCCGGTGATCCCGTATTCGATGCCGAACTCGGCCTGCAGCTGTTCCTCCGCGTCGCGGGCGTCGCTGACCAGGTCCTTGGTCGCCTGGTTGTTCGGGCCCGACTTCGGCACACCGTCGAGCAGCACGCCCTGCTTGTCCTCGCTCCACTGCGGTGCGGTCACGTAGTCCATGCCTGGGTAGGCGGCGAGCTTGTCGCGGAGCGCCTTGACCGCGTTCTCGCGCACCTCGACCGGCACCTTGGACAGGTCGGCCGCCACGTTCAGCACGCCGTTGCTGCCCTCGCCGAATCCCGCGGTCCGCAGCTCGTAGGCCTTGCGGATGGTTGAGGTCTTCGGCTGGCTGTCGTCGCCGGGCAGGCCGAGGTTCAGCCCGGCCGCCGGTGCGGCGAGTGCGCCGAGCACCACGACGCTGAGTATCAGCGCGACCCAGGGCGCCTTGCCGATCAACCGGCCGAAGCGCATGCCGAGGGTGACCGCAGTGTCGTCCTCGGGGTCGTGCTTGGCGACGAGCGGCAGCTTCGGCTTGAACAGGAAGCGGCCGAACGCACCGATCAGCGCAGGCATCAGCGTGATCGCGGTGAGCACCGCGAATCCGGCGGCGATCGCGCCGCCGAGACCCATGAAGGTCAGGAACTGGACGCCGACGATGCTGAGCCCGCCGAGCGCGATGATGACGGTCAGCCCGGCGAACACCACCGCGGAACCGGCGGTGCCGAGCGCGGTGCCTGCCGCTTCTTCCGGTGAATCCTGTACTGCCAGTTCGTGTTTGTATCGCGACACGATGAAAAGCGCGTAGTCGATGGACAACGCGATGCCGATCATCGCGGCGAGGAAGGTGGTGAAGCTCGGGACCTCGATCACCGAGGTGCCCAACATGATCAGCGAGGTGGCCGCGCCGAGGCCGACGATCGCCGTGAAGATCGGGACGAAGGCGGCGACGATCGCGCCGAACGCCACGATCATCACGATCAGTGCGACGCCCATGCCGATCATCTCGGACTTGCCGCTCGGCATCTCCTGCTTCATCGCGATCGAGCCGCTCATCTCGACGGTGAGGCCTGCGTTGCGCGCGTCGGAGGCGACCGCATAGGCCGCGTCGCGCTGCGCGTCGGTGACGTCGGTGAACTTCTTGATGGTGAACGGCACGTTCAGCACGGCCACCGAGTCGGGCACCGTCTTGCTGAGCACGTTCAACGGGGCGCCGCTGCACTTGGCCGGATCCGGATCGGCAAGGCAGCCCATCTTCTCGGCCGCTTCGACCGGGTTGACCAGCGGTTTGGCGTGGTCGACGATGTCGAGGTCTTTGAGCTTGGCGAGGAACGCGTCGAGCGCGGTGCGGTTCGCCGGGTCGGTGAGCTTCTGGCCTGCCGGCGCACCGATCACGTAGGTGCCGGTGACGGCGTCGAACTTGAACGCTGCGGAAGCACCGGGAAAATGCTTGTCCAGAATGTCGTTCGCGCGTGCGGACGGCAGGTCCGGCATGCTGAAATCGTTGCTCATCGGCTTGCTGAGCTGCGCGCCGAGACCACCGAGCAGCAGGAAAAGGACAAGCCAGACGGGAAGCACTATCCATTTTCGGCGGAAAGCGAACTTCCCCCATCGGTAGAGATAAACGGACACGAGGAGAACTCCTAGCGATGCTTGGGGCGTGCTGATTCAGGCCGGAGACAAGCACTCGCGGGGTTGCCCTGCCCCCCGCCTACACATTGACGCTTTCTGCCTACCGTGCGGTAGGTAGACTACCCAAGGCTTAAACGGAGGGACAACCTCAATTTTGTCGGCATCATTAGCTCAGCGCACGAGTGGTGAGAGGATCATCCCATGACTCTTCGGTCTGCCTCAGACACCGTTGCCGCTGGTCGGAGTACGAAAATCGCGATCCGCGACGCCGCGGTGAAGCTCTTCAGCGCCAAAGGATTCGAACAATCGAGCCTGCGCGAGGTGGCCGATGCGGTAGGAATCACAAAGGCCTCGCTCTACTATCACTACGCCTCGAAGCTCGATCTGCTGCTGGCGATCATCGACCCGATCCTCGATCACGTGCGTGCGGTCGTCGAGAATCTCGACGAGGTGCCGCACGACGCGGACGGCATCCGTACCGTGCTGCGCACCTACCTGCGCGGCCTGATCGCGCACCGGGACGCGGGCGGCCTGATCATGCGCGACACGGCGGCCATCGTGAACGCGATGGTCGACAGGTACCCCGACCTCATCGACAACAGTCAGGTGCTGCGCGACTGGCTCGCCGGACCGGACGCCAGCGATGCGGCCAAGCTGCGCGCGTCCGCGGCCCTCGAAATGATCCGGGTCGCACTGGTTTCCAAGGAACTGGTGCCAGGCGCCGACGACACCCTGGTGGAAACCACCTTGTTGGATGCGGCGACCAGCGTGCTAACCGCGTAGATTGCAGCTACTGACCGGACCAACCGGAATGCCAGGAGTCGCTGTGCACATCACCGCGAAGGTCGATTACGCGGTGCGGACGCTGCTCGAGATCGCCCGCGCACCGAAGCTGAACCAGGCCCCGTTCGCCGCCGCGCCTGGCGTCCAGATCGCGCCCGTCGTGAAGGCCGAGGCGATCGCAACCGCCCAGCGAATCCCGCCCAAGGTGCTGGAGACCGTGCTCGGCGACCTGCGCCGCGGCGAGCTGGTGATCAGCAGGCGCGGCCCCGACGGCGGGTACTGGCTGGCCAGACCAGCCACCGAGATCTCCGTCGCCGACGTGATCCGGGCGATCGAGGGCCCGCTCGCGTCGGTGCGCGGCGAGCGTCCCGAGGACGTGACCTATCCCGGCGCCGCCGAATCCCTGCAGCGGGTCTGGATCGCGTTGCGCGTGAATATTCGTGCGGTACTGGAGAATGTGTCGATCGACGACATCGCCAATGATCGGCTGCCGCAATTCATCGACGCGCTGACCGAGGACCCGGGTGCCTGGGTGCGCAGAGAGCATCGCTGACCAGTGTGTTCGGCGCGAAAGCGCCAGCAGGAATGGCAGCTGTGCCGGTCGAAACCGCGATGACGTGCGTCACTCGGTGCGAGTAGCCTGCGATTCATCATGTTGATTCGTCTGCTTCGTACCTCGCTGCGCCCCTATCGCACCCAGTTGGCGGGCGTCGTGGTCCTGCAGCTGATCGCGGTGATCGCGATGCTCTACCTGCCGAGCCTCAACGCCGACCTCATCGACAACGGCGTCACCAAGGGCGATATCGGCTATATCTGGGACACCGGCCTGTGGATGCTCGCGGTCACCGGTGTGCAGATCATCGCCTCCGCCTGCTCGGTGTACCTCGGTGCCCAGGCGGCGATGGGCGCAGGCCGCGATATGCGCGGCGCGCTGCTGCATCGGGTCGGCACCTTCTCCGCGCGCGAGGTCGGCATGTTCGGTGCGCCGTCGCTGATCACCCGCAATACCAACGACATTCAGCAGGTTCAGCTGCTCATCGTGATGTCGGCGACGATCCTGGTGATGGCGCCGATCATGTGCATCGGCGGCATCTTCATGGCGCTGCGCGAGGACCTCGGCCTGTCCTGGCTGCTGCTGATCGCGGTGCCCGCGCTCGGGCTGTCGATGGCGTTCATCATCAGCAGGATGGTGCCGGGCTTCCGGGACATGCAGACCAGGATCGACGAGGTCAATCGGGTGCTGCGCGAGCAGATCACCGGCATCAGGGTGGTCCGCGCCTTCGTCAGGGAACGCCAGGAGACCTGGCGCTTCGGCATCGCCAACTCGGAGCTGACCGACACCGCGCTGCGCGTCGGCAGGTTGATGGCGTTGATGTTCCCGCTGGTCATGCTGATCAGCAATGTCACTGCGGTGGCGGTGATCTGGTTCGGTGGGCACGCCGTCGACGCGGGCACCATGCAGATCGGCTCGCTCACCGCGATGCTGTCCTACATCATGCAGATCCTGATGGCTGTGATGATGGCCTCGTTCCTGGCCATGATGGCGCCGCGCGCCGCGGTCTCCGCCGACCGGATCGGCGAGGTGCTGGAGACCGAGTCGTCGGTGGTGCCGCCGCCGCTGCCGCAGCCGTTCAAGGGTGACCCGGCCGAGGTCGACTTCCAGTTCGCCGAGTTCGCCTATCCCGGCGCGGAGAAGCCGGTGCTGAAAGGCATTCGGTTCCAAGCGAAGCCGGGCACCACCACCGCGATCGTCGGCTCCACCGGCGCGGGCAAGACCACGCTGCTCAACCTGGTGCCCCGGCTGATGGACGTCACCGACGGCGCGGTCTACCTCGGCGGCACCGACATTCGGCACATCGACCTCGAGGTACTGCGCGAGCAGATCGGCCTGGTTCCGCAGAAGGCGTACCTGTTCTCGGGAACGGTCGCGAGCAACCTGCGCTATGGCAACCCGGACGCCACCGACGAGGAACTGTGGCGATGTCTGGAGATCGCGCAGGCCGACGACTTCGTGCGAGAGATGGCGCAGGGCTTGGAGACTCCGGTGGCGCAGGGTGGCACCACGGTCTCCGGCGGTCAGCGCCAGCGGCTCGCGATCGCCAGGGCGCTGGTGAAGGCGCCGCGGGTCTACCTGTTCGACGACTCGTTCTCCGCGCTCGACGTCGCGACCGACGCCAGGCTGCGGCAGGCACTGCGCACGGTGACCAAGGATTGCTCGGTCATCATTGTGGCGCAACGGATTACCACCATTCGCGACGCCGACCAGATCGTGGTGCTCGAGGACGGCGAGATGGCAGGCATCGGCTCGCACGAGCAGTTGATGCGTGATTGCAAGGAATACCAGGAAATCGTGGCGTCCCAGCTCAGTGCGGAGGAGGTCCGATGAGGCCGGGCATGCCTGCCCCCGGTGCGCCCGGGACCAAGCCGAAGTCGTTCAAGCCGTCGCTGAAACGGTTGTTGCGCAGGCTCGCGCCGGAGAAGAAATACGTCTGGCTCGTCATCGCGCTCGCCATCGGCTCGGTGGTGCTGAACACCCTCGGTCCGTACCTGCTCGGCAAGGCGACCAACCTGGTCTTCGACGGTGTGGTCGGCAAGCAGTTGAACTTCGCGCCAGGCACCACCAAGGAGCAGGCGGTCGAAGCGCTGCGGGCCAAGGGCCAGAACACCTTTGCCGACATGCTCAGCGCCATGAACGTGGTGCCAGGCGTCGGCGTCGACTTCGATGCCGTCGGCCGGGTGCTGCTGCTTGTGCTCGCCCTCTACGTCGGTGCCTCCGTGCTCGGCTGGCTGCAGGCCTACCTGCTGAACCTGGTGATCAACAGGACGGTCAAGCGCCTGCGCAGCGACATCGAGGACAAGCTGCATCGGCTTCCGTTGCGCTACTTCGATTCCCAGGCGCGCGGCGACGTGCTGAGCCGGGTCACCAACGACGTCGACAACGTGTCGCAGAGCCTGCAGCAGACCATGAGCCAGCTGATCGTCTCGCTGTTCACCGTGCTCGGCATCCTGGTGATGATGTTCTGGATCTCGTGGCTGCTCGCGTTGATCGCGCTGCTCACCGTGCCCGCCGCGATCATCGTGACCGCGCAGATCGCCAAGCGCTCCAAGCCGCATTTCGTGGACCAGTGGAAATACACCGGCATGGTGAACGCCCAGGTCGAGGAAGCCTACACCGGCCACGAGATCGTCACGGCGTTCGGCCGCAACCGCGAGGTCGGCCAGGAATTCGACAAGCGCAACGAACAGCTCTACCAGTCGAGTTTCAAGGCGCAGTTCATCTCCGGGCTGATCATGCCCGCGATCATGTTCCTCGGGAACGTGAACTTCGTGCTGGTGGCGCTGGTCGGTGGCCTGCGGGTGGCGACGGGTCAGCTCTCGCTCGGCGAGGTGCAGGCGTTCATCCAGTACTCGCGCCAGTTCAGCCAGCCGCTCACCCAGATCGGCGCGATGGCGAACCTGCTGCAGTCCGGCGTCGCCTCGGCCGAGCGGATCTTCGAGATCCTCGACGCCGAGGAGGAGAGCCCGGATCCGGTGATGGCCGATGCACGACCGGTCGACCGGGGACAGGTCGAGTTCGAGGGCATCTCGTTCCGCTACGAGCCGGAGACGCCGGTGATCGAGCGGCTGTCGCTGATCGCCGAGCCCGGCCACGTGGTCGCCATCGTCGGCCCGACCGGCGCGGGCAAGACCACGCTGGTGAATCTGCTGATGCGGTTCTACGAGCTCGACTCCGGCACCATCACCATCGACGGTGTCGACACCACCGAGATCACCCGCGACCATCTGCGGTCCCGCATCGGCATGGTCTTGCAGGACACCTGGCTGTTCAAGGGCACCATCCGGGAGAACATCGCCTACGGCAACCCGAACGCAAGCGAGGAAGACATCCTCGCCGCCGCGCGCGCCGCCTACGTCGACCGCTTCGTGCACGCCCTGCCCGACGGCTACGACACCGTCATCGACGAGGAAGGCTCCGGTGTCAGCGCGGGCGAGAAGCAGCTCATCACCATCGCACGGGCCTTCCTGGCGAAGCCGTCCATCCTGATCCTGGACGAGGCGACCAGCTCGGTCGACACCCGCACCGAACTGCTGGTGCAGCACGCCACCGCGGCCCTGCGCCGCGACCGCACCAGCTTCGTCATCGCCCACCGCCTGTCCACCATCCGTGACGCCGACCTGATCGTCGTCATGGAACAGGGCCGCATCGTCGAACACGGCACCCACACCCGCCTGCTCGAGGAGCGCGGCGCCTACTATCGCCTCTACAACGCCCAATTCGCGGCGGCTGCCGCGGACGCGTAGGTCCGGACCGCCGCCTCCGGAGCGAGACAGATGGGAGCCAACACCCGGGAGCGTCCTCGGTGATGTCCCACTCGGTGCCGCCTGCTTCCGCGAGTGGTACATGGTGGAGGCGACACGCCGTAAACGCCTCCGTCATGTACCACTCGTGAACCGCTACCCGTGCGAACGGGACATGGCTGCACCAACTCTCGCGCCGGAACCCCCTCCGAGGTGACAAGCCTCGCGTCGGCGTGAGAGAAGTGGTTGCCGGGGCTCGTTGGCGTGAGAGAAATGGTTGCCGGGCCCATCGGCGTGAGAGAAGTGGTTGCCGAGGTTCGTTGGCGTGAGAGAAATGGTTGCTGAACTT